>NZ_JBKIUP010000009.1:0-139051 GCF_046602535.1 Klebsiella sp. 1SOBk10mer
ATCTGGTGCTGTATAACAGCAAAAGGCCACATAAATCACTCGAACTGATGACGCCAGTGGACTATATTTTACGTGAGAGTAAAAATTGCAATATGTGGTGGACCCATACACCGTGTTGATTTTCAACAAGTAAGAGGCTACTCTTATGGTGTTCATGCATAGGGGAGCCTCACATTGATTACTATCAGGTGGGGCTTTTCTCTGTCTGTCTCCCGCTGAATACCTGAGACACACAGTCTCAAGCACCCGCCGCCATTCTAGCGTAAATACCTCGCGGAATTATGTTTATATATTCCTAAACATTTCTTATCGATGAATGAAAATAATGAAGATATCAATGACAGAATTATTAGCGGTTCACCTATTTATATTTCACGTATAAAAAAACCTGCCCTGAGGCAGGTCTTTTATTATTTCCGATACGCTTACTGCAGCAGAGAAATATCCGCTACCTGCAGGAACAGCTCGCGCAGTTTGGACAGCAGCGTCAGACGGTTGATGCGAACATCTTTGTCTTCAGCGTTAACCATCACGTTCTCGAAGAACTCATCCACCGGCTCGCGCAGGGCGGCCAGCTCAATCAGCGCATCCTGATAGCGGCCTGCGGCGAAGTACGGCTGCAGCTTGTCGCGCAGCACCACCAGATTGCCCGCCAGCTTAATTTCCGCCGCTTCTTTCAGCACCGAAGCGTGAACGATGTCGTTCAGCGTTTCGTCGGATTTCGCCAGGATGTTGGAGACACGCTTGTTCGCCGCCGCCAGCGCGGAGGACTCTTCCAGAGTACGGAAGTGCGATACCGCCTTCATACGCGCATCGAAATCCGCCGGGCGGGTTGGACGACGCGCCAGTACCGCCTGGATAGTGTCGACACCGTAGCCTTCGTCCTGATACCAGGCGCGGAAACGGCCCAGCATAAAGTCGATCACGTCATCGACCACGTTGGCGTTGGTCAGCTTCTCACCGTACAGACGCACCGCTTCTTCAGTCAGCGTTTGCAGATCGAGATTCAGGTTCTTCTCGACGATAATACGCAGGACGCCCAGCGCGGCGCGGCGCAGCGCAAACGGGTCTTTATCGCCTTTCGGGTGCTGGCCGATACCGAAGATACCCGCCAGGGTGTCCATCTTATCGGCAATCGCCACCGCGCAGGCCACCGGGTTAGACGGCAGCGCGTCGCCGGCAAAGCGCGGCTGATACTGTTCGTTCAGCGCCACGGCCACATCTTCCGCTTCGCCATCATGGCGCGCGTAGTGCATCCCCATCACGCCCTGGGTGTCGGTGAACTCGAAGACCATGTTGGTCATCAGGTCGCACTTGGACAGCAGGCCCGCGCGGGTCGCGTGGTTCACGTCAGCGCCAATCTGCTCGGCAATCCAGCCCGCCAGCGCCTGAATGCGATCGGTCTTGTCGCGCAACGTCCCCAGCTGCTGCTGGAACAGCACGGTTTCCAGACGCGGCAGGTTGTCTTCCAGACGTTTTTTACGGTCGGTGTTGAAGAAGAACTCGGCATCGGCCAGACGCGGACGGACTACCTTCTCGTTACCGGAGATGATCTGCTGCGGATCTTTCGACTCGATGTTAGCGACGAAGATAAAGTTCGGCAGCAGCTTACCGGCGTTGTCGTAGACCGGGAAGTACTTCTGGTCGCCCTTCATGGTGTAAACCAGCGCTTCAGACGGCACCGCGAGGAATTTTTCTTCGAACTTCGCCGTCAGCACCACCGGCCATTCCACCAGCGAGGTGACTTCTTCCAGCAGGCTTTCGCTCAGATCGGCTTTACCGCCAATCTTACGCGCCGCCTCTTCCGCATCGGCTTTGATTTTGGCTTTACGCTGTTCGTAATCGGCGATGACTTTACCGCGCTCCAGCAGGATCTGCGGATACTGGTCGGCATGGTCGATGGTGAATTCCGGCTCGCCCATAAAGCGATGGCCGCGGATCACGCGATCGGACGGAATACCGAGGATAGTAGCCGGGATCACTTTGTCACCCAGCAGCAGCGTGACGGTGTGAACCGGGCGCACGAAGTGGACGTCAGACGCGCCCCAGCGCATCAGTTTCGGGATCGGCAGCTTCGCCAGCGAGCTGGCAATCATGTTCGGCAGCAGGGCTTCAGTGCTTTCGCCCTTCACATGGGCGCGATACAGCAGCCACTCGCCTTTGTCCGTGGTCAGACGTTCGGCCTGATCGACGGTGATACCGCAGCCGCGCGCCCAGCCTTCGGCCGCTTTGCTTGGCTTGCCTTCGGCATCGAACGCCTGGGCAACGGCCGGGCCGCGTTTTTCCACTTCGCGATCGGCCTGCGCCGCCGCCAGGTTGGCTACCTTCAGCGCCAGACGACGCGGAGCGGCAAACCATTCCACTTTACCGTGCGCGAGGCCGGCGTTATCCAGCTCTGCGGTCACGTTCGCAGCAAAAGATTCCGCCAGGCTGCGCAGCGCTTTTGGTGGCAGCTCTTCAGTGCCGATTTCCACCAGAAAAGTATTCTCAGACATGGCCGCCTCTTATTTATTCTTGTTGCACATCGGGAAGCCGAGCGCTTCACGGGAAGCGTAGTACGCTTCCGCCACTGCTTTCGTCAGGGTGCGAATGCGCAGGATATAGCGCTGACGCTCGGTGACGGAGATGGCTTTACGCGCATCCAGCAGGTTGAAGCTGTGAGCCGCTTTCAGAATACGCTCGTAGGCCGGCAGCGGCAGCGGGGTCTCCAGCGCCAGCAGCTGCTGGGCCTCTTTCTCATACTGCTCGAAGCAGGAGAAGAGGAAATCGACGTCGGCGTATTCGAAGTTATAGGTGGACTGCTCCACTTCGTTCTGGTGGAACACGTCGCCGTAGGTGGTTTTCCCCAGCGGGCCGTCGCTCCAGACCAGGTCGTAGACGCTGTCGACGCCCTGGATGTACATCGCCAGACGCTCCAGACCGTAGGTGATCTCGCCGGTCACCGGCTTACACTCCAGGCCGCCCACCTGCTGGAAGTAGGTGAACTGCGTCACTTCCATGCCGTTGAGCCACACTTCCCAACCCAGACCCCAGGCGCCCAGCGTCGGGTTTTCCCAGTTGTCTTCGACGAAGCGAATGTCGTGAATGGTCGGGTCCATACCCAGCTCTTTCAGCGACCCGAGGTACAGCTCCTGGATGTTGTCCGGAGAAGGCTTAATCACCACCTGAAACTGATAGTAATGCTGTAAACGGTTCGGGTTTTCGCCATAGCGGCCATCGGTTGGACGACGGGAAGGCTGTACGTAGGCGGTCGCCATCGGCTCCGGCCCTAGCGCGCGCAGGCAGGTCATCGGGTGAGAGGTGCCGGCGCCGACTTCCATGTCCAGTGGTTGAACAATGGTGCAGCCCTGACGAGCCCAGTAATCCTGTAAGGTCAGGATCAGGCCCTGGAAGGTCCTGGTATCAAACTTTTGCATATGATTTCGTGCTGGATACGTGTGGATTTAAAGGAAGGAGTCAGTATACCCGCTGGCTGCGAGATATACAGTACGAAACGGCGTAGTTTCAGGAAAACGGACGAAATTTACGCCAGGTGGGGTCGATTCAGCGCATCGAAAGATGCATAAACTGGCCGTCCGGGTCAAAGGAACAGATGAAACGTTCATTCTTGCCGGTACGGCCCGACAGCTCATAGCTTGCCTGGAATTGTTCAAAATGGTTCACGTCAACTAACTGCGTTTGCGTGTTATAGCGGATAGCGGCCTGGTCCTTGCAAAGCTGCGCCATATTGAGCGTGGTTTGCGGGGTAATACGCGCGCGCTGCGCTTTTTGCGCCGGCGGGGAAACGGTCTCGCTGCAGCCCGCAAGGAGCAGCACCAGCATTATGGAAACGACACCTTTCACCACGTTCTCCTCCACCGCCTTGTTAGCAAGTTGTTATCGTAAATATTCAGTATTACAGGTATTTTGCGAATATCATGAAACAGCGACAAGTCTGTGACCAAAAACTCAGACTAATCTCGTGCGACACCGGGGCATAAGGCGGGTCAGACCTTATTTCGCCAGTAGACTTTGAGGGACGGATGCAAGAAAAGATTCACTGGATCACCAACCTGCGCGGCATTGCCTGCATGATGGTGGTGATGATCCACAGTACCAGCTGGTATATCACTCATCCGCATGCGATTACGCTGCTGCAATGGGATATCGCCAATCTGCTCAATTCCACCTCCCGCGTCAGCGTGCCGCTGTTTTTTATGATCTCGGGCTACCTCTTTTTTGGGGAACGCAGCGCCCAGCCGCGCCACTTCTGGCGGATTGGCCTGTGCATTGCGTTCTATAGCGCGCTTTCTCTGCTGTATATCGCGCTGTTTACCCATATCAACGTCGAGCTGTCGTTAAAGAATGTGCTGCAGAAGCCTGTCTTCTACCACCTGTGGTTTTTCTTTGCTATCACCGTTATCTACCTGCTCTCGCCGCTTATTCAGGTTAAGTCCGTCAGCGGCAAAATGCTGCTGACGCTGATGGCGATCCTCGGCATTCTGGCCAACCCCAATATGGTCGGCGTCAAAGCCGCCGGGATTGAGTGGTTGCCGGTCAACCTCTATATCAATGGCGACACCTTTTATTACGTGCTCTACGGCGTGCTGGGCAGGGCCATTGGCACCCTGAACACGGATAAAAAATGGCTGACCCCGCTCTGCGCCGCGCTGTTCCTCGCCGCCGTGTGGGTCATCTCCCGCGGCACGCTGCATGAGCTGCGCTGGCGCGGGGACTTCGGCGACACCTGGTATCTCTACTGCGGACCGGCGGTGTTCGTTTGCGCGGTCACCCTGCTGACGCTCGCCAAAAACTGGCTTAACGCGCGTCCCCTGCCCGGTATCGAATGTATTGCGCGTCATTCTCTGGGGATTTACGGCTTCCATGCCCTGATTGTACATGCGCTGCGCGCCAGCCATCTGGAACTGAGCCGCTGGCCGCTGCTGGATATTGTGTGGATTTTCAGCGCCGCCCTGCTCGGCAGTCTGCTGCTGTCCGGCCTGGTGCAGCGGGTTGATCGCCGCCGGCTGGTCAGCTAACGGCCCGGCGCACCGGACAACCGGGCGCCTATTCCGTTTTTTGCACCGCGCGGGCGACGCGGGCCCGTTCGGGGGTCGCAGATGCGCCGTATAAGCAGACAAACCACGCCGCGATATAGACGGCTTTTTCATACCAGTCTGCCGGCACATGCCAGGCGCCCACCAGCAGCAGGCCCGCCGACAGCAGCAACACCAGCCGGCATAACGCGATAAATCCGTCGTCCTGCCCCTGCCACCGTCTGGCGCGCTGATGGGCGAGGACGGCAAACATCCCCATCACCAGTACGCCAAGAAAATAACCTTTACCGCTAAACAGCGGGCAGGTCCGCCAGATACCCAGCAGATAAACCAGCGACCCTGCTGCCATCATCCCTCTGGCAATACTGCGTTTTATATTCATCGCTCCTCCCTGTCGACACGCGCTGATTATGACCGAACCGCCCGGCGATGGCGCAGGCCAGGTGCAGCAAAGCTGACATTTCGGAATTAATAAATACGTGTTTTGGATGAATGCAGACT
This sequence comes from Klebsiella sp. 1SOBk10mer, assembly GCF_046602535.1. NCBI lineage: Bacteria > Pseudomonadati > Pseudomonadota > Gammaproteobacteria > Enterobacterales > Enterobacteriaceae > Klebsiella > Klebsiella sp. 1SOBk10mer. The sequence continues at coordinate 5,538 of NZ_JBKIUP010000009.1, forward strand.
GGACATTCAGGGGAGTAATCCGCCCGGCGCTGCCGGACGGACTGAGGCTATGACATCAGCGGTTTCAGCTGCTGATAAATCTGGCGGAAGGTTTCCCGCTGCGGCGCATAGTGGGCCACTCGGCGATCGTCCGGGCGATGCGCTTGCTCAAGCGGCAGCGGCGTCAACAGCCCGGCGCGGTCGGCTTCGCCGTGCACCGCCAGCTGCGCCAGCCTGGCCGCCCCCAGCGCCGGGCCGACGTCGCCCCCGGTACGGTAATCGAGCTGCTGGCCGCTGATATCCGCCAGCATTTGTCGCCAGTAAGCGCTACGCGCCCCGCCGCCGATAAGGGTGATGCTCTGCGGCTTGATGCCGCAGGCGTGTACCACGTCCATACCGTCCGCCAGCGCATAGCCCACCCCCTCCAGTACTGCCCGCGCCAGCTCTGCCGGCCCATGCTGATGCGTCAGGCCGAAGAAGACGCCCTTGGCCTGCGGGTTGTTGTGCGGCGTGCGTTCGCCCGACAGATAGGGCAGGAACCACACCGGACCGGCGCTCTCGTCGGCTGACTGTGCCGCCGCAATCAGCGCCGGCACGCTGGCGAGACCGGTTAATTTCGCCGCCCAGTCCAGACAGGAGGCCGCGCTGAGCATCACCGACATCAAATGCCAGCGGCCCGGTAGCGCATGACAAAAGCTATGCACCGCGCTTTCAGGCTTGCTGAGGAATCCTTCGCTGACCGCGAAATACACACCTGAAGTGCCCAGCGACAGCATCGCCTGACCGGCATCGGCCATGCCAACCCCGACCGCGCCGGCGGCGTTGTCGCCGCCGCCCCCCACCACCAGCGCCTGTGGCATATTCCACGCCTGCGCCACCTCCGGGCGCAGCTGCCCGGTGACGTCGCTGCCTTCAAACAGGGCCGGCATCGCGTCCCGGTTGAGATCGCAGGCGGCGAGCATCTCATCGCTCCAGTCGCGTCGGGCGACGTCCATCCACAGGGTACCGGCGGCGTCAGACATATCGCTGGCAAGCTCGCCGGTCATCCGCAGACGCAGATAATCCTTCGGCAGCAGCACTTTATCGACCTGGCTGAACACCGCCGCCTCGTGGCGCTGCACCCACAAGAGCTTCGGCGCCGTAAAGCCCGGCATCATCAGGTTGCCGGTGATCTGCCGGGAAGCGCTGACTTTTTCCTCCAGCAGCTGGCACTCTTCGCCGCAGCGGCCGTCATTCCATAAAATGGCAGGACGCAGCACCTGTAACGATTTATCCAGCAGGGTGGCGCCGTGCATCTGCCCGGCGATCCCCAGCGCCTTCACGTCGCGCAGACTATGCTGCGCGCCCAGGGCTTTCATCGCCGTGTCCGTAGCCTGCCACCACTGCTCGGGATCTTGTTCCGACCACAGCGGATGCGGACGCGAGACTGTAAGCTTTTCGGTATGCGATGCCACCACATCACCCTGCTCATTGAGCAGAATGGCTTTGACGCCCGATGTCCCCAGATCGATGCCGATATACATACTCCCTCTCCTTAAACGCGCGCCACGGCTGAGCGTGGCGCGAACAGAGCATCCTGGTGGCGACCCCGGTCACGCCGGGCGCCGCCGCATGATTACTTGTCAAACAGATAATGGTTGACCAGGTTTTCCAGTTGTTCCTGCTGGCCGCTGCGATGCTGCGGCGCCAGCTGATGCTGAACGGCATACTGGGCAATGTCGCTGAGGGTCATCTGCCCGTTCAGGATCTGCTGCCCCAGCTCGCCGTTCCAGCCGGCGTAGCGTTTGGCCACGCGTTTATCCAGTTCACCGTCCTCGATCATCCGCGCCGCGACCTTCAGCGACAGCGCCATGGTATCCATCGCGCCGATATGGCCGTAGAACAGATCATATTTGTCGGTGCTCTGACGGCGCACTTTCGCATCAAAATTGAGGCCGCCGGTGGTGAAGCCGCCCGCTTTGAGAATTTCATACATCACCAGCGCGTTCTCTTCGACGCTGTTCGGGAACTGGTCGGTATCCCAGCCCAGCTGCGGATCGCCGCGGTTGGCGTCGACGGAACCGAACAGCCCCAGCGCGATGGCCGTCGCGATCTCATGATGGAAAGAGTGGCCGGCGAGGGTCGCATGGTTGGCTTCAATGTTCAGTTTAATCTCTTTTTCCAGGCCAAACTGCTTGAGGAAGCCGTAAACGGTAGAGGCATCATAATCATACTGATGCTTGGTAGGCTCCTGCGGTTTGGGCTCGATCAGCAGCGTGCCTTTAAAGCCGATTTTGTGCTTATGCTCCACCACCAGCTGCATAAAGCGGCCAATCTGTTCACGCTCCTGGCGCAGGTCGGTATTCAGCAGGGTTTCATAGCCCTCGCGACCGCCCCACAGAACATAGTTTTCGCCGCCCAGCTGATGGGTGGCATTCATGGCGGTGACCACCTGGGTGGCCGCCCAGCTGAACACTTCCGGGTCCGGGTTGGTGGCCGCACCAGCGCCGTAGCGCGGGTTGGTGAAGCAGTTTGCGGTCCCCCACAGAAGCTTGACGCCGCTCTGCTGCTGCTTCTCCGCCAGTACCTCGACCATCCGGGCGAAGTTATTGCTGTACTCCTTGAGCGAACTCCCTTCCGGCGAGACGTCAACGTCGTGGAAGCAGTAGTAAGGCACGTTGAGTTTATGGAAAAATTCGAACGCCACATCGGCTTTGCGTTTGGCCATCTCCAGGGCGTCGCCAGGCTGCTGCCATGGGCGATCGAAGGAGCCCACGCCAAACATATCGGCGCCATTCCAGCAGAAAGTGTGCCAGTAACAGGCCGCAAAACGCAGATGATCTTCCATCCGTTTGCCCAGCACCAGTTCATCCGGGTTGTAATGACGGAAAGCCAGCGGGTTAGTGGATTTCGGGCCTTCGTAACGAACGCGATCGAGTTGATCGAAATAGGTCTGCATAGAGAACTCCATATTCAGAGATGCGGCGAATAACCAATCAGGTACCCTAAATAATTCGAGTTGCAGGAAGGCGGCAGGAGCGCGAGTCCCCGATAACCAGGGGGCGAAGCAACGAATGTCACCAACACACCTACAACTTGAAGTATGACGGGTTTAAGCCAATATAGAATTTCGCTTTCATTTTCCTCAATTACGTTATTTCACACCGCCATTGAGAGAATCCACAAACGTGCGCTAGCTCGCAAAAAATAATATCTGCTCGTTCTTCTGCCGTCCTGTCAGAGAAGTCCAGTGCAATAATAAGAGTGTGCATGAATAAAATACGATCGCCGTCATAATTTACGCATTAAACGAAATTTCATAACCGCAAAATAAAAACCGGTAATTGCCAGCCCTGCTTTCCGCGTTAAGAATCTGTAACGTATCCGCAACCTCATGTATCAAACATTATTTTCCGTTCGTCTTACCTACCCTTACAAAAAAGGTATCGTTATTATGAAGATAAAGAACCTTTGCCTTACGCTTTGCGCCAGCTCCCTCCTGCTCGCCAGCATGGCGGGGATGGCGAAAGAAGTGAAGATTGGCATGGCCATCGACGATCTGCGTCTGGAGCGCTGGCAGAAAGACCGCGATATTTTCGTCAATAAAGCGGAATCCTTAGGCGCCAAAGTTTTTGTTCAGTCCGCCAATGGCAATGAAGAAACGCAAATGTCGCAAATTGAAAACATGATCAACCGCGGCGTCGATGTCTTAGTCATTATTCCTTATAACGGTCAGGTGCTCAGCAACGTTATTAAAGAGGCCAAACAGGAAGGTATTAAAGTCCTGGCCTATGATCGCATGATTAATAATGCTGATATTGATTTTTATATTTCTTTCGACAATGAAAAAGTCGGCGAAATGCAGGCGCAAAGCCTGGTCGACAAAGTGCCGCAGGGTAATTATTTCCTGATGGGCGGTTCGCCGGTGGATAATAATGCCAAACTGTTCCGCGCCGGGCAGATGAAGGTCCTCAAGCCGTATGTCGATGAGGGCAAAATTAAGATTGTCGGCGATCAGTGGGTTGACGGCTGGCTGCCGGAAAACGCGCTGAAAATAATGGAAAACGCGTTGACGGCGAATAATAACAAAATCGACGCCGTGGTTGCCTCCAATGACGCCACCGCCGGCGGCGCCATCCAGGCCTTAACCGCCCAGGGGCTGGCCGGCAAAGTGGCGATCTCCGGTCAGGATGCTGACCTGGCGGGCGTGAAGCGCATTATTTCCGGTACCCAGACGATGACCGTCTATAAACCGATTACCACCCTGGCCACCAACGCCGCCGAAATCGCCGTTGAGCTGGGCAACGATAAGCAGCCGAAGTCTGACACTACGCTGAATAACGGTTTAAAAGATGTCCCTTCGCGCCTGTTAACGCCAATTGAAGTGAATAAAGAGAATATCGACGCCACGGTGATTAAAGACGGTTTCCATAAAAAGAGTGAACTGTAATGGCTGACGCCCCGCTGCGGGGCGTCATTTTCATCCCGCCGGATATCACTTTTCGGAGTCTTTATGGCCTGGCTACTCGAAATGAAGAACATCACCAAAACCTTCGGCGCCGTTAAGGCCGTGGATAATGTCAGCCTGCGCCTGAACGCTGGCGAGGTGGTCTCGTTATGCGGTGAAAATGGTTCGGGAAAATCGACGCTGATGAAAGTGCTGTGCGGTATCTATCCGCACGGAAGCTATGAGGGGGAGATTATTTTTGCCGGCGAAACGCTGCAGGCAAACCATATTCGCGATACCGAACGCAAAGGCATCGCCATTATTCATCAGGAGCTGGCGCTGGTGAAACATCTCACCGTGCTGGAGAACATTTTCCTCGGCGCCGAGATCTCCCGCCACGGTCTGCTGGATTATGAAACCATGACGCTGCGCTGCCAGAAGCTGCTGGCGCAGGTCAATCTGCCCATTTCGCCCGACACCCGCGTCGGCGACCTCGGCCTCGGTCAGCAGCAGCTGGTGGAGATCGCCAAGGCGCTGAATAAACAGGTTCGCCTGCTGATCCTCGACGAACCGACCGCCTCCTTAACCGAACAAGAGACCGCGACGCTGCTGGCGATCGTTCGCGATCTGCAAAACCACGATATCGCCTGCATCTATATTTCGCACAAGCTCAATGAGGTCAAAGCGATCTCCGATACAATCTGCGTGATCCGCGACGGCCAGCACATCGGCACTCGCGACGCCAGCGGCATGAGCGAAGACGACATCATCACCATGATGGTTGGCCGGGAGCTCACCGCGCTCTATCCCAGCGAACCGCACGCCCACGGCGAGGAGATCCTGCGGGTCGAACACTTGACCGCCTGGCACCCGGTAAACCGTCATATTAAACGGGTCAACGACGTCTCGTTTTCCCTGCGTCGCGGGGAAATCCTCGGCATCGCCGGGCTGGTCGGCGCCGGACGGACCGAGGCGGTGCAGTGCCTGTTCGGCGTCTGGCCGGGGCGCTGGCAGGGGGAGATTTTTATTGATGGCCAGCCGGTCAGCATCACTAACTGTCAGCAGGCCATTGGCCACGGCATCGCCATGGTGCCGGAAGACCGCAAAAAAGACGGTATCGTGCCGGTAATGGCGGTAGGTAAGAACATTACCCTGGCAGCGCTCAGCCAGTTCACCGGCGCGATGAGCAGCCTGGACGACGCCGCCGAGCAGCACTGTATTGAGCAGTCCATTCAGCGATTGAAAATTAAAACCTCCTCGCCGGAGCTGGCGATTGGCCGCCTGAGCGGTGGCAACCAGCAAAAGGCGATTCTGGCCCGCTGTCTGCTGCTTAATCCGCGCATTCTGATCCTCGACGAACCCACCCGCGGCATCGATATCGGGGCGAAGTATGAAATTTATAAACTGATTAACCAGCTGGTGCAGCAGGGCATCGCGGTCATTGTCATTTCATCCGAACTGTCCGAGGTGCTTGGTCTTAGCGATCGGGTGCTGGTCATGCACGAAGGCAGGCTAAAAGCCAATTTGGTTAATCAACATCTGACCCAGGAACAGGTGATGGAAGCCGCGCTGAGGAGCGAACGCCATGTCGAAGAACACGTCGTCTGAAATCAAACTTACTCCAACCGCCCCTACCGCCCTGCCGGCGCTGAAGGGGCTTAACCTCCAGGTCTTCGTGATGATCGCCGCGATCGTCGTCATTATGCTGTTTTTCACCTGGGTTACCGATGGCGCCTACCTGAGCGCACGCAATATCTCCAACCTGCTGCGCCAGACGGCCATCACCGGCATCCTCGCCGTCGGCATGGTGTTTGTGATTATTTCGGCAGAAATCGACCTGTCCGTCGGCTCGATGATGGGGCTTCTCGGCGGCGCGGCAGCGATCTTTGACGTCTGGCTCGGCTGGCCGCTGCCGCTCACCATTCTGGTGACGCTGGTGATGGGCCTGCTGCTCGGCGCGTGGAACGGATGGTGGGTGGCCTATCGTAAGGTTCCCTCGTTTATCGTCACCCTCGCCGGGATGCTGGCGTTTCGCGGCATTCTGATCGGCATCACCAACGGGACCACCGTCTCGCCCACCAGCCCGGCGATGGCGCAGATCGGCCAAAGCTACCTGCCAGATGGCATTGGCTTTGGCATCGGCGTTGTCGGCATGGCGGCGTTCATTATCTGGCAGTGGCGCGGACGGATGCGCCGGCAGGCGTTAGGTCTCGCGACCGCGTCTTCCACCGCCGCCGTTGGCCGCCAGGCCATTACCGCGGTGATTGTGCTGGGCGCAATCTGGCTGCTCAATGACTATCGCGGTGTGCCGACGCCGGTACTGATCCTCGCCGCCCTGCTGCTGGCAGGGCTGTTCATGGCCACTCGTACCGCCTTTGGCCGCCGCATCTACGCCATCGGCGGCAACCTGGAGGCGGCACGCCTGTCCGGGATTAACGTCGAGCGCACCAAGCTGGCGGTGTTTGCCATTAACGGCCTGATGGTCGCCATTGCCGGACTGATCCTCAGCTCGCGCCTCGGCGCGGGGTCGCCCTCGGCGGGCAACATCGCCGAACTGGACGCCATCGCCGCCTGCGTTATCGGCGGCACCAGCCTGGCGGGCGGGATCGGCAGCGTCGCCGGGGCGGTAATGGGGGCGTTTATTATGTCGGCCCTGGATAACGGCATGAGCATGATGGACGTCGCCACCTTCTGGCAATATATCGTCAAAGGCGCCATTTTGCTGCTGGCGGTGTGGATGGACTCCGCCACCAAGCGGCGCGCGTAAGGAAGCGCTCTCTGAAGAATGTCTGAATTCTTTGCGCTACCGCCAAACTTCGCCATAAGGCGCTTGAAATATCTCGGGCATTAGCCGGTAGTGTATACCCAACAGCATTCGGGTTGCAGACGGCGCATCCCGGCCGCGTATCGCGTACGTGGCCGGGGTGAATGAGAAAGCCAGGCCATCGGCAACATCATGAATGAAGGGGTATGACCGGGGTTAGAGCAGGAACATCATCTATGTTTGAAAAGCGTCACCGTATTACGCTGTTATTCAACGCCAACAAAGCTTATGACCGTCAGGTGGTTGAGGGTGTCGGCGAGTATCTGCAGGCCTCCCAGCTGGAGTGGGATATCTTTATTGAAGAGGATTTTCGGGCGCGAATCGAAAACATCAAAGAGTGGTTAGGCGATGGCGTTATCGCCGACTATGACGATCCCGAAATCGAAAAGCTACTGGCCGATGTCAACGTCCCCATCGTCGGCGTCGGCGGCTCTTATCATCAGCCAGAGCAGTACCCGCCGGTCCACTATATCGCCACGGACAACGCCGCGCTGGTGGAAAGCGCCTTTCTTCATCTGAAGGAAAAAGGAGTACACCGCTTCGCGTTTTACGGACTCCCCACCTCCAGCGGTAAACGCTGGGCAGTAGAGCGCGAGTACGCCTTCTGCCAGTTGGTGGCGAAGGAGAAGTATCGCGGCGTGGTCTACCAGGGGCTGGAGACGGCGCCGGAAAACTGGCAGCACGCGCAAAACCGGCTCGCCGACTGGTTGCAAACGCTGCCGCCGCAAACCGGCATCATCGCCGTCACCGACGCCCGCGCCCGCCACGTCCTGCAGGCCTGCGAGCTGCTGCATATCCCGGTGCCAGAGAAACTGTGCGTTATTGGCATCGATAACGAAGAGCTGACCCGCTATCTCTCTCGCGTCGCCCTCTCCTCCGTCGCCCAGGGCACCCGCCAGATGGGTTATCAGGCGGCAAAATTACTCCACCGGCTGCTGAATAACGAGGCGCTCCCGCTGCAGCGCCAGCTGATCCCGCCGATGCGCGTCGTTGAGCGACGCTCCACCGACTACCGGTCGTTAAACGACCCCTCCGTGATTCAGGCGATGCATTACATTCGCAACAACGCCTGCAAAGGCATCAAGGTGGAGCAGGTGCTCGACGCCGTCGGCATTTCACGCTCCAACCTGGAGAAACGCTTTAAAGAGGAAGTGGGGGAGACCATCCACACGGTGATCCACAGCGAGAAACTGGAAAAGGCGCGCAGCCTGCTGGTGTCCACCAGCCTGTCGATCAATGAGATTTCGCAGATGTGCGGCTACCCGTCGCTGCAATATTTCTATTCGGTGTTTAAGAAGGAGTACGACGTGACGCCGAAAGAGTACCGTGACCGGCACAGTGAAGTCATGATGTAGAGAGCAAAGAAAAATGCCCGGGCTTGCGCGCCGGGCATTAATAATGACGTAGATAAGCACATTACATGTGCGCGGCAATTAACCGCTGGTTATCCTGATACATCGCGAAGAGATAGTTGTTGTAGCTCGACCCTTTGGTCGAATACCCCTTCAGCTTATGAATCATGGTGCTGGCCGTTACTTCCTGATCCGCCTTACGCAGCTGCAGGCGCGATTTGCGGAAAGAGGAATAGGCCGGGTGGGTGTTCAGGTTGGTGACGTAAGCCTGTACCGACTGCTCCACCGACTCAAACTGCGAGTAGCCTTTCATCGCGCCGCGGCAGCGACCAGCGCCGCACTTCATGCCGAACAGATTGTTGTTCTCACGCGCCAGCTTAGAGGTACCCCAGCCACTTTCCGCCGCCGCCATGGTCGCAACCATGCTGTTCGGAATAATGTCGACACGCTCAAGCAGCGCGTTCCATGGCACATGACGCGTATTGCCTGACCACTTCACCTTGTAACGCGTCGCGATATCTTTCAGGCGCGCCTTTTCGCTCGGCGACCAGCGAGCATCGTACTGCTTGGAAACAAGCCAGTTACGATCCGCAGTAATCGCCTGATTCTGCTTGGTAATATAAGGCATGACCGTCCGGAGAAACGCTTTTTTCCTTGGTGTTCCGGAAGGGTATTTTCGCAAGTCAGGAAGTGAACTGCTCTTTACACTATTGCGAGAATACTCTTGTTTACTGCTTACCTTAGTACTACTGATCTTCTTAACCGTTGGGGCTTTATGACTCTTTGTTGCTGTGTGCGTTGTTGCCAACACACTACCTGAAAAGACGCAGGTTAGTAACATAAGTATGGCGGCCCCATATCGTCGTATGGGATTCGATATCATCAGGTCTCCTGGTCGGATATATGCATTCCAACACCTTGTTTTTCACAAAAAAACGATAGCTGAATCGCTAATAGTATCAAAAATACGCACTGAGGGCATCAACAGAAATAGTCCAATTCCGAATTGCTGTCATCTGAAATCGGTTTCTGCGCCGCATCGCCAGCGCGAAAATGCTAGCTTCGTCTCATTTTTAGCCTATTTTTTGAGCGGTGTCACTCACCCCTTTTCATCCTCCTGGCAAAACGTCCGCCGGGAGGAGTTCACCCTTGCGGCAACAAGGCACACTAGATAAAAACCGCTCAAGGATCCCGCAATGAAACTCGCTGCGCTTGCCACGTTATTCGTGCCTGGGATGGCCTTTGCCGCCTGGACCACCGCCGACTTCCCTGCTTTCACCGAAGAAGGGACGGGCCGCTTCATCAGCCAGAAAGTGGTTGAGAAGGGTACACGTCCCCTGCAGCTAAATTTTGACCAACAGTGCTGGCAGCCTTCCGGCGGCATTAAGCTCAACCAGATGCTCTCCATGGAACCCTGTCGCGGCACGCCGCCGCAATGGCGCATCTTCCGCCAGGGCCTGTATACCCTGGAGGTGGATACCCGCTCCGGCACGCCGACGATGATGATTTCGCTGGAGGAAAAAGAGGCCAGCGCCGCAGCGCCGCAGATCCGCCAGTGTCCGAAGTGGGATGGAAAACCTCTGACCATCGACGTTAGCAAAACCTTCGCCGAGGGCAGTAAGGTTCGCGATTTTTACAGCGGCAATGTCGCGACCGTCAGCGGCGGCAAAATCACTCTGCAGCCCGCCTTCGGCAGCAATGGCCTGCTGCTGCTTGAGCGCGCCGAGACGGCCGCGCCGGCGCCGTTCGACTGGCACAACGCCACCGTCTACTTCGTCCTGACCGACCGCTTCGTGAACGGTAACCCGGCCAACGACAATAGCTATGGCCGACATAAAGACGGCATGCAGGAGATAGGCACCTTCCACGGCGGCGACCTGCAGGGATTAACCAGCAAGCTGGATTATCTGCAGCAGATGGGGGTCAATGCCCTGTGGATCAGCTCCCCGCTCGAGCAGATCCACGGCTGGGTCGGCGGTGGGACGAAAGGCGATTTCCCGCACTACGCCTACCACGGCTATTACACTCAGGACTGGTCGAAACTGGACGCCAACATGGGGACCGAAGCGGATCTCCGCCGGCTGGTGGATGAAGCGCATAAGCGCGGAATACGTATTCTGTTCGACGTGGTGATGAACCATACCGGCTACGCCACCCTGGCCGACATGCAGGAGTTCCAGTTCGGCTCCCTGTATCTGCAAGGGGATGAGCTGAAAAAAACCCTCGGCGAGCGCTGGACGGACTGGAAGCCCGGCGCGGGCCAGACCTGGCACAGCTTTAACGACTATATCAACTTCAGCGACAAGGCCGGTTGGGAGAAGTGGTGGGGTAAGAAGTGGATCCGCACCGATATCGGCGATTACGACAACCCGGGCTATGACGACCTCACCATGTCGCTGGCCTTCCTGCCGGACCTGAAAACCGAATCGAAGGAGGCGTCGGGCCTGCCGAACTTCTATAGCCATAAACCGGACACTGCGGCGAAGGCGATCCCGGGCTATACGCCGCGCGACTACCTGACCCACTGGCTGAGCCAGTGGGTGCGCGACTACGGCATCGACGGCTTCCGCGTCGATACCGCTAAACATGTGGAGATGGATGCCTGGCAGCAGTTAAAAACCCAAGCCACCGCCGCGCTGGCGGAGTGGAAAAAAGCCAATCCGGATAAAGCGCTGGATGCGGCGCCGTTCTGGATGACCGGGGAAGCCTGGGGACACGGGGTGATGGAGAGCGATTACTATCGCCACGGTTTTGATGCGATGATCAATTTCGACTATCAGGACCAGGCGGCGAAAGCGGCGACCTGCATGGCCAACATTGACCTCACCTGGCAGCAAATGGCGGACAAGCTGCAGAGCTTCAACGTGCTGAGCTACCTCTCCTCACACGATACGAGGCTGTTCCGCGAAGGTGGCACCACGGCGGCAGAGCTGCTGCTGCTGGCCCCTGGCGCCGTGCAGATCTTCTATGGTGACGAGTCGTCGCGCCCGTTCGGCCCCACCGGCTCGGACCCGCTGCAGGGCACCCGTTCAGAGATGAACTGGCAGGATGTTAACGGTAAAGCGGCCCGCAGCGTTACCCACTGGCAGAAGATTGGCCAGTTCCGCGCGCGCCATCCGGCGATCGGCATGGGCAAACAGACAACGCTGTCGATGCCGCGGGGTTACGGATTCGTGCGCGAGAGCGGTGAAGACAAAGTGATGGTCATCTGGGCCGGACAACAGCAGTAATACAGGAGTGGCTCCCTGCCCGGCGGGGAGCCATTCAGAACAATACGCTGATAAAATATCGATTCACAGGATAAAAACAAAAATACCCCTCTTCCCTTCGATTTGCACCACGCTGGCGCTGGCGTTATGGTTAGCCACTTTCCAGAACCACCGACAGACGATTCGCGATGACATTTTCCCTTTTCGGCGACAAATTCACCCGTCATTCAGGCATTACCCGCCTGATGGAAGACCTTAATGACGGTCTGCGCACGCCGGGCGCTATTATGCTGGGCGGCGGCAACCCCGCTCAGATCCCGGAGATGAATGACTACTTCCAGCAGTTGCTCTCCGACATGCTGGATAATGGCAAAGCCCTTGATGCGCTTTGTAATTATGATGGTCCGCAGGGCAAGAGCGAGCTGCTGAGCCTGCTGGCGAAGATGCTGCGCGACGAACTGGGCTGGGAGATAGAACCACAGAATATTGCGCTAACAAACGGCAGTCAGAGCGCATTTTTCTACTTATTTAATCTGTTCGCAGGGCGTCGGGCAGATGGCACCACCCGCAAGGTGCTGTTCCCGCTGACGCCGGAATATATCGGCTATGCCGATGCCGGCCTGGAAGAGGATCTGTTCGTTGCCACCCGGCCGAATATCGAACTGCTGCCGGAAGGCCAGTTCAAGTACCACGTTGATTTTGAGCATCTGCAGGTGACGGAGGAGACCGGGATGATCTGCGTCTCGCGTCCCACCAACCCGACCGGCAACGTCATCACTGATGAAGAGCTGATCAAACTGGATGCGCTGGCGAATCAGCACGGGGTCCCGCTGGTGATTGATAACGCCTACGGCGTGCCGTTCCCGGGCATAATCTTCAGCAACGCCCGACCGCTGTGGAATCCGAACATCGTGCTGTGTATGAGCCTGTCCAAGCTGGGCCTGCCGGGCAGCCGCTGCGGGATTATCATCGCCAACGAGAAAATCATTACCGCCATCAGCAACATGAACGGCATTATCAGCCTCGCGCCCGGCGGTATCGGGCCGGCAATGATGTGTGAAATGATTAAACGTCAGGATCTGCTGCGCCTGTCAGAGACAGTGATCAAACCCTTCTATTACCAGCGGGTGCAGGAGACCATCGCCATTATTCGCCGCTATCTGCCGGAGGAGCGCTGCCTTATTCACAAACCGGAGGGGGCGATCTTCCTCTGGCTGTGGTTTAAGGATCTGCCGATCTCCACCGAGCTGCTGTATCAGCGGCTGAAAAAGCGCGGCGTGCTGATGGTGCCGGGGGATTACTTCTTCCCGGGACTCGATAAACCGTGGCCGCATACCCACCAGTGCATGCGCATGAACTATGTGCCGGACCCGCAAAAAATCGAGGCCGGGGTGAAAATTCTCGCCGAAGAGGTTGAATTCGCCTGGCGCGAACAGGAAGCGTAATTCCTGACGCTGCTGACGGGTAACGTCCGTCGGCGGACCCGCTCACGCCAGCGCCAGCCGCTGGCGTTTTTGCGCGCATAGCGCCTCCAGCTCCGCGGGAGCCATCACCCGCAGCGCCTGTGTCGGGCAGGCGGCTACGCAGGCCGGCCCCTCGGCGCGGTGGTGGCATAAATCGCATTTCAGCGCCTGCGCCTGCTGGTTCACCACCGTGACGGTCATCGCGCCGTACGGGCAGGCCACCATGCAGCTTTTACAGCCGATGCAGCGGCGCTGATCGACCCACCAGACGTCCTCCTCCAGACGAATCGCCCCCTGCGGGCAGACGCTGGCGCAGGGCGCATCCTCGCACTGCCGACAGGCCGTCGCCGTTGATATCTCGCCGCTTTTCACCACCCGGATCCGCGGCGCGAAATGGCTTGTCGACAGCATGGACACATCCTGCGCCTGCTGGTGCGCCACCGCGCAGGCCACTTCACAGGTACGACAGCCAATACACTGTTGGGCATTAGCAATAAGAAACCGGTTCATCCTCTGCTCCCTGGGGATAAAACCGCAGGGTGCCAGAATAGTCCCTGCCCGCGCTTTGATCCTGAATGGAATCAGCGCTGTTTTTAGTCACTAGCACAACTGATTTTTCATTACGCTGAATTAATGTGCTCCTTACAGTAGCGGCGCTTCCAGGCGGCAGGCGTGAGGCTGGTGTGCTTACGAAAGATCTTGCGAAAATAACCGACGTCATTAAAGCCACACTGACCCGCGACTTCGGTCAACGACAGTGAATCGCTGATCAACAGCTTTTCCGCCGCTCTGACCCGCTGACGATGGATCGCTTCGGTCAACGTCACGCGGAAAACGTGACGATACACGCGTCCTAAATAGTCAGCATTACAGTGCAGCTCTTTCGCCAGCGTCGAGGCTGAAACAGGCAAGTGGTAACGGGTATGGATGATCTGCTGCGCTTTCCAGGCCAGCGCAGCGCCGGGACTGTCGTCCGGTTTTTCGCTTGCCGCCGCAGCAATCTGCTGCAGTATCAGCAATAACAGGAGCTCCAGCGCCAGGCTGCGGTGAATGTTCTCCTGTTCACGAAGAAACTGGCGAAACAGCGAAATAATGTATTGTGGATCGCTGACGCGGGTATGTTGCGGAACGTTAAGCAGCGCTGGCGGCAGAGACCGGACACTCTCCGTCAGTACTTCAAAATGCAGCCAATAAAATTTCAGGTCGGCGGGAAATTCCCCCACCCCAACATGAGAACGTTCTGGCCACAGCAATAAACTTTCCCCTGCATTAACGTTAAATATTTCATCCTCTTCGCAAATCGTTAACGTTCCCTTTTCGACAAAAATAATTTCCCAGGATTGCAGTTTACGCGCCGGATGGCTGCCGACACCACGGGAAATAAATAAGCCGCCATTTTGTACGCGAATCGGAAGAGACATGGATAATTCAAGCATATATATTTAATTTTCCGCTAACGAAACGATAAAACATCTCTTTCCAACTGATTATTAATCATAAATTAACGCCTTTCCGGATCGGAATCACATTTTTATGACAAAGTCGGAATCGTTCTCTTTTTATACTTTTCCCTTCCCTTGTTGCCTCGTTTATTCGGTGCAAAATAATTAATGTATTTGCAAAAGACAAAAAATGTCCGCCGGCCAGACAGCGGAATAATTCTGAACATTCTCTTCGGGAGTTATTTATGACTACGGCTCCGATTACGACAAGCGACCTCACGAAGCACATGCAGGACGACAAATTATCTCTCCGTGAAAAAATAGGCTATGGTCTGGGCGACGCCGGTGGAACGGTCATCACCTGCCTGATCATGAACTTTCTCACTTTTTTCTATACTGACGTCTTTGGGCTCACCCCGGCGCTGGTCGGTACTCTGTTCCTTGCGCTGCGCGTGTTTGATGCTATTTCCGATCCGATCATGGGCGTCCTCGCCGATCGGACCCAAAGCCGATGGGGACGTTTTCGCCCCTGGCAGCTATGGATTGCGGTTCCGATTGCAGCGATCGGCGTGCTGACCTTTACCGTGCCGGATGCCGGCATGGGGGTAAAAATCGCCTGGGCCTTCGGCACTTACCTGCTGCTTTCAGTCAGCTATACCGCGATTAACGTCCCTTACTGCGCGCTCATTAATACGATGACCACTCGCCATAGCGAGGTGATCTCCTGCCAGGCATGGCGCTTTATACTATGCGGTGTGGCAGGATTCCTGGTCTCCGTGGGCCTGCCGTGGTTGGTAAAAGCGCTCGGTCAGGGGAATACCGCCCAGGGTTATCAGTATGGTGTCGGCGTACTGTGCGCCATCGCGGCGGTGATGTTTCTGTGCTGCTTTTTCTGGGTACGAGAGCGTGTTTCCCTGGAGATGCTCGGCAAATTCACCCTGCGCGAACATATCGCCGGTCTGCGTAAAAACGATCAGCTGTTACTCATGCTGGCGATGTCATTCCTGTTGATCAACGTGTTTAACATTCGCGGTGGCGGCTACATGTACTTCATTACCTATGTACTCGGCGGCTCTACTGGCTATACATCGCTGTTTTTCACCATGGTCACCTTTTCCTCGATTCTGGGCGCCGCGATCGTCAATTGGCTGTCGCGCCACGTTGATACCGTCAAGCTCTATTACTACACCAATGTGGTACTGGCCTTACTGGCGGTCGGAATGTGGTTCCTGCCCACCGGTCCGTCCTGGCAAACGCTGTGGCTGGCGGTCATTCTCGGCAATGGCATCATCCTGGGCTTTACCCTACCGCTGCATTTTTCGTTGATGGCTTTCTCTGATGATTATGGCGAATGGAAGACGGGTGTCCGTTCGTCGGGGATGAACTTTGCTTTCAACCTGTTCTTTATCAAGCTGGCATGGGCCTCCAGTGCGGGCATTATCAGCCTGGTATTTATCTACGTCGCTTATCAACCCGGCGCCAGCAACCAGACTCCATCCTCACTATCGGGGATCACGGCGATGGAAACCCTGCTGCCCGCGCTGTTCCATCTGTTGCTGGCCTTCGCTATCCGCGCCTGCAAGCTCAACAATCCCATGATGTCGCGTATTGCAGCCGATCTGCGCGCACGTCACGTTCAGTCTTAAGGAGAAATCATGGAAGTCGATCTGCACAAACTGAAAGTTAACGATCCGTTTCTGGGTCAGTATCAGCAACTGGTGCGTGATGTCGTCATTCCCTACCAGTGGGAGGCCCTCAATGACCGGATCGCCGAGGCTGAGCCCAGCCATGCGATAGAAAACTTCCGTATCGCCGCAGGTCAGCAGGCAGGAGAATTCTACGGAATGGTGTTCCAGGATAGCGATGTGGCGAAATGGCTGGAGGCCGTCGCCTGGTCATTGTGCCAGAAGCCAGATGCGGAACTGGAAAAAACCGCCGATGAGGTGATTGAGCTGATTGCCGCCGCGCAATGTGAAGATGGTTATCTGAACACCTATTTTACGGTGAAAGCGCCCGGGGAACGCTGGACCAATCTCGCCGAATGCCATGAATTGTACTGTGCCGGTCACCTGATTGAGGCTGGGGTGGCATTCTTCCAGGCTACCAGTAAACGCCGCCTGCTGGAGGTGGTATGTCGCCTCGCCGATCATATCGACAGCGTGTTTGGCCCCGACGACAATCAGTTGCACGGCTACCCGGGACACCCTGAAATAGAGCTAGCGTTAATGCGTTTGTACGATGTGACTCAGGAACCACGCTATATGGCGCTGGCTAATTACTTCGTTGAACAGCGTGGGACACAGCCGCATTTCTATGACATCGAGTATGAAAAACGCGGCAAAACTTCCTTCTGGAATACCTATGGGCCGGCGTGGATGGTGATGGATAAACCCTACAGCCAGGCGCATTTGCCGCTTGCCGAACAGACCACCGCTGTGGGTCACGCGGTTCGCTTTGTTTATTTAATGGCCGGCGTAGCGCACCTTGCGCGCCTGAGCAAGAACGAAGGCAAACGCCAGGATTGCCTGCGGTTATGGAAAAACATGGTCCAGCGTCAGCTGTATATTACGGGCGGCATTGGCTCACAGAGCAGCGGGGAAGCCTTCAGCAGCGATTACGACCTGCCGAATGATACCGTTTATGCGGAAAGCTGCGCCTCTATCGGGCTGATGATGTTCGCGCGCCGCATGCTGGAACTGGAAGCCGACAGCCAATATGCTGATGTAATGGAGCGCGCGCTGTACAATACCGTTCTGGGCGGTATGGCGCTGGACGGTAAACATTTCTTTTACGTCAACCCCTTGGAAGTGCAGCCTAAGTCTTTAAAATTCAATCATATTTATGACCATGTTAAGCCTGTTCGTCAGCGTTGGTTCGGCTGTGCCTGCTGCCCACCGAATATCGCTCGTCTTCTGACCTCACTGGGGCATTATATCTACACGCCACGCGAGGAGGCGTTGTATATCAATCTCTATGTCGGCAATCAGGTCGAGATCCCGGTTGGGGAAAAGACGTTACGCCTGCGTATCAGCGGTGACTATCCCTGGCGGGAACAGGTCAAAATTGTCATCGAATCACCGTCAACAGTGAACCATACGCTGGCGCTGCGTCTACCTGACTGGTGCGAGGGTCCGCACATCACCCTGAACGGCGCGCCGGTCACGCAGGATATTCGCCAGGGCTATCTGCATATCCATCATCTCTGGCAGGAAGGTGACACCCTGATGCTTACCTTGCCGATGCCGGTTCGCCGGGTATATGGCAATCCGCTTGTTCGTCACCAGGCAGGCCAGGTCGCGCTGCAGCGCGGTCCACTGGTCTATTGTCTCGAACAAGCTGATAACGGCGAAGCGCTGCATAACCTGCTGCTGCCACGCGATGCCAGGTTCACGGTGTTTGAAGGAAAGGGGCTGTTTGCTCGCAAC
Organism: Klebsiella sp. 1SOBk10mer; assembly: GCF_046602535.1. Classification (NCBI taxonomy): domain Bacteria; kingdom Pseudomonadati; phylum Pseudomonadota; class Gammaproteobacteria; order Enterobacterales; family Enterobacteriaceae; genus Klebsiella; species Klebsiella sp. 1SOBk10mer. Next base: position 23,658 of record NZ_JBKIUP010000009.1, read on the forward strand.
ATGTTGATTCAGGCTCCAGGCTACAGAAAACATGCAGAAAACGCCGACGCGCAGAATCTCTGGAGCTACGATCACCCGCTGGCCACCCCCCATTCACAGACGCTGACCTTTATTCCCTGGTTTAGCTGGGCAAACCGCGGAGAAGGCGAAATGCGTATCTGGGTACGGGAAGCCGAATAAGGCCCGGCACAGCGCGACCTCCTCTTCCCCGGCAACACAGCGTTCGCTGTCCGCCGGGGAGCAGGCGTTAATGATTACAGAAACAACGCCTTATCGCGCAGGATATGATCGTTGCCGCGACGGCGGGTGAAGCCAATCCGATCGAAATACTCCAGGATCTGGATCGCCAGCTTCCGCCCTACGTTTAAGGTATCGCGAAAATCCGCCGCGCAGGTTGACCCGCGCAGTTGATCCAGCTCGCGCACCCGCTGGGCGAACTGCACAATGCGATCGTTGCGGTAGTAACGATCCTTGACGATCGCGGTAATTATCCCCTGCTGCGCCGCCTGGCGCAGCACCGCGCGCATCAGGGACTCTTCAACATGGACTTCGCGCGCGAGATCGCGCACCCACCAGGGATCATCGCCGAACAGGGTCTCCACCTTCTGCCAGACCGCCTGCTGCTCGTCGGTAAACCCGGCTTTATGCTCGGGCAAATGCAGCCAGCCGTGATGGCTGCGGACTAAGCCGCTCTCGCGCATCTGCTCAATCAGCAGCAGCACCAGCGCTTCATCTTCCATCGGCAGCGCGATGCGGCGCAGGCGCTCCCGGCCAGGGCCCGGCTCGTCGCGATGCTGTTCATGGTAGCGCGCCAGGGCATCCAACAATTTTCGCTGCCAGCGGGCGGCAAGCGGCGCGCTAAGCAAGCGCTGTCCGGCCTGCAGATAGTCAGGCCGCTGGATCAAGGCCGCCATTCCGGTTTCACTCAGCTGCCGAGCCCAGGCGAAGCGCTCAAGCCGGACGGCGTCCCGCTGCAGATGCAGCTCCAGGGCCTGCGCATCGTCAGCGCCAACCGCCGCCAGGGCGTGCAACCACTGCAAATACTCCGGTTTACGCTTGCCGCGGCGCGGGGGATCCAGCGTCACCACTCGTGCGCCGGCCAACGTCAAGCGAGCAGAGATATCGCGTAGTACCAGCCGGTCGTTATCCGCCAGCCACAGCGGGGTATCCAGCACCAGCTCCGCCAGGTCGCCCTCAAGGAGCGACACCCGGCCGGTGATGTGGCTGGCAGCGTGGTGAATATGCAGCGGCTGCCACTGGCTGAGCGGCGTATGGCACTGCAGTTCGACAATCACCCGCTCTGCAGGCTCCGGCGGCGGGGAAGAGAGCAGCCAGTCGCCGCGGTGCAATGCCTCTTTCTGCGCATCGCCGACAATGTTCAGCGCAATGCGCTGCCCGGCGTGCGCCTGCTCAACCGCTTGATTCTGGGCATGCAGACCGCGGACGCGCATCGGCGTGTTGACGCCGGTAAGCCACAGGGTATCCCCGACCCGTACTTCGCCGGAGAGCGCCGTCCCGGTGACCACCAGCCCCGCCCCTTTGACGGTGAAAGCGCGATCCAGCGCCAGGCGAAAACGCCGCTGCTGCGGATGGGGGCGCTCCGCAAGCTGCAGCAGATGGCTGCGCAGTTCGGCAATACCGAGGTTTTCCACCGCCGCGGTGGGGAAGAAAGCGGCGGCGTCAAAGCCAAGTTCGCGCAGGGCCTGCTCGACCTCCGCCTGAACCTCCGCCACCCGGGCGGCCGTCACGCGGTCCGTCTTGGTGAGCGCCACGGTCAGCGTCGGCTTTCCGGTCAGCTGCAGGATCGCCAGGTGTTCGCGGGTTTGCGCCATCACCCCGTCATCGCAGGCCACCACCAGCAGCGCATGGTCGATCCCACCCACCCCCGCCAGCATGTTGGACAAAAACTTTTCGTGCCCGGGCACGTCAATAAACCCCAGCACCCGCCCGTCCGGCTGCGGCCAGTAGGCATAGCCGAGATCGATCGTCATTCCCCGCGCTTTCTCTTCCGGCAGACGATCGGCATTCACGCCGGTTATCGCCTGCAGCAGCGTCGTTTTGCCGTGGTCAACATGTCCAGCGGTGGCAATAATCATCGTAACAATATCTCCATAAACCGGGTTTCATCTTCCAGACAGCGCAGATCCAGCCAGAGCCGGCCGTCATAAATGCGGCCAATCACCGGGCATGGCAGCCTGCGCCAGCGGGCCGCCAAAGCCTCCAGCCGGCTGCCGCGGCCGTCATGGGGGGTAAAGGTCAACGCCGCGCCGGGCAGACGGTCGACGGGTAACGAGCCGCTGCCAATCTGCGACTGGCAGGCTGCCACGTTGACGGCAAAATCAGCATAGTGTGCCGCCAGGGCAGGCTGCAGGCGTTCAGCCTGCCGGCGGATCTCGTCCGCCGGGCGGGTGAGCAGGCGCAGCGTCGGTAAGGTTTCCCGCAGCGCTTCCGGATGCTGATAGAGGCGCAGCGTGGCTTCCAGCGCCGCGAGAGTCATTTTATCCGCGCGCAGGGCCCGCTTCAGCGGATGGCTCTGCAGGCGGGCAATCAGCGCGCGTTTGCCGACGATAATTCCGGCCTGCGGGCCGCCGAGCAGCTTGTCGCCAGAGAAACTGACCAGGCTCACCCCGGCGGCGATCATCTCTTGCGGCATCGGCTCCTTCGGCAGGCCATACTGACTGAGATCCACCAGCGACCCGCTGCCCAGGTCGGCCACTACCGGGACGTCCAGCTCGCGGCCGATGACCGCCAGCTCCGCTTCGTCGACGGCTTTGGTAAAGCCTTCAATGCTGTAGTTGCTGGTGTGGACCTTCATCAGCAGGGCGGTATTGTCATTCACCGCCTGGCGATAGTCTTTGGCGTGGGTGCGGTTGGTGGTGCCCACTTCGTGCAGCTGACAACCTGCCTGACGCATCACGTCGGGAATGCGGAACGCCCCGCCGATCTCCACCAGCTCGCCGCGGGAGACCACCACCTCCCTGCCGCTGGCGGTGGCCGCCAGCATCAGCAGCACGGCCGCCGCGTTGTTGTTCACGATACAGGCATCTTCCGCGCCGGTGATCTGGCACAGCAGATCGGCAATAGCGCGATCGCGATGGCCGCGCCCGGCGTCGTCGAGATCATATTCGAGCGTCACCGGCGCGCGCATCGCGCTGACGACCGCCTCCACCGCCGCCTCAGCCTGGATGGCGCGCCCGAGATTGGTGTGCAGCACCGTACCGGTGAGATTAAACACCGGACGCAGGGCGCTCTGCCGGCTGGCGGTCAGCCGCTGCGCGCAGGCACTCAGCCAGTCATGGCTCCAGTCAGGCAGTGTCTGACACTGGCGGATCTGTTCCCGCGCCTCGTCCAGCATCTGGCGCAGCTGCGTCACCACCTGCGAATGGCCGTGCTGCGCCAGCAGGGAGGAAAAAGCGGGGTCGCGGAGTAAGCGGTCAATGGCCGGAAGCCGGGTATAAAGCGCACGAATTTCGGTAGTCATGAATGGGCCTGGCGGTAAGTTATTTTCCCCCCTCCCGACGGGAGAGGGAGTCAACAATCAGCGGCGATTGTAACGCCTCCTTGCGCAAACTGTTACCTGCCTGGGTCAAGTCCGCGGCGGTTCGGTGCGCGCAAAGCTGGCGCGCTGGAACAGCGCATCCACCAACTTCACCAACTGCGGCCGGGTGGCGCACCAGCCCGGCGCCACCCGGCGAAAGTTCAGGTAGGCAATGGCGCAGGCCGTAGAGATGGTCGCCAGATTGACCTCGTCACCGCGTAGCGTTCCGTCCGCCGCGCAGGCTTCCAACCTGTCGAGGCCGCGCGCCACTTTCTCCCGCTGGCGGAGCAGCTCTTGCTCTGACTGTTGGGCCGCAGGGCGAGCTTTTTCGCGCACCAGCGCCTGGGCGGCCTCCATCACCCCATCTGCCAGCGCCTCAAGCTGGCGCATCCTGAGAGCGGCTCTGGGATCGGCGGGGATCATCGGCGGCGCCACGCCCAGCAGCTCGAGATACTGCGCGATAACCGGAGAATCAAACCAGCATTCGCCGTCATCTGTCACCAGCGCCGGCACTTTGCCCAGCGGGTTATAGCGCGACACGCCGTTGCTTTCGCTGTAGGGGGATTCGTTGACAAATTCAAAAGGGATGCGCTTTTCCAGCAGGATCACCGATATTTTGCGCACAAAGGGACTGGTGTAGCTGCCGATCAGTTTCATAGCCTGCTCCTTATCGCCAACAAAGATATGAGTATGGCTCAGGGCGAGGTAAAAGGCAGGTGAGCATCCCGCTCAACCTGCCGCCGATCGCATTAATGGTCGAGATAGAGGTAGTGCATCCAACTGGTCATGCGCAGCAGCACTTTACGCATCACCGAAACGTGGGCGAAATGGTCGGAGTAGACCGCCACCTGCGCATAGATGCCATCGGGTAGTGCATCGATTTCGGCATTCGGATCGAGCTCAATGGTCGCCAGCACGCCATCGCTGCCCGGCGTCACGGTCAGCGACTGCAACGCCCCCTGCGCCTGATAGGTTCCCCCCGGCACCACCGGTAAAATGCTCACCAGTTTGCCGTGGAATACCTGTCCGGGCAGGGCATTAAACACCGCTTCCGCGTCGTCGCCCTTCTCCAGCCTTAACAGCGAATTTTGCCTGAACTGGGCGACGATCAGCCTTTTTTGCTCAGGGATAAACACCATCACCGGCCGCAGCGGCAGCGAGGCAGCGTAGGTCCCCGGACGGATCAACACTTGAGTGATATACCCATCGCTGGGCGCCCGCACGGTAGTCTGGTCGAGATTGTACTTCGCCTCCGCCAGCTGGGCGCGCAGGCTAACCACCTGCGACTGCTCGCCGTTGATCATGCTGTCCAGCTGGCTCTGGATCTGCGCCTGTTCCGCTACCGACGCCTTGACCAGCGCGTCCTGAGCAAGGTAATTCTGCCGGGCGTTATCGATGTCGCTTTCTGAGAACGGATTCACCCGGGCCTGGCTCCCTTTCAGGTAACGTTGATAGTCTTTATATAAGCGATCGCGTTCCGCCGATACGCGAGTGGTGTTGGCCTGGGCTTCAGAGAGCTGCGCCTTGAGGGTGTTAATACTGTGCAGCGCTGTCACCAGGTCGGCCTGCAGACGGTCGACCCGCGCCTGATAGCGCGCCGGGTCAATAGTAAAAAGCACCTCGCCCTTTTTGACGCGCTGATTCGCTTTGTCGGTGACGCTGTCAACTACTCCGGTAACCTGCGGCGTGATAGGAATAGATATCACCGCCTTTTGCGCCAGAAAGGTGTAAGGGTGGTTATAGTTCATTAATAAAATAAGCGCGCTAACAATAAATACGCCCCCCAGCGCCGCTGGTGGGAACTGTCCATTTATTTACCGGTATTTTGAAAATTTTAAATATCGACCAGGCGATAGCCACGTAGGTCAAAATTATCAACAGATCCATAGTTTATTTCTCCGCCGCAGAGGTGGACTGTGGCCGCTGGATGGCCGCCACCTGATGTTCAAGGACGCTCAGTCGTTGGCGAAGCTGTTGTATATCGCTTTCTTTTTCAGGTTCGTCGGGGTCCGTATTCGCCTTATGCTGCATGCCCCAGCCGCGCTCAGGTTGGTACAGCGTGGCCCATATCCATAAAAACGGCCAGATGACGTGGAGAGTAAAAAGACTGACCCATCCGGCGACATGAATAGCATCGGAATGGGGGTGGTTGCGTTTTTTGGCAATCAAATAAGGAATATCGTGAATAACGATAATCCCATAAAAAATGACCAGAAAAACGAAGATCAGAACACCCAGCGCAAAATAATTGAGAAACATAATTCCCTCGGCTTTACGCTAATAATTTATATAAATTTTATTCACGCCCCACTGACATCCGGGCCGCTGATTTGAGCATAATTCACCCCTTTCATTTTTGCCATCCGGTGGAAAAAAGTTATTTAACCAACATGGTTGCTTAGTTACACAGCCACCTCGCCCTGGCCGCAAAACCGGGCCGAGATCACAGCGGCGAAGATCCACTGTGAAATTCTTTGTGATCAAAATCACAAACAAACAACAAAAACACGAAACAAAATTGTGACAAATATCACACAAAATCGCAGATTAGCGGCAAAACCGACGGTCTGTTGTTTTTTTACACAGCAATTATGTGATCGCAATCACTACAAAACCCACCGCGCCCCCTATATTCATGTGATCTATATCACATAAAAAGGCGTTGGCTGGACAGCTAAACGATTCAGTGCCAGATTTCGCACTATCAATCAGGGCCCGGCTACCTCTGCCGCCACATTAACAACAAACCTCGGGCTTTTAGCCTGCGCGATACGCAAAACAGAAGAAGGGGTGTTTTATGTCATCCGATATCAAGATCAAAGTGCAAAGCTTTGGTCGTTTTCTCAGCAATATGGTGATGCCGAATATCGGCGCGTTTATCGCGTGGGGTATCATCACCGCGCTTTTCATTCCGACAGGGTGGTTGCCAAACGAAACGCTGGCGAAGCTGGTCGGTCCGATGATCACCTACCTGCTGCCGCTGCTGATCGGTTACACCGGCGGTAAATTAGTCGGCGGCGAACGTGGCGGCGTGGTCGGGGCGATCACCACCATGGGCGTTATCGTCGGCGCGGATATGCCGATGTTCCTCGGCTCCATGATTGCCGGCCCGCTGGGCGGCTACTGCATCAAGAAGTTCGATAACTGGGTCGACGGTAAGATCAAATCCGGTTTTGAAATGCTGGTGAATAACTTCTCCGCTGGCATCATCGGGATGATCCTCGCTATTCTTGCCTTCCTCGGCATCGGCCCGGCGGTAGAAGTTCTGTCGAAAATTCTGGCGGCTGGCGTTAACTTCATGGTGGCGCACGACATGCTGCCGCTGGCGTCTATCTTCGTGGAACCGGCGAAAATCCTGTTCCTTAACAACGCCATCAACCACGGTATCTTCTCGCCGCTGGGTATTCAGCAGTCCCACGAGCTGGGTAAATCCATCTTCTTCCTGATTGAAGCGAACCCGGGTCCGGGGATGGGCGTTCTGCTGGCGTACATGTTCTTTGGCCGCGGCAGCGCTAAACAGTCTGCAGGCGGGGCGGCTATCATCCACTTCTTGGGTGGTATCCATGAAATCTATTTCCCGTACGTGCTGATGAACCCGCGTCTGATCCTGGCCGTTATCCTCGGCGGGATGACCGGTGTCTTCACCCTGACCATCCTCAACGGCGGTCTGGTCTCTCCGGCTTCCCCGGGCTCTATCCTGGCGGTGCTGGCGATGACGCCGAAAGGAGCCTACTTCGCGAACATCGCAGCCATTATCGCCGCGATGGCGGTCTCCTTCGTGGTCTCTGCGGTTCTGCTGAAGACCAGCAAAGTCAAAGAAGAAGACGATATCGAAGCCGCGACGCGTCGTATGCATGACATGAAGGCGCAATCAAAAGGCGCCAACCCGCTGGCGGCAGGCAATGTCACCAACGACCTGAGCCATGTGCGGAAAATCATCGTCGCTTGCGACGCCGGGATGGGTTCCAGCGCCATGGGCGCCGGGGTACTACGCAAGAAAGTGCAGGATGCCGGCCTGAGCAACATCTCGGTCACCAACAGCGCGATCAATAATCTGCCGCCGGATGTTGACCTGGTGATCACCCACCGCGACCTGACCGAGCGCGCCATGCGCCAGGTACCGCAGGCACAGCATATTTCGCTGACCAACTTCCTCGACAGCGGTCTCTACACCAGCCTGACCGAGCGTCTGGTGGCGGCCCAGCGCCACATCGACAACGAAGTCAAAGTCACCGATAGCCTGAAAGACAGCTTTGATGATACTGACAAAAACCTGTTCAAGCTGGGTGCGGATAACATCTTCCTCGGTCGCAAAGCGGCCACAAAAGAAGAAGCCATCCGCTTCGCCGGCGAGCAACTGGTGAAAGGCGGCTACGTCGAGCCGGAATATGTGCAGGCGATGCTGGACCGCGAAAAACTGACCTCGACCTATCTTGGCGAGTCCATCGCGGTGCCGCACGGCACCATCGAAGCGAAAGACCGCGTGCTGAAAACCGGCGTCGTCTTCTGCCAGTACCCGGAAGGGGTGCGCTTTGGGGAAGATGAAGACGATGTTGCCCGCCTGGTGATCGGCATCGCCGCCCGCAACAACGAGCACATTCAGGTGATTACCAGCCTGACCAACGCGCTGGATGACGAAACGGTGATTGAGCGACTGGCGAACACCACCAGCGTCGACGACGTACTGGCGCTGCTGAATAAATAAACAGACCGGTCCATTCCCTCTCCTTTTTGGAGAGGGTTTGGGTGAGGGGAAAAGCCTCACCCCAGCCCTCTCAGGTAAAAACATTAATTGAAGGTTAATACTATGAAAGCATTACATTTTGGCGCAGGTAATATCGGACGTGGCTTTATCGGTAAACTGCTGGCCGACGCGGGCATCGAACTGACGTTTGCCGATGTTAATCAGACCGTACTTGATGCCCTGAATGCCCGTCATAGCTACCAGGTTCACGTCGTTGGCGAAAATGAGCAGGTGGATACCGTCTCCGGCGTGAATGCCGTCAGCAGCATTGGCGACGAGGTCGTGGATCTGATCGCCAGCGTCGACCTGGTGACCACTGCCGTCGGTCCCGTGGTCCTTGAGCGCATCGCCCCGGCCATCGCCAAAGGGCTGGCGAAGCGCAAAGCGCAGGGCACCGAACGCCCGCTGAACATTATCGCCTGCGAAAATATGGTGCGCGGCACAACGCAGTTAAAAGGCCACGTATTTAACGCCCTGGCGGAGGAAGATAAGGCCTGGGTGGAAACCCATATCGGCTTCGTCGACTCCGCCGTTGACCGTATCGTGCCGCCATCGGCGTCCGCTACCCATGACCCGCTGGAAGTCACCGTGGAAACCTTCAGCGAATGGATCGTCGATAAAACCCAGTTCAAGGGCGAACTGCCGACCATCCCGGGAATGGAATTAACTGATAACCTGATGGCATTTGTCGAGCGCAAGCTCTTCACCTTGAACACCGGGCATGCTATAACCGCCTACCTCGGAAAACTGGCGGGCCACCAGACGATTCGCGATGCGATCCTCGACGAGAAAATTCGGGCCGTCGTGCAGGGCGCGATGGAGGAGAGCGGCGCGGTGCTGATCAAACGCTACGCCTTTGACCCGCAGAAGCACGCGGCTTATATCCAGAAAATTCTTGGCCGTTTCGAGAACCCGTACCTGAAAGACGATGTTGAGCGCGTTGGCCGTCAGCCGCTGCGCAAACTGAGCGCCGGCGACCGTTTAATTAAGCCGCTGCTGGGTACACTGGAATACGGCCTGCCGCACCGCAACCTGGTGAAAGGGATCGCGGCGGCGATGCATTTCCGTAGCGAAGACGATCCGCAGGCTCAGGAGCTGGCGGCGCTGATCGCCGACAAGGGGCCGCAGGCCGCGCTGGCCCAGATTTCCGGCCTTGACGCGGCAAGCGATGTCGTCGCGGAGGCCGTTAACGACTACAACGCGGTAAAATGATGCACAACCTGGCGCGACCGACGTCGCGCCCATTACGACTCCTGTCAGATATGCAGGCAATGATGGAAGAAACACAAGCATTTGAAAACCGTGTGCTTGAGCGTCTGAATGCTGGCAAAACCGTACGAAGCTTCCTGATCGCCACCGTCGAGCTGTTAACGGAAGCGGTCAATATTCTGGTGCTTCAGGTGTTCCGTAAAGACGACTACGCGGTGAAATACGCCGTCGAGCCCTTGCTGGAGGGCAGCGGGCCGCTCGGCGATCTCTCTGTACGCCTGAAGCTGATTTATGGCCTTGGGGTAATAAGTCGTGCCGAATATGAAGACGCCGAGCTGCTGATGGCCCTGCGCGAGGAGCTTAATCACGACGGCAATGAGTACAGCTTTACCGACGACGAAATTATCGGTCCGTTCGGCGAACTGCACTGCGTCGCCGCCCTGCCGCCAACGCCGCAGTTTGATGACAGCGACGCCGAACTGCTGGCAATGCAGAAACTGCGTTACCAGCAGATGGTGCGTTCAACGATGGTGTTGTCCCTGACTGAGCTGATTTCACGAATCAGCTTAAAAAAAGCCTTCCAGAAATCAACGCTCTGATTCCGGCTCCGTCTGGTCGCAGGTCGGCCGGTAAAGCTGACGATAATATTCCAGACGCTGCAGAAACAACGCTTCCTTATCCTGCGGGATATCTCGCGGTACATGCTGCAGCCGCGGAGACTTTTTCAAATACTCCATAAACGCCTGACTGGAAGCCATAAAATCAACCGCTTTGTCGATTAAACGTGGTACGCCGTCGCCGATCTTTGCCATCACGTCCTCCTTTTGGGAATAATCTGATTAAGCATTAGCCAATTCACCGGCGTGGGTTAAGGAAAACGTGCTTATCTGCCGACCGGCTTCACAGAAATGAAATTAGAGCGGGTATCAGAAAGAATATTAATAAAATTCAAATTATTAGCAGGTTCAGGTATCGTATTCTGACGGCGATTAACGGCGAATTTTTGATAAATAGCTATCAACAATAGCGGTCACGGCACATACTATAGGCGAATGAAGCCCCTTTATTAACAGATCAAATCACCATGAAAGAAGTCGAAAAGAATGAAATCAAACGTCTGAGCGATCGTCTCGACGCCATCCGCCACCAGCAGGCCGAGCTGTCGCTGGTGGAAGCCGCCGATAAATACGCTGAGCTGGAAAAAGAAAAAGCCACTCTGGAAACGGAGATTGAACGTCTGCGTTCCGTCCAGAGCCAGAAGCTGAGCAAAGAGGCGCAAAAGCTGATGAGCCTGCCGTTCCGTCGCGCGATTACCAAAAAAGAGCAGGCCGATATGGGCAAGCTGAAGAAAAGCGTCCGCGGCCTGGTGGTCGTCCATCCGATGACCGCCCTGGGCCGGGAAATGGGTCTGAAAGAGATGACCGGTTTCGCCCGCAGCGAATTCTAATCCCCAGCCCTCTCCGTCCGGAGAGGGTTATTCTGTCCTACCGCCACCCTTTTTCGTCCCCTGCTGGCAGATTGGTCCAACCAATAAATTCATCTACCCCCCAGCAGTTCACAAATCCATCAAAATGCATCACAAACCCGTTGCCTAAGAGTAACATCTGGTTAACCATTCGTTGTCATCAACCCTGCTATCCCTAATTGGCCGGGCCAATTTTACCTAAGACGGATTCGGCAATGAGCGCAGACTCAGCCCACTCGTCCTGGCGGCCCGATGGAGACCCTGCATGAATCTCTGGCAACAAAACTACGATCCCGCCGGTAATATCTGGTTATCCAGTCTTATCGCATCGCTACCGATTCTGTTTTTCTTTTTTGCGCTGATTAAGCTCAAACTGAAAGGCTATCTCGCCGCTACCTGGACCGTTGCGATCGCCCTGGCCGTCGCATTGCTGTTCTATAAAATGCCGGTGGACCGCGCCCTGGCCTCGGTAGTGTATGGCTTCTTCTACGGACTGTGGCCCATCGCGTGGATTATTATCGCCGCGGTCTTTGTCTATAAAATCTCGGTGAAGACCGGACAGTTCGACATTATCCGCTCGTCGATCCTGTCGATTACGCCTGACCAACGCCTGCAGATGCTGATCGTCGGATTCTCGTTCGGCGCCTTTCTCGAAGGGGCAGCGGGGTTTGGCGCGCCGGTGGCGATTACCGCGGCGCTGCTGGTCGGACTCGGGTTTAACCCGCTGTATGCGGCTGGTCTGTGCCTGATCGTCAACACCGCGCCGGTGGCCTTCGGCGCGATGGGCATCCCAATCCTGGTGGCCGGCCAGGTAACCGGTATCGACAGCTTCGCCATCGGCCAGATGGTGGGCCGTCAGCTGCCGTTCCTGACCATTATCGTGCTGTTCTGGATCATGGCCATCATGGATGGCTGGCGGGGCATCAAAGAGACCTGGCCGGCGGTGATGGTCGCAGGCGGCTCGTTCGCTATCGCCCAGTACCTCAGCTCTAACTTCCTTGGCCCGGAGCTGCCGGACATCATCTCATCGCTGGTCTCCCTGGTCTGCCTGACCCTGTTCCTCAAACGCTGGCAGCCGGTGCGCATCTTCCGCTTTGGCGACATCGGCGCCTCGCAGGTGGATATGACGCTGGCCCGCACGCGCTACACCGCAGGACAAGTGATCCGCGCCTGGTCGCCGTTCCTGTTCCTGACCGCCACCGTAACCCTGTGGAGCGTGCCGCCGTTCAAAGCGCTGTTCGCACCGGGCGGCGCGATGTATGACTTCGTCATCAATTTTTCGGTGCCGTTCCTCGACAAAATGGTCGCCCGCATGCCGCCGGTGGTCAGCGCCGCGACGCCTTACGCCGCCATCTATAAGTTTGACTGGCTGTCGGCAACCGGCACCGCCATTCTGTTCGCCGCCCTGCTGTCCATCGTCTGGCTGCGTATGAAGCCGAAAGACGCGCTGACCACCTTCGCCGGGACGCTGAAGGACCTGGCGCTGCCGATCTACTCTATCGGCATGGTGCTGGCGTTCGCCTTTATCTCCAACTACTCCGGGCTGTCGTCAACCCTGGCCCTGGCGCTGGCCCATACCGGCCACGCGTTTACCTTCTTCTCGCCGTTCCTGGGCTGGCTGGGGGTATTCCTGACCGGTTCGGACACCTCGTCTAACGCCCTGTTCGCCGCGCTGCAGGCAACGGCGGCGCAGCAGATTGGCGTCTCCGATATCCTGCTGGTCGCGGCCAATACCACCGGCGGCGTCACCGGCAAGATGATTTCCCCACAGTCGATCGCCATCGCCTGCGCCGCGGTTGGCCTGGTGGGTAAAGAGTCGGATCTGTTCCGCTTTACCGTCAAACACAGCCTGATCTTCACCTGTATGGTGGGCCTGATCACCACGCTGCAGGCCTACGTTTTAACCTGGATGATCCCGTGATAGTGATGCCTAAACGCCTGGCCGACGATGTAGCCCGTCGCGTCCGGGCGCTGATTGAAGAACAACAGCTGGAGGCGGGCATGCGACTGCCCGCCGAGCGTCAGCTCGCCGCTCAGCTCGGCGTCTCGCGCAATTCCCTGCGCGAAGCGCTGGCGATGCTGGTCAATGAAGGGGTACTGCTGAGCCGTCGAGGCGGCGGCACTTTCGTCCGCTTTCAGCATGAACCGTGGTCGGAGCAAAACATCGTCCAGCCGCTGAAGACGCTACTAGCCGATGACCCTGACTACAGCTTCGACATCCTCGAGGCCCGCCACGCCATCGAAGCCAGCACCGCGTGGCACGCGGCGATGCGGGCCACCGACGCCGATAAAGAAAAAATTCGCCTGTGCTTTGAAGCGACCCAAAGCGAAGACCCGGATATCGCCTCGCAGGCGGACGTCCGCTTCCATCTGGCCATCGCCGAAGCCTCGCATAACGTGGTGCTCCTGCAAACCATGCGCGGCTTTTTCGACCTGCTGCACTCCTCCGTCAAGCAGAGCCGTCAGCGTATGTATCTGGTGCCGCCGGTATTTGCCCGCCTGACCGAACAGCACCAGGCCGTCATGGAGGCGATTGTCGCCGGCGACGCCGAGGCGGCGCGCCAGGCGATGATGGCCCACTTAGGCTTTGTCCACGCCACCATTAAACGTTTTGATGAAGACCAGGCCCGCCAGGCGCGAATTACCCGCCTGCCCGGCGATGCTATTGATAATTCCAGGGAGAATTCGTGATGATTATTTCCGCCGCCAGCGACTATCGCGCCGCCGCCCAGCGTATCCTGCCGCCTTTCCTGTTCCACTATATCGACGGCGGGGCTTACGCCGAACATACCCTGCGCCGCAACGTGGAAGATCTCTCCGACGTGGCGTTACGCCAGCGTATTCTGCGCAATATGTCGGACCTGAGCCTCGAGACCACCCTCTTCAACGAGAAGCTGGCGATGCCGACGGCGCTGGCGCCGGTGGGGCTGTGTGGGATGTACGCCCGCCGCGGCGAAGTGCAGGCCGCCGGCGCAGCGGATGACAAAGGTATTCCGTTTACCCTCTCCACCGTTTCCGTCTGCCCAATTGAAGAGGTCGCCCCGACCATCAAGCGGCCGATGTGGTTCCAGCTGTACGTTCTGCGCGACCGCGGCTTTATGCGCAATGCGCTGGAGCGCGCTAAGGCGGCGGGTTGTTCAACGCTGGTCTTTACCGTCGATATGCCGACCCCCGGCGCCCGCTACCGCGACGCCCATTCCGGCATGAGCGGCCCGAACGCCGCCCTGCGCCGCTACTGGCAGGCGGTCACCCATCCGCAGTGGGCATGGGACGTTGGCCTCAACGGCCGTCCGCACGATCTGGGGAATATCTCCGCCTATCTCGGCCAGCCGACCGGCCTGGAGGATTACATCGGCTGGCTGGCGAATAACTTCGATCCATCGATTTCATGGAAAGACCTCGAGTGGATCCGTGATTTCTGGGACGGTCCGATGGTGATCAAAGGGATCCTCGACCCGGAGGACGCCCGCGACGCGGTGCGCTTTGGCGCCGACGGCATTGTGGTCTCCAACCACGGCGGCCGCCAGCTTGACGGCGTGCTCTCCTCCGCTCGCGCCCTGCCGGCAATTGCCGACGCCGTGAAAGGCGACATTACCATTCTCGCCGACAGCGGCATCCGCAACGGTCTCGACGTCGTGCGGATGATCGCCCTGGGCGCCGACAGCGTACTGCTGGGCCGCGCTTACCTGTACGCCCTGGCGACCCATGGCAAGCAGGGGGTGGCGAATCTGCTGAATCTAATCGAGAAAGAGATGAAGGTGGCGATGACCCTGACCGGCGCGAAAACCATCGCGGACATTAGCCGTGATTCGCTGGTGCAGAACGCGGAGGCGCTGCAGACCTTCGATGCGCTGAAGCAGCATAACGCGGCATAAGCTGCGCCGTTGTGCTCTCTCTCCTCACCCTCTCCGTCAGGGAGAGGGAACCGTCCGGCAGCCAGGCTAGCGGTAGCGTTCGCCTTAACCTCCGTCCAGGTAAAGTACCGAAGGTTGGGTGAGTCCTTTTACCCGCGTCCTCCGGCCCACCGACCGGCGCCGGTTTTCCCCCTCTCCCTCAGGGAGAGGGCCGGGGTGAGGGTTGACCAAATATCTGCTATTCTGCCCCCCGCAATTAAGGGGGCAGTATGCTGAACATCGTGTTATTCGAACCAGAGATCCCGCCGAACACCGGGAATATTATCCGCCTGTGCGCCAACACGGGCTTCAGTCTGCATATCATTGAGCCCATGGGCTTCACCTGGGACGATAAGCGCCTGAGACGCGCCGGACTGGACTATCACGAGTTCACCGCCGTGCAGCGCCACGCCGATTACGCGGCGTTTCTCGCCAGCGCACAGCCGCAGCGCCTGTTCGCCCTGACGACCAAAGGAACCCCGGCGCACAGCGCGGTCAGCTATCAGGATGGCGATTTCTTGATGTTTGGTCCGGAAACCCGCGGTCTGCCGGCGAGCATTCTGGATGCCCTGCCGCCGGAGCAGAAAATTCGGATTCCGATGATGCCGGACAGCCGCAGCATGAACCTGTCGAATGCGGTGTCGGTGGTGGTGTATGAGGCCTGGCGGCAGCTGGGGTATCCCGGCGCGGTGCTGCGCAGCTAGCCTGAGCGATTCCCGGATTGCAGCGCAAGGAGCCTTATCCGGGCGACAGGCTGGCGGGATGAGATCGTAGGCCCGGTAAGCGCAGCGCCACCGGGCAAGACGTTAAATCCCGTCGCCGTACTCGAAAGTGTGGTGAATACCGTTGAAATGCTGATCCATATCCATCGCCGGCTTATCGCTCTCCGGCTTGCCGACGATGCGCGCAGGAACACCTGCGGCGGTGGTATGCGGCGGCACCGGCTGCAGCACCACTGAGCCTGCGCCGATTTTTGCCCCACGCCCGACTTCGATATTGCCGAGGATCTTCGCTCCGGCGCCAATCATCACGCCTTCGCGAATTTTCGGGTGACGGTCGCCGCTGGTTTTACCGGTACCGCCGAGGGTGACCGACTGCAGAATAGAGACGTCATCCTCAATCACCGCCGTTTCACCAACCACAATACCGGTGGCGTGGTCGAGCATGATCCCGCGGCCGATTTTCGCCGCCGGGTGGATATCCACCTGGAAAGAGACGGAGACCTGGTTTTGCAGGAAAATCGCCAGCGCGCGCCGGCCCTGCGTCCACAGCCAGTGGCCGATACGATAGGCCTGCAGAGCATGGAAACCCTTCAGATAGAGCAGCGGCGTGGAGTATTTATCCACCGCCGGGTCACGCGTGCGCACCGCTTGAATATCGCAGGCGGCGGAGGCGATCATTTCCGGGTCGGCGGCGTAGGCTTCTTCCACCACTTCGCGAATGGCGATCGCCGGCATAATCGGGGAAGTCAGCTTGTTGGCCAACATATAGCTCAGTGCGCTGCCCAGATTTTCATGCTTGAGTAACGTTGCGTGGTAAAAACTGGCGAGCATTGGCTCACAGTCAGCCAGAGCCCGGGCTTCGGCTTTAATATTATTCCAGACGATATCCAGTTCTTCACACGGCATTGCATACTCCAGGCGATATGGTAATGACCTGCCAGTTCTGCGCTGGCAGGGTCATTCAGGTGACAAAGGAAAGCTAATTGCTGCTGCGCTCGTCCTTGCGGGCGCGACCCAATAAGGTCAATGCTGCCTCGCGCGCAATTTTTCCGCAATACAATACCTGATAAATTTCCTCGGTTATTGGCATTTCGACACCTAAACGCTGTGCCAGAACGCGAACTTCCTTGGTATTGCGGTAGCCTTCAACCACCTGGCCAATCTTTTCCTGGGCGCTTTGCACGTCCATCCCCTGGCCGAGCATCATGCCGAAGCGACGGTTACGGGACTGGTTGTCGGTGCAGGTGAGCACCAGGTCACCGAGGCCGGCCATCCCCATAAAGGTTTCCGGGTCGGCGCCCAGCGCCGCGCCAAGGCGAGACATTTCCACCAGGCCACGGGTAATCAGCGCCGTCCGCGCATTGGCGCCGAAGCCGATGCCGTCCGACATCCCCGCCCCGATGGCGATGACGTTTTTCACCGCGCCGCCGAGTTGTACGCCGATAAAGTCCGGGTTGATGTAGACGCGGAAGCTCTTGCCGCAGTGCAGCAGGTGCTGCAGATCCTCGGCAAACTGCGGATCCGTCGCCGCCAGCGAAATCGCCGTCGGCAGGCCGGCGGCCAGCTCTTTGGCGAAGGTTGGCCCGGAGATCACCGCCAGCGGGATATCATCGCCCAGCGCTTCACGCGCCACGTCCTGCAGCAGACGACCGGTTTCGGCCTCAAGGCCTTTGGTCGCCCACACCAGACGCGCGTCAGGACGCATCAGCGGTTTAATCTGGCGTAACACCTGACCAAACACATGGCTTGGCACCACCACCAGAATATCGCGGCTGGCGGCCAGCGCGGTGGCCAGGTCGCTTTCAAGATGCAGCGTATCCGGGAAAGGCACATCGGGAAGGAACGCGGCGTTGCAGCGATCGTGTTGCAGCGTCGCGATATGTTTCGGGTCATGGCCCCAGAGCACAACGTGGTGGCCATTTCTTGCCAGGGTGATGGCAAGAGCGGTGCCGTAAGAGCCGGCACCGATCACAGTCATTGCAGCATTAAGTGCGTTCATCAGGCATCCTGATGTTGTTCAGCACCTTCGCCAGCCTGCTGCTGCAGATAGTTCATAAACAGCGCGTCGAAGTTCACTGGCGCAAGGTTAAGTTGCGGGAAGGTACCGCGGGAAACCAGGCTGGTGATGCACTCGCGCGCGTACGGGAACAGAATGTTCGGGCAGTATGCGCCAAGGCAGTGCGCCATCTGGGTGCCTTCGATGCCGTCGATGGAGAAAATACCGCCCTGCTGTACTTCGCAGAGGAACGCGGTCTCTTCGCCCAGAGCGGCGGTCACGGTTACACGCAGCACCACTTCATAAACGCCTTCAGCCAGCTGGGTGGAGGCGGTATCCAGATCAAGTTTAACTTCCGGCTGCCAGTCTTTCTGGAAAACTTGCGGCGCGTTCGGCGCTTCAAAAGAGATATCTTTGGTATAGATACGCTGGATCTGGAAGGTCATTTCGGTGCTGTTTTGTTCTGACATAGTAAAACCCTTTCGTGTTGTCCTTAAATACGCGCTTCCGGCAGGGAAAGCGCGCAAAAATTAGCGCAAGAGGGGATCAAGTCCACCACGTGAATCAAGCGCATACAAGTCGTCACAGCCGCCAATGTGCTGCGCATCAATAAAAATCTGCGGAACCGTCGTCCGTCCGCTGCGCTGGATCATCTCCTCACGCTTCGCGGCATCGCCATCGATCGGCAACTCATGGAACGTTACGCCTTTGCTGTTCAGCAGCGCTTTCGCGCGGATGCAGAACGGGCAGGTCGCTTTGGTGTAGATCTCAATATTGGCCATGACTTCACTCCTGTTATTACCCTGAGGGTTTTACGCCGCAGCCTGTGTTCCCCTCACGTCAGGCGCGACGGGGAAAACGCGGCGGCATCACCACGCGAGGTAAGTTATTTGCCGCGTACCAGAGGGAGGTTTTCGCCGCTCCAGCCAGCAATGCCCTCTTTCAGTACAAAGACTTTTTCAAACCCGGCTTTGTTCAGCGCGTTGGCTGGCTCTTGCGCCTGCATGCCGGAACCGTCTACCACAATAATGGGTTGCGATTTGTGTTTTTCCAACTCGCCGACGTTATTCGCTTTGATATCGCTGGGCAGCAGGTTGATGGCGCCGGCAATATGGCCTTTACGGAAATCGTCACGCTGACGCAGGTCGACCACTACCGCGTCTTCTTTATTGATAAGACGCGTCGCTTCACCACGGGTGATGACTTTAACTTTCGACATCAGGCCCTTGAAGGTGGTGAACAGCACCGCCCCCAGCAGCGCGATCCACGCGATGCTCAGAACAGGGTGACGGCCGATGAATTGCATAATTTCTTGCATGGGGGGTTACAACTCCCGACTAAGTGAGAAAAAAACCAGGAAAGGAGTATACCTGTGCCTTGCGGCAATTACAGCCAGTGAGCGCGATGTAATGTATTTTCTGCGGGCGGCGGCGAAAAAAAGCCGTTCTCGCTGACGCGCCGCGGACTGGCCGCTCCCTTTCTTTGATCTTTCACGGGGATTTAAACGATTCAGCTGTAGTAAAATTACGCAAAATTTCTGTCTTTGAGCATGAGGTTGTCGCAATGTCGGTTACTAAAAAACCTATGGTACTGGTGATTCTGGATGGCTACGGCTATCGCGAAGACCAACAGGATAACGCCATTTACAGCGCTAAAACGCCGGTAATGGACGCCCTGTGGGCCAAACGTCCGCATACCCTGATCGATGCATCCGGCCTGGAAGTTGGCCTGCCGGACCGTCAGATGGGGAACTCCGAAGTGGGTCACGTCAACCTGGGCGCCGGTCGTATCGTCTATCAGGACCTGACCCGTCTCGATGTGGAAATTAAAGAACGCACCTTCTTCGCCAACCCGGTACTGACCGCCGCGGTCGATAAAGCGGTTGCCGCCGGCAAAGCGGTACATATCATGGGTCTGATGTCGCCAGGCGGCGTCCACAGCCACGAAGATCACATCATGGCGATGGTGGAGCTGGCGGCAGAGCGCGGCGCTGAGAAGATCTACCTGCACGCCTTCCTCGACGGCCGTGATACGCCGCCGCGCAGCGCGGAAAAAACGCTGGCGACATTCGAAGCCAAATTTGCCGCGCTGGGCAAGGGCCGCATCGCGTCGCTCATTGGCCGCTACTACGCCATGGACCGCGACAACCGCTGGGATCGCGTTGAGCAGGCTTACGATCTGATGACGCTGGCGAAAGGCGAATTCCAGGCCGATACCGCCGTCGCCGGTCTGCAGGCTGCCTACGCCCGTGACGAAAACGACGAGTTCGTGAAAGCGACCGTGATCCGCGCCGCCGGCCAGGCCGATGCGGCGATGGAAGATGGCGATGCGCTGATCTTCATGAACTTCCGTGCTGACCGCGCGCGCGAAATCACCCGCGCCTTCGTCAACGCCGACTTCGACGGCTTTGCGCGTAAGAAAGTGGTTAACCTCGACTTCGTGATGCTCACCGAATATGCCGCCGACATCAAAGTGGCCTGCGCCTACCCGCCCGCCTCGCTGGCCAATACCTTCGGCGAGTGGATGGCCAAGCACGATAAAACCCAGCTGCGCATCTCCGAAACTGAAAAATACGCCCACGTCACCTTCTTCTTCAACGGCGGCGTAGAAGAGCCGTTCAAAGGCGAAGAGCGGATTCTGATTAATTCGCCGAAAGTAGCGACCTACGATCTGCAGCCGGAAATGAGCTCCGCCGAGCTGACCGAGAAACTGGTCGCGGCCATCAAAGGCGGCCAGTACGACACTATCATCTGTAACTACCCGAACGGCGATATGGTTGGCCATACCGGGGTGATGGAAGCCGCCGTAAAAGCCGTTGAAGCGCTGGATCACTGCATCGATCAGGTGGCGCAGGCGGTGGAATCCGTTGGCGGTCAGCTGCTGATCACCGCCGACCACGGTAACGCCGAGCAGATGCGCGACCCGGCCACCGGTCAGGCGCATACCGCCCACACCAACCTGCCGGTTCCGCTGATCTACGTCGGTAACAAAGCGGTTAAAGCGGTCAATGGCGGCAAACTTTCCGACATCGCCCCAACCATGCTGTCGCTGATGGGAATGGAAATCCCGCAAGAGATGACTGGCAAGCCGCTGTTCATCGTGGAATAATCCTTCCCCATGAGGGGAAAGGCGACGTATTCAACTACATGGATCGCAACGGCAGTTCGATCCGTCCTTTACGCCAGCGCGCTCAGCGCTGGCGTATTACTGTGCGCGTCATCTGCGCACGCCGACGATCGCGATCAGCTTAAGTCCATCCAGGCCGACATCGCCGCCAGGCAGCGGGCGATTAAGCAACAGCAGCAGCAGCGCGCAAGCCTGCTCGCCCAGCTCAAAGCGCAGGAAGAAGCGATCGCCGCCGCGGCCCGCAAACTGCGCGAAACCCAGGACAACCTGAACCAGCTCAATAAGCAGATTGACGAAATGAACGCCTCTCTCGCCAAGCTGGAGCGCCAGCGCGCGTCTCAGGAGCGTAACCTCGCCGCGCAGCTTGACGCCGCGTTCCGCCAGGGGCCGCATACCGGCATCCAGATGGTGCTGAGCGGTGAAGAGGGCCAGCGCAATCAGCGGATGCAGGTCTACTTCAGCTATTTCAACCAGGCCCGTCAGGAAACCATCGCGGAACTGAAGAAAACGCGCGAAGAGATGGCGGTGCAAAAGTCGATGCTCGAAGAGAAGCAGAGCCAGCAGCAGACGCTGGTCTACGAGCAAAAAGCTCAGCAGGCGAAGCTGGAGCAGGCGCGTAACGAACGGAAAAAGACCCTTTCCGGACTGGAATCCTCCATTCAGCAAGGTCAGCAACAGTTAAGTGAATTGCGGGCTAACGAATCGCGCCTACGCGGTCGTATCGCCCAGGCGGAGGCTGCCGCCAAAGCCCGAGCCGATCGGGAAGCACGCGATGCGCAGGCGGTGCGCGACCGCCAGCAGGAAGCATCGCGCAAAGGCACCACCTATAAACCAACGGAAAGCGAGCGTTCGCTGATGTCACGCACCGGCGGACTGGGCTCGCCGCGCGGTCAGGCGTTCTGGCCGGTTCGCGGTCCGCTCCTTCATCGATATGGCGAACAGCTGCAAGGTGAACTACGTTGGAAAGGGATGGTTATCGCCGCGTCTGAAGGCACCGAAGTCAGAGCCATTGCCGATGGTCGGGTCATTCTGGCCGACTGGCTGCAGGGCTATGGTCTGGTGGTGGTGGTCGAGCATGGCAAAGGCGACATGAGCCTGTATGGCTATAACCAAAGCGCGCTGGTCAGCGTAGGTACGCAGGTGCGTGCCGGTCAGCCTATCGCGCTCGTAGGCAGCAGCGGCGGTCAGGGCCGTCCGTCGCTCTATTTCGAAATTCGCCGCCAGGGTCAGGCGGTCAATCCACAGCCGTGGTTGGGAAGATAAGTTTTGCTTCAATTTCGCGCAATTGCTCTTGCCGTAGCCGGTTCGCTGGCTCTGGCGGCGCCAGCGTTCGCTGGCAAACTCTCCATCGTTATTGACGATTTTGGCTACCGCCCGCAGACCGAAAATCAGGTGCTGGCGCTGCCGTCCACTATCTCCGTCGCCGTGCTGCCGAACGCGCCGCACGCCCGGGAAATGGCCACGAAAGCGCATAATCTGGGCCATGAAGTGCTCATCCACCTGCCGATGGCGCCGCTCAGCAAACAGCCGCTGGAAAAAGACACCCTGCGTCCCGAAATGAGCAGCGAGGAGATCGAGCGCATCATTCGCGAAGCTTACGGCAAAGTCCCCTACGCCGTCGGGCTGAATAACCATATGGGCAGCGCGATGACCTCCAACCTGTTTGGCATGCAGAAGGTGATGCAGGCCCTGGAGCGCTACAATCTCTATTTTCTCGACAGCGTGACCATCGGCAATACCCAGGCCATGCGCGCCGCGCAGGGCACCGGGGTGAAGGTGATTAAGCGCAAGGTGTTTCTTGACGATACGCAGAATGAAGCCGATATCCGCACCCAGTTCAACCGCGCCATCGCCCTGGCGCGGCGTAACGGTTCGGCGATAGCCATTGGCCATCCGCATCCGACGACGGTGCGGGTGCTGCAGCAGATGGTCTATAATCTGCCGCCGGATATCACGCTGGTGCGCCCGAGCAGCCTGCTCAACGAGCCGCAGGTCGACAATTCGACGCCAAACTACGCTCAGCCGCCCGCGCAACAAACGGCGCCGCAGCAGCAGAAGCCGCGTAATCCGTTCCACGGCGTGAAGTATTGCAAGCCGAAGCGCCCGCTGGAGCCCGTGAACGCCAGCCGCTTCTTCACTATCCTCAGCGACAGCATCAGCCAGAGCGCGCTGGTCCAGTACTATCGCCTCAAATGGCAGGGCTGGGACAATCCCGGCAACTAGACCACTCAGGGGTCCGTTCGCTTTTGCGCGACGGGCGCCTGGTTATCTTCGTGGGCGTACCACGCCTTAAAATATTTGAGAAAGCTATAAAACGTGGCGTACAGGCCGGTGACCACGCCGACTTTGCCATAGCGCCACGCCCCGCTGAACAGATACCATTTAAAGAAAGCGCCAATCGCGCTGACGATCCCCCGCGCCAGCGAAGGTTTGATCTGCTGGTGCTTCACCAGCCGGGTGGTATAGCTGTTCAGCTTATTAAACACTTCATGCAGCGAATAAAAGGTGTCATGGCGTACAAAGCCCGGCAGCCTGACGGATCGCGCGTGTCCAACCACCTGGTCATCCACCGGCCGGTCGTTAAATCGCGCCTGCTGGCGGTTAAAGAGGCGCACCGGGTAATCCGGCGAGGAAATGGGGTAGATCGTCCGCACCTGCTTGCCGAGGACAAACCAGTAGCGCGGCAAACGCCAGGCGCATGCCGGGTCAGGCTCCTCCCCCGCTTTTAACGACTGAATGGCCGACACGACGTCGTTATCAAGAATTTCATCGCTGTCCATGCACAGCACCCAGTCATGGCTGGCCAGCCCAATGGCATAGTTCATCTGCGCGCCGTGGGCTTTATAGGCATGGTGATGGACGGTGAGACCAAACTGCTGACAAATAGAGACCGTTTCGTCGGTGCTACCGGAGTCGACGACAATACACTCATCGGCCACCCTCAGCAGCGGGGGCAGCACCTCCATGAGCAGACGTGCAGAGTTACAGGTCAGTAAGCATACGGAGAGTTTAAGCATGATAGTTACAAAGTTAAACCGCGACTAAACACACTGTATAAGCGAATAACCGTAAAATCGATGTAGAAATTGTGCGCTTGATATTAAGCAGGCTAAAAATGTTATCCAAATCTAAATTAAGGCGCCCGCAGGCGCCTTTTTTGCTGGTTTTTACAACAGACCGGAGGCGTTATTCCCAGCTCAGAACCACTTTACCGGACTGGCCGGAGCGCATGGCGTCAAAACCCTTCTGGAAGTCGTCAATGCCGAAGCGGTGGGTGATGATCGGTGAAAGATCCAGACCAGACTGGATCAGCGCCGCCATCTTGTACCAGGTTTCGAACATCTCGCGGCCGTAGATCCCTTTGATAAACAGCCCCTTAAAGATGACCTTGGTCCAGTCAATGGACATATCTGACGGTGGAATACCCAGCATCGCGATACGACCGCCGTGGTTCATGGTATCCAGCATGCTGCGGAACGCCGGCGGCGCGCCGGACATCTCCAGGCCCACGTCGAAACCTTCGGTCATCCCCAGCTCGGCCATCACGTCATTGAGGTTCTCTTTCGCCACGTTCACCGCGCGAGTGACGCCCATTTTGCGCGCCAGCTCAAGACGGTACTCGTTAACGTCAGTGATCACCACATTACGCGCGCCGACGTGTTTCGCCACCGCCGCCGCCATCACGCCGATCGGGCCGGCGCCGGAGACCAGCACGTCTTCCCCCACCAGATCGAAGGAGAGCGCAGTGTGCACAGCGTTGCCGAACGGGTCGAAGATAGACGCCAGGTCATCAGAGATATTGTCGGGGATTTTAAAGGCGTTAAAGGCCGGGATCACCAGATACTCGGCAAAGCAGCCCGGGCGGTTGACGCCCACGCCGATGGTGTTGCGGCACAGGTGGGTACGGCCCGCGCGGCAGTTACGGCAGTGGCCGCAGGTGATATGCCCTTCGCCGGAGACGCGGTCGCCAATCTTAAAGCCGCGCACTTCCTGGCCAATCCCCACCACTTCGCCGACATATTCGTGCCCGACCACCATCGGTACCGGAATAGTCTTCTGCGACCACTCATCCCAGTTGTAGATGTGCACGTCGGTCCCGCAAATGGCGGTCTTGCGGATTTTAATCAGCAGATCGTTATGGCCGACTTCCGGTTCCGGTACGTCGGTCATCCAGATGCCTTCTTCCGCTTTCAGTTTGGATAACGCTTTCATCTCACACCCTTATTAGGCGATGACGCCCAGTTGTTTACCGATGCGGGTAAAGGCTTCCACCGCACGCTCAATTTGTTCAGGGGTATGCGCCGCCGACATCTGGGTGCGAATACGCGCCTGGCCTTTCGGTACCACCGGATAGAAGAAGCCGGTGACATAGATCCCTTCTTTCTGCAGCTCGCGGGCAAAGTTCTGCGCCACCACCGCTTCGCCCAGCATCACCGGAATGATGGCGTGGTCGGCGCCCGCCAGGGTGAAGCCTGCCGCGGTCATTTTTTCACGGAACAGACGCGCGTTGGCCCACAGGCGATCGCGCAGGTCTGCACCCTCTTCGACCATCTCCAGCACTTTGATGGAGGCGGCCACGATGGCCGGCGCCAGAGAGTTGGAGAACAGATACGGACGGGAACGCTGGCGCAGCCACTCGACCACCTCTTTGCGTGCGGCAGTGTAGCCGCCGGAGGCGCCGCCCAGCGCTTTACCCAGCGTGCCGGTGATAATGTCGACGCGACCCATCACGTCGCAGTATTCGTGGGAGCCGCGGCCGTTTTCGCCGACGAAGCCGACGGCGTGGGAGTCATCGACCATCACCAGCGCATCGTATTTATCCGCCAGATCGCATACGCCTTTCAGGTTGGCGATCACGCCGTCCATCGAGAAGACGCCGTCGGTGGCGATTAACACGTGACGCGCCCCGGCGTCGCGGGCTTCTTTCAGGCGCGCTTCCAGCTCCTGCATGTCGTTGTTGGCATAGCGGAAGCGTTTCGCTTTACACAGGCGTACGCCGTCGATGATAGAGGCATGGTTCAGGGCGTCGGAGATAATGGCGTCTTCCGGGCCGAGCAGCGTTTCAAACAGGCCGCCGTTGGCGTCGAAGCAAGAGGAGTAGAGGATCGCGTCTTCCATACCTAGGAAATCCGCCAGCTTCTTCTCCAGCTGCTTGTGCGTATCCTGGGTGCCGCAGATGAAGCGTACCGAGGCCATCCCGAAGCCGTGGCTGTCCATACCGGATTTCGCCGCGTCGATCAGCGCCGGGTGGTTGGCCAGACCCAGATAGTTATTGGCGCAGAAGTTAATCACGTGGCTGTCGCCGACGGTAATGTCCGCCTGCTGCGCCGAGGTGATGATGCGCTCTTCTTTAAACAAGCCTTCGGCCCGAGCGGTCTCCAGATTGCTAGTTAACTGTTTGTAGAAATCACCACGCATTGCAACTCTCCAGATTCGGCAAAATTTGGCACATATTACCCAAAGCTATACGCTGATACGAGATGATGCATGCCTGAATGAATTATTTGCAGCATAAATCACGTCAGCCCAGCACCTTATTCTGCGAATGGCTGTAGGCTTGCTCATGTGGTGATATGATATGAGCATTCATGTCCGGATTGTCTCCGGGCTCTCAACTTCAAAGGTACAGTTATGATCATCGTAACCGGCGGCGCAGGCTTTATCGGCAGCAACATCGTTAAAGCGCTGAACGACAAGGGCATTACCGACATTCTGGTTGTCGACAATCTGAAAGACGGCACCAAGTTTGTGAACTTGGTTGACCTGAACATCGCTGACTACATGGATAAAGAAGACTTTCTGATCCAGATTATGGCAGGCGAAGAGTTCGGCGACATTGACGCTATCTTCCACGAAGGCGCGTGCTCTTCCACCACGGAGTGGGACGGCAAGTACATGATGGACAACAACTATCAGTACTCCAAAGAGCTGCTGCACTACTGCCTGGAGCGTGAAATTCCGTTCCTGTACGCCTCTTCGGCAGCCACCTACGGTGGACGCACCAGCGATTTCATCGAGTCCCGCGAGTACGAGCAGCCGCTGAACGTCTACGGCTACTCCAAATTCCTGTTCGATGAATACGTCCGTCAGATCCTGCCTGAAGCCAATTCGCAGATCGTCGGCTTCCGCTACTTCAACGTCTACGGGCCGCGCGAAGGCCACAAAGGCAGCATGGCGAGCGTCGCTTTCCACCTCAACACCCAGCTGAATAATGGCGAAAGTCCGAAACTGTTCGAAGGCAGCGACGGCTTCAAGCGCGACTTCGTCTACGTCGGCGACGTGGCTGACGTCAACCTGTGGTTCTGGGAAAACGGCGTTTCCGGCATCTTCAACCTCGGCACCGGCCGCGCGGAATCCTTCCAGGCCGTCGCCGATGCGACCCTGGCGTACCACAAAAAAGGCAGCATCGAGTACATCCCGTTCCCGGACAAACTGAAAGGCCGCTACCAGGCGTTCACCCAGGCGGATCTGACTAACCTGCGTAAAGCAGGCTATGACAAACCGTTCAAAACCGTTGCCGAAGGCGTAACGGAGTATATGGCCTGGCTGAATCGGGGCGCGTAAGAGATAACATGAAAATTCTGGTGGTAGGCCCGTCTTGGGTGGGCGACATGATGATGTCGCAAAGTCTTTATCGTACGCTCAGGGCGCGCTATCCCCAGGCGATTATCGACGTGATGGCGCCTGCCTGGTGCCGTCCGTTGTTATCGCGCATGCCGGAAGTGAACGAAGCGATCCCGATGCCGCTGGGCCACGGCGCGCTGGCTATCGGCGAACGCCGCAAGCTCGGGCACAGCCTGCGCGAGCGTCGCTACGATCGCGCTTACGTGCTGCCGAACTCGTTTAAATCGGCATTAGTCCCCTTCTTTGCCAACATCCCGCTGCGCACCGGCTGGCGCGGCGAGATGCGCTACGGCCTGCTCAACGACGCCCGGGTGCTGGACAAAGACGCCTGGCCGCTGATGGTGGAACGCTACGTGGCGCTGGCCTACGACAACGGCGTGATGTGCTGCGCCAAAGATCTGCCGCAGCCGCTGCTGTGGCCGCAGCTGCAGGTCAACGAAGGGGAAAAGTCGCAGGCCTGCAGCGCCTTTAACCTGTCCAACGATCGGCCGATCATCGGCTTCTGCCCCGGCGCGGAGTTCGGCCCGGCAAAACGCTGGCCGCACTATCACTATGCTGCGCTGGCGAAAAAGCTCATCGACGATGGTTATCAGATTGCGCTATTTGGCTCGGCAAAAGATAACGAGGCCGGCAAAGAGATCATCGCCGCCCTCAGCAGCGAGCAGCAGGCCTGGTGCCGGAATCTGGCGGGTGAAACCCAGCTGGAGCAGGCGGTGATCCTGATTGCCGCCTGTAAAGCGGTGGTGACTAACGATTCGGGGCTGATGCACGTCGCCGCGGCGCTGGACCGCCCGCTGGTGGCGCTGTATGGCCCGAGCAGTCCGGACTTTACCCCGCCGCTGTCGCATAAAGCGCGCGTGATCCGCCTGATTAGCGGCTACCACAAAGTGCGCAAAGGCGATGCCGCCGAAGGCTATCATCAGAGCCTGATCGACATTACGCCAGAGCGCGTCCTGCAAGAGCTGAATGAATTGTTGACGGATAAAACCGGGCACGAGGAAGCGTAGCGGATGCGGGTATTGATTGTAAAAACCTCATCGATGGGCGACGTGCTGCACACGCTGCCCGCGCTGACCGACGCCGCGCAGGCTATCCCCGGCATCCGCTTCGACTGGGTAGTGGAAGAAGGCTTCGCGCAGATCCCCTCCTGGCATGAAAGCGTCGAGCGGGTGATCCCGGTGGCGATCCGCCGCTGGCGTAAAGCCTGGTTCTCCGCGCCGATCAAAGCGGAGCGTAAAGCCTTTCGCGAGGCCGTCCAGGCGGTAAAGTATGACGCCATCATCGACGCCCAGGGGCTGGTGAAAAGCGCTGCGCTAGTCACCCGCCTGGCGCACGGCGTCAAGCATGGTATGGACTGGCAAACGGCCCGCGAGCCGCTGGCCAGCCTGTTTTACAACCGCCGCCACCACATTGCGAAACAGCAGCACGCCGTGGAGCGTACCCGCGAGCTGTTCGCCAAAAGTCTCGGATACGCGAAA
Organism: Klebsiella sp. 1SOBk10mer; assembly: GCF_046602535.1. Lineage (NCBI taxonomy): Bacteria > Pseudomonadati > Pseudomonadota > Gammaproteobacteria > Enterobacterales > Enterobacteriaceae > Klebsiella > Klebsiella sp. 1SOBk10mer. The sequence goes on from NZ_JBKIUP010000009.1 coordinate 52,453, forward strand.
CCTCAAACCCAGGGGGATTACGCCATTGCGCGCCATTTCCTGCAGCACGAGGCTAGCGCTGCCGCCCCCTATCTGGTGTTCCTGCATGCCACCACCCGCGACGATAAGCACTGGCCGGAAAACCGCTGGCAGGAGCTGCTCGATCTGCTGGCCGACAGTGGCGTCCGCATTAAGCTGCCGTGGGGCGCCCCGCACGAAGAGGCGCGGGCGAAGCGGCTGGCGGAAGGCCGGGAGTATGTTGAAGTGCTGCCGCGCATGAGCCTTGAGCAGGTAGCGCAGGTTCTGGCCAGCGCCCGGGCCGTCGTCTCGGTCGATACCGGCCTCAGTCATCTGACCGCCGCGCTGGATAAACCGAACTTCACGCTTTACGGCCCGACCGATCCGGGGCTGATTGGCGGATACGGTAAAAACCAGCACATCGTGCGGCCGGAAAACAGCGCCAGCACCGGCGATATTACCGCCAGCCGGGTTCATCTTCTTCTGCACAATCAGGGGCTGCTCTGATGGGATCTCTGTTTAAGCAGATCTATCGCTACACCCGCCCTCGCGCTTATCGTCACAATGAAAATCTGTGGCCTTTTACCCGCATCACCCGCGCGCCGAGCGGCGAAATCAGCGCGTTGCGCTATAAAGGGAAAACGGTGCCGCTGGTCAGCCTGAGCGCGCTGAAAAACAGCATGCAGGGTGAAGTCCTGCTGACCGCCACCGGCCCTTCGACCCGCAATATCGATTTTTCCCTGTTGTCGAAAACGATCCCAGTGATGGGCGTCAATGGCGCCTGGCATCTTGCCGACCGCCTGCACTTTTCGCTCTATACCATCGTCGACATGGAGTTTTTCGATAAGAAGCCGGACATTATCCGCGCTATCGTCAGCCAACCGGACATTCTGCTGTTCACCACCATGCATGGGATCGCCAAAATCGTCGATCGCTATGCGGACGCGCTGCGCTGCCGTTTGGCGTTGATTGAGGACGGTTGCTATAAGATTTACCAGCCGAAAGTCGCCAGCGAAGCGATAAAGCGCACTTACCAGCAGAATCCGGCGATGTGCTTTCATCCCCAGCGCCCGGATATCTGTTTTAGCACCGATATTCGCCAGGGCGTCTTTGATGCCGGTACGGTGGTCTACTGGGCGCTGCAAGTTCTCGCCTGGCTGGGCTTCAATACTATCCTGGTGAGCGGCCTGGATATGACCAATTTTAACCAGCCGCGATTCTACGAAACACAACAAGAAAAATTGCCTTCTTACCTGGCAACAAAAGTGGATACCCTCGTCATGCCCTCCTTTGCGCATGCCGCGCAGGTACTGCAGCAACGCCAGATCCGGGTGATTAATTTTTCCCCAGAAAGCGCTGTACCGGATACTATTTTCGAAAAGGTTGCGTTTAATGAGTACTTTAAAAGTGAGTAACTTCGCCCGACAGGGTTACTCGATTGTCTTTCCTTTGTTTTTATTTTTCAGCGCGATTTTTTGCATGTCCACCCGGACCAATAATCTGCTGCATTTATCGATCCTGCTGCTGTTGCTGTCGCTGGTACGCCAGGAAAATCGCCAGGCGCTGGCCGACGTGTTACGCGAGCAGTGGCAGACCTGGACGCTGCTGGCGGCCTTCTTTACCTATTACGCCCTCAGTAACCTGTGGGGCCATACGCCGCAGCATATTGATTCGCCGATCACCCACGGTGTGTATCTGACGGGCTATCTGTTGCTGATGGCGATGCTGCTCAGCGACGAACGAACCCGCCGCCTGGCCATGCTGGCGGTGGTTGGCGGGATCACCGTGCTCTCGCTGTGGACGCTGATGTTCGACCACACGCTGGTCCTCACCGAACGAGCGGTCTCCCCCGAGAACCCCGGGCCAACAAACGTTATCGACCTTGCCGGATACTGCGGCATCGGCATCTTAATCTGCGGCATGCTACTGAAAGAAAAAGCCAGCCACTGGCTCTATCTGCCGGTGGCCATCATGCTGGTGATGATGCTGCTGACCCAAAGCCGCGGGCCGATCATCGCCCTGGTGCTGGCGGTCGGCTGTACGCTGCACCTGCACGTCTTCACCCGCCGCAACCTGCTGATCGCCGCGGCGCTGGCCGTGCTGGTGGCTCTGCTTTTGGTCATGACGCCGGTGGGCGACATGCTGCTCGCCCGTTTCGAAGAGTTGGGCACCCAAAGCGGGCTGCGTCTGAGTATCTGGCACCATACGCTGTCGGAGATGGCCAGCCAGCCCTGGCTGGGACGCGGTTTCAGCTATGAACTGGATTTCATCAACTACAGCGGCGAACACATCACCACCACCCACAGCGTGTATATGGGCGCCCTGCTGAAAGGCGGCATCGTGGGTTTACTGCTGCTGCTGGCGGTCATTGCCTGCGGACTCTGGCAGGCGTGGCGCAAGCGCCGCTCCGACAGCCGCTACAGTCTGGCGATCCTGTTTTACGCTCTGGTGTTTATGGCCTCGCAGGGGATGTTTATCATCAGCAACCCCCGGGAGACCTGGGTGCTGTTCTGGCTGCCGCTGGGCATTGCGCTCAGCAAAGGGCTGGCGGAAAAGCGTTAACAAAAAAGGGCCGCTGACGGCCCTTTTTTATAGTCACTTTTATATTAACTGCGGGCGGCGACCAGCCGGTCGGCCTGCTCTTTAATCACCGGCCACACCGACTCAATCGCCACATCGGCGACATTCGCTTCTTCACAGACGATCTGCCTCGCTTTGTCATAGCCCGGCGCCCAGATATGATAGCCGGGCAGGCCGGTATCCTTGAGTTTACGTTTGTTATAGACCGCCACCATCGGTTTATCGAAGGCGCGGGCGATATGCACGATCGAGGTGTCCGGCGTAATGACTAAATCACAGCTGCGGATCACCTCCACGGCGGAGTTGATGGTGCTGTCGGCGATGTACAGCGCCATATCCAGCCCCAGCTGCTGAATCTTCTCACTGCGCCCCACCATCACGATACAGACCCGGTAAGGCAGAGCATGTAGCCGCTCGACCAGGGTCGCCACCTGATGACGACAGAAGTCTTTATCTTCGGAGGCGGTAAAAGGGTTAATGGCGATGCGCAGTGCGACCTCTCCGGCCTGGGAAAGCAAGCGCGCCACCTTCTCCCGCTCATGGCGGCAGCCGGGGAGATGGTAGTGATACGGGTGGTCGTCAACGACGCCAAAAAGCTTCACCACCTGTTTATAGCGCTGGGAAATATGGCTGTTGCTGTCAAAAAAAGCGATCGAATGATCGTAAAGTTTATAGGGCTCTTTATTAAACCCAATCACGCTGGTCGCCCGTAAATCGGCGAGTAATTTAAAACGTTCATAGCTGGTCACGTCATCAAAATCGATAACCGCATCAAAACCCGCCGCCCGTAACGTATTTAAGGACATGCGTGGTCGATATAAATATACTTGCTCGATGAATTCTGAGCCGGCTAATATTTCGCAGCATATTGGTCCGGTTAACACCGAAACCTGATATCCCCGTTCGGCCAGTATTCTGGCGCAGCCGGTGGTCACCACCATATCGCCGACTTTATCGTCCAGACGCAATAGCAGCACGCGGCGCACGGGGACCGGGTCGAAGGGTTTGCGCGCCGGCTTATTTCTGTATCGATAGTTAATTAAATTAAATTTAATGCCGCGGAAAAAAGCGTTCTTTTTCCGCGTCAATTGTTTAAGGATACGCATACGGTACCTTGAGCTGTGTTAGCGCTGTGTGATTTTCCGCTGGTAATATTCTGCCAACGTCATGCCCTTCACCTGCGGCGCCAGCCAGCTAAAAAAGGCTTCAAGGTCAGCGTATAAACGCTCAATATCCCGTTCATTCTGGAACGTAGGGCTGCCGCCGGGCATATACTCTGAAGAGTGGAGCATATATTCCACGTAGTCATTGCCCTGCGTCAACGTTTGTTCGACGACTTTTTTCATCGTCTCCACATTGCCGCCCATCGGTCGCAGCCAGTGTACGGAGGGGGAACGCACTTTGCCGCGCAGGCGGTCGTAGCCCTGCTTCACGCTGTTCATCCACGCGGAGTGCTTGTACTGAATGCTCATCGGCACTTCCAGCAGCGGCGAGTGGCCTTCGCGGCTGATGTCATTTTCATCGAGGAAATAGGCATGCTGCGGGAAGCGGCGATAATCGGTCCCGCCATCGCCCTGCGGCGCCCCCTTGGCGGTCTTCCAGTTCACCCGCGGGGTCACCGAGCAATCCACCTGATAACCGTGCTCCACCAGCAGACGCGCATAGCGCTCGTCAAAGGCCCAGCGCCCGGCGCGATGGCTAACCATTTTGGTCTGGAAGGTGTCCTCCAGCAGATGCGTCATATAGTCGACCTTTTCACGCATCATGGCATCGCTGTATTCAATGAGATAAGGCTTATGCCGCCAGTCGTCGGCGGTCAGCGGCTCGGTCGGCGGGCTGTTCCAGGCATGCAAATGCATACCGACTTCCGCGGTGCCGCGGGCAATCACGTCTCTGGCGAATTCGATATAAAAGGGGTCGATGGCCATTTCATAGTTGGTCAAATAGACCGGTTTAAAGCCATACTTTTCGCAAAGCTGCTGAAAACGCGGGAGATAACGCGCATTCTCGGTGGTGATGCTGTCATGTTTTTGCCAGAGGTTATCGCCCTCTGTATCAATCGTGATGAGAAATGCGGGATTGTGCACGAAAACGTCCTCAGGCCATACGTATCGGGTCATGGTAGAGCAATACAACGCTTCTCTCAATCTGTCTGATCCCCTAGAATCGGAACCCTTATCCTGGATGAAGAACAGAGTATGACGCCTGAAACCCTCTCCCGCAGCCCCTTGAACCCGGCGCGGATCCTGGTCATTAAGCTGCGCCATCATGGCGACATGCTGCTGATCACCCCGCTTATTCACGCGCTGAAACAGCAGTACCCCGCCGCCTGCGTGGATGTCCTGCTGTATGAAGAGACCCGGGATATGCTCGCCGCCAACCCCGATATTCACCAAATTTATGGTCTCGACCGTCGCTGGAAAAAGCAGGGGAAAAAGCATCAGTTGAAGATGCAATGGCAGCTCATTCAGACGCTGCGCCAGCAGCGATACGATATGGTGCTTAACCTTGCCGACCAGTGGCCGAGCGCGATTATCAGCAAACTGACCGGCGCCGCGACGCGGATCGGCTTTGATTTTCCGAAGCGTCGCCACCCGTTCTGGCGCTATTGCCACACCGCGCTGGCCACCACCCAACAGCATAATCAGCTGCATACGGTACAGCAGAATCTCTCTATCCTCGCTCCGCTCGGTATCCAGTTGAACGACGCGCCGGCGCGGATGGGCTACAGCGAAGCAGACTGGGCCACCAGCCGCGCCCTGCTGCCGGAGGACTTCCGGGATAACTACATCGTCATCCAGCCAACGTCGCGTTGGTTCTTTAAATGCTGGCGCGAAGATCGGATGAGCGCCCTGATCAACGCGCTGTCCGCCGAAGGGTACGCGGTGGTGCTCACCTCCGGCCCCGACGATAGAGAGAAGCAGATGGTGGAGTCCATCATCGCCGGCTGCCCGCAGGCGCGGCTGCACTCTTTAGCCGGTCAGTTAACGCTGCGCCAGCTGGCGGCGGTTATCGATCACGCCCGGCTGTTTATCGGCGTCGACTCGGTGCCGATGCATATGGCAGCGGCTCTCGGCACCCCGCTGGTCGCCCTGTTCGGCCCCTCGAAGCTGACCTTCTGGCGTCCGTGGCAGGCGAAAGGCGAGGTGATCTGGGCCGGCGACTTCGGACCGCTGCCCGACCCGGACGCCATCAACACCAACACCGACGAACGTTATCTCGATTTAATTCCTACCGACGCCGTGATCGCGGCGGCGAAAAAGGTACTGGCATGAGTAAATTCAGGCTGGCTCTGGTGCGGCAGAAGTACCGCCCGGACGGCGGCGCAGAACGGTTTGTCTCCCGCGCGCTGGAAGCCCTCGACAGCAGTCATCTGCAGCTGAACGTCATCACCCGCGAATGGCAGGGGCCGGTCAAGCCCGACTGGCAGATCCATATCTGTAACCCACGCAAATGGGGGCGCATCAGCCGCGAGCGTGGGTTTGCCAACGCCGCGCGAGCGCTCTGGCAGCGCGAGTCCTTCGACCTGGTGCAGAGCCATGAGCGTATTCCCGGCTGCGATCTCTACCGCGCCGGCGATGGCGTTCATCGCCGCTGGCTGCAACAGCGCTCGCGCATCTTACCGGCCTGGAAAAGCCGCCTGCTGTTCGCCGACCGCTACCACCGTTATGTGATGAAAGCGGAACGGGAGATGTACGAAGACCCGCATCTGCGCGGGGTGATCTGCAACGCCGAGATGATCAAGCGCGAGATCATTGAAGACTTTGGCCTGCCGGCGGACAAGATCCACGTTATCTATAACGCCATTGATAACCAGCGCTTCCTGCCGCCGGGCGAAGACACCTTTGCCGCCTTACGCGCCAAATGGCAGTTGCCGCTGCAGGCAACCTGCCTGATTTACGTCGGCTCCGGCTTTGAGCGTAAAGGGCTGGCGGCGGCGATCCGCGCCATCGCCCCGACCGATCGCTATCTGCTGGTGGTTGGCAAAGATAAGGATCAGCCGCGCTACCAGGCGCTGGCGAAGAGCCTGAACTGCGAAGCGCGAGTGCGCTTCTTCGGCATGCAGTCGGAAACGCTGCCGTTCTATCAGATGGCCGATGGCCTGCTGCTGCCCACCCTCTACGATCCGTTCCCCAACGTCATCCTCGAGGCAATGGCCTGCGGTCTGCCGGTGATCACCACCACCGGCTGCGGCGGGGCGGAGTTTATCGTCAACTGCCACAACGGTTATGTCTGCGACGCCCTGGATATCCCGGCGCTGCAGCAGGCGGTGATGGCCCTGCCCGCCCGCGCGCTGGGCTCCGCGGAAGGCGACCGCGCCCGCGAGCGCATCATGGCCTGTACCAGCGAGCGCCTCTCCACCCAGCTGCTTTCCCTTTATCAGGATCTGGTGAAATAACGATGCGCATCTTATTTGTGATTGATGGATTGCCCGGCGGCGGCGCGGAAAAAGTGGTCCTGACCCTGGCGGCGCAGTTCCTGCGCGACGGCGATCGGGTCTCGCTCATTTCGCTACGCGACGTCTGCGAGTACCCCTTGCCCGAGGGGCTCGACTACCAGGTGGTGGCCGATCGCTGCCGCAAACCCTGGCGCAAGCTAACCGAGCTGTCCCGCCGCGCCCGCCAGCTGGACGCCGCGATCATCCGGGCCGAGCAGCAGGGACAATTTGACCTTGTACTCTCCAACCTGCATAAAACCGACCGCATCGTCGCCCGCAGCCGGGCGCTGCGCGAGCGCAACGTCTGGTTCTGCCTGCACGGCGTCTTCTCGGCCTCTTATCTCGGTCACCGTACCGGCTTTGACCGCTGGATGAAGCAGCAGAAAATTAAGCGGATTTACCAGGGGCGCAACGTGGTGGCGGTTTCCGACGCCGTGGGGCGCGATCTGGTGGAAGCCTTCGCCCTGCGCCCGGCGCAGCTGAAAACCATCTATAACCCCTTCGATATCGCCGCCCTGCGCGCAGAAGCGGAAGCCGACAGCGAGCGCCCGGACGGCGACTACCTGATTCACGTCGGCCGCTTCCATCCCGGTAAACGTCACGACCGCCTGCTCGAAGCCTACGCGCAAAGCGGCATTGACGCGCCGCTGGTGCTGTTAGGACAGGGGAAACCGGAGCAAGAGCAACGCCTGCGCCAGCTGGCCAAAACGCTTGAGATTGAAGACCGGGTGTGGTTCAAGGGTTTTCAGAAAAACCCCTTACCGTGGATCAAAGGCGCGCGGATGCTGGTTTTGAGCTCGGATAGCGAAGGATTCGGCAATGTGGTAGTGGAGGCGCTGCTGTTACATACCCCGGTCGCCAGCACCCGCTGCCCCGGCGGCGTCACCGAGATCCTCACCGGCGAACTTGCCCGCGGTCTGGCGGATCTCACCAGTCCGGCGCTGGCTCAGACGATGCAAAGCATTTACCATAACCCGCCGGCCATCGACGATGCCGCGCTGGAAAAATTCAGCGTCGTGTCCATTTGTCAGCAGTACCGTCAGCTGCAGCGCACCTGACGCCGTTAGTTAACCAGGATCGAAGATTTATGAGTCAAACGCCTTTACTGAGCATCGTGGCTGCCGTCTACAACGGTGAGAAATTTCTTGCGCAATTCTTTGAGTGCATTGAACAGCAGCAGCTGGACAGCTATGAACTGATCCTGGTGAACGATGGGTCGACGGACAACAGCCTGGCGGTGATCGCCGAATGGCGGGATCGGCTGCAGAACGTCCAGGTGCTGGAGCAGGAAAACCAGGGCGTCTCGGTCGCGCGTAATACCGGCCTCGCCGCCGCCAGCGGCAAGTACCTCGCGTTTCCGGACATCGACGATAAACTCTATCCGGGCATGTATCGCACGCTGCTGGAAATGGCCGAGAAAGCACATCTCGATGTCGCCACCTGCAACGGCACCTACGTGTACGAAAAGCGCCGCGAGAGCCACCCGATCTTCCCGCTGGATCGCTTGCCCTCGACCGGCGTGTTGCCGGGCCATGTCTGGCTCAAGCAGGCCCTGGACTCGCGGAAATTTCTGCACGTCACCTGGCTCAATATCTATCGCCACGATTTTATCCGCCAGCATCACTTCCATTTCGAGCCCGGCCTGCGCCATCAGGATATCCCGTGGACCACCGAGGCGCTGCTGGCCGCGGAGCGCGTGCAGTACACCAGTCAGCAATTCTATGATTACTACATCCATTCTGAGTCGGTATCGCATAAGCCGGACAACGACGACACGCTGATGCGTTCGGCGCGCCATTACATGAAAATTCTGGAGATGCTGGAGGCGATCAACCAGCGTTACCCGGATAAAGTGCGCCATATCGCCGCCTGTCGCTGGCAGATCGCCAAAGAAGGCCTGGGGATCATCCACACCTTCGACAGCATGAAAGATGAGTCGAAAAAGCATGTTATTATTAAAGAATTCTTCGACCGCGGTATCTGGCGGTTAATCTGGAAAAACGCCTGTACTTTCCGTTTACGCTGGCGCCTGGGACGCCGTTATCTGCGTATTAAGCGTTATCGCCACGCGGGATAGACCAAAAACCCGCTGTTTCCGCCAAAGAGATAGCTTTACGCGGGCTAAATGCTTAGAATTTGCCCGCCAAAACAGAGAACGGATAAATAGTTTGGAATTGCTTTATACCACCCTACTTTACCTTATTCAGCCGCTGGTGTGGCTGCGGCTGCTGCTGCGCAGTCGTAAGGCTCCTGCCTACCGTAAACGCTGGGCGGAACGCTATGGCTTCTGTCAGAACAAGGTAGAGCCGGATGGCATTCTGCTGCACTCCGTTTCCGTCGGCGAGACCTTAGCCGCCATTCCGCTGGTTCGCGCCCTGCGCCACCGCTACCCTTCTCTGCCGATCACCGTCACCACCATGACGCCGACCGGCTCCGAGCGCGCCATGTCGGCCTTCGGCAAAGATGTCCATCACGTCTATCTGCCCTACGATCTGCCCGGCGCCATGAACCGCTTCCTGGACACCGTTCAGCCGAAGCTGGTGATCGTCATGGAGACCGAGCTGTGGCCGAACATGGTGGCCGCGCTGCATAAGCGTAAGATCCCGCTGGTGATTGCCAACGCCCGCCTGTCCGAACGTTCCGCCAAAGGCTATGCCAAACTGGGCGGCTTTATGCGCCGCCTGTTGAGCCGTATTACGCTTATCGCCGCGCAGAATGAAGAAGATGGCAACCGCTTCCTCGCGCTGGGACTGAAGCGCAATCAGCTGGCGGTCACCGGCAGCCTGAAATTCGATATCTCCGTTACGCCAGAGCTGGCGGCGCGCGCGGTGACGCTGCGTCGGCAATGGGCGCCGCACCGCAAAGTCTGGATTGCCACCAGCACCCATGATGGCGAAGAGCAAATTATCCTCCAGGCGCATAAAAAGCTGCTGGAGACCTTTCCGAACCTGCTGCTGATCCTTGTTCCCCGCCATCCGGAGCGCTTCCCTGACGCCCGCGACATGGTGCAAAAAGCCGGAATGAGCTTCACTCTACGCAGCACCGGCGAGATCCCCTCCTCCAGTACCCAGGTGGTTATTGGCGATACCATGGGCGAACTGATGCTGCTCTACGGCATTGCCGACCTCGCTTTCGTCGGCGGCAGCCTGGTGGAGCGCGGCGGCCATAACCCGCTCGAGCCGGCGGCGCACGCCATTCCGGTGCTGATGGGGCCGCATACCTTCAATTTCAAAGATATCTGCGCCAAGCTGCAGCAGGACGATGGCCTGATCACCGTCACCGACGCGAACTCGCTGGTCAAAGAGGTTTCCACGCTCCTGACCGATGAAGACTACCGCCTGTGGTATGGCCGTCACGCGGTGGAAGTGCTGCACCAGAACCAGGGCGCGCTGTCGCGTCTGCTACAGTTACTGCAACCTTACCTGCCGCAGCGGAGTCATTAATGTCTAACCGGCTTTCCGTGGTGATGATCGCCAAAAACGCAGCGGACCTGCTGCCGGATTGTCTGGACTCCGTTAGCTGGGCGGATGAAATTATCGTCCTCGACTCCGGCAGTACTGACAGCACCGTCGAGCTGGCTCGCCGCCTCGGGGCGCAGGTCTATACCCATACCGACTGGCGAGGCTATGGCATTCAGCGCCAGCGCGCGCAGGACTACGCCACCGGCGACTGGGTGTTGATGATCGATACCGATGAGCGCGTCACGCCAGAGCTCAGGCAGGCTATTCTTAAGGTACTGGAAGCCCCGCAGCGCGGCGCCATCTACAGCATCGCCCGCCGTAACTATTTTCTCGGACGCTTTATGCGCCACAGCGGTTGGTACCCCGATCGCGTCCTGCGCCTGTACGAACGCGCCCGTTACCGCTATAACGATAATCTGGTCCATGAATCGCTGGATAGCCTGGGCGCCGAGGTCATTCCGTTGACCGGCGATCTCCTGCATCTGACGTGCCGCGACTTCGCTGGCTTCCAGCAAAAACAGCTGGCGTATGCCGCCGCGTGGGCTCTGGAACGCCATCAGAAGGGCAAGAAGACCTCGATGGCGGGGATATTCAGCCATACGCTGGGGGCGTTCCTGAAAACGCTGCTGCTGCGCGGTGGGGTGCTGGACGGTAAGCAGGGCTGGTTACTGGCGATGGTCAACGCGCAGTATACGTTTACAAAATATACCGAGCTGTGGGCGCTGAGCCACGGCTACTCGGAGAAAGAGTCATCATGAGCACAAAAGCGATCTATCCGGGTACCTTCGATCCCATCACCAATGGCCATATCGATATTGTCACCCGCGCGGCGAGTATGTTCGATAAAGTGGTGCTGGCTATCGCCGCCAGCCCAAGCAAAAAGCCGATGTTCAGCCTTGATGAACGCATTGCGCTGGCGGAGCAGGCGACGGCCCACCTGGTGAACGTGCAGGTGGTCGGCTTCAGCGACCTGATGGCCAGCTTCGCGCGCGCGCAGCAGGCCAATATCCTGATCCGCGGCCTTCGGGCGGTGGCGGATTTCGAGTATGAGATGCAGCTGGCCCATATGAACCGCCATCTGATGCCCACCCTTGAGAGCGTGTTCCTGATGCCGTGCAAAGAGTGGTCGTTTATCTCCTCTTCGCTGGTGAAGGAAGTCGCGCGCCACCAAGGCGATGTCTCTCATTTCCTGCCAGCCAACGTCCACCAGGCGCTGTTGAATAAGCTGAAGTAACGCATCTGCTGGGGCGTGAGCCACACGGGCTCTGTCTCTGTCTTGATGCCAGGTGGCGCTGCGCTTACCTGGCCTACAAACGCCCCCGGTCCGCCAGATGCGCACCCGCAGTTTCGCTGACCTGGCCGACAATCATTCCTGTTCCGGTGACTATTTCTGACACTGGCGGCAATAAAAGGTCGCCCGCTGGGCATGTTTGGTCCCGACGACCGGCGTGCCGCAGATCCGGCAGGGTTCGCCCTTGCGGCCATAGACCTGTAGCTCCTGGGCAAAATAACCGGGCTTGCCATCGCTTTGCAGGAAGTCCTTCAGCGTGGTGCCGCCCTGCTCTATCGAGCGCAGCAGGACCAGCTTAATCACCTTCACCAACTGCTCGCACTCGTCCCGCGACAGCGAGGACGCCAGCCTGTCAGGGTGGATCCCGGCGGAGAACAGCGATTCACTGGCGTAGATATTGCCGACGCCCACCACCAGCTTGTTATCCATCAGCCAGGGTTTGATCGCGGTTTTCTTCTTCGCGCATTTCTGCTGGAGATAGTCGGCGTTGAAGGCATCGCTTAGCGGTTCCGGCCCCAGATGCGCCAGCACCGGGTGGCCTTCCAGCTCTTTGGTCCATAGCCAGGCGCCAAAGCGGCGCGGATCGGTATAGCGCAGGACTTTACCGTTACTCATAACCAGATCAACGTGATCGTGTTTTTCCGCAGGCAGCTCTTCGCTCAGGATGCGCAGGCTCCCCGACATCCCAAGATGGACGATGATCCAGCCGTCCGGGAGTTCCAGAAGCAAATATTTGGCGCGACGTCGCACGCTGAGCACCGGAACGTCGCTCAGGCGATAAATCTCTTCGGAAACCGGCCAGCGCAACCGTCCGTTGCGCACGACGGCGTGCAGAATGGTGGCGCCAACCAGGTGCGGCTCAATGCCGCGACGGCTGGTTTCCACCTCTGGTAATTCAGGCATGATTTTCCTCCATTAACCCGGCGTATTGTGCTTCACGGACAGGTGGCTGAAAAGGGAGTGTGTGAAAGCAATATGGGGGAGTTTTAAAAACAAAAAACCCCGCCGGAGCGGGGTTTTTATACAAGGAGGCGAAAATTATTTAATTTTAGCTTCTTTGTAGATAACGTGCTGACGTACAACCGGATCGTACTTTTTCAGTTCCATTTTTTCCGGTTTGGTACGTTTGTTCTTCGTGGTGGTGTAGAAGTGACCAGTACCAGCGGAAGAAACCAGCTTGATTTTCTCACGAATACCTTTAGCCATGATTTATTTCCTCTAAGTACTTAGTACTTTTCGCCACGGGCACGCAGTTCAGCCAGAACTGTATCGATGCCTTTCTTATCGATTACACGCATACCTTTAGCAGATACGCGCAGGGTGACAAAACGCTTCTCGCTCTCAACCCAGAAACGGTGAGAGTGCAGGTTCGGCAGGAAACGGCGTTTAGTCGCGTTCAGTGCGTGGGAACGGTTGTTACCGGTCACCGGACGCTTGCCAGTAACTTGGCAGACTCGGGACATGTCTATTCTCCAAAAATCAAATTAGCTCGAGCTTCGTATGGGGTATTGGCGCCTCGTCAGGCTTTACAGCCTGGTCATCGCAGTTCAATGTGAACTCTCGACTGCCAGGCCCAAATGCCAAACCCGAGATTCTCAAAGGTGGCGTAGTATACGCTGACTCGGCGATGTGCTCAAGTCCCGAACAGACAAAGATCCCGAAGGATCGCCAGTTCGGGGCTAAATCCAGCCACGTTCGGCAAAAGATACATACGCACCGCGGCCGATAACCAGATGGTCAAGCACACGTATCTCCATGAATCGACAACACTTTACCACCCTTTCGGTAATCAGCCTGTCAGCCTGACTCGGCTCCGGACTACCGGAGGGATGATTATGCGCAAGGATCACGGCGGCGGCGTTCACTTTGATGGCTTCGCGTACAATTTCTCGCGGATGCACCTCAACGTGGCTAAGAGTACCAGAAAAAAGGCGGCTATGTTTCAACACGCGGTTCTGATTATCTAAAAAGATCACCATAAAGATCTCGCGCTCCTCTTCCGTCAGCTGGCTTTGCAAAAATTCCCGCGTCATCGAGGGGGTGATCAGCGCGGCCTCCTCAACCAGCTGCGAGCTAAAATAGCGCCGCGCCAGCTCGGCAATCCCCTTCAGTTGCGCATATTTCGCCAGCCCCAGCCCGTCAACGGCAACCAGTTGCGCTTTATCAGCGGAAAGCAGAGCGTAGAGCGAACCAAAACGCTGCAATAACGCCTGGGCGTAGCTCAGCACATCCTGACGGCGTGTGCCAATGCGCAGAAACAGCGCCAGTAGCTCAACATCCGTCAGCGCCTCGATGCCGAATTGCAGCATCTTCTCCCGTGGCATCAAATTTTCCGTTCCGTCCATGCGCCCTCCTGCGTGAATCAGCCTATCCTGGCACAACCTGACGACGCTGCCGACCCGCCGCTTTTCACCCTGCGTAGCCGCTCGCAAAGTGAATGCCCGTCAGAGGCACGACCACGTCAGGATTGTGATAAGATGCGCGGATTCTGGTCTACGGCAACAGGAATACATCATGATGACTCTGGCGGGTAAAAAAATCGTCCTGGGCGTCAGCGGCGGTATCGCGGCTTATAAAACCCCGGAACTGGTGCGGCGACTGCGTGAACGCGGCGCGGAAGTGCGTGTCGCAATGACGGAGGCGGCAAAAGCGTTCATCACCCCACTCAGCCTGCAGGCGGTATCCGGCTATCCGGTTTCCGATAGCCTGCTCGATCCGGCGGCGGAAGCGGCCATGGGCCATATTGAGCTCGGAAAATGGGCCGACCTGGTGATCCTCGCCCCGGCGACCGCCGATTTGATTGCCCGCGTGGCGGCCGGCATGGCTAACGATTTGGTGTCGACGATCTGTCTTGCCACCCCTTCTCCGGTTGCCGTCTTGCCCGCCATGAACCAGCAGATGTATCGCGCGCAGGCCACCCAGCATAATCTGCAGACGCTCGCTTCCCGCGGCCTGCTGCTGTGGGGACCGGACAGCGGTAGCCAGGCCTGCGGCGACATTGGTCCGGGGCGAATGCTCGATCCGTTAACCATCGTGGAGATGGCCGCACAGCATTTCGCCTCCCCTGTCAAAGATTTGCAACATCTCAACCTCATGATTACCGCGGGCCCGACCCGTGAGCCGTTGGATCCGGTGCGTTACATCTCTAACCACAGCTCCGGTAAGATGGGCTTCGCGATTGCCGCCGCCGCCGCACAGCGCGGCGCGAACGTGACCCTGGTCAGCGGACCGGTATCGCTTCCGACACCGCCCTTTGTGCAGCGTATTGATGTCACTACCGCGCTGGAAATGGAAGCGGCCGTCCAGGCCGGCGCTCAACAGCAGCACATTTTTATTGGCTGCGCCGCGGTGGCGGATTACCGCGCCGCCGCCATCGCCGAAGATAAAATAAAAAAACAAGGTGATGAATTAACAATAAAAATGGTTAAAAACCCGGATATCGTGGCCGGGGTTGCAGCGCTAAAATCGCATCGCCCCTACGTCGTTGGGTTTGCCGCCGAAACGAATAATGTGGAAGAATATGCGCGGCAAAAACGTGCCCGCAAAAACCTCGACCTGATTTGCGCCAACGATGTTTCCCAGCCTAATCAGGGCTTTAACAGCGATAGTAACGCATTACACCTTTTCTGGCAGGATGGGGAAAAGCGCTTACCACTTGAGCGCAAGGAACTCCTGGGCCAATTATTACTCGACGAGATCGTGACCCGTTATGATGAAAAAAATCGACGTTAAGATTCTGGACCCGCGTGTCGGCCAGCAATTTCCGCTGCCGACCTATGCCACCTCCGGCTCCGCCGGACTTGACCTGCGAGCCTGTCTCGACGACGCCGTAGAGCTTGCGCCGGGCGCAACCACGCTGTTGCCGACCGGCCTTGCGATTCATATCGCCGATCCCTCTCTGGCGGCGGTGATCCTGCCGCGCTCCGGCCTGGGTCATAAGCATGGCGTGGTGCTGGGCAACCTGGTGGGCCTTATCGACTCCGATTACCAGGGGCAGCTGATGGTGTCCGTCTGGAACCGCGGTCAGCAGAGCTTTGTTATCGAGCCGGGCGAACGTATCGCGCAGATGGTCTTTGTGCCGGTCGTGCAGGCGGAATTTAACCTGGTGGAATCTTTCGATGCCACCGACCGCGGCGAAGGCGGCTTCGGTCACTCAGGGTGCAAATAGGCCCAGCAACACGGAATCTGCATCCCAACGCGCATAATGCAATAACACCACCGCAAACTCTGGTTTGCGGTCGCGTTGTGGATGTCTGCCTGACAAGTGCTTATTTTCAGGGGTATTTTAAAACATGGCAGAAAAGCAAACTGCGAAACGGAATCGTCGCGAAGAAATACTTCAATCTCTGGCGCTAATGCTGGAATCCAGCGATGGTAGTCAACGTATTACCACCGCGAAACTGGCAGCTTCCGTCGGCGTCTCTGAGGCCGCGCTGTATCGCCATTTTCCCAGCAAAACCCGCATGTTTGACAGCCTGATCGAGTTCATTGAAGACAGTCTGATTACGCGCATCAATTTGATTCTGAAAGATGAGAAGGACACGTCCGCGCGCCTGCGCCTGATTGTTCTGTTGATTCTTGGGTTTGGCGAGCGTAATCCTGGGCTGACGCGCATCCTCACCGGACACGCGCTGATGTTCGAACAGGACCGGCTGCAGGGCCGTATCAACCAGCTTTTTGAACGCATCGAAGTGCAGCTGCGTCAGGTGATGCGCGAGAAAAAAATGCGCGAAGGCGAAGGCTACACGCTCGACGAAACGCTGCTGGCCAGCCAGCTGCTCGCCTTCTGCGAGGGCATGCTGTCGCGCTTTGTGCGCAGCGAGTTCAAATACCGTCCGACGGATGATTTCGACGCCCGCTGGCCGCTGGTCGCCGCACAGCTGCAGTAGTTTTCTTTGCATTGCCCGGTAGCGCTCTGCTTACCGGGCTTTTTCGTTACACGCCGTAGGCTTCGCGATAAGCGCGAACGGCCGCCAGGTGTTCCGCCATCTCCGGTTTCTCTTCCAGATAAGCGATCAGCTCTTTCAGGGTTACGATCGAGATAACCTGGCAGCCGTAATCCCGCTCCACTTCCTGAATGGCGGAGATTTCACCGCGGCCGCGCTCCTGACGATCCAGGGAGATCAGCACGCCCGCCAGCTGCGCGCCGTTGGCCTGGATGATCTCCATGGATTCGCGAATCGCCGTACCGGCGGTGATCACGTCATCCACCAGCATGACCCGCCCCTGCAGTGGACTACCGACCAGATTGCCGCCTTCGCCGTGAGTCTTTGCCTCTTTACGGTTAAAGCAGTAAGGCAGGTCGCGGTCATGGTGTTCGGCTAACGCCACCGCGGTGGTGGTGGCGATCGGGATCCCTTTGTAGGCCGGGCCAAACAGCAGGTCGAACTCAATCCCGGAATCCACCAGCGCCTCGGCATAAAAACGGCCCAGCAGAGCCAGATCGCGCCCGGTGTTAAACAGGCCGGCGTTAAAGAAATAGGGGCTCTTACGCCCGGATTTCAGCGTAAACTCGCCAAACTTAAGAACCTGCTTGCTTAGCGCAAACTCAATAAACTGGCGCTGATACGGCTTCATGGATTCGCTCCTCATCTTACTTTTTTACGGTCAAAAAAAAGGCGACTTCTCAGTCGCCTTAAAAACTAATCTACTAACGCCGCCTTCTGCGTCGTAATAATGGATTCGATCCCCCCTCGGGCTAACGCCAGGAGAGTGAGGAGCTCTTCATGGGTGAACGGCTCGCCTTCTGCCGTACCCTGCACCTCAATGATGCGACCATCTTCGGTCATCACCACGTTCATGTCGGTTTCCGCGGCAGAGTCTTCGATGTACTCCAGATCGCAGATGGCTTCGCCATTAACGATCCCAACAGAGACCGCCGCCACCATCCCTTTCATCGGGTTAGTTTTCAGCTTGCCGGCCGCCACCAGCTTATTCAGCGCGTCGGCCAGCGCCACGCAGGCACCGGTAATAGACGCGGTGCGGGTGCCGCCGTCGGCTTGCAGCACATCGCAGTCGAGGGTGATAGTAAATTCGCCCAGCGCTTTCAGATCAACCGCCGCGCGCAGCGCACGGGCGATCAGGCGCTGAATTTCCATCGTCCGGCCGCCCTGCTTGCCTTTTGCCGCTTCACGCGCGTTACGCGTGTGCGTTGAACGCGGCAGCATGCCATATTCAGCGGTGATCCACCCCTGTCCCTGTCCTTTCAGGAAACGCGGAACGCCTTCGTCAATGGAGGCGGTGCACAGCACTTTGGTATCACCGAATTCAACCAGCACAGAGCCTTCAGCGTGTTTTGTGTAATTACGGGTCAGGGCGACGGGGCGCACCTGGTTGGCGCTACGACCTGCTGGACGCATGATAGAAATCTCCGGCTTGAAACGAATGTGGCTGCGCATTATACGGATTAAAGGCGCTTATTCCTATCCTGATAAGGCCTCGAAAGCTATAATCCTCCCCACTCTCCTTTAAAAACAGGAACGACTATGATCCGCAGTATGACCGCCTATGCCCGCCGTGAAATCAAGGGTGACTGGGGTAGCGCCGCATGGGAGCTGCGCTCGGTAAACCAGCGCTATCTGGAAACGTACTTCCGCCTGCCGGAGCAGTTCCGTAGCCTGGAGCCCGTGGTACGCGAACGCATTCGCGCCCGCCTGACTCGCGGTAAAGTCGAATGCACCCTGCGTTTTGAACAAGACCCCAGCGCTCAGGGCGAACTCATTCTCAACGAAAAGCTGGCTAAACAGCTGGTTAACGCTGCCAACTGGGTGAAAATGCAGAGCGATGAAGGGGAAATCAATCCGGTTGATATCCTGCGCTGGCCGGGCGTGATGGCCGCCAAAGAGCAGGATCTTGACGCCATCGCCGCCGACATTCTGGCAGCCCTTGACGGCGCGCTGGATGACTTCATCGTCGCTCGCGAAACGGAAGGCCAGGCGCTGAAAGCGCTTATCGAGCAGCGTCTTGAAGGCGTGAGCGGCGAAGTGGCGAAAGTTCGCGCTCATATGCCGGAAATTCTCCAGTGGCAGCGCGAGCGTCTGGTCGCCAAGCTGGAGGATGCGGAAGTGCAGCTGGAGAATAACCGTCTCGAGCAAGAGCTGGTGCTGATGGCGCAGCGTATCGACGTTGCCGAAGAGCTGGACCGCCTCGAAGCCCACGTGAAAGAGACCTACAACATTCTGAAAAAGAAAGAGGCCGTGGGTCGCCGTCTCGACTTTATGATGCAGGAGTTCAACCGTGAGTCGAACACCCTGGCGTCAAAATCGATCAATGCCGAGGTCACCAACTCCGCGATTGAGCTGAAAGTGCTGATCGAGCAAATGCGCGAGCAGATCCAGAATATCGAGTAATCTCAGATACCTTTCTGAAGGCCGGTTTACCGGCCTTTTTTCATCCATTTCAAAAGCAATATTTCTTATCCAGTACCCGGCAGGTCAAAAACGCCCCTGCCGCGCACAGCAGCGTCGGGGCCAGATAGCTGTGATCCATGTGGGTGAATTCCATCACCAGCACCACCGCCGTCAGCGGCATCTGCATGGAGGCGGCGAGAAAAGCGGCTGCTCCCACCAGGGCGAAACTATTTTCATCTCCGCCGGGGAACCCTGATTGCCAGAGCGCGCAGAGCAGCAGGCTGGCCAGCCCGCCCACCGCCAGCCCCGGGGTTAGCAACCCGCCCTCCGCGCCGCCGCGCAGCACCGCCAGGATCACCACCATCTTCAGCCCTAACAGGATCGCGACCATGGAGAGAGGCAGCCCGTCGCTGAGCGCCAGCTGCATCGGCCCCTTGCCATTGCCCGGTAGCGCAGGGAACCAGAGGCTCAGGACGGCAAGAAGTGAAAACGCCAGCAGACAGAACACTGGCATCTGCCAGTTACTTCGCACGCGTGAACGCGCTGCGTTGGTCGCTTTGCGAAAGAGCCAGGCGCCGGTGCCCAGAATCGGGCCCACCAGAATCGCCCACCAGAGAAAGGTGTGCGGAAGCGCGCTGGAAACAAAATGGTATTGCGATTCATCCCCTAACCCGAGGGTGGCCGTCCAGGCGGCAATCGCCGAGGTCATTATCGCCGCCAGCGTTTTTTCCCAGCTAAACGACAGCAGCATGACCTCGAGGGTAAACAACGCCCCTGCCAGCGGGACGTTATACACCGCCGCCAGGCCCGCGCCCGCCCCACAGGCAATCAGCGTGCGGGTGTCATCCTCCAGCAGGCTCAGCTTACGCGCCACCATCCCCCCTCCCAGCGCGCCCATTTCCCGCGGCGCCACTTCGCGGCCAAGCGGGGAACCCAGCGCTACGGTGACGATCTGCAACAGGGCGTGGATCGTCGTGGTGCCCGCGGGCATAGGGACGGAAGGGTTAGCCGCCGCCGCGGCAATGGAAACCCGCTTCTGCCCATAGCGACCAAGCAGCCACCAGCCAAATCCGGCGACGATGCCGCCGGCCACGATTGCCGCGATGCGACGTGGCCAGGGCGACGCCGTGACGCCCTGTAAAAATGACACCGAACCGACGATCTGCCCGGAACTGTAGCCAAAAGCCAGGTGCTGAATGGCGTGTAAAATCAGTGCCAAAACCATGCCGGACAGACCGGCCAAAATCCCGGTTAATACCACGGCCAACAGGCGAGTCAGAGAATGTTTGCTCCCGGCGGCGACACGCATTTTCTCATCTCCTCGAGAAAGAAAATAAAAGGATAAAGGTCGGGACTTAAACATTAGGTATTCGTAGCGTTTTCAATATAGAAAATCGATCGGGAACAAGTCATTACTTTTTCTAATCTTTAAAAATTCAAAAAATAGAAATCAACCGCCAATTAAAGCCAATTTAATCTATATTGGCATTAGTTTTTCCTGGCCTAACGATTTCACTTTAGAAAATCTCAATCGTGATCCTGCGCACAAATCGTTAACCTGCTGGCCACTGTCTGGGGGGATCTATGCTGCTTCATGTTCTGTATTTAATCGGTATCACCGCGGAAGCCATGACCGGAGCGCTGGCTGCCGGGCGTCGGCGGATGGATACGTTCGGCGTCATTATTATCGCCACCGCGACCGCGCTGGGCGGGGGTTCCGTTCGCGATATCCTGCTGGGACACTATCCTCTCGGCTGGGTGAAGCATCCGGAATACGTCATTATTGTCGCCGTCGCCGCCGTCCTTACCACAATTGCCGCCCCGGTAATGCCGCACCTTCGCCGGCTTTTCCTGGTGCTGGATGCGCTGGGGCTGATCGTATTTTCCATCATCGGTGCGCAAATCGCCCTGGATATGGGAGAAGGGCCGGTTATCGCCTCTATTGCTGCGGTCATCACCGGCGTTTTTGGCGGTGTACTGCGCGATATGTTCTGCAAGCGCATTCCGCTGGTCTTCCAGAAAGAGCTGTATGCCGGGATCTCGTTTGCCGCAGCGGTACTTTATATAGCGCTGCAACATTACGTCAGCAGCCACGATGTGGTGGTCCTGGCCACGCTGCTGTTCGGCTTTACCGCCCGCATGCTGGCGCTGCGCTGGAAGCTCGGGCTACCGGTCTTCCACTACACCCACGACGCCCACTAACCGCCTCAAAACCCGGGGATGTGCTGCCCGCTAAGCCATTGCGCCAGCGCCGCCACGTCAGGGTGATGCAGGAAAGCCACCAGCTGTCGGGCTCTGATCGCCCCCACGCCCGGCAGCGTGCGCCATTGCGCTTCACTCTTTGCCGTGAGGAGGCGCCAGTTTTCATTTCCAGGCTGCGCCAGCGCCTCCTGGGGCGCCGGGATCCCCATCGCCAGCACCCAGCGTATAAAAGGCCGTTTACGACTAAGATCAAACTGATGCCAGAGGTGCTGCCCTCGGGTGGCCGAGATTCCTGGCATCGTCCGCAGTTGCTCCGCCGTGAGCGCCAGCCAGGAAAAAAGATGCTCCATCGGGTGCTGCCGCTGAATGGCGCGCCATACGTTTTCCCCTACGCCATCGATATCCAGCGCCGATTTTGATGACAACCAGACCAGCCGGGAAAGAAACTGTTCGCTGCACTCAGGGGTGGCGAAATAGCAGGTTAGCGCATTGAATTTGGCCGCCGGCGGCGTCGGTTTAAGGCGCTCGGCCATCCGCCAGACGACCGCGTCGATCCGTGGAATACCCTGACCTGCCAGACTGATCTGCAGCTGATCGCCAACCCCAATATCCAGCGCCTGCCAGCGGGCCACAGAGCCAACGTTAACCCGCTGCACGCGTTTGTCATCCAGTCGCTGGGGCTCAAGCTCAGCCACTACGTTGACTCTACCGCTGCGGCCGGTACTGAAATGGATCGCCCGCACCTCCATCACCCGCGATGCCGGAGGATATTTCCAGGCTGCCAGCCATTCGCCCTTTCCCGGTGACCAGACGCGCCCCGCCGGTTCGCGCCCTTCACGCACAATCACGCCATCGCTGACGAAGGGCAGCGGCGAGCGATACCACCGCTGGCGCCACTCCGCCACCTGCTCAACACGCGTCACCGGATGGGTGTATTGTCCGCTGTAGATAAACCCCGCCTGCGCCAGCAGCTTCTGACGACGGCGCATATCCGACGGACCGTCTGGCCAGGCCCAGATAAAAACGTCCAGCTGGCTGAGGGGCGCCGCCGCGTCAGCCCGCATCATCAACCCGGCGACTCTCGCCCGCGCGTTCATTCCGCCAGCCTGCTGCTGAACATGCCCCTCCCGACGCAGAAACAGCTCCCCCTGCAGCACGCTGTTGGCCAGTTCGCCGGTCGTCAGCTTCGCCAGCGCCGGGATCTGCCGCGCTCGGGCGGTCCACAACTCACCGCGCAGGCCATCCCCGCGGCTGATAACCTGAACCAGATGCCCCTGGCGATAGACCAGGGTTACCGCCACGCCGTCCACCTTAGGCTGTATCCACAGGTCGGTTTTATTTTTCATCCAGCGGGCCAGGCTGGCTTCATCCGCCAGCTTGCGTACGCCGGTATGGGCGACCGGATGACGCGTATCGCCGGTCGGTGGAGACAGACCGTCCTCCTCAGGCGTCGCGCCCGGAAAGCATTGCCGCCACTGCGTCAGGCGCTGGGTGAGCTGGTCGTAAACGTCATCACTCACCTCGCTGGCGCCCTGTCGCCAGTAAGCCTCGTTCCAGGCGTCAATCTGTTGATGAAGACGTGCCATCTCCTGTCTGCCTTTAGCCGGCGGCCAGTCCGGGCACGTCGCCAGCGCGCTGGCAGAGAACATCCCTATCGCCAGCCACCCCCCTCCTTTACGCATTGCAGTTCCCTCCTTCAGCACCTGACGGAGAGTCTGCGGCAGAATACCGGAAACCGCGACGGGGGCTTTTTCACCCTGCGAAGCGCCTTCCAGGATTTGCACCTCGTTGCAGCAACGGCTGGCGAATTCAGGAAAACGGCAGGCAAAATGAAAGAAACAGCGGCAAAAAGTGTGACAAGGACTGCGTCACGCCGCGGCGACGTGTATAATAGGCTCGTATGTAGGACCTCTTTCGATAACCACATACAAAAGACACTCATGGCTCAAGGCACGCTTTATATTGTTTCCGCCCCTAGCGGCGCGGGTAAATCCAGCCTGATTCAGGCTTTATTAAAAACCCAACCGTTGTATGACACCCAGGTATCGGTTTCCCATACCACGCGGGCGCCGCGTCCGGGTGAAGTGCACGGCGAACACTATTTCTTCGTGAATCACGACGAATTCCGCTCGATGATTGGCGAAAACGCGTTTCTGGAACATGCAGAGGTCTTTGGCAACTATTACGGCACGTCGCGTAAAGCGATCGAGCAGGTGCTGGCGACCGGTGTTGATGTCTTCCTCGATATCGACTGGCAGGGCGCGCAGCAGATCCGTAAAAGCATGCCGGGCGCACGCAGCATTTTTATTCTGCCGCCGTCAAAAGATGAACTGGACCGTCGCCTGCGCGGCCGCGGCCAGGACAGCGAAGAGGTGATCGCGAAACGAATGGCCCAGGCCGTTGCGGAAATGAGCCATTACGCCGAGTATGATTACCTGATTGTGAATGATGATTTTGACACCGCCCTGAGCGACCTGAAAAATATCATCCGCGCTGAACGTCTGCGCATGAGCCGCCAAAAGCAGCGACATGGCGCTTTAATCACCAAACTATTGGCAGACTGAACCCACATTCAGTATCATGCCCAGTCATTTCTTCACCTGTGGAGCATTTTAAGTATGGCACGCGTAACTGTTCAGGACGCTGTAGAGAAAATTGGTAACCGTTTTGACCTGGTACTGGTCGCCGCGCGTCGCGCTCGTCAGATGCAGGTAGGCGGAAAGGATCCGCTGGTACCGGAAGAAAACGATAAAACCACCGTAATCGCACTGCGCGAAATCGAAGAAGGTCTGATCAACAACCAGATCCTCGACGTACGTGAGCGCCAGGAACAGCAAGAGCAGGAAGCCGCTGAATTACAAGCCGTTACCGCGATTGCTGAAGGTCGTCGTTAATCACACAGCGGGTCGCCCTTGTATCTGTTTGAAAGCCTGAATCAGCTGATTCAAAACTACCTGCCGGAAGACCAGATCAAACGTCTGCGGCAGGCGTATCTCGTTGCACGTGACGCTCACGAGGGTCAGACACGTTCAAGCGGTGAACCTTATATCACGCACCCGGTCGCGGTAGCCTGTATTCTGGCCGAGATGAAGCTCGACTACGAAACGCTGATGGCCGCGCTGCTGCATGATGTGATTGAAGATACTCCCGCCACCTACCAGGACATGGAACAGCTTTTTGGTAAAAGCGTCGCCGAACTGGTAGAGGGGGTATCGAAACTTGATAAGCTCAAGTTCCGCGATAAGAAAGAGGCGCAGGCCGAAAACTTTCGTAAAATGATCATGGCGATGGTGCAGGACATCCGCGTCATCCTCATCAAGCTTGCCGACCGCACCCACAACATGCGTACCCTGGGCTCGCTACGCCCGGATAAACGCCGCCGCATCGCCCGCGAAACGCTGGAAATCTACAGCCCGCTGGCGCACCGTTTAGGTATCCATCACATCAAAACTGAGCTCGAAGAGCTGGGCTTTGAGGCGCTGTACCCGAACCGCTACCGCGTCATTAAAGAGGTGGTCAAAGCGGCGCGCGGCAACCGTAAAGAGATGATCCAAAAGATCCTCTCGGAAATCGAAGGGCGTTTGCAGGAAGCGGGGATCCCCTGCCGCGTCAGCGGTCGCGAAAAGCATCTGTACTCGATCTACTGCAAAATGGTGCTCAAAGAGCAGCGTTTTCACTCGATCATGGATATCTACGCCTTCCGCGTTATCGTCCATGATGCCGATGTCTGCTACCGCGTGCTTGGCCAGATGCACAGCCTCTATAAACCGCGTCCAGGTCGTTTCAAAGATTATATCGCCATTCCGAAAGCGAACGGCTATCAGTCTTTGCACACCTCGATGATCGGCCCCCACGGCGTCCCGGTCGAGGTACAAATTCGTACCGAAGACATGGACCAGATGGCGGAGATGGGGGTCGCGGCGCACTGGGCTTATAAAGAGCACGGCGGCGAAAGCAGCACCACCGCGCAAATCCGCGCCCAGCGCTGGATGCAAAGCCTGCTGGAGCTGCAGCAGAGCGCCGGCAGCTCGTTTGAATTTATTGAGAGCGTTAAATCCGATCTGTTTCCCGATGAGATTTACGTTTTCACCCCGGAAGGGCGCATTGTCGAACTGCCCGCTGGCGCCACGCCGGTGGACTTCGCCTATGCGGTGCATACCGATATCGGCCATGCCTGCGTCGGCGCGCGCGTCGACCGCCAGCCCTATCCACTGTCGCAGCCGCTCTCCAGCGGTCAGACTGTCGAAATTATTACCGCGCCGGGCGCACGTCCGAATGCCGCCTGGCTGAACTTTGTCGTCAGCTCGAAGGCGCGCGCCAAGATCCGTCAGCTGCTGAAAAACCTCAAGCGCGATGACTCGGTCAGCCTTGGCCGTCGTCTGCTCAACCACGCGCTGGGCGGTAGCCGCAAACTCGCCGAGATCCCGCCGGAGAATATCCAGCGCGAGCTCGACCGGATGAAGCTGGCCTCGCTTGACGATCTGCTGGCGGAGATCGGTCTGGGCAACGCCATGAGCGTGGTGGTGGCGAAAAACCTGCAGCAGGGCGAAGCCGCTGCGGCACCGGTGCCGGCCAATGCCTCGAACCACGGCCATCTACCGATCAAAGGCGCCGATGGCGTGCTGATCACTTTCGCCAAATGCTGTCGTCCGATCCCCGGTGACCCGATTATCGCCCACGTCAGTCCCGGCAAAGGGCTGGTTATCCATCATGAATCCTGTCGTAACATCCGCGGCTACCAGAAAGAGCCGGAGAAATTTATGGCGGTTGAGTGGGATAAAGAGACCGCTCAGGAGTTCATCACGGAGATCAAGGTGGATATGTTTAACCACCAGGGCGCACTGGCTAACCTGACGGCGGCGATCAACACCGCCTCTTCCAATATCCAGAGTCTGAATACGGAAGAGAAAGATGGCCGCGTATACAGCGCCTTTATCCGCCTGACCGCCCGCGACCGCGTGCATCTGGCGAATATCATGCGCAAAATCCGCGTCATGCCGGACGTGATTAAAGTCACCCGTAACCGAAATTAGCTTTTAGACAAAACATTCGAATTGCATCAAGGCAGCAAGCGAATGACAAATCTGCCGGGAGCAGATTTGAACGCTGCTTGCAGGCCCCGTCAGGGGAGAGGCTCAGGGATGGGCCGCGTGATCCGCAGCGACTAAAGAGGTAATTCGAAGGATGAAGTGTAATGAATTCACAGCGTTACGCGCGTATCTGCGAGATGCTCGCCAGGCGTCAGCCTGACCTGACGGTCTGCATGGAGCAGGTCCATAAGCCCCATAACGTCTCTGCGGTCATCCGGACCGCAGACGCCGTTGGCGTACACGAGGTGCACGCGGTCTGGCCGAGCAGCCGGATGCGCACCATGGCCTCCGCCGCCGCGGGCAGCAACAGCTGGGTGCAGGTGAAAACCCACCGTACCATCGCAGATGCCGTCGGCCACCTCAAAGGCCAGGGTATGCAAATCCTCGCCACCCATCTTTCCGGCAAAGCCATCGATTTCCGTGAAATCGACTATACGCGCCCAACCTGCATCCTGATGGGTCAGGAGAAAACCGGCATCACTCAGGAAGCGCTGGCCCTGGCCGATCAGGACATTATTATCCCGATGATCGGCATGGTGCAGTCGCTGAACGTCTCCGTCGCCTCGGCGCTGATCCTGTATGAAGCCCAGCGGCAGCGACAAAACGCCGGGATGTACCAACGCGCCAACAGCATGCTGCCGCCGGAAGAGCAGCAGCGCCTGCTGTTTGAAGGCGGCTATCCGGTGCTGGCCCGCGTCGCGAGACAGAAAGGGCTGCCTTACCCCCACGTTAACGAGCAGGGCGAAGTGGAAGCCGATGCCGCGTGGTGGGCCACCATGCAGGCTGCGAGGTAAACCCCATGTCAGGCCGCCTGTTAGATGCCGTTCCGCTCAGTTCACTCACCGGCGTTGGGGCTGCGCAGAGCAGCAAGCTGGCGAAGATCGGCCTGCATACGGTACAGGATCTGCTGCTGCACCTGCCTTTGCGCTACGAAGATCGCACCCATCTTTACCCGATAGCCGATCTGCTGCCCGGGGTTTATGCCACCGTGGAAGGCGAAGTGCTCAACAGCAATATCACCTTCGGCGGCCGCCGAATGATGACCTGCCAGATCAGCGATGGCACCGGCATCCTCACCATGCGCTTTTTCAACTTCAACGCGGCGATGAAAAACAGCCTCGCGACCGGTCGACGAGTGCTGGCCTACGGTGAAGCCAAACGCGGGAAGTACGGCGCCGAGATGATCCACCCGGAATACCGCGTCCAGGGCGATATGAGCACCCCGGAGCTGCAGGAGACCCTGACGCCGGTCTACCCGACTACCGAAGGCATTAAGCAGGCGACCCTGCGCAAGCTCACCGATCAGGCGCTCGAGCTGCTCGAGACCTGCGCAATTAGCGAACTCCTGCCGCCGGAGCTGGCGCAGGGGATGATGAGCCTGCCGGAGGCGCTGCGTACGCTGCACCGTCCGCCTCCCTCCTTGCAACTTAGCGAGCTGGAAAGCGGCAAGCACCCGGCGCAGCAGCGCCTGATTCTGGAAGAGCTGCTGGCGCACAACCTTAGTATGCTGGCGCTACGGGCAGGCGCCCAGCGCTATCACGCCCTGCCGCTCGGCGCCAACGATACCCTGAAAAATCAGCTGCTGGCCTCCCTGCCCTTTAAGCCCACCGGCGCGCAGGCGCGGGTCACCGCCGAGATTGAGCGCGATATGGCGCTGGACGTGCCGATGATGCGCCTGGTGCAGGGCGACGTTGGCTCCGGTAAAACGCTGGTCGCCGCCCTGGCCGCTCTGCGCGCTATCGCCCACGGCAAACAGGTGGCGCTGATGGCGCCCACCGAACTGCTCGCCGAGCAGCACGCCAACAACTTCCGCAGCTGGTTTGCACCGCTGGGCATTGAGGTCGGCTGGCTGGCGGGCAAACAGAAAGGCAAAGCACGCCAGGCGCAGCAGGACGCTATCGCCAGCGGCGAGGTGCAGATGATTGTCGGCACCCACGCCATCTTCCAGGAACAGGTGCAGTTTAACGGCCTGGCGCTGGTGATCATCGACGAACAGCACCGCTTCGGCGTACACCAGCGGCTGGCGCTGTGGGAGAAAGGTCAGCAGCAAGGTTTCCACCCGCATCAGCTGATCATGACCGCCACGCCGATCCCGCGCACCCTGGCGATGACTGCCTACGCCGACCTCGATACCTCGGTTATCGACGAGCTGCCGCCGGGCCGAACCCCGGTGACTACCGTCGCTATCCCGGACACCCGGCGCAGCGATATTATTGACCGCGTGCGCAACGCTTGCACCCACGAAGGCCGCCAGGCGTATTGGGTCTGTACGCTGATTGAGGAGTCCGATCTGCTGGAGGCCCAGGCGGCGGAAGCGACCTGGGAGGAGCTCAAGCTGGCGCTGCCGGAGCTGAATATCGGTCTGGTGCACGGGCGGATGAAACCGGCGGAGAAGCAGGCGGTGATGCAGGCTTTCAAGCAGGGCGAAATGCATCTGCTGGTGGCCACTACGGTCATTGAAGTCGGTGTCGACGTACCGAACTCGAGCCTGATGATTATCGAAAACCCGGAACGTCTGGGTCTGGCGCAGCTGCACCAGCTCAGAGGGCGCGTCGGGCGCGGCGCGGTCGCTTCCCACTGCGTGCTACTCTATAAATCGCCGCTCTCTAAAACGGCGCAGAAACGCCTGCAGGTGCTGCGTGACAGTAACGACGGTTTCGTCATCGCCCAGAAAGACCTTGAAATTCGCGGTCCCGGTGAGCTGCTCGGCACCCGCCAGACCGGCAACGCTGAGTTTAAAGTGGCGGATTTGCTGCGCGATCAGGTGATGATCCCCGACGTTCAGCGCATAGCGCGCCACATTCATGAACGCTATCCGCTGCAGGCCCAGGCGCTGATCGAGCGCTGGATGCCGGAAACCGAACGCTATTCCAACGCGTAGCGCGCTTTTGCCGCGCTGCGGGCAATCTTTCTACACAATGAGTGGATTATGAAACGAGAACTGGCCATCGAATTTTCGCGTGTCACCGAAGCCGCCGCGCTGGCGGGCTATAAATGGCTGGGCCGCGGCGATAAAAACTCCGCCGACGGCGCAGCGGTTAACGCCATGCGCATTATGCTTAACCTCGTCAATATCGACGGCACCATCGTCATCGGCGAGGGCGAAATCGATGAAGCGCCGATGCTCTATATCGGCGAAAAAGTGGGCACCGGCCAGGGCGATGCGGTGGATATCGCCGTCGATCCCATCGAAGGTACCCGGATGACGGCGATGGGCCAGGCTAATGCCCTGGCAGTGATGGCGGTCGGCGATAAAGGCTGCTTCCTCAACGCGCCGGATATGTATATGGAAAAGCTGATTGTCGGCCCAGGCGCTAAAGGCGCTATCGATCTCAATCTGCCGCTGGAAGAGAACCTGCGCAATATCGCCCGCGCGCTGAACAAGCCGCTGGGCGAGCTGACCGTCACCGTGCTGGCGAAACCGCGCCACGATGCGGCGATTGCTCAGCTGCAGCAGCTGGGCGTGCGCGTGTTCGCCATTCCCGATGGCGACGTCGCGGCCTCCATTCTCACCTGCATGCCGGATAGCGAAGTGGACGTGCTGTACGGCATCGGCGGCGCGCCGGAAGGGGTGGTTTCCGCCGCGGTGATCCGCGCGCTCGACGGCGATATGCAGGGCCGCCTGCTGGCTCGTCACCACGTGAAGGGCGACAGCGAAGAGAATCGCCGCATCGGTGAAAACGAGCTGGCGCGCTGCAAAACCATGGGCATCGAAGCGGGTAAAGTGCTGCGCCTTGATGAAATGGCGCGCAGCGATAACGTCGTCTTCTCCGCTACCGGCATCACCAAAGGCGATCTGTTGGACGGCATTACCCGTAAGGGCAATATGGCCACCACCGAGACGCTGCTGATCCGCGGCAAGTCGCGCACCATCCGTCGGATCCAGTCGATTCATTACCTCGACCGTAAAGATCCGGACGTCCAGCAGCACATCCTGTAATACCGCTTTCTCTCCTCCAGGCAACCGTCCGCGGGCGGTTGTCCTGTTCTTCGTTTATATTTGATCAATAGAGCTTTCTTGCGCCTGCGGGGTGGAAATCTTGCCCGTCTGGGCCGAAGATAAGGCATCGCTTGGCAACAGGAGAAGACGATGGCGGACTGGGTTAGCGGCAAAGTGACAAAAGTGGAGTACTGGACGGACGCCTTGTTCAGTTTATACGTGCGGGCGCCTGTCCATCCGTTTACCGCCGGGCAATTTACCAAGCTCGGGCTGGAAATCGACGGCGAACGCGTGCAGCGCGCCTATTCCTACGTCAACGCCCCCGGCAATCCCGATCTCGAGTTCTATCTGGTCACCGTCCCGGAAGGCAAGCTGAGCCCGCGTCTGGCGGCGCTGAAACCGGGCGATGAGGTCCAGGTGGTGAGCGAAGCGGCTGGCTTCTTCGTCCTCGAGGAAGTACCGGATTGCGATACTCTGTGGATGCTGGCGACCGGCACCGCCCTCGGGCCTTATCTGTCGATTCTCCAGGAAGGCAAAGATCTTGAGCGATTTACTCATCTGGTGCTGGTCCACGCCGTGCGCTACGCCGCGGACCTGAGCTATCTGCCGCTGATGCGCGAGCTTGAGCAGCGCTACGCCGGCAAATTACGCATCCAGACGGTGGTCAGCCGCGAAACCGTGGCAGGCTCGCTGACCGGCCGGGTGCCGTTCCTGATTGAAACCGGGGCGCTGGAGGAGGCGGTCGGCCTGCCGATGACCCGCGACACCAGCCATGTGATGCTGTGCGGCAACCCGCAGATGGTACGCGATACCCAACAGCTGTTAAAAGAGACCCGGCAGATGACCAAACATCTGCGTCGCCGGCCGGGCCACATGACGGCGGAGCACTACTGGTAATCAGGCGTCCGCTTTCCAGCGCACGTCCTGGGTCTCCTTGCCGAACTTATTCTCGCCCTGGGTGCCGACAAACGCCCCAAGGTCGATCAGCATCATGACGATAATCAGCGTCGGTACAAAGCGCCCGACGCCCCACTGCCAGACCTGCGGCAGCATCGCCCAGTTCCCCGCCAGCAGCATCCACGCCAGAATCATCAGCAGCGCCCACAGTCCGGATTTGCCGCGATCGTGCAGCCGCTTCACCACCACCGCCGCCGTCGGCCACAGCAGGCAGACAATAATAAACGCCGCCGTCTGCAGATTAAGCAGATTGCTGCCTGCCAGGGTGAACAGCGCGCTCATGGTCACCAGCCAAATGGCAATCCAGATCCAGAAATCGCGGCGGCCAATGCGCCCTTTAATTGAGAATAACCACTGCTGTAGGGTCATGCGTTTTTCCTTATCATCATCGTCTGCGTAGTTTACCCTGGCGTCGTGACTTTTTGACAAGCGCCGCGCTTCCCGATTTAATCGTCAGCAGGCAAAAAAAGGAACGACGGGCATGAAGAAGTGGACAATCTTGTGTTTCAGTGGGCTGATGGGCCTTGCCGTCGGCCCGCATGCGTTGTCCGCAGAAAGCGAATCGACGACCGCTGCCCCCTACCTGCTCGCCGGCGCGCCGAGCTTTGACCTGTCGATCAGCCAGTTCCGGGAAAAATTTAACGTCGATAACCCGAAGCTGCCTCTGAATGAATTCCGTTCCATATCAACCAGCCGCGATCGGGCTAACCTGACCCGCGCCGCCAGCAAGATTAACGAAAATCTCTATGCCTCCACCGCGCTGGAGCGCGGCACGCTGAAGATCAAATCCATGCAGATCACCTGGCTGCCGATCCAGGGGCCGGAGCAAAAGGCGGCGAAGGCCAAAGCGCTGGAGTATATGAGCGCCATGATCCGCGCCTTCGTGCCCACCCTTAGTCCGGCGCAGAGCCAGCAAAAACTGCAGAAACTGCTGACTGCCGGCAAAGGCAAACGCTACTTCTCCGACACCGAGGGCGCCGTGCGCTATGTGGTGGCAGATCATGGTGAAAAGGGTCTGACCTTCGCTGTTGAACCGATTAAGCTGGCGCTATCTGAAACGCTGGAAGGTAACAATAAATGACAAAAAGCAAAGCCTTTCCAGTGACGAGTCTCTATACTGTTTCACAGACCATGCTGCCCTCTGGGGCGGCTATATTCCTTAATTCGCTTAAGTAGCGTGGAGAATTAAAATGCGACATCCTTTAGTGATGGGTAACTGGAAACTGAACGGCAGCCGCCACATGGTAAACGAACTGGTTGCGAACCTGCGTACCGAGCTGGCTGGCGTAAGCGGCTGCGCAGTTGCCATCGCCCCGCCGGAAATGTATCTGGACCTGGCTAAGCGTGCGGCAGAAGGCAGCCACATCCACCTGGGCGCGCAGAACGTTGACGTAAACCTGTCCGGCGCTTTCACCGGTGAAACCTCCGCCGAAATGCTGAAAGATATCGGCGCGCAGTACATCATCATCGGCCACTCCGAGCGTCGTACCTACCACAAAGAATCCGACGAGCTGATTGCGAAGAAATTCGCCGTGCTGAAAGAGCAGGGTCTGACTCCGGTACTGTGCATCGGTGAAACCGAAGCCGAAAACGAAGCGGGCAAAACGGAAGAAGTTTGCGCACGTCAGATCGACGCGGTACTGAAAACGCAGGGCGCTGCCGCTTTCGAAGGCGTGGTTATCGCTTACGAACCTGTATGGGCTATCGGTACCGGCAAATCCGCGACCCCGGCTCAGGCTCAGGCGGTGCACAAATTCATCCGTGACCACATTGCTAAAGCTGACGCGAAAATCGCTGAGCAAGTGATCATCCAGTACGGCGGTTCCGTTAACGCTGGCAACGCCGCAGAGCTGTTCACCCAGCCGGACATCGACGGCGCGCTGGTTGGCGGCGCCTCCCTGAAAGCTGACGCTTTCGCGGTGATCGTTAAAGCAGCAGAAGCAGCGAAAAAAGCGTAATTCGCTTTTCCCGGTGGCGACACGCGACCGGGTTGACTGACAAAACGTGGGAGCCCGGCTTAGCACAGCGCAAGCCGGGCTTTCTTTTGCCGTTACAGTTTCCCCAACAGCTGATACCACGCGTAGTCCAGCGGCAGTAAAATCAAATAGCTCACCGCCGCCAGCGCCAGACAAAGCAACATTCCCGCCCTCGCCGGGACTTTGCCTAACCCCATCGCGACCACGATTGGCGACGCCTGATACGGCAGCAGCGGCGTGGAATAGCCCAGCACCTGAATCATAATCACGCTCAGCAGCGGGAAGCCGGTGGCGTCGGCAAAGCTCTGGGCAAAGGTGGTATACAGCGCCGGCACGCCGTTGGCGGTCATAATAAAGTTCAGCGCGCTGGTAATTCCGGTCAGCGCCAGAAAGCTGGTGAAAGGATTGTCTTTATCCAGGGGCATCACCTGCAGCAGCGCATTGCCCACCACGCCGCCAATCCCGGTTTGGGTGACGGTGATCGCTAGCCCCAAAATCCC
This sequence comes from Klebsiella sp. 1SOBk10mer, assembly GCF_046602535.1. NCBI lineage: Bacteria > Pseudomonadati > Pseudomonadota > Gammaproteobacteria > Enterobacterales > Enterobacteriaceae > Klebsiella > Klebsiella sp. 1SOBk10mer. The sequence goes on from NZ_JBKIUP010000009.1 coordinate 86,234, forward strand.
GGCAACATAAATACAGGTGCGCATATTCACCCCGCTGGCAAACTCTTCGCCGCTGATAAAGCCCACCCGCGGCAGCAGCGTGACCACCGCCGCCGCCAGGCCGGTCCACGCCGGGCCGATGCCATGCCAGCTCTCGGTCACCCACAGCGTGAGGACCACCGCCAGCAGCCACGCCAGACGCTTCTCGTCGCGGCTCATCGCCGGCAGCGGCGCCAGGTCGCGCGGCGGATGCGGCTTACCGGGAAACAGCCAGCAGATCAGCGCCACCAGCGCCGCCCCTTTCAGCCAGCCAAGCACCGGCGTATGCAGCAGTAAATAGGGAACATAATTCAGATGGATACCGTACGAGCCCTCCGCCGCGCCGCTCATCACCAGATTCGGCACGTTGGCGGGCAAAATCGTCGCCGAAAGCTGAAAGGTGCCGAACCCCACCGCCAGCGCCAGGCCGAACCAGCCGCGGCTGCCGTCGGCAATGCCCGCCCGGCGGGCCATCGCCGCCACGATCGGCATCAGCAGCGCGATGCGCCCCATGTTGGAAGGCATCACGAACGCCAGGGCATAGCTCAGGAGTACCACGCTGGCGACCATCCGCGGCCAGGAGTCGGTTAGCCGCGCCGACAGCGCCTGCGCCGCCCGGTCCGCCAGCCCGGTTTTACGGATCGCGATGCCGAGCACAAAGCCGCTGAACACCAGCCAGAAGGCCGAGGAGGCAAAGCCGCCAAAGATCACCTCCGGCGGGGCGATTTTCGCCATCATCGCCGCAGCGAAAAACAGCAGCGCGGTGATAAATTCCGGCAGCAGCGACGACGCCCAGAGCACAATGGTAACGCCGACAATCAGTGAAGGGAGGAACAGCGGGTGGGTAAGCCAGAGCGACATGCCTGTCTCCTGTCGTTTTTTTCAGCAAGAATACGACGACAGGTAAGACAGGTAAACGCCAGAACTAGTGGTTTGCGTTAAGGATGGCGCAGCGATGATCCTGAATTTCTTCCGCTGAAGCCCGGTTCAGGGTCAGCAGGTTACGCTCCGTCGCCAGCAGCACCAGCGAGCCGTCGCTCTGCTGCGCCATCGCCAGCGCATAGCGTCCCATATGCTGACGCGCCTCCGGCACCTCTTCCGCCAGCATCAGGAACGGGCTGCGCTGGGCGAGCTCCGCCTCCGTCACCCGGCGCGCCAGATATTCATGGCCCTGAAGCCCACCCGGCAACGGCAGCCAGCGGCTGCTGATCGCCGCCGCATCCTTGTCTAACTGCGCGCGCACATCAGGGCGCAGGCAGGAGATATGAATATGGAAATGGTTTTGCGTGCGTCCGCTGCGCGAGTTGATCGCCAGCGATACCGCGTTATCGGGAACCGGCGCGCCGTGGCGCTGGCTCATGATCTCACGCCCCTGCCAGGCCTGCCAGAAGAAGTTCGGCGTCAGTGGATCCAACAGCAGCGGGCTTTCGGTGCCGTTAATGCGGTAGGTCGGCATCAGCAAATACTGCAGCGGGCCGTTACGATCTTTAAACAGCACATAGCCGCCCTTGAGGTTCACTTCGGCACACGGCGACGGGTTTTGCTGCTGTTGCTGATGGGGAACGCACTGCTGCAGAACAATCTTGCGCAACGCGTCCGGGTTGCCAGAGTGCAGCCAGTAGTAGCCGCCCGCCAGCGCCGCGAGGATCGCCACCAGCAGCGCCAGCAAAAAGTATCTTACTCTTCTCATTTTCATTCCCTGTTAAGCCTGAAGCGGAAGAGTAACGTAATTTGATGACTAAATGAAAACAGATGACGGGCGGAGCGTTTTCCGGGTCGCGGCTGGCGCCTTACCCGGGCTACGTACGGCGCAAAACTGTAGCCCTGCTAAGCGTAGCGCAAGCAGGGATTCCCGGGTAGCGGCTGACGCCTTACCCGGGTTACGCACAGCGCAAAACTGTAGCCCTGCTAAGCGTAGCGCAAGCAGGGACAAGAGAATTAACGCTGGCTAATCTGGTCGAAGGTGCCGCCGTTGGAGAAGTGCTCTTTCTGCGCTTTCGTCCAGCCGCCGAACTCCTGATCGATAGTGAACAGTTTCAGTTTCGGGAATTCATTAGCATATTTCTTCGCCACGTTCGGATCGCGCGGACGGTAGAAGTTCTTCGCCGCAATCTCCTGGCCTTCCGGCGAGTAGAGATACTTCAGGTACGCTTCCGCCACCTGGCGGGTGCCTTTCTTATCCACGACTTTATCGACCACCGAAACGGTCGGCTCAGCCAGAATCGACTCACTCGGGGTCACGATTTCAAACTTGTCTTTGCCCAGTTCGTTGGTCGCCAGCAGCGCTTCGTTTTCCCAGGCGATCAGCACATCGCCGATCCCGCGTTCTACGAAGGTATTGGTCGAACCGCGCGCGCCAGAGTCCAGCACTTCCACGTTTTTATACAGCGCCTTGACGAAATCCTGGGCTTTCGCCTGGTCGCCATGGTTCTGATGCAGGGCATAGCCCCATGCCGCCAGGTAGTTCCAGCGAGCGCCGCCGGAGCTTTTCGGGTTCGGGGTGATGACCGACACGCCCGGTTTGATCAGGTCGTTCCAGTCATGGATCTGTTTCGGGTTGCCCTTACGGACAAGGAACACGATGGTGGAAGTATAAGGCGCGGAGTTATCCGGCAGGCGCTTCAGCCAGTTTTTATCGATACGACCGCGCTCAGCGATCGCGTCGACGTCGTAGGCCAGCGCCAGCGTAACCACATCCGCTTCAATACCGTTAATCACCGAGGTCGCCTGCTTGCCGGAACCGCCGTGCGACTGGCGGATCACCACGTTGTCGCCGGTCTCCTGCTTCCAGTGCGCGCTGAACGCTTTGTTGTACTGTTCGTACAGCTCGCGCGTTGGATCATAAGATACGTTTAATAGCTGAAAATCTTTTGCCAGAACGCTGGCGGATGCCAGCAACAGAGTTAACCCTACGCCCCACTTATTCATCGCACCGCTCTCTTTATGTCGTGTTGTGATGGGCTAAGCGTGCCAGAAAGCGATTCAATGATTAAAGAATAAAAAAAGATTGGCTATAACTTGCGAGAATAAAGGAAGGGATAAGGAACACCCCCTCCCTGGCGGGAGAGGGCGCGAAGCGATTAGACTTCTTCCATGCGGCCCAGCAGCGCCTGCAGACGCTCCTGCCAGCCCTGCTGCTGCTCTTTCAGCTGGCTGTTTTCGCGCTCCAGCTCTTCACGACCATGCTGCGCGCTCTGAACTTCCTGCGCCAGGGTGTTGTTCTTTTCTTTCAGCTCTTCGATTTCCATCTGCAACAGAGTGATGGTATCAATCGCCTGCTGAACCTTAGATTCTAATTTCTCAAACACTTCTAATGACATCGTCATACCTCTCCTGAACTTGCAAGGCGTTGATAGAAACTGGTGTTTCGTATACGCGGTCCCGCCTTAACGAAAATTAGCGCACATAGCGGTGTTATCGTCGATTGTATGAATCCCCGCCTCCCCTGTCCAGCGGCAAGCCGCGCAGATTGCGGTTTGCAACACTTTTCAGTCTTTACCTGGTACTTTCAGCGCAGTTCGCTCGTACTTCATGAGCCATTGTTAATTTTATGGTTAACAAAATGCGAGGTGAAACGCTCCGGCAGCGCGCTCAATGCGCGCGAATGGCGCGAAAACGCTCATTTTCTTGACGTGGTACACACATTTGAAGTTCGATATTTCTCGTTTTTGCTCGTTAACGATAAATTAACACTATGCCTACATGGCAATATGGTCGTCTGTGACCACCCTACATACAATAATCATCACCACGCTTCAGGATTCGATTATGAGCCAAACATCAACCTTAAAAGGCCAGTGCATCGCAGAGTTCCTCGGTACCGGGTTGTTGATCTTTTTCGGCGTTGGGTGCGTGGCTGCGCTCAAGGTCGCGGGAGCCAGCTTCGGACAGTGGGAAATCAGCATCATCTGGGGTCTGGGCGTCGCCATGGCGATCTACCTGACCGCAGGCGTATCCGGTGCGCACCTTAACCCTGCGGTGACTATCGCGCTCTGGCTGTTCGCCTGCTTCGATGGCCGCAAAGTAGTTCCTTTTATTATTTCGCAATTCGCTGGCGCCTTTTGCGCTGCGGCATTAGTTTACGGGCTTTATTACAATCTTTTCCTCGATTATGAAACCACCCACCATATGGTACGCGGCAGCGTGGAAAGCCTTGATCTGGCTGGCATCTTCTCCACTTACCCGAACCCGCATATCAATTTTGTGCAGGCCTTCGCGGTAGAGATGGTGATTACCGCTATCCTGATGGGCGTCATCCTGGCACTGACCGACGATGGCAACGGTGTGCCGCGCGGCCCGCTGGCGCCGCTGCTGATCGGCCTGCTGATCGCGGTGATTGGCGCCTCCATGGGACCGCTGACCGGCTTCGCCATGAACCCGGCGCGTGATATCGGCCCGAAAGCCTTCGCCTGGCTGGCCGGCTGGGGCGACGTCGCCTTCACCGGCGGTAAAGATATTCCTTATTTCCTGGTGCCGCTGTGCGCACCGGTGGTCGGCGCGGCGCTGGGCGCGTTCAGCTATCGTAAGCTGATTGGCCGCCACCTGCCTTGCGACACCTGCGTGGACGAAGAGCAAGAGAGCCCCTCCTCTTCCTCCACTCAACATAAAGCTTCGCTGTAATCTGACTACGGGACACCGACTATGACCGACAAAAAATATATCGTTGCGCTTGACCAGGGCACTACCAGCTCCCGGGCCGTTGTGATGGATCATGATGCCAATATCGTCAGCGTCTCCCAGCGAGAATTCGAACAAATTTATCCTAAGCCAGGCTGGGTTGAACACGACCCGATGGAAATCTGGGCGTCCCAAAGCTCGACGCTGGTCGAAGCGCTGGCCAAAGCGGATATCAACTCCGATCAGATCGCGGCCATCGGTATCACCAACCAGCGTGAGACCGTGGTGGTGTGGGAGCGCGAGACCGGCAAACCGATCTATAACGCCATCGTCTGGCAGTGCCGCCGCACCGCCGAGATCTGCGAGCAGCTCAAGCGTGACGGGATGGAGGAGTATATCCGCAAGGCCACTGGCCTGGTGGTGGACCCCTACTTCTCCGGCACCAAGGTGAAATGGATCCTCGACCATGTCGAAGGTTCCCGTGAGCGTGCGAAGCGCGGTGAGCTGCTGTTCGGCACCGTGGACACCTGGCTTATCTGGAAGATGACCCAGGGTCGCGTGCACGTCACCGACTACACCAACGCCTCGCGTACCATGCTGTTCAACATCCACGACCTGGACTGGGACGACAAGATGCTCGACGCGCTGGATATTCCGCGCGCCATGCTGCCGGAAGTACGCAAGTCGTCCGAAGTGTACGGCCAGACCAACATCGGTGGTAAAGGCGGGACCCGTATTCCTATCGCCGGGATCGCCGGTGACCAGCAGGCGGCCCTGTTCGGCCAGCTGTGCGTTAAGGAAGGGATGGCGAAAAATACCTACGGCACCGGCTGCTTTATGCTGATGAACACCGGCGAAAAAGCGGTGACCTCCACTCACGGTCTGCTGACCACCATCGCCTGCGGTCCGCGCGGCGAGGTGAACTACGCACTGGAAGGGGCGGTGTTTATGGCTGGCGCCTCCATTCAGTGGCTGCGCGACGAGATGAAGCTCATCAGCGATGCGTTCGATTCCGAGTACTTCGCCACCAAAGTGAAGGACACCAACGGCGTGTACGTCGTGCCTGCGTTCACCGGTCTTGGCGCGCCGTACTGGGACCCCTATGCCCGCGGCGCGATTTTCGGCCTCACCCGTGGCGTGAACTCGAACCACATTATCCGTGCGACGCTGGAGTCCATCGCCTATCAGACCCGCGACGTGCTGGAAGCGATGCAGGCTGACTCCGGTATCCGTCTGCATGCGCTGCGCGTGGATGGCGGCGCGGTGGCCAACAACTTCCTCATGCAGTTCCAGTCCGATATCCTCGGCACCCGCGTGGAGCGTCCGGAAGTGCGCGAAGTGACAGCCCTGGGCGCCGCCTATCTGGCCGGTCTGGCGGTCGGCTTCTGGCAGAACCTCGATGAGCTGCAGGAAAAAGCGGTGATTGAGCGTGAATTCCGCCCGGGGATTGAAACCACTGAGCGTAACTATCGTTACAGCGGCTGGAAGAAAGCGGTGAAACGCGCGTTAGCGTGGGAAGAGCACGACGAAGCGTAAGATTGTGGAGGTATTCCCGGCTTGCGGCGTAAACGCCTTAGCCGGGCTACAAAACCCCAAACAGCACGATCTTGTAGCCCGGACAGGTGCGCAGCACCGCCTCCGGGTTTTTTATCAACCAAATATCGGCAGCAACAGGTACAGCTTAATCACCAGCGCGTTGACGATATCGATAAAGAACGCCCCCACCATCGGCACCACCAGGAAGGCCATATGTGACGGGCCGAAACGGTCGGTAATTGCCTGCATATTGGCGATCGCCGTTGGCGTTGCCCCCAGACCAAACCCGCAATGCCCGGCTGCCAGCACCGCGGCATCGTAGTTTTTACCCATCATCCGATAGGTGACGAACACCGCATACAGCGCCATCGCTACCGCCTGCACCGCCAGGATAATAATCATCGGCAGCGCCAGAGAAGCCAGTTCCCAGAGCTTGAGGCTCATCAGCGCCATGGCGAGGAACAGCGACAGGCTGACGTTGCCCAGCACCGACACCGCGCGATCGAACACCCGATACAGCCCCGCCAGCGCCAGGCTGTTGCTGAGGATCACGCCGATAAACAGCACGCAGACAAAGGTCGGCAATTCAAAGACACTGCCCGCCAGCAGTTGCGCAACCACCTTGCCCACCGTCAGACAGATGGCGATCAGGGCGATACTCTCGATCAGCACCAGCGAGGTGATCACCCGCCCCACGTCCGGCTTTTCGAAGGCGGTCGGCGCCACCTGATCGTCCGGCGTCCCGTCCGGCGAGGAAGAGTGTTTCACCAGGTAACGCGCCACCGGGCCGCCGATCAGGCCGCCGAGCACCAGGCCGAAAGTCGCGCAGGCCATCGCCACCTCGGTGGCGTTGGCAAAACCATAGCGCTCAACGAACAGCTTGCTCCATGCCGCCCCGGTGCCGTGGCCGCCGGAAAGGGTAATAGAACCGGCCAGCAGACCCATCAGCGGATCCAGGCCCAACAGCTTCGCCATGCCGATACCGAGGGCGTTCTGCAGCAGCAACAGACCAACCACCACAATCAGAAAGGTACCCAGTACCTTGCCGCCAGCCCGCAGGCTGGCCAGGTTGGCGTTCAGACCGATGGTGGCGAAGAACGCCAGCATCAGCGGATCTTTGAGGCTCATATCGAAATCAATATCGATATCCATACTTTTTTTCAGCACCAGCAGCGCCAGCGCCACCAGCAGACCGCCGGCAACAGGTTCAGGAATGGTGTATTTCTTGAGGAGGGGTACGGTTTGGACGAGTTTTCTGCCGAGTAATAGCACAAGCGTTGCGGCAACGAGCGTCGATAAGGTATCGAGATGAAACATAAAAAGCTCCTTATGGGCGCATGATCCATTCACACGCGACGATATTCCTGGTGTCTTTAGCTTCTCTTCATGAGGAGGCAGAGGGGGATTTTACGCAGAACGGCGGAAAAAATGACAGAAAAAGATATTTTGTATCCTGAATGATGCGATTTAGCATACAAAATGTTAATAATCTCGTTGCGCATATTCACAGCATAAATTTTTATGGGCAAACGCTGGCAAACGTTTGCTTTTGGTCTACAGTCCGATAAAATTCCCGCTTTGCCACCTTGGGATTGCTTGTGATGTCCGTTAACACCGCAGAGTCAGAAAATGCGCAACCGGTTGCGCATAAACCAGCCAGCGAATTAATTTACCGCCTCGAAGATCGCCCGCCCCTACCGCAAACCCTGTTCGCCGCCTTCCAGCACCTGCTGGCGATGTTTGTCGCGGTGATCACCCCGGCGCTATTAATCTGCCAGGCTCTCGGTCTCCCGGCGCAAGATACCCAACATATCATCAGCATGTCGCTGTTCGCCTCCGGCGTGGCCTCCATTATTCAGATCAAAGCCTGGGGCCCGGTCGGTTCCGGACTGCTCTCCATCCAGGGCACCAGCTTCAACTTTGTCGCCCCGCTGATCATGGGCGGCACCGCGCTGAAAACCGGCGGCGCCGACGTCCCGACGATGATGGCCGCCCTGTTCGGCACCCTGATGCTGGCCAGCTGCACGGAAATGGTCCTCTCCCGCGTCCTGCACCTCGCGCGCCGCATCATTACCCCGCTGGTCTCCGGCGTGGTGGTGATGATCATCGGCCTGTCGCTGATTCAGGTTGGGTTGACCTCCATCGGCGGCGGCTACGCGGCGATGGCCGACCATACCTTCGGCGCGCCGAAGAACCTGCTGCTGGCGGGCATCGTGCTGGCGCTGATCATCATTCTCAACCGCCAGCGTAATCCCTATTTGCGCATCGCTTCGCTGGTGATTGCCATGGCGGCGGGCTATCTGGCGGCGTGGTTCCTCGATATGCTGCCGGCCAACACCGCCCCGACCAACAGCAGCCTCATCACCGTCCCGACGCCACTCTACTATGGCCTCGGCATTGACTGGAGCCTGCTGCTGCCGCTGATGCTGGTGTTTATGATCACCTCCCTGGAAACCATCGGCGATATCACCGCCACCTCTGATGTCTCCGAGCAGCCTGTCTCCGGTCCGCTGTATATGAAACGCCTGAAAGGCGGCGTGCTGGCTAACGGCCTCAACTCCTTTGTGTCCGCGGTCTTCAACACCTTCCCGAACTCCTGCTTCGGCCAGAACAACGGCGTGATCCAGCTGACCGGCGTCGCCAGCCGCTACGTCGGCTTTGTGGTGGCGCTGATGCTGATCGTCCTCGGGCTGTTCCCGGCGGTGAGCGGCTTCGTACAGCATATCCCTGAGCCAGTGCTCGGCGGCGCCACGCTGGTGATGTTCGGCACCATCGCCGCGTCCGGCGTGCGCATCGTCTCCCGCGAGCCGCTGAATCGCCGGGCGATCCTGATTATCGCCCTGTCGCTGGCGGTGGGCCTCGGCGTGTCGCAGCAGCCGTTGATCCTGCAGTTCGCGCCGGACTGGCTGAAGAATCTGCTCTCCTCCGGTATCGCCGCCGGCGGTATCACGGCGATTGTTCTGAATTTAATTTTCCCGCCAGAAAAAGCCTGATTTAACGCGTCCCGGTCGTGCCATCGGCCGGGGCACCCTGGCGCTGCCCTCCACCGCCTGCCCCGTCACGGAAATAAACCACGCCTGCCTTGAGAAGTGCGCATAAATCGGGCATAACACGGTTATGTGCATCTCACAGAATGGAAGACCATGAAATTTCTTGGAAAGCTGATTCTCTGGCTGCTAGTCGCTCTGCTGCTCGTCATCGTTGGCGCGTGGTTCCTGCTGCAAACCCACTGGGGCGCCCGCCAGGCCAGCGCCTGGCTCAGCAATGGCACCGGCTGGCAGGTCTCCTTCGATGCGATGGACCACGATTTCTCCTCCCCTCTTCATGTGCAGTTGCAAAACGTCACCTTTGGCCGGGAAGGCAAGCCGGCAACCCTGGTGGCGAAAACGGTCGATATTGGCTTCAGCACCCGCCAGTTTAGCGACCCGCTGCATGCGGATGAGATTGTCCTTAACGACGGCACCCTGAATCTGTCACCCCACTCTGCCGACCTGCCGTTCGCTGCAGACCGGCTAATGTTGCGCAATATGGCCTTCAATAGTCCGGAAACCGGCTGGGCGCTCAGCGCGCAGCGCGTCACTGGCGGCGTCAGCCCATGGGCGCCGGAGGCAGGCAATGTGCTGGGGAAAACGGCGCAGATCCAGATGAGCGCGGGCTCGATGACGCTCAATGGCGTCGAAGCCAGCAATGTTCTGATTCAGGGCAAGATTGATCAGGGCGAGGTCACCCTCTCCACCCTCGGCGCCGATGTCGCCCGCGGCACCTTAACCGGCAATGCGAAACGCAGCGCCGACGGCAGCTGGCTGGTGGATAACCTGCAGCTCAATGAGATCCGACTGCAGAGCGCCGCCTCGCTGGCCGACTTTTTCGCGCCGTTAACCACGGTCCCCTCTCTGCAGATTGGCCGCCTGGATATCACCGACGCCCGCCTGCAGGGGCCGGACTGGGCGGTAACCGACCTCGACCTGAGCCTGCGCAACCTGACGCTCAGTCACGGCGGCTGGCAGAGCCAGGACGGCACGCTGTCGATGAATGCCAGCGAATTTATCTACGGCTCGCTGCACTTTTTCGACCCGATCCTGAATGCCGAATTTTCACCCCAGGGTATTGCCCTGCGCCAGTTCTCCTCGCGCTGGGAGGGCGGCATGGTGCGAACCTCCGGCAACTGGCTGCGCGCCGGTAACGCGCTGGTGCTTGACGACACCGCCTTCGCCGGGCTCGAGTACACGCTGCCGGCGAACTGGAAGCCACTGTGGATAGCGCCGCTGCCGGCCTGGCTGCAAAGCCTGACGCTGAAAAAATTCAGCGCCAGCCGCAACCTGATCATCGATGTGGACCCAGCCTTCCCATGGCAGATTACCGCTCTCGATGGCTATGGCGGCGAGCTTCAGCTGGTGAAAAACGGCAGCTGGGGGGTGTGGAACGGTAGCGCGACGCTGAACGCCGCGGCGGCGACCTTTAACCGAATTGACGTGCGTCGCCCTTCACTCAAGCTGAGCGCCACGGCGTCGACGGTCAATATCACTGAGCTCAGCGCCTTCACCGAGCGCGGCATTCTGCAGGCCACCGCCGCGGTATCCCAGCTGCCGCAGCGCCAGGTCAATTTGAGCCTGAACGGCCGCGGCGTGCCGCTGAATATTCTGCAGGCCTGGGGCTGGCCTTCGCTCCCCATTAGCGGGGATGGCAACCTCCAGCTGACCGCCAGCGGCAGCGTGCAGGCCGATGCCCCGCTCAAGCCGACGGTCAACGCACAGCTTAGCGCCGTAAATATGGAGAAACAGCAGGTGGCGCAAACCATGCGCAACGGCGAGGTCAATACCGCCCCCGCCGCGCCAGCGCCCGCTCCCGTCACGCCCTAGCGATGCCCCATCCCCCTCTCCCCCACGGGGAGAGGGAACGCTTCTCTGCAAAAACGCCGCTCTGGCAACGCTTTCTCACTTTCAGGGAGGGGGTCTGCAAGCATTCTGAAACCTGTGTGCAATAAGCGGCTATCTGTGCCTATTTACCGCTACTGGTTCCTTTCAAATATCAGAGTTGCTATAACCAAAATACTGGAAGTCGATAAAAACAAACCGCTCCCTGTACCTACAAAAATATAAAAGGATCAATCATGCCTGAAATACGTCAGCGTATTCTGGAGAATATGCAAAAATTCTCCCGGGCCATGATCGGCGCCGTATTGTTCTTGCCGGTCATTGGCTTAATTCTGGCCCTCAGTTCAGTATTAACTAATCCGACATTAATAGCTGAAACCAGTTTCCTGCACCAGCTTGGGCAGATGCTCGGCGACACCTTTTGGCCTCTATTTGGCAACCTCGGCTTATTATTTTGCGTCGGTATTAGCTATGGCCTGGCAAAAGATAAAAAAACCGAAGTCGCGCTGGTTGCGGTGATGTGCTTCATTATGTTTCTTGGCGCCAACCACTCCTGGCTGGAACACACCCACGTACTCGCCGAAAAAATTAACGGTGAATATTATGGCACCGGGCAAACCCAACTGCTGGGCTTTGTAGTGGTGGATATGGGCGTTTTCCTTGGCATTATTCTCGGCTGCACTATCGCGTGGGTGCACAATAAAGTCTCTACCATTGAGCTGCCCGGCGCGCTGTCGATGTACGGCGGCGCCAAGCTGACGCTGGTGGCGATGACGCCGGTGGTTATCTTCTACGCCATCGCCTTTACCTGGATTTGGCCGTTTATGACCCACGGCATCTCCGCCCTCACCGGCTTTATGAAAAATGCCGGGGTTGCCGGGGTCTTCGTCTATGGTTTCTTTGAAAAATTTCTTATCCCGACCGGCCTGCACCATTTTGTCTGGTCACCCTTCCAGCTCACCCAGATTGGCGGCACCCTGAACGTGGACGGTCAGGTGGTCTCCGGTACCCAGGCCATTTTTCTCGCCTATATGCGCCATCCGGATCTGACCCCGGTGATGAATGAGGCCCTACGCTTCTCACAGCAAGGGATGACCACCATCTTCGGCCTGGCCGGCGCCTCGCTGGCGTTCTACCACACCGCGAAGCCGGAGAAAAAAGTGATGGCCAAGGCGATTCTGCTGCCGGCAATTATCACCTCGATGCTGACTGGCATCACCGAGCCGATTGAGTTCACCTTCTTGTTTGTCTCGCCGCTGCTGTGGGTGATCCATGCGACGTTAACCGCCGCCTCGCAGGCCATTTGCGACCTCTTCACCGTACGCCCCTGGGGAGCCTCGGGCCTGATCGAATTTCTGATCTATAACCTGCCGCTACCGGTCTCCTTAACGCGCTGGCCGGGATATGTCCTTATCGGTATCGGCCAGTTCGCCGTCTACTACGTGATTTTCCGCACTCTGGTGGTGAAGCTGAATCTGAAAACGCCGGGCCGGGAAGATGACGAGAACGTGAAGCTCTACAGCAAAGCGGAGTATCGCCAGAAAGTCGCGCAGCCCCAGTCGGTCACCGATGACATTATCCGCGGTCTCGGGGGCAAGGAGAATATTCTCTCCGTCGATAATTGTTTTACCCGCCTGCGCGTGGCCGTGCGCGATATGGCGCGGGTTGATGACGCGCAATTAAAAAATACCGGCGCCAACGGCGTAGTGCGCAATCGCAATGAGGTTCAGGTTATTTATGGCGTAAAAGTGGGACAGGTACGTTCCCGGGTTGATAACTGGTTAGCAGAAAATTAATGAGGAGTTTGTATGAAATTAACCGTATTAGGCGGGGGCGGCGTTCGCTCTGCATTTTTAGCGAAATCTCTGGCATATAATGCTCACCGCATTGGTTTAACGGAGGTGGTTTTTCTCGATAACTCTGCAGATAATCTGGCGATATTCGGTGAAATTGCCCGCTATGTATTTACGACCATTCGCCCGGATATTCATTTCACGACCACCACCGATCCGGTCGCGGCGCTACAAAACGCCAATTATATTATTACCACCCTGCGGGTCGGTGGTGATGAAAGCCGTATTCGCGACGAGCGCATTGCGCTGCAACATAACACCCTCGGCCAGGAGACCACCGGCGCCGGCGGCTTCGCGATGGCCATGCGTTCGATCCCGGCGATCCTCGACTATTGCCGGCTGATCGAAGCGCATGCCGCCGAAGACGCCATTCTGTTTAACTTTACCAACCCCTCAGGCCTGGTGACGGAAGCGATCGTCAAGTCCGGCTTTAAGCGTCGGGTCTACGGGATCTGCGATGCCCCCTCCGAGCTGATTCGTGAGCTGCCGGCGATCCTCGGCTGTGAGGAGCGCGACCTGAGCGTGGAATGCTATGGGCTGAACCATTTCTCCTGGTTTACCCACTTCACCGTGCGCGGGGAAGCGGTGACCGAGCGGCTGATCGCCAGCCCGGCGCTGTACCAGAAGACCGCGATGCAGTATTTCTCACCCGAACTGGTGCGGCTGTGCGATAACCAGTTACTCAACGAATATCTCTATTATTATTACTATCGCGACGAGGCGCTGAAGGCGATTCAGGGGGCAGGCGAAACGCGCGGGGAGCAGATCGCCCGTATCAATCAGGAGATGCGCCAGGCGCTGCGCACCGTGGATGCCAGAACGCAGCCGGAAGCCGCCTTCAATATCTGGATGCAACACTACCTTCGCCGGGAAAACAGCTATATGCAGAACGAATCCCGGCAGGAGAAATTTCATACCCGCGAGCCGCTGACGCTGCGGCAGTTTATCGAAGAGCCGGACACCGGCGGCTATGCCGGGGTGGCGCTGGATATTCTGGAAGCGGTGAACAGCACCACCACCAAGCGGATCGTGGTGTCGATCCAGAATAATGGCACGCTCGACTTTTTGCGCCCTGACGACGTGATTGAGATCAGCTGCGACCTGAGCCGGGAGGGTCTCAAGCCGGTAACGCCGGTGAAGGTGCCGACGGCGCAGAAAAATATGATTTCCTGCGTGAAAGAGTATGAGCGGCTGGCGGTTGCGGCGATCCTGCAGCAGGATAAGTCGCTGGCGGTGCGGGCGCTGATGGCGCACCCGCTGATCGGTTCCTGGTCGCTGGCGAAAACCCTGGTCGAGGCCTACCTCGACGATGAGCAGTTCGCCGCCTGGCGGTAAATCACTGACCGGACCTGGAGGCGTAGGCCGGGTAAGGCGCAGCCGCCACCCGGCAACATGGCGGCGCGGCGCCTGATATATTGCCCGGCGGCACTGCGCTTAGCGGAGCTACCTATTGCCAGGTGCGCGGGTAAACCACATCTTCAGTAGCCGCTCAAAGCCTAAGATGCAGTAGCCGAAAAACGGGTTGCTCCAGTAAATATCATCGTCAAACTTCTGCGGGTCGTGAATAATAAACGCCGTATCTGCAGCCTGCGCCAGCGGGCTCTGATAATCACCGGTAAAGCAGACCAGATTAATCTCCTTCCCCTCCAGGGCCTTCACCCAGTTAAGCGCTGAGCTGCTGCGCCCGGATTTCGAAATGATCCAGATGGAGTCGAAGCGAGCGGCGTTTTTCTGTTCAAGAATTTCGTAATCCGGCCACAGCGCCAGGCTGGCATTCACCCCAGTGACGAGAAACTTGTTATAAATATACTGGGCGATCAGCTGCGAAAAGCCGCTGCCGTGGATCAGGACGCGCTGCTGCGCGAGGCTTGCCAGCAGTGGCGTCAGCGCCTCCGCCGGCTGAATGCTCATATAGTCGATATCGTTGGTGACATCGAGCTTCGGCATGGTGATATTGAACTTGATGAAATAGACCAGCTCCAGCCAGCCGCTGAACTTAAGCTTTTTCGCCAGCCGTACCAGCGAGGAGGGATTACTGTAGCACTGCTCCGCCACGGCGCGGACCCCCTGGCGGATACACTGCTCCGGGTCGTTCTGGATAAAGCGCAGCACGGTCATTTCCGTTTTGCTTAGCTTCACGTCACGAAAGATATTTTCTACGTCCATGGCGGGCTCCTCTCAGCGGCAGAATACGCTATCACCGTTCAGGAATAGCGTCTGCGGCCTGAGTCACCAGACTGAAATGAATGTTACTTTTTGTACAAAAATGGAATAAAAAAACCCTCTCCGCCGGAATGAGGGTGAACAAGGCGAGAATAATGGTGAGGGTGGCGCCGTCGCCCATGATGCCGTAGCCAATTTTCTCTTTGACGGACAAAACAGGATCTTTCATATGGGCACAATTCCCTTGGCGGCACCACAGATGGGTACCGGTTACATTTTTTATCAGCCTTTGCCGCAGGAAGATGAATTAGGTCATTATCAGAATATGTTTCATGTATTTTGCGATCGCGTTAGCCTGAAAAGCGTATGAAAAAGTGTAACCCATGGATTTTGAACGGATTTGTTTCAGACTGTTCTGCAAAGTCCAGTTTTAACAGTAAAAAAGTGCGTTCAGGTATGTGGTAAACGGCTGAAAGTAGCTATAATGCGCCCCGCCTCCATGTAGCAATCGAGGCGCGGAAGATCGTCATCTCCGGTGAGGTGGCTGGACTTCAAATCCAGTTGGGGCCGCCAGCGGTCCCGGGCAGGTTCAACTCCTGTGATCTTCCGCCAGTTTGCCTCTGCTCCTCCACCGCCACGCCATACCAAACTGAGCCGCAAAACCCATCATCCCAGTCAATCATTTTCATCCAAACTCTGCGTTATTTTGTCTCCTGCGAACCCGTTACACTGGCGCAAAGGCCGCGTGCCGTTGCCAACCGAAACAGGAGAGCCATGATGACCCCCGAACTGAGACACTGTTTTTCCATTACCATCCAGGTTGATAAACCGATAATCGTTTCCCGCAGTCCGCAAACCGGCAAGCGTCAGCTGATCCCGATTCTCGGCGGCAGCGTTTCGGGTCAACTTCGCGGCCACGTGCTGCCCGGCGGCGTCGACAGCCAGATTATCGAGCCCGACGGCACGTGCAGGCTATCCGCCCGCTATGCCCTGCAGGTGGAGGAAGGAACGGTGTACGTGGAAAACAACGGTATTCGCCGGGTGCCGGCCCGCTATCATGACCAGCTGTTCGCCGACGATATGCGCTTTTTTAGCACTATTCCACCGGAAGAAATCTATTTTCGCACCGTCCCCACCTTCGAGGTGGATACCCCCGCGCTCAGCTGGCTAACCACCTCGCTGTTTATCTGCGCGGGCGGACGTACTCAGGATGGGGTGATGCTCGATTTCTATCAGGTGGGCTGATTTTCACTTTCTGCATATAACTGTTATTGCCGTTAACCCGTTTTTCCCCTCCCGGCGCCGGTCTACTATCGCGTCATCGCTTTATTCACCCGATTCACAGACCGGAGCAGTTATGAAAGCTATCGCCATTACTCAAGCCGCCGCTGACGGCGACAATATCCCTTTTTTAACCGAGATCGACCTGCCGGTCCCTTCCGCCCACGGGCGTGACCTGCTGGTTGCCGTGAAGGCGGTCTCGGTCAATCCGGTGGACACCAAAGTGCGCGCCGGCTTCCAGGGCGACACGCCGCGGGTGCTGGGCTGGGACGCCGTTGGCGTGGTGCAGTCCGTCGGTGAGGAAGTGACGCTGTTCGCACCAGGCGATGAGGTCTGGTACGCCGGCGCCCTGGGCCGGGCCGGCAGCAACAGTGAATATCAGCTGGTGGATGAGCGCCTGGTGGCCCACAAACCGCGCACCCTCGATAACGCCTCCGCCGCCGCGCTGCCGCTGACGGCTATCACCGCCTGGGAGCTGCTGTTTCACCGTCTTGGCGTCACGGAAGGCGGCAACGCGGGCGACACGCTGCTGATCGTCGGCGCGGCGGGCGGCGTGGGGTCGATCCTGACCCAGCTGGCCAGCAAACTGACCGCCATGACGGTGATCGGCACCGCCTCGCGTCCGGAGAGCCAACGCTGGGTCCGCGAGGCGGGCGCGCACCATGTTATCGATCACAGCAAGCCGCTCTCCGACGAGCTGGCGCGCATCGGCATCAACGCGGTGACCCATGTCGCCAGCCTGACCAACACCGACCAGCACTTCAACGCGCTGATCGACGCCCTCGCCCCGCAGGGCAAGCTGGCGCTGATTGATGACCCGGAGACCCTGGACGTGGTGCCGCTGAAAGCCAAAAGCCTGTCCCTGCACTGGGAATTTATGTTCACCCGCTCAATGTTTGAGACGGATGACATGATCGCCCAGCATCAGTTGCTAACCCGCGTGGCGGCCCTGATCGACAACCACACGATCAAAACCACACTCGGCGAACACTACGGCGCTATCACCGCCGACAATCTGCAGAAAGCGCATCGCCAGCTGGAAACCGGACGCGCAGTGGGCAAGATTGTGCTGGAGGGATTTTAAGATGATAACCCTTCTCGCCGTGCTCAAGGCGAAACCAGGCCAAACGGACGCGCTGCGCAAGGTCCTGCAGGGTCTGCTCCTGCCGACGAGACAAGAGCCGGGCAATCTTGACTACGCGCTGTTCCAGCTGCGCGACGCGCCGGATACCTTCTACATGCGGGAGTCCTGGCGTGACCAGCAGGCGCTGGATGAGCATATCGACCAACCCTACTTTCAGGCCTTTATTGGCGAGATGGATTCCCTGCTCGCCGAGCCACTGCGCCTGGACTATCTGACGCCAGTCGCCCCCTGAAAAGTCTGCTCCTCACCCGGTGAGGAGCGGTTTTAACGCTTTGAGCTACCCGTCTCGCATCCCGGGCGCTCCAGGCTACGCTTATCCTTACCGCGCAAAAAACGCTCACCTCCGTCCGCCCGTTTTAACACCGATATAATCAAGAGGTTTCGCTATGCTGATCAACGCTATAGGTACCTACTCCGCCAGCCAACCGCTGGAATCAATGGCCATCACCCGCCGCGAACCGGGGCCGCAGGATGTGCAGATCGCCATCGCCTACTGCGGCGTCTGCCACTCCGATCTCCACCAGGCGCGATCGGAATGGGCCGGAACGCTCTACCCCTGCGTGCCGGGGCATGAAATTGTGGGCCGGGTCACCGCGGTCGGCGAGGCCGTCTCGCGCTACGCCGTCGGCGATCTGGTGGGCGTCGGCTGCATGGTCGATAGCTGTCAACAGTGCGAGGAGTGCGCTGAAGGGCTGGAGAACTACTGCGACCATATGGTGCTGACCTACAACGGACCGACCCAGGACGCGCCGGGCCACACCCTGGGCGGCTATTCACAGCAGATCGTGGTCAAAGAACACTACGTGCTGCGGATAACCCATCCCGAAGCGCAGCTGGCCGCCGTCGCGCCGCTGCTGTGCGCCGGGATCACAACCTACTCGCCGCTGCGCCACTGGCACGCCGGGCCGGGTAAAAAAGTCGGCGTGGCCGGCATCGGCGGCCTTGGGCATATGGGAATCAAGTTGGCCCACGCCATGGGGGCCCACGTGGTGGCCTTTACCACCTCCGAATCCAAGCGTAATGCGGCCAGAGCGCTAGGCGCTGATGAAGTGGTGGTGTCGCGTAACGAAGAGGAAATGGCGGCCCACGTCAAAAGCTTCGATTTCATCCTCAACACCGTGGCGGCGCCGCATAATCTCGATGCCTTCACCACGCTGCTGAAGCGCGATGGCACGATGACGCTGGTAGGCGCGCCGGCCACACCGCATCCGTCGCAGGAAGTGTTCAATCTGATCATCCGTCGCCGGTCGATTGCCGGGTCGATGATTGGCGGGATCGCGGAAACCCAGGAGATGCTCGACTTCTGCGCTGAACACGGCATCGTCGCCGATATCGAACTGATCCGCGGCGATGAGATCAACGAAGCCTGGGAAAGAATGGTCAAGGGTGACGTGAAATACCGCTTCGTGATCGACAGCGCGACCCTCGGCGGCTAAGCGCCGCGGCGAAAGGTACGCCGCCATTCGGTCGGACTGACGCCAAAGCGCGCCTTAAACTGCTGACGCCAGGTGACGGCAGAGAGATAACCCACCGCCTCCGCCACCTGCTCGACCGGCAGATCCCCCGCCTCAAGCAGGCTCTGGCTGCGGCGCAGGCGTTCGGCGGTCAGCCAGTCGGTGATGCTCATCCCGGTCGCCCGGGCGAAGTGGCGGGTCAGGCTGCGGCGGCTCATCGCCACCACCCGGGCCAGCGAATCGAGATTATGCGGCTCGGCAATATGCTGCTGCAGATAATCCAGCAGGCAGTTGATTCGCGCATCGCGGGTATTTTTCGGCACCGGCTGAGCGATGAACTGCGCCTGGCCGCCCTCGCGGTGCGGCGAAACAATCAGCCGCCGGGCGATCTGGTTGGCCGCGAGGCTGCCGTAACGCTGGCGGATGATGTAGAGGCAACAGTCGAGCGCCGCCGCGGTGCCCGCTGAAGTAATGATCCGCTGGTCATCGACGTACAGGGCGTTGATATCCAGCCGCACCTGCGGAAACCGGCGCTGAAAATCCTGCTCAAACTCCCAGTGGGTCGCCGCGCGTTTCCCGTCCAGCAGCCCGGCGTAGCCAAGGACGAACGCGCCCAGGCACAGACCGACGATTTCCGCGCCGTTATTCCGGGCCCGCACCAGGCTATCAAGCAGCGCCTGCGGCGGGCGCCGGTCGACCTCGCCCCAGTAAGGCACCACCACGATATCCGCCTGTTCCAGTACGGCGTAATCGCCGCTGGCGTACAGCGCGAAGCCGTCGCGGGCGCGCAGCAGCCCCGGTCGCTCGGCGCAAATGTGCAGATTAAAGCGTTTGTTTTCAGAGACCGAATCGCCAAACAGCATGCAGGGAACGGCGTAATGAAACGGGCTAAAGCCCTCTACGGCAACAATCGCCACGTCGGTGAGCTTCATCGTTCCTTCCCCTTGCGCACGTTAATAAACCACGGTTTCCCCATCCTGCGGGATACACACGACCTCGGCAATCTGATTATCCAGCGCATACTGGCGCATCTCTTCCCGACTCACCAGGCAGTGGTTGACCGCCTCCAGGTGGATAGCCATGATTTTCGCTTCCGGCAGGGTGAAGTGTACGTTCAGGAGATCCTCTTTGCCCATGATAATCGGGCCAAAGCCGATGGCGTGGGCGTAGCCGGCGTTGAGGACCACCACGTCCGGGCGCAGCTTCAGCAGGTCGGCCGCAATTTCATCACGCCAGATGGTATCCCCCACCAGCCACAGCGTCTTCTCCTGCGGATGGCGAAACAGCACGCCGCAGGCCTCGCCCAGGCGTTCGGCTATCGCCGGCACCGCGTAGGTGCGATCGCTGCCGTGCTGGCCGGAGGTGGTTTTCAGCAGGCGCACGCCGGCAAATTCGCTGTCTGCCGTCAGCAGGCGGATATCCTGGAATCCCTGGCTGCGCAGCAGCGCACCGTCGGCCTCGTGCTGGACGAACACCGGCAGGGTTTTCGGGATCGCGGCGATCGCCGCCTCGTCCCAGTGATCGTCATGGGTGTGGGTGACGATCACTGCGTCAACGTCGATAATGTTATCGCGGGAAAAAGGCAAGGCCACCAGCGGGTTGCGCAGCTCGCTGCGCGCGGTGCCCGGAAAACCCGGCCAGGCGCCTTTGTCCGCCAGCATCGGATCGATCAGAAACTTTTTCCCGGCGTATTCAATAATCTGGGTCGCGTTACGGATATGGGTGATGTTCATGTCGGCGTTCCTCAGGGGGTGATTTGACGAACATCGTAATGAGTACCAGCCTGGCGCAATAGGGGCATTTGGGCAAGGATCGATGAAATCGGGCCAACCTGCGGCGATTGCTATCCGTCTCCGGCTATGTTGTTCTGAAGGCTCCATTTTTGACAGGAGTGGCAGGATGAAGAAAAAACTGACCGCCGCCGATATGCACGACCCGCAGGTCATCGCCGAGACGCCGTGGTTCAGCATGCGCAAGGTGGGTATTGATATCGCCCCCGGCGAGCGCCGCGACTTTTACGCCATTCACTATCCCCGCCCGGCGGTGGGGGTTGTGGCTATCCAGGAGGGCAAAGTGCTGCTGATTCGCCACTACCGCTACCTGATCGACAAGGTGGTGTGGGCCATTCCGTCTGGCGGCGTTGACGAAGGGGAAGATCCGGCGGTGGCCGCGCTGCGCGAGCTGCGGGAAGAGACCGGCTGGCAGGCGCAACGCGTCGAGGAGATCATTCGCTTCAACCCCTCCTACGGCAGCAGCGATCAGCTGTTTATCACCTGGCTGGCTACCGGTTTACGCTGGGTGGGGATGGATGCGGATCAGGATGAGGTAATGGAAACCGGCTGGTTTACCTTTGAGGAGATAAACCAGCTGATCGCCCGCGGCGAAATGCCGGACGGGCTGTCGCTGGTGCCGCTGCTGCAATTGATGGCGCAGCCGCGCACCGGGCAGGCTACGGCTTAAGCATTCGCCAGCGGAACCACAGCTGGGCCACGAGGATCAGCACGCCGCCGATAATTTTCTGCAGCGGCAGCTGTTCGCCGTACCACAGCGCGGCGGCAATGACCGTCAGCAGCGGTTCGAGCACCATAATGATCGCCGCGCTGGCCACCGCCGCGTACTTTTGCCCCTTCATCTGCAGACCGAAGCGCAGGCTGGTGGCGATGACAATGCTGGCCACCAGCCAGCCGAAGGTCGGTAGGGTCATCGGCTGGTCCCAGCGTTCAACGGCAGCGGAGATGGTCAACCCGACGATACCAGTGATCGCCAGCTGCACGGTGGTCAGGGGGATCAGCGGTACTTCACGCGCGCAGCGGCTGGTGTAACAGAACCAGATCGACTGCACCAGCGCCGTCAGCAAAAACCAGCCCTGGCTGGGATGGAAGGCTATCGGCATGTGCAGACTGAGCAGCCCCAGGCCCACTACCGCGATCGGCAGGCACTCCCACCAGGCCCGCGGCGGGCGCACCTTCATCATCACCCACGCGGTCAGCGGGACGAACATCATCGACAGGCTCATAATAAACGCCCCTTCGCCGAGCGACGCCGTCGTGGAGACCGAGTAGATCCACAGGCAGAGGTTGAGCGCAAACCACAGCCCGCTGATGATGAGCTTTGGCCAGTGCTGCTTTTGCGGGCGAAACCCGCGGCAGAACGGCAGCAGCAGCAGGGCGGCGAAGAAGAAGCGCAGCCCAAGGAACGCGAATACCGGCATGCCGGCGATCGCCTCGCGGGAAAAAATCCAGCCGCAGGCGGCAATCACCGTCGCGGCAATCAGCAGCAGGTCAGCCTGCCGTTGGCGAACCATACGCGCCTCTCCCTGTGTGTTGGCTTACCAGCCCGGCACCGCGCCGCCGTTGAAGATAGTCTCAGCCGCCTTCGCCACCTCCGGCGACTGGTACGACTGCATAAACTCCTTCACGTTTTCCGCGTCTTTATTGTCTTCACGGGTCACGATGATGTTCACGTAGGGCGAGTTTTTATCTTCGATAAAGATGCCATCGCGAACCGGCGACAGCCCGGTTTGCTGCAGGTAGGTGGTGCTGATGATGGCCACGTCGACTTTAGGATCGTCGAGTACGCGCGGCAGCTGCGCCCCTTCCAGCTCCATAATTCTCAGGTGATGCGGGTTGTCGGTGATATCCACCGCCGTCGGCAGCAGGCCGGTGCCGGCTTTGAGGGTAATCAGCTTCTCTTTTTGCAACAGCAGCAGCGCCCGCCCGAGATTGGTCGGGTCGTTGGGGATGGCGATCGTCGCGCCGTCTTTCAGTTCGGCGACTGACTTGATCTTGCGCGAATAGCCGGCCATCGGGAAGACGAAGGTATTGCCGACCGCCACCAGATGGTAGTTATGCGCTTTGTTGTCCTGCTCAAGGAAAGGCCGATGCTGGAAGACGTTGGCGTCCAGATCCCCGGCGTTGGTCGATTCGTTAGGCAACAGCGAGCCGCTGAACCCCACCAGCTCAACCTCCAGACCATACTTCTCTTTGGCCACCTTCTTCGCCACTTCCGCCACATCCTGTTCAGCGCCATTAATCACGCCGACCTTAATGTGCTTCGCTTCATTACTCTTTTGGTCGCAGCCGACCAGCGCCAGACCCGCCAGCATTACCGCGGCGGCGGCACGTAAACGTAATCTCATCCTCTTCACCCTGTCCGTCCTGACTGTCATTGTTTTTTTCGTGCAAAACTATAGCGACTTTCGGGTGGGGTAATAAACAGCAAACCACGCAACCGGAAATAAAATCATCTTCCCCAGAGCGAAGCACTAGCCCCGTCGCCACTCGCCCGGCGTCACGCCATAGCGCATTTTGAAACGCTTCGAGAAGGACGCCAGCGACTGAAAGCCGCAGCGTTCGGCAATCACCTCGAGGTTGGTCTGACGCTCGAGGCGCAGCAGCCGGGCGGCCAGCGCCATTCGCAGCTGCGACAGCCACGCCTGCGGCGTCAGGTGATAAACGCGGGCAAAATGACGGGCAAAGGTGGCCCGCGACAGAAAGGCGCGGGCGGCCATGGTTTCCAGCGTCCACGGCTGCTCCGGGGTCGCCATCACCGCCAGCACCGCCGGCATCAGGCGTTCATCGCTCATCAGACGCAGCAGCCCGCCGGGCGGCTGCTGCTCGCCAAGCAGCATGCGCAGCAGCAGCACCAGCAGCGTATCGCCGAGGCTGCGCACGATAGCGCTGCCGCCGGGACGCTGCGCCAGGCTTTCGCGGACCAGTATGTTAAGCAACGGCTGCAGCTCCGGGCAGTCTTCGCGCGTATCGGTATGGAGATGGATCAGCGTCGATGCCTCAGTGAACAGCCAGCTAACGTGCGGACCAAAATAAAATTCGCCGCACAGCATCTCCAGCGCCCCCTCCGCCGGGCCGGCGCGCATTTCCGTCACCGTGCCGTTAAACCGGTGCGCTACCGGCAGCACCTGGCCCCACTCCACCAGGCTCTCCATCAGATGCGGCGAACCGTGCGGCAGGAGGACCACATCTCCCGCGCGCAGGTGATGAGTCTGGCCGCCGACGTTAAGCCGCCCCTCACCGCGCAGCACCACGTGCCACGGCACCACGCCGCTGCGCATTTGCTGGTGCCCGGCCTGCCAGCGGCCGCCGAAGCGACAGTGCAGGTTCACTTCGCAGCGCGGCGCCAGCAGCGCCAGCAGATGACTGAGACTGTCCATGCTTCTCCTGAGACGATAAGACAAAAAGGTGAGACGAAGACCGCCAGTCTAGCATGCGGCAACGGCCTAAGATGACCCCAATGCCAACACACACCCTCGATAACAACAGGAGTTAACCATGAGCCGTTTAGCTGATATCCGTGAACAAGACGCCACCGGCAAAGCTGCCGATATTTTCGCCGGGATCAAAAAAGCGATGGGCAAAGTGCCAAACGCCTACCTGACCATCGGCGGCCACTCGCCGGCGGCGTTGCAGCAGGCGCTGGCGCACAATGCGATGCTCCATAAAGGCAGCCTCAGCGCCCAACAGCTGGAGGCGATTAATCTGTCAGTCAGCGAAGCCACCGGTTGTGACTACTGCCTGGCCGCGCACACCTTGATGGCGAAAAAAGCCGGCTTCAGCAGCGAGCAGATCCACGCCCTGCGCCGCGGGGCGTATGCGGAAGAGACACAGCTTGATGCGCTGGTGAAATTTGCGCAGACTCTGGTCACCACCACCGGTACGCTGCCGGAAGCCGACGTCGCCGCGCTACGCAACGCCGGTTTTAGCGACCAGCAGGTGATTGAGATTATCAGCGCCATCAGCGCGATCCTGTTCACCAACATGGTGAACCGGGTTAACGACACGGTGGTCGACTTCCCGAAAGCCGATTAATCCGTCGCGCAGCGCCGGTTTTACAGCCCCAGATCGCTGAGCCCCGGATGATCGTCCGGGCGACGCCCCTGGGGCCAGTGGAACAGGCGCTCGCTTTCAGCGATCGGCAGATCGTTGATGCAGGCGTAGCGCGTCTGCATCAGTCCATGCTTATCAAACTCCCAGTTTTCATTGCCGTACGAGCGAAACCAGTTGCCGCTGTCGTCGCACCACTCGTAGGCGAAGCGCACGGCGATACGATTTTCCTGCCATGCCCACAGCTCCTTAATCAGCCGATATTGCTGCTCTTTGCGCCATTTTCGCTGCAGGAATTCGACAATTTCCCTTCTGCCGTGAACAAACTCGCTGCGGTTGCGCCATTCGCTGTCCACGGTGTAGGCCAGAGCGACTTTTTCGGCATCGCGGCTGTTCCAGCCATCTTCTGCGGCGCGAACCTTCTGGATAGCGCTGTCGCGGGTAAACGGCGGTAACGGGGGACGTTGTTCGGTCATGCTGACTCTCCTCTGCGAACTAATTGCTGCTGCAGGCGCTGATTCTCCTGCTCCAGGTCATGAATACGTTGCTGCAGGTTCTGGCTGTACTCCGCCACCTGCTGCGCGCTGTAGCGCGGCGTAATGTGCTGCGGGCAGTTCCAGTCAAACGCCTGCAAATGAAAAAGAAACAGACGTTCAATGCGGGCGCGATAGTTGGCCGGCGCCACCTGCGCCAGCAGCTGCGGGTGGTCCACTGCCGCCAGGACCTCGACGGTGGCGTAGATTTTCAGCCTGGCACGGCGTGGATAATCCATCAAAAACAGGCAGGCCCGGTCGCTGCCGCGCAGGTTGCCGGTGGTGATGTACTGACGGTTGCCGCCGAAATCCGCCATCGCCAGGGTGGTGTCATCCAGCAGATGCAGAAACCCCGGCGGGCCGCCGCGGTGCTGGACATAGGGCCAGCCGCTCTGCGACACCGTCGCCAGATAGAAGCTGTCGCGGGTGGCGATCATCCCCGCTTCGCTGTCGCCGAAGCGGTCGGCCTGGCGGCGGCTATGCGGCGTTTGCCACAGCTGGTCGCTGCCCATTTCATGCTGCACATCCATCACGTCCGGGGTGATGGCGATATCGAGAAAGGTTGCTGCCATAGCGCCTCCTGTTGTCTGGCGCCATCATGGACTGTACTGCGAAAAATGATAATACTGATTTAGTGGCAATCATCTTTCCAAAAATCGGGAGAATAATGGATCGATTAAGCGCGATGGCGCTGCTGGTGAAAGTGACCGAGCTGGGGAGTATGTCGGCGGCGGCGCGGGCGCTGAATATGCCGTTGACCACCGTCAGCCGCCATATCGGCGAGCTGGAGAACGCGCTGGGGGTGCGCCTGCTGGCGCGGACCACCCGCAAACTGACGCTCACCGACGCTGGGGTCGATTATGTCGCCGCCGCGCGGCGGATCCTCGAGGAGGTGGAAAACGCCGAGCGCCAGGCGACGGGCGAGTATCAGGAGCCGAAAGGCGAGCTGGTGATCTCTGCGCCGACGATGTTTGGACGCCAGCACGTTCTCCCGGTGATCGCTGAATTTATCGCCCGTTACCCGCAAATTCGCGTCCGTTTGCTGCTCAGCGATCGTAACGCCGACCTGGTGGGCGACCATATCGATCTGGCGGTGCGGATTGGCGACCTGGCGGACAGCAGCATGGTGGCCACCCGCCTCGGCAGGATGCGCATTGTGGCCTGCGCCCATCCGGCGCTGCTGGCGAAATACGGCGAGCCGCAGCGGCCGCGCGATCTGGCGGCGCTGCCGATCATCCGTATTGAATCGCCGATGCCCTATCGCGGCTGGCGCTTTCGCGCCGCTGAGCGCGAGGACCAGCTAATTAATCTGCCGCCGGCGCTATCGGTCACCACGCCGGAGAGCGCTGCTGATGCCGCGCGGCTGGGGGTGGGCGTAGCTCGCTTACTGCACTATCAGGCGCTGGACGGCCTGCGACAGGGTGAGCTCCGTCTGCTGCTGGAACGCGTCGAGCCGGAACCGGCGCCGGTCCATTTGCTGTATACCGCGCGGGACCTGGCGCCGCTTAAGCTGCGAAAATTTATCGATTTTGCCGCGCCGGCGCTGCGTCAGGCGCTGCTGCGCATCGCCGGGGCCGCTTAGTGCGTCGCGGTCTTCAGCGGCGCCTCCTTTAACAGCCAGGAGAGGACAAACGCCACCGCCATAATGCCGGCCGCCATCAGGAACGCCGCGTGGATCGCCGCGCCGAAGGCGTCGAGATAGTCGAGGCGGATATCCGCGGGCAGGTGCTGCACCGCCACCGGATTCATTCCCGGCGGCAGTACCGCGCCTTCCGGCAACAGCTTTTGCAGGTTGCTCTGCAGTACGTGTGTGAACACCGCGCCAAACAGCGCCACGCCGATGGAGCCGCCGATCGAGCGGAACAGGGTCACGCCGGAAGTGGCCACGCCGTACAGCTTCGCCGGCATCGCGTTCTGCACCGCCAGGACCAGCACCTGCATCACCAGCCCCAGACCCGCCCCCAGCACGCCGGTAAACAGGTACAGCTGCCACAGCGGCGAGTGAATGGTGATCCGGGTCAGCAGCACCATGCCGGTCACGCCAAGCAGGGTGCCGAGGATCGGAAACAGGCGATATTTACCGGTCCGGCTGATAATGCGCCCACTGATAACCGAGGTCAGCAGCAGGCCGCCCATCAGGGGGATCAGCTGCAGCCCGGCCTCGGTGGGGGTTGCCTCCTTCACCACCTGCAGATAGAGCGGCAGGAAGGTGACCGACCCGAACAGCGACATGCCGATGACGAAGCCGATCAGGCTGCACAGCAGGAAGCTGCGGTTGCGGAACAGCGACAGCGGAATAATCGGCTCGGCGGCCATCCGCTCTTCGTAGATAAAGCCGATGACACCCACGATGCCGAAGGCCAGAATGCACCACAGCTGCGGGTCATTCCAGGCATGGACGCTGCCCCCTTCCGAGGTAAACAGGATGATGCACAACAGCGCCATGCTGAGGTAAATCGCTCCCAGCCAGTCAATCTGATGCTGGCTGCGTTTACTGCTGCTGTGGAATACCGCGCCGATCACCAGCAGCGCGAAGAGGCCCAGCGGCAGATTGATGTAGAAGATCCAGCGCCAGGAGGCGTGTTGCACCAGAAAGCCGCCGATCAGCGGGCCGATCACCGTCGCCAGGCCAAAAACGCCACCGAACAGCCCCTGATAGCGGCCGCGGTTGGCGGGCGGGATGACGTCGGCCACCGCCGCCATGCTGATCACCATCAGGCCGCCGCCGCCGAGCCCCTGCAGGCCGCGCATCAGCACCAGCTGGGTCATGTTTTGCGCCAGCCCGCAGAGGGCGGAGCCGACGAGAAACAGCCCAATCGCCACCTGCAGCACGATTTTGCGGCCGAACAGATCGCCGAATTTACCGTACAGCGGCACCGCGATGGTGGAGCTGAGGATATAGGCGGTGACCACCCAGGAAAGCTTGTCCAGCCCCCCCAGTTCGCCGACAATCGTCGGCAGCGCGGTGGAGACAATGGTCTGATCCAGCGCGGAGAGCAGCATCACCAGCAGTAAGGCGCCAAACAGCAGGCGTATCGACTGCACCGGTGGGTTTGCGACTTGAGTAGTCATCACAACGCTCGCTTGAAATTAATTAAATGCATAATTAATATTTAGTGAAAGAATGAGTCGGGTCAAGAGATCGCCATATCATGACAGCACAAAAGGATCAGAATGCCCCCCGCCGCCCGGGGCGACCGCGTGGAAAAAAATCGGGTACCGCCAACCGCGAACAGCTGATGGACATCGCCCTGACGCTGTTTGCCCGCGACGGTGCGGCCCGCGTGTCGTTGAACGCCATCGCCAAAGAGGCCGGGGTAACGCCGGCGATGCTGCATTACTATTTCAGTTCGCGGGATGCGCTGGTGACGCAGCTGATTGAGGAGCGCTTTATGCCGCTGCGCAACCACATCAGCCGCATCTTTGTCGACCATCCGCAGGACCCGGTGCTGGCGCTGACGATGATGGTCGAAACGCTGGCGCATATGGCGGAGAAGAACGCCTGGTTCGCGCCGCTGTGGATGCAGGAGATCATCGGCGAGATGCCGATCCTGCGTCAGCATATGGATGCCCGCTTCGGCGAGGAGCGTTTTCAGGTGATGCTGGAGGCAGTGCGCCGCTGGCAGCTGGAGGGCAAGATTAACCCGGCGCTGTCGCCGGAGCTGCTGTTTACCACGGTGATTAGCCTGGTGCTGGTGCCGTTTTCGCGCATCCACAGCGATCCGCGTTTACAGGCGGTCAACCGCCAGACCATCGTCAGCCACGCGCTGGCGTTGATGGGCCACGGCGTCGGGGGTTAAGCGCAGCCGCCGCCCGGCAAAAGCTTTTGTAGCCCGGATAAGGCGCCACGCGCCGCCATCCGGGATTTTCCCTGCTCGCGCTACGCTTAGCAGGGCTACAGTCGTAGGCCGGGTCAGGCGCAGCCGCCACCCGGAGAAATAACGGCACAACCGGAAATGTCCCTCTTAGCACTATGTTTGGCAGGGCCACAACGTTTAGCAGGGCTACCACTCCCGTGTTATGTCCGGGCAGATTGCGCTCCCGGTTGATCTTCTGCGTTATGTCTCTTATGGAGCAGGGAGCGCACAGGGGGCGGCCAGTCGCCGCCGCCCCCTGTACTCCCGGGCTCCGGCCAGCAAAATCGCCGCTGCGCGGTGCCTTCGACTTATCCCTGCAGGCTTCGGGTCGGGCCGAGGCAGCGTCAATGCAAAACACGGCCCTCAGCCCGCATCCATGCGGGCTGCCCCGGCCTTCCGGGAACGTCTCAGCGATTTTGAGGCCGCCAGCACCGGCAGTTTCAGTCGCGCAAGTGGTTAAATTAACAACAGGTCGCACGAACCCCAGGACGGGTAAGGCGACAGGCTCCACCCGGCAAGAATACAGGTGACGTGCCTGATATCCTGCCCGGCGGCGCTGCGCTTGCCGGTCCTGGGTGGGGCGAAACTATGGGAGAACGGTGTAGGCCGGATAAGGCATTTATGCCGCCATCCGGCACAATCACAGGTACGGTACCTGACCGCCCGGCGATATCAGGATCGTTACAGCGCTTTCGACAAATAGTGACGCTGCATCCCCGCGTGCGGGAAGTCGGGCAGCGACATCTGCAACTGATAGCCTAATTTCTGATAAAACGGTAACGCCTGGAAGCTAAAGGTATCCACCAGCAGATGGCTGCAGCCCAGCGCCTGCGCCTGCCGCTCCGCCTCCTGCATCAGCTCGCTTCCCAGCCCGCGTCCGCGGGTCGCCTCGCTGACCCACAGATACTCAATACACAGCCAGTTGCCTTTGCGTTTGGCAATCAGCCCGCCCTGCATCACCCCTTGCGCATCGCGGGAGTAAAGCCCCAGATCGCCAAACTGCGCCGCATCGAGATACTGCTGATTATAGTGCCGCAGACCGGCAAGCAATTCTTGTTGATCGTCGGGATTAATGCTTTTTGTAATGATTAGTGTCATTAACTATCTCCAGTATTGCGATGCCGAATGGTTATTTTCCCTCTCCACTTTCACAAAATATTCTTATTTTCTCCATGATTATTTGCCTTAATTTTTTGCGTTCTAAAAGTAAGCAAAAAAACCTTTCCATTATCGCGGCGGATCGTATAATGGAGAAAAATGAGAATAATCATTCTCACTACAAAACTAGAGGAGATGCGCTTTTCACCTCCTGAAGGCCGAAGAGGTTGGCTTCAGCGGAGACACAATAACAATCACGTTCAGGAACATCTGTGTTCCTTTTTTGTCATTTTCGCTTAGCCGAAAATGCCTCAGCGCCCAACCTATTCCCTCGTTTTTAAATAAACGGGGCGGACGTCTTATATCTTGAGAAAATATAATGAAATACATCATAGCTCCCATCGCGACAGCATTATTTCTCCTTAGCGGATGCGATAATGCGCAGACATCTGCCCCGCAGCAACCCACGCCGGAAGTGGGCGTGGTCACTCTGCAAAGCCAGCCGGTTCCGGTAGTCAGCCAGCTCACCGGCCGCACCACCGCCTCGCTCAGCGCCGAAGTACGCCCGCAGGTGGGCGGCATCATCCAGAAGCGCCTGTTTACCGAAGGCGATATGGTGAAGGCCGGGCAGGCCCTTTACCAGATCGATCCCTCCAGCTATCGCGCGACCTGGAACGAAGCGGCGGCGGCGCTGAAACAGGCCCAGGCGCTGGTAGTCTCCGACTGCCAGAAGGCTCAGCGCTACGCGTCGCTGGTCCGGGATAACGGCGTCTCCCGCCAGGATGCCGACGACGCCGCCTCCACCTGCGCCCAGGACAAGGCCAGCGTGGAATCGAAGAAAGCGGCGCTGGAGAGCGCGCGCATCAACCTGAACTGGACCACCGTCACCGCGCCGATTGCCGGGCGTATCGGCATCTCGTCGGTCACGCCGGGGGCGCTGGTCTCCGCCGATCAGGATACCGCGCTGGCGACGATCCGCGGGCTCGACACCATGTATGTCGATCTGACGCGATCCAGCGTCGATCTCCTGCGCTTACGCAAACAAAGCCTGGCCAGCAACAGCGACACCCTCAGCGTGACGTTAACCCTGGAAGATGGCAGCACCTATCCGGAAAAAGGGCGTCTGGCGCTCACCGAAGTCGCCGTCGATGAATCCACCGGCTCGGTAACCCTGCGCGCTATCTTCCCCAACCCGCAGCACGTCCTGTTGCCGGGGATGTTTGTTCGCGCGCGCATCGATGAAGGCATCATGAACGACGCGATCCTCGCCCCGCAGCAGGGGATTACCCGCGATGCCAAAGGCAACGCCACGGCGCTGGTGGTCGATGCCGACAACAAAGTTGCGCAGCGCGCCGTGGAAACCGGCGACACCTACGGCGATAAATGGCTGGTGCTGAGCGGCCTGAAAGCGGGCGACAAGCTGATCGTCGAAGGCACCGGTAAAGTGGCCCCTGGCCAGACGGTGAAGGCCGTTGCCGTCAACAATAACGGAGGCAACGCCTGATGTTCTCCCGTTTCTTCGTGCGTCGCCCGGTCTTTGCCTGGGTGATCGCCATTCTGATTATGCTCGCCGGCGTGCTGGCGATCCGCACCCTACCGGTGGGCCAGTATCCGGACGTCGCCCCGCCGGCGGTGAAAATCTCCGCCACCTATACCGGCGCCTCTGCCGAAACCCTGGAGAATAGCGTCACCCAAGTCATCGAGCAGCAGCTTACCGGCCTCGACCATCTGCTCTACTTCAGCTCTACCAGCAGCTCCGACGGCTCGGTCAGCATCACCGTCACCTTTGAGCAGGGGACCGACCCGGACACCGCCCAGGTGCAGGTGCAGAACAAAGTCCAGCAGGCGGAATCGCGGCTACCGAGCGAAGTCCAGCAGTCCGGCGTGACGGTGGAAAAATCGCAGAGCAGCTTCCTGCTGATCCTCGCGGTGTATGACAAAACCGACCGCGCCACCAGCTCCGATATCTCCGACTGGCTGGTCAGCAACCTGCAGGACCCGCTGGCGCGCGTGGAGGGCGTCGGCAGCCTGCAGGTATTTGGCGCCGAATACGCGATGCGCGTCTGGATGGACCCGACCAAACTCGCCTCCTACTCGCTGATGCCTTCCGACGTCCAGTCGGCGATTGAGGCGCAGAACGTGCAGATCTCCGCCGGTAAAATCGGCGCCCTGCCGTCGTCCAGCGCCCAGCAGCTGACCGCCACCGTGCGCGCGCAGTCGCGGCTGCAAACCCCCGATCAGTTCAAAGCGATCATCGTGAAAAGCCAGGCCGACGGCTCGGTGGTGCGCCTGAGCGATGTCGCGCGGGTGGAGATGGGCAGCGAGGATTACACCGCTACCGCCAATCTGAACGGCCATCCGGCCGCCGGGATCGCGGTGATGATGGCCCCCGGCGCCAACGCGCTGGATACCGCGACCCTGGTGAAAAGCAAGATCGCCGAATTCCAGCGTCAGATGCCGCAGGGATACGATATCGCCTATCCGAAGGACAGCACCGAGTTTATTAAAATTTCGGTCGAGGACGTGATTCAGACCCTGTTCGAAGCGATCGTTCTCGTGGTCTGTGTGATGTATCTGTTCCTGCAGAATTTCCGCGCGACGCTCATTCCGGCGGTGGCGGTGCCGGTGGTGCTGCTCGGCACCTTCGGGGTGCTGGCGCTGTTCGGCTACTCGATTAACACCCTGACGCTGTTCGCCATGGTGCTGGCGATCGGCCTGCTGGTGGACGACGCCATCGTGGTGGTGGAGAACGTCGAGCGCATTATGCGCGACGAAGGGCTGCCCGCTCGCGAAGCCACCGAAAAATCGATGGGCGAAATCTCCGGCGCGCTGGTGGCGATCGCCCTGGTGCTGTCGGCGGTGTTCCTGCCGATGGCCTTCTTCGGCGGCTCGACCGGGGTCATTTATCGCCAGTTCTCGGTGACCATTATCTCAGCGATGATGCTGTCGGTGGTGGTGGCCCTGACCCTCACCCCGGCGCTGTGCGGCGCGCTGCTCAGCCACTCCAGGCCTCATACCAAAGGGTTCTTCGGCGCGTTTAACCGCCTGTGGGGGCGTACGGAAGCGGGCTACCAGCGCCGCGTGCTCGGCGGCCTGCGCCGGGGCGCGGTGATGATGGGCGCTTACGTCCTGATTTGCGGGGCGATGGCGCTGGCGATGTGGAAACTGCCGGGCAGCTTCCTGCCGGTGGAGGACCAGGGCGAGATCATGGTCCAGTACACCCTGCCCGCCGGGGCCACCGCGGTGCGCACCGCCGAGGTGCGCCGCCAGGTAACCAACTGGTTCCTGACGAAAGAGAAAGCCAATACCAACGTCATTTTCACCGTCGACGGCTTCAGCTTTAGCGGCAGCGGTCAGAACGCCGGGATGGCCTTCGTGTCGCTGAACAACTGGTCGCAGCGCAAAGGCGACGACAATACCGCCCAGGCCATCGCCCTGCGCGCCAACAAAGAACTTGGGGCGATCCGCGACGCCACCCTGTTCGCCATGACGCCGCCATCGGTGGACGGCCTTGGGCAAAGTAACGGCTTCACTTTCGAGCTGATGGCCAGCGGCGGTACCGACCGCGACAGCCTGATGAAGCTGCGCAGTCAGCTACTGGCGGCGGCCAACCAGAGCGGCGAGCTGCAGTCGGTGCGCGCCAACGACCTGCCGCAGATGCCGCAGCTGCAGGTGGATATCGATAACAACAAAGCGGTCTCGCTGGGGCTGTCGCTGAGCGACGTGACCGATACGCTCTCCAGCGCCTGGGGCGGCACCTACGTGAATGACTTTATCGATCGCGGCCGGGTGAAGAAGGTCTATATCCAGGGCGAGAGCGACGCGCGCGCGGTGCCCTCCGACCTTGGCAAATGGTTCGTTCGCGGCAGCGATAACAGCATGACGCCGTTCTCCGCCTTCGCCACCACCCACTGGCAATACGGCCCGGAAAGCCTGGTGCGCTACAACGGCTCCGCCGCCTTTGAGATCCAGGGCGAAAACGCCGCCGGCTTCAGCTCCGGCGCGGCGATGGACAAGATGGAAAAGCTGGCCGACAGCCTGCCGGCGGGCTCCACCTGGGCGTGGAGCGGCATTTCGCTGCAGGAAAAGCTGGCCAGCGGCCAGGCGATGAGCCTGTACGCCATTTCGATTCTGGTGGTGTTCCTGTGCCTGGCGGCGCTGTATGAGAGCTGGTCGGTGCCGTTCTCGGTGATCATGGTCATCCCGCTCGGCCTGCTCGGCGCGGCGCTGGCGGCGACGCTGCGCGGCTTAAGCAACGACGTTTACTTCCAGGTGGCGCTGCTGACCACCATCGGCCTGTCGTCGAAGAACGCCATCCTGATCGTCGAGTTCGCTGAATCCGCCGTGGATGAGGGTTATTCGCTCTCCCGGGCGGCGATCCGCGCCGCGCAGACCCGTCTGCGCCCCATTGTCATGACCTCGCTGGCGTTTATTGCCGGGGTGCTGCCGCTGGCCGTCGCCACTGGCGCCGGGGCCAACAGCCGCGTGGCGATCGGCACCGGCATCATCGGCGGCACCCTGACGGCCACCCTGCTGGCGGTGTTCTTTGTGCCGCTGTTCTTCGTGCTGGTGAAACGCTTCTTCACTCGCCAACGTCCTTCTCAGGAGTAAAGTATGTTTCGTTTGAGTTTTATGTTTATCGCGCTCCTGACCGCGGGCTGCGTCTCGCTTGACCCGCATTATGATCGCCCGGCCGCGCCGGTGCCGGCCACCCTGCCCGGGGCGCACGGCGAATCGACGGCGGTGGTCGGCGACTGGCAGAAAGTGGTCAATGACGCGCGGCTGAAAAAAGTGGTCAGTATCGCGCTGAACAGCAACCGCGATGTGCAAAAGGCGCTGGCCGATATCGAGGCCGCGCGCGCCCAGTACGGCGAGACGCGGGCGTCGCTGTTTCCCACTGTCGATGCCGAGCTGAGCCATACCCGCAGCAAAACGGTGGCCAGCGGCCTGAGCTCAACTTCGCAGGCCGACGGCGCGGTCTCCAGCTTCGAGCTGGATCTGTTTGGCAAGAACCAGAGCCTGTCGCGCGCGGCGCGCGAAACCTGGCTTGCCAGCGAATTCACCGCGCAGAATACCCGACTGACGATGATTGCCGATTTGACCACCGCCTGGGTGACGCTGGCGACGGATAACAGCAATCTGGCGCTGGCGCAGCAGACCATGGACAGCGCAGCAAACTCGCGCAACATCGTCGCCCGCCAGATGGCGGTGGGCACCGCCTCCGCCGGCGATTTAAGCTCGGCGGAAAGCGTCTATCAGCAGGCGCGCGCCAGCGTCGCCAGCTACCGCACGCTGGTGGCGCAGGATAAAAACGCCATTAACCTGCTGGCGGGGGAAACCGTGCCGGAGAGCCTGCTGCCCGGCACCCTCGAAAGTCTGGGGGATAACAGCATCGCCCTGGTGCCGGCGGGGGTGTCGTCGTCGGTGCTGCTGCGCCGGCCGGATATACAGGAAGCGGAGCACAACCTGAAGAGCGCCAATGCCGATATCGGCGCGGCGCGGGCGAATTTCTTCCCGTCGATTTCCCTGACCGCCAGCGCCGGGGTCGGCAGCGACTCGCTGTCGTCACTGTTCAGCCACGGGATGCAGGTGTGGTCGTTCGCCCCCTCAATCAGCCTGCCGCTGTTCACCGGCGGCAGCAACCTGGCGCAGTTGCGCTATGCGGAAGCGGAGAAAAAGGGGCTGATCGCCACCTACGAGAAATCGATTCAGAGCGCCTTTAAGGACGTTGCCGATGCGCTGGCCCGCCGGGAAACGCTGAGCGAAGAGCTCGATGCCCAGCGGCAGTACGTCGCCGCCGAGCAGACCTCGCTGGATATCGCCATGAAGAGCTATCAGGCCGGGGTCGGCGATTATCTGTCGGTGCTTACGGCCCAGCGCACGCTGTGGTCGGCGAAGACGACGCTGCTGTCCCTGCAGCAGACCGACCTCAATAACCGGATCACCCTCTGGCAGTCGCTGGGCGGCGGCGCCAGTTAATTTCACCCGCCGGGCGGCCGCGCCCGGCTTCTGTAAGGAATCGTTATGCCACGTGTTTCCCTCTCCTGGGCGCTGATCCTCGGCCTGCTGTCGGGCATCGGCCCGCTGTGCACGGATTTTTATCTGCCGGCGCTGCCGGAGATAACTCAGCAACTGCAGGCCACCAGCACCCAGACCCAGCTGTCGCTGACCGCCGCGCTGATTGGCCTCGGCCTGGGTCAGCTGTTTTTCGGCCCGCTGAGCGACCGCATTGGCCGCCTGAAACCCCTGGCGCTGTCCCTGCTGCTGTTTATCTTCTCTTCGGCGATGTGCGCCCTGACAAGGGATATCAACATGCTGATTGTCTGGCGTTTTTTACAGGGCTTCGCCGGCGCCGGCGGTTCGGTGCTGTCGCGCTCCATCGCCCGCGATAAATACCAAGGCACCCTGCTGACCCAGTTTTTCGCCCTGCTGATGACGGTGAACGGCATTGCGCCGGTTCTGTCACCGGTGCTGGGCGGCTACGTGATCACCGCCTTCGACTGGCGAATTCTCTTCTGGACGATGGCCGCCATTGGCGGCGCGCTGCTGGTGATGAGCCTGACTATCCTGCGGGAAACGCGCCCGGCCGCGGCAACCAATGCGACCCGCCAGCGGCCCGGCCAGCCGGTGCTAAAGAATCGTCGTTTTCTACGCTTCTGCCTGATTCAGGCCTTTATGATGGCCGGACTGTTCTCCTACATCGGTTCCTCTTCCTTCGTGATGCAGAGCGAATACGGCATGAGCGCCATGCAGTTCAGCCTGCTGTTCGGTCTGAACGGTATCGGGCTGATTATCGCGGCGATGATCTTTTCCCGTCTGGCGCGCCGCTTCAGCGCCGAAAGCCTGCTGCGCGGCGGCCTGACGCTGGCGGTGAGCTGCGCGGCGATCATGCTGCTGTTTGCCTGGCTGCAGCTGCCGGTGCTGGCGCTGGTCGGCCTGTTCTTTACCGTGTCGCTGATGAGCGGCATCAGCACCGTCGCCGGCGCGGAGGCGATGAGCGCCGTTGACGCCGCGCAGTCCGGGACCGCGTCCGCGCTGATGGGCACCCTGATGTTTGTCTTCGGCGGCATCGCCGCGCCGCTGGCGGGCCTCGGTGGCGAAACGATGCTGAAAATGAGCCTCGCGATGGCGATCTGCTACCTGCTGGCGCTGCTAATGGGCCTCAGCCAGTCGCGCAGCGCGCGCTAAACGCCAGGTGCGGTAATAAAATATTCCACCTTTATTACCGCACCATTTCCCGCCATCTCTACCATTCTCGTATTATTCTCCGCGTACTAATCGTGATACTCTTCACAGGCAAGGAATAAATAATTCCTTATACTGCGCACGACTGAGAATAACGAGGTTTCTATGAGTATCGACCTGAGCAAACTGCTGACCGAGCGACGCAACGCCAACAGCGCCAACATTGACACCCTTTCCACCCTTGAGATGCTGACGGTGATAAACCAGGAAGACCAGCAGGTGGCCCAGGCGATTACGCCCTATCTGCCGCAGATTGCCGAGGTGGTGGATAAGGTCGCGACGGCGCTGCAGGCCGGTGGCCGCTTGATTTATATCGGTGCTGGCACCTCAGGGCGTCTGGGGATCCTCGATGCCAGCGAATGCCCACCGACCTTCGGCACCCGCCCGGAGCAGGTGGTGGGGATCATCGCCGGCGGACATAAAGCGATTCTCAGCGCCGTGGAAAACGTGGAAGACAACAAAGCGCAGGGGGCGATGGATCTGCAGAACCTGAACTTCAGCCACCGCGATGTGCTGGTGGGGCTGGCGGCCAGCGGACGCACGCCGTACGTCATTGGCGCCATGGAGTATGTCCATCGCCAGAATGCCTTTGTCGCCATCGTCAGCTGTAACCCGCATGGCGAAATGGCCCAGCTGGCGGACGTCGCCATTACTCCGGTGGTCGGCCCGGAGGTGGTGACCGGCTCAACCCGCCTGAAAGCCGGCACTGCGCAGAAGCTGGTGCTGAACATGATCTCCACGGGGGCGATGATCCGCGTCGGCAAGGTCTACAGCAATCTGATGGTCGACGTCGAAGCGACCAACGCCAAGCTGATTGAGCGCCAGGTTTCCATCGTGATGGAGGCGACCGACTGCGATCGCCCCACCGCCCAGAATGCGCTGGAGGCCTGCGGCCGCCACTGTAAAACGGCGATCGTGATGGTGCTGGCAGACTTAAGCGCCGAAGAGGCGCAGTCGCTGCTGGCGAAAAACAACGGCTACATCCGCAAGGCGCTCAGCAACGCCTGAGCGCCGACAGACAGGTAACGGGCAATGGCAAAAATAACGAAAGAGATGATAGCGCGGATCCTCAGCCACGTGGGCGGCGCCGCAAACGTCGCGCAGGCGGGCAACTGCATGACGCGCCTGCGCTTGACCCTGCGCGATGAAGGGCTGGCCGACACCACCGCCATCCGCCAGATTGACGGCGTGATGGGGGTGATCGTCAGCGACGAGCAGTTCCAGGTAGTGCTCGGCCCCGGCAAAGCGCAAACCGCCGCCGAGATGATGAACGGCCTGCTGGAGGAGGCCCCCGCCGCGCCGTCGCTGGCCGATGTCGCGGCGGAGAGAAAACAGGCGCTGAAGGGCAAGCAGACCAGCGCGGTACAGAAGTTTCTCGCCAAATTCGCCACCATCTTTACGCCGCTAATCCCCGGCTTTATCGCCGTCGGGCTGCTGCTGGGCTTCGCCACCCTGGCGGAACAGGTTTTCGTGCTGGAGAACGCCCATCCGAACGCCAGCCTGGTGGCGCTGATTGGCTATATGAAGGTCTTCAGCAAAGGGATGTTCACCTTCCTGAGCATCCTGATTGGCTATAACGCTCAGAAGGCGTTCGGCGGCTCCGGGGTAAACGGCGCGATTATCGCCTCGCTGTTCGTGCTGGGCTACAACCCGGAGGCGACCAGCGGCGTCTACGCCGGGATCTCCACCTTCTTCGGCCACGGCATCGATCCGCGCGGCAATATCATCGGCGTACTGATCGCCGCCATCCTTGGCGCGTGGGTTGAACGCCAGGTGCGGCGGGTAATGCCGGCCAACCTCGATATGATCCTCACCTCGGCGGTGACGCTGCTGATCATGGGCGCGGTGACCTTTACGGTGATCATGCCGATTGGCGGCTGGTTGTTTACCGGCATGTCGTGGTTGTTCCTGCATCTTAACGGCAACCCGTTTGGCTCGGCGGTGCTGGCCGGCCTGTTCCTGCTGGCGGTGATGTTCGGCGTCCATCAGGGGTTTGTCCCGGTCTATTTTGCGCTGGTGGATGCCCAGGGCTTTAACTCGCTGTTCCCGATCCTGGCGATGGCCGGGGCCGGGCAGGTGGGGGCGGCGCTGGCGCTGTTCTGGCGGGCGAAGCGCGATTCGCTGCTGCGAACCCAGATTAAAGGGGCGATTATTCCGGGCTTCCTCGGGATTGGCGAGCCGCTGATCTACGGCGTCACCTTGCCGCGGATGAAGCCGTTTGTTACCGCCTGCCTCGGCGGCGCCTGCGGCGGCTTCTTCGTCGGGCTGATCGCCTGGCTGGGGCTGCCGGTCGGCCTGAACACCGTGTTCGGTCCGTCCGGGCTGGTGGCGCTGCCGCTGATGACCTCCGGCAGCGGGATTTACGCCGGGATGGCGGTTTACGCCGGCGGACTGGCGGTCTCCTACCTGTGCGGCTTTGTGCTCACCTGGCTGTTCGGCAGTAAAAATGTCGATTTAAGCTAGAACGCGATTGTCGGGTCATGCCCGGCGGCGACTTCGCCTTCCCGGGCCTGCAAAATCGTTACCCCGGCGCGGCCAACTACCATTTCCTGCCCCGCCGCCCGGGCGGGCGCATGTTATGATTCCCCTTTGTCACATTTCACCAGAGGAAAAGATGGGCTCCAGCAAAAAAGGGATGCTGAACGTACTGATTGCCGCCGTGCTGTGGGGCAGTTCCGGGGTATGCGCGCAGTTTATTATGCAGGAAAGCCAGATGTCGTCGCCGTTTCTGACCATGACGCGTCTGCTGTTCGCCGGGCTGATCCTGCTGATGCTCGGCTTTGTTCACGGCGACCGCATTTTCCGCGTGCTGCAAAACCGCCGCGACGCCGTCAGCCTGCTGTTTTTCTCGCTGTTTGGCGCGTTAACCGTGCAGTTCACCTTTCTGATGACCATTGAAAAATCGAATGCCGCCACGGCCACAGTGCTGCAGTTCCTGTCCCCGACGATCATCGTCGCCTGGTTCGCCCTCGCCCGCAAAGCGCGCCCCACTCCGTTGGTGCTGGGGGCTATCTGCACCTCGCTGGCGGGCACCTTTCTGCTGGTAACCCACGGCAACCCGACGACGCTGTCGATTTCGCCGGCGGCGCTGTTCTGGGGGATCGCCTCGGCGTTTGCCGCCGCGTTTTATACCACCTATCCCTCGACGCTAATTGCCCGCTACGGGACGCTGCCGATCGTCGGCTGGAGTATGTTGTTCGGCGGTGCGATGCTGCTGCCGTTTTACGGCGGCCAGGGCACCGATTTTGTGGTGAACGGCAGCCTGCTGTTAGCTTTTTTCTACCTGGTGGTGATCGGTACTTCGCTGACATTCAGCCTTTATCTTAACGGCGCGCAGAAGATTGGCGGCGCCAAAGCGGGGATCCTCAGCTGCGCCGAACCGCTGAGCAGCGCCCTGCTGTCGCTCCTGCTGCTGGGGATCACCTTCACGCTGCCGGACTGGCTGGGCACTCTGCTGATCCTGGCGTCGGTGGTGCTGATCGCTATCGACTCGCGGCGGCGGGTGAGAGCCGCCTGAGGCGATGATAACAAACGCCTTTTCAATAAGTTAAATTAACCGCTATTTGCGTGTTTTCCCACCTGCGCATATAGTTGACGGAAGCGATTACGGAAGGAGAAGCCTGATGAAAGCATGTTGGATGGTATGCCTGGTCACCGCCCTGAGCGCCACGTCGGCGTGGGCCGAATCACCGCTGCAAAGCCTGCAGTTCGAGCAGCAAAAGCAGCAGGTGCTCAAAGCGGTGAAGGAAAAATGCGCGCCAGCAAGCCACCTCAGCGACAACGATTTTGCCAATAAAGTGCTGGCGACCGACGGCAACAAGAACGCGGTCCGCGAAGCGACGCTGGCGAAAGAGCGCAATAACCAAAAAAGCTACCAGGCCGCAATCGACAAAATCGTCTGTCCGGCCAAATAGCGGTTATTTCAGCCTGGCGACCAGCGTTTTCCAGTCAAACGGCGTCAGCTGCCTGTAGCTAAGGCTACGGGCGGCCATCTGCTCCGGAAGCTGGCGCTGGCTTTTCGCGATCGCCTCGCTCATTATCCCGGCGCTCCCCACATCACGCAGGGTTTTTACCACCTCTTCCATCTCTTCGCTGCGCCGAACGCCATGTTCCGCCACCCGGCTGATCAGATAGTCGGGAAACGCGCCTGTCCAGCCCAGAGACGGGAAACTATGATGCAAGGAGCTAAGCACCTCCTCCTCGACGCCATATTCACGGGCCGCGAACAGGCATTCTGTGGTGAGCGCTTCAAGACCTTTGATCATCACGCTACGGCACATTTTTATCGCCGACACCTGGCCCACCGTACTGGCGCCATAGCGGGCATTCAGCCCCAGCCCCTGCAGACGCGGCGCGATCGCCTCCGCCTGCGGCCCGCCGATCAATAACGGTGTCTGCAATCGAGCCGGCGGCACCGGCGCCATCACCGCGACATCAATGTAGGCGCCGGGCAGAAAATGTTCAGCTGCCTGCCGTTTCGTTTCCGGCGCCACGGAGTTGAGATCGAGGAAATATTGCCCCGGCTGCAGCAGCGCGGCGGCCTGCTGCGCGACCTTTAGCGCCTCACCGGCGGTCACAGTAGAAAAAATCAGCGCGGCGCTCTCCAGCGCCTGCGCCAGCGAACTCCCCGCCTGAACGCGCGAATCACCGGCTTTCCTGACCATTGCCTCTCGCTCCGGGCCATTGAGCTTGCAATCCCATATGGTCACCGCATGCTCACGGGCCAGATCTGCCGCCAGAATGCCACCCGCCTCGCCAAAACCAATAAACGCGATTGTCGTCATCATTACTCCTCACGCGGCCAGACGCGGGCCGGAATAAAAACTTCGCCAGCAAACAGCAGTCGCGCCGTGCGTAACAGGCCGCAGCCTGTCAGGGCGCCGTCTGCGTCAAGCTGAAGCGTCACGCTAAATTCGCCTGTCGGATGCTCAACGCTGAGCAGCGGCGTAGCGCCTGGCGCGACCTGCGCCATGCCCTGCGCGACGGATCCAGGAAGCAGACAGGCGCTGGCCACGCTCACCGCGCCAAATACGCCGATCGACGCGTGGCAGCGGTGCGGGATAAAGGTGCGGCTGCTGATAGCGCCGCCGTGTCGCGGCTCGGCGATCAGGGTCATCTTGGGCACCGTGCGCTGGCTGACGTCGCCAAGCTGCATCAGCGGCCCGGCCTGCAGGCGAATCGACTCCAGGCGACGTTTAAGCGCGTCGTCATTATCCAGCTGTTCGCGCGTCTCATAGCCGGTGCAACCGAGGTCGCACGCGCGCAGCAGGATCACCGGCATTCCGTTATCGATGCAGGTCACCTCGACGCCGTCAAAACGATCACGAACCCGGCCGGTCGGCAGCAGGGCCCCGCAGCTGGAGCCGGCGACATCAAGAAAATGGAGCAGGATCGGGCTGGCGCTGCCCGGCACGCCATCGATACGACTCTCGCCGACGTAGTCGACCCCGTCGGCATCGCAGGGGATCTCTGCCACCGCCAGTTGCCCCGTGTTCTCCATATAAATACGCACGCGAGTGAGCGGCGCATCGTGGCGAATCAGCCCACGCTCGATGGCGAAAGGGCCAACGGCGGCAAGAATATTGCCGCAGTTTTGGCCGTAGTCCACAGAGGCCCCCGTCACGTTCACCTGGGCAAACAGATAGTCCACATCGGCGTCAGGCCGTGCGGAGCGGCGGATAATCGCCACTTTACTGGTCAGCGGATCGGCGCCGCCGATCCCGTCAATTTGCCGGGGATCAGGCGAGCCCATCACCGCCAGCAGCACCGCATCACGTTGCACCGGATCGGCAGGCAGATCGTCAGCCAGAAAACAGGCCGCCTTCGAGGTGCCGCCGCGCATCCATAGACAGGGAATTCCGGGTTGCGCCATCTTACTCCTCCACCTCATCTGCGCTGTCGTAATACCGCAGCCCCTTTTCCGCCAGACGCTGGCGCATCGCGTAAATATCCAGCCCCAGCTCGCCATGGCGCATCCGCTCACGCTTCGCAAGCTCATTGCTCATGCGTGCTTCCGCTTTATCGAGCACATCACGCACCTGGGCGTGAGGCAGCACCACGACGCCATCGTCGTCGGCCACCACGACATCGCCCGGCTGCACAAGCTGGCCTGCGCAAATCACCGGGACGTTAACCGAGCCGAGGCTCTCTTTCACCGTTCCCTGGGCATAAACCTGACGGGACCAGACGGCGAATCCCATCTCCCGCAACGTTTGCGAATCGCGAATGCCGATATCGCCCACCAGACCGACCACACCGCGCGATTGGAGAGACGTCGCCAGCAGATCGCCGAAGAAGCCATCGCCGCACGGCGACGTCGGGGCCACCACCAGAATATCGCCGGCGCGGCACTGCTCGACCGCGACATGAAACATCCAGTTGTCGCCTGGCGTCACCAGTACCGTGACCGCGTTGCCCGCCCGGCTGACGCCCTGCTGAATCGGACGGATTGCCGGTCCCATCAGCCCCTGGCGTGCCCAGGCTTCATGGAGCGTCGCCACCCCGGCCGCCTCACAGCGGCGCAAAACCGCCTCGTCATGGCGCGGCAGATGGCGGATCACAAGGCCTTTTTTATTTAACAGCTTCATGCCAGGTTCTCCGTTACGCGGGGGAAGATGCTCTGGAAGGCTTCGCCGTGAACGATATCGCGCGCGGCCGTGATG
This sequence comes from Klebsiella sp. 1SOBk10mer, assembly GCF_046602535.1. Lineage (NCBI taxonomy): Bacteria > Pseudomonadati > Pseudomonadota > Gammaproteobacteria > Enterobacterales > Enterobacteriaceae > Klebsiella > Klebsiella sp. 1SOBk10mer. The sequence goes on from NZ_JBKIUP010000009.1 coordinate 130,409, forward strand.
CCGATGTTGCGTTTGGCCTGCACTCCGCGCTGCAGCGCCACGCGGGTGTAGTACTCCCACAAATGCTCCTGGCCCTGCATACACTGAATGGCCTGATACTTTTTCTCCCAGACAGTGGTGATGTCCAGCAGCACATCAGGCTTCCAGTTGCACTGCTCCGGCTGGTGCGGTTCGAAACAGTAAACCGGGGGAGCAGCGACAATTTTCTCGCCGGGGCGATAGCCTTCTGCCTGAGCGATAATCCGAGCCTCCTGAGCCAGGTGGGAGGCCAGCGGGTGATCGTAGTTATAGGGATCCTGCAGCGAGTGCGTCAGAACAAAGTGGGGCTGGATACGGCGATACACATCCGCCAGACGAAACAGCGTCTCTTTATCGGCGCGCAGCGGATAGTCGCCGATATCAAAGAATTCGACGCTGGCGCCCAGGATCTCGGCGGCGGCCTGCGCCTCTTCGCGACGGACTTGCTTCACCGCCTCCTCGGTCATGTTGCCTTTACGCCACAGTTTGGCGGACTCGCCGCGCTCGCCAAAGGACAAACAGACCACATGGACCTGATAGCCCTGCAGGGCATGCAGGGCTATCGCACCGCCCGCGCGCCAGACGAAATCGGCCGAGTGGGCGCTGACGACAAGGGCACTTTTTTCGCTAACCGGATGAGACATGATGGCTTCCTCTGTTGTTTTTTTCAGCTTGTCATGTCCCGCCGCTGGAAGGTAATTCGTTAACTTGCGAAGGCTATGATTTTTATTTATGTTGTCGACTCACTCACTATTTCAGGCCTGACGAATAATGCTGAAGAGAAAGCACGATAAAATCATAAATATCATGCAGCTGCGCTTTTTTTGTCAGGTCGCGCTGCGCGGAAGCGTCTCGCGTGCTGCCGATGACTTATTCCGCACGCAGTCAGCGATAACCCGGGCTATCCGCGACCTTGAAGCCGCGTTGAACGTCACGCTGTTCGAACGCCATTACAGCGGCATGGTGCCCACCGAGTATGGCAAGTGCATCCTGCCGCGCGCCCGGCGGGCGATTGACGACCTGCAGGCCATCCCGGCGCTGTTGCAGAAGCACCATACCCGCACCAGCGGCCCGCTGGCGGACGCCGGTTGGCTGTTCAATACCCGCCGGTTAGCCATTTTTATTCAGCTCTATCACGTCAACCATACCCAAACCGTCGCGCAACAGTTGGGGATCACCCAGCCGGCGGTCAGCGCCGCGCTGAAAGTCCTGGAGAAAGGGGCGGATTCGGCGCTGTTTCGCCGAACGCCAGAAGGGGTGCGTCCCACGCCTGCCGCAGAACTGCTCTATCCCCCGGTGAGCAGAGCGCTCAACGAGCTGGAAAACATCTGGAGCGATCTCGCCGCCCGTCGCGGGGTGCTGGAGGGCACCGTGCGCATTGGCGCCCTGCCGCTGAGTCGCACCCGGCTACTGCCCTCCGCCATCGCCGCCTTTCTGGCCCAGCACCCGGGCATTACCCTCATGACCAATGAAAGCCCGTATGAGTCGCTGGTCGCCGATATGCGCGCAGGTAATATCGATTTTATTATCGGCGCCCTGCGTCAGGATGAAGATCTCCCGGACCTCTGTAGCGAGGCGTTATTCGAAGAGGATATGCTGATTTTACTGCGTAATAACCACCCGCTGCTGCGCCATCCGGATCCGCGCAGCCAGCTGGCGACAGCGCAATGGGTGCTGCCGCGCGCCAACGCGCCGGCGCGCCATTTGCTGGATAAGGCGTTTGTCACCCTGGGGCTGCCGCTGCCCCAGCCGACGGTGGAGACCGGGGATGCGGCGATGGTGCGAGGATTGCTGCAGGACTCCGACATGCTGGCGGCGGTTTCCGCCAGCCAGATGCGTTTTGAAACTGACAATGGGTTGCTCAGCGTGTTGCCGGTCCCCCTGCCCGATACCACCCGGCGTATCGGGCTGACGTTTCGCGCCGGCAGCCTACCCTCCCCGGCGACGCAGGCGCTGTTGCGTTTTATTTATCAGCAGGTTCAGGACGGGACTGTTTAACGTTTACCCGCCACCGAATAGGTTACCTGTTGGTTGCGCGTTTGCTGAAACGCCTCCAGCGTCTGCCCGCGCATCGCGGCGTAAATATGCAGGTTGGATACGCCGACCACCGCGCCCATTTTCTCCAGCAGGAAGAAACTGGCGCCATACTGAATCAATCCCCGCCAGTCGCGTGCGTTGAGCAACTGCTGTTCCTCCTCACTCAGTCCGGCTTCGGCATAAAGCGACTGAGGCGACTGCAGAAAACGTTCGCGCCAGGCAGGCTCAATCAGCCGATGCAGGAAACGGTTAAGCCGCAAGCCATTCAGGCTGCGCTCGTGGGTAAAAGGATAGGTTCCCGGCAGTTTCTCCACCCCGGCCAGCTGCTGCGCCATATGCTGGCGATGGCGCGTCAGGGTATCGACGGGGGGCAGGCGCGCATTGTTCTCAAGGATCAGCGTAGCGATACCGGTCATCGACGGCAGGTAATAGTCGCGCCAGGTTTCGGTGACATTGGCTGATAGCGCGCCGCGCATCACCAGCCACATGATCACCTCAGACCCTTCCATTCCCCCCAGCTCGGCATATTCGCCAAGGGTCATTTCGGTAAGCTTTTCCGGGTCATTAACCAGCATGTCAACAAACTGGGCATCCCAGTCGGGATTATTAAATCCGCAGCGCTCGCCATGAACCTGATGCGAGAGCCCGCCGGTCGCGACAATCGCCACATTGATATCTTCCGGGAAGCTTTCAATTGCCCGGCGCAGCGCCTGGCCGAGTCGGTAACAACGGCGCGCGCTCGGTACCGGAAATTGCAGCACGCCGATCTGTAACGGGATTACCGCCGTCGGCCACCCCTGCGCTTCATCCCAGGGCAACAGCGCCGAAAGCGGCGAGAAAAGGCCGTGGTCGAGCTTTTTATCCATAAAGAACGACATATCAAACTCATCGGCCATCAGGCTGGCGCCAATGTGCCTTGAGAGCGCCGCATTGCCCTGGACCGGCGGCAGACAGCGTGGTCCGCCGCCTTCATCGGCAACGTCATATTGACTATCGATTCCCAGCGTAAATGTCGAATAGTGATCGAAGAAAAAGGCGGTCACATGGTCATTAAAGATGTACACCAGCGCATCCGGTTTTTTCTCCTCCAGCCAGCGCTGCAGCGGTTCGAAGCTCTGGAAGATCGGCGACCATGCCGGGTCCTGCTGTTTATGATGATCGACCGCGAAGCCGATAGTCGGGGTATGAGAGACGGCGATACCGCCGAGAATGTTAGCCATCAGATAACTCCACTTATCGGTGTTCCAGGGGGGATGACAAAGCGTCCAGTTCTGCCTCTGTGAGTCGAGGCTTAGCGTGATTCATACGGTGCAACAAAATACAGGTCCCCGCCAGGCAGGCCGGCAGCGCAAGCACCAAAAAGATCGACGAGTGTCCCGGCACGGCCAGCATCAGCATCCCGCCCAGCGTGGAGCTGAGAATAGCCCCGGTACGGCCGATACCATGCATCCAGCTGACGCCGGTAGCACGGATCTCGGTTTGATAATAGGCTGGCGAATAGGCCTGCAGACCGTTCTGCGCGCCGTTAATGCACATCCCGCTGATAAAAATCAGCACCGACAGCGCCGCCGATCCGAAATCCATCAACCTCTGGGACAACAGGCACAGGCAGCCAAGGAAATAGGTTGCCGCAATCACCGCTTTCGCCGAAGCACGATCCATCAGCATACCGACAAGGATCCCGCCCAGCGGGCCGCCGAGCTGGAACAAGCCGGTCATCATCGCCGCCTGCTGCAGCGACAGCCCGCCGGAGCGGAGAATGGTTGGCAGCCAGCCGTTCAGCAGATATATCACGAACAGCCCCATAAAATAGGTCAGCCACAGCGCTATCGTGCCGCGGGCATAGCCATGCCGAAACAGCTGCGCCACTTTACTGCTCCGCGTGATGGGCGGCGCATTCAGCTGGAAGACGGTGTCAGCCGTAAACTGGCCTCCAAGCCGGTTAAGCGCCCTGGCGATCTGCTCGCCCGGTAGTCGGCGCGCCACCATGCTCATCGCCGACTCCGGCAACATCACGATCATAAAGGGAAGCACCACGAGCGGCAGCACGCCGCCAAAAATCAGCGCCGAGTGCCAGCTGTAATGCGATAACAACCCGGCAGCGATAAAGCCGCCGAGGCCGGAACCCACGTTGAATCCGCTGTACATCAGGGTGATCATCACCCCTTTACGCCGCTCCGGCATATATTCCGCCACCAGCGTGACGCAATTGGGCATCACGGCGCCAAGTCCGAGGCCGGTGAGAAAGCGCAGCAGCGCCAGCTGCGACGGGCTTTGCGCCACGGCGCCGGCCAGGCTGAACAGCGCAAACAGCGCCACCGACCAGAGTAAAATGCGTTTTCGGCCGTAGCGGTCAGAAAGCGGGCCCGCCACCAGCGCGCCAATGGCGACGCCGAACATAGCCGCCCCAAGAATCGGCCCCATTTCAGCCCGGCTGATGCCCCAGTCCTCGATGAGCGCCGGGGCGACAAAGCCCATCACCGCAGCGTCATACCCATCCAGCATAATGATGATGAAACAGAGCAGCAGCACGTTCCATTGAAAGCGCGAGACCGGGCGGGCATCTATCCACGCTTTCACATCGACAACGTTCATGTGATTCATAGGGTGACTTCCTCAAGCAGGCGGTACGAATGTTCTGGTTAGTGTTTTTTTGAGTGGAACTTTCGTACTCAACTTAAGGCAGGTCACGCAGGCTGTCCGGTTCGAAAACCCGGCGACAGATATGAGTTTTATTTATAATGTGAGGGATACGACAAAAAACAGCCATTAAAAAACCCGCAGCCAACGGCGGCGGGTCAGGGCAAGAGCGACGATCAGTGCTTTGGAATAATTAAATCGCCGCGCAGCGGGCTGCCGCCCGGGTTGTCCGTTTTCTCGGTCAGCCAGTTGACGATCCGCGACGCCATCGCGTCCATGGAATATTCAATCGCCGGGATAGTCGGGATTCCGGGCAGCTGTAACGATCCGGCGAGGCTAAACACCATCACATTTTGCGGAACGGCGCGGTTAAACGCCTGCAGCTGCGGCACCACGCGCTGCGCCTGCAGCTCATCGCTCACCAGCAGCGCGTTAAAGTTCAGCGTCGTGGCGTTATTGACCAGCTCCTGCACCGCCACCGACGGCGAGGTGTTATCCAGAAACACCAGATTGCGATTAAACGGCAAAAAGTTTTTTTCCAGCGCGTGCTTGTAGCCCAGCAGCACCTGATCGGCAAAGCCGCTGCTCTGCGGATGGATCAGCGCAATCTGCCTTCTGCCCTGGCTTATCAGATAGTGGCAGGCGGTTTCGGCGGCGAAGGCGTGATCGAACTGAATGCTGTTTTCGCCCTCGCTGTCGAGGCAGTCCACCAACACCACGTCCGGGCGGTTAATATTCAGAGGAAAACGCGCGCCGATGATCAGCACGTTATCGCACAGCCCGCAGGTTAACTCCTCCAGCGAGTTCATCACGCCGCTGCTGGTGTTGGCGAAGCGTAGCAGCAGGTGCTTCTGGTGCTGGCTGAGCTGTTTTTCCAGGGCGTAGAGATAGCTGGTGGTTTGATTGATATTGTCCTGGGCGCAGATGACGCCGATGCAGCCGGTGGACTGGCTAAGCAACGACTGGGCTATCATGTTTGGCCGGTAATTGAGCGCTTCCGCCGCCTGCAGCACCGCCTGACGACTGGCTTCCTTCACGCCACGTGAGCCGCTCAACACTCGCGACACCGTGGCTTTGGAAACCCCGGCAAGTCGTGAAACATCATTGATTGTCGACATCATTTTCCCCTGCGCGGGCGCCGCGTCCCGCCAAAATCCTGTAAACCTGAATCGCTTCAATTATGACCAGCGCAGTATATCCATTTCGCCATTTGTTTGGAAACCGATTTTCCATTTCAGCGCAAAACATCGCCAAATCGACAGAATAATGTGAGCCAAATCCAATAAATCCGCCCCATAAGCAGGAGATCTTGACCACTATCACAGTTCTGCTTTTTATAAATGGAAACCGGTTTCCGTCTGATATCAAATCATCCACGCAATAACTTTTTACATTTTGAGGATGGTCGTCGATGTACAAGATTATGCTGTGTTGCTCAGCCGGAATGTCCACCAGTCTGCTGGTCAGAAAGATGGTGGAGGCGGCGAAAGAACGTGATCTGCCGGTGCAGATTGATGCCTATGGCGTTTCCGAATTTGACATCCAGTTTCCGCAGTATCAGGTGGTGTTGCTAGGCCCCCAGGTGAAATACATGTTGAAAACCCTGTCTGACAAAGCGGCTTCCCTGAACATTCCCGTTCAGCCCATCGATACGATGGACTACGGTATGCAGCGGGGAGACAACGTCCTGAATTATGCTCTGTCGCTGATCCCAGCGGCGCACTGAGAGGTGTTGAAATGAGTTCTCTGTATCAGTCCATGATTGCCGTGATCGAGCAATCTATTACTCCGCTGGCAGGACGCCTTGGGCAGCAGAAATATGTTATCGCTATCCGCGATGGCTTCACTGCCGCATTGCCGTTTATGATCATCGGCTCTTTCATGCTGGTATTTATCTTTCCGCCGTTTTCACCCGAGACCACCAACGGCTTTGCCCGCGGCTGGCTCGATTTCTCCCAGCACTACCGCGAACAGCTGATGCTGCCGTTTAACCTCAGCATGGGCGTAATGACCTTCTTTATCTCGGTCGGCATTGGCGCCAGCCTCGGTCGTCAGTTTCAGCTGGATCCGGTGATGTCCGGTCTGCTGGCGTTTATGGCCTTCCTGCTGGTCGCCGCGCCCTATGCCGATGGAAAAATTTCCACTCAGTATCTGTCCGGACAGGGCATTTTTACCGCCCTCATCACCGCCATCTACTCCACCCGCGTCTACGCGTGGCTGAAGCAAAACAACATCACCATTCGACTGCCTAAAGAGGTACCGACCGGCGTCGCTCGTTCGTTTGAAATCCTTATCCCGGTGCTGGTGGTGATTGGTACTTTGCATCCGCTGAACCTGTTTATCGAAGCGCAGACCGGGATGATCCTGCCGCAGGCGATCATGCATCTGCTGGAGCCGCTGGTTTCCGCCTCCGACTCGCTGCCGGCTATTTTGCTCTCCGTCCTGATGTGCCAGATTTTCTGGTTCGCTGGGATCCACGGCTCGCTGATTGTCACCGGTATTATGAACCCGTTCTGGATGGCTAACCTCTCGGCAAACCAGGCGGCGCTGGCGGCCGGCACGGTGTTACCGCACGTCTATCTGCAGGGCTTCTGGGATCACTATCTGCTGATTGGCGGCGTCGGTTCAACCCTACCGCTGGCCTTCCTGCTGCTGCGTAGTCGGGCCACGCATCTGCGCACCATCGGCAAGATGGGCATCGTGCCGAGCTTCTTTAATATCAATGAGCCGATCCTGTTCGGGGCGCCGATCATCATGAACCCGATGATGTTTATCCCCTTCGTCTGCGTACCGATGGTCAACGCGGTGCTGGCTTACGGCGCGACGCGTCTTGGCTGGCTGAGCCAGGTGGTGTCCCTCACTCCGTGGACCACGCCGGCACCGATTGGCGCCTCGTGGGCGGCCAACTGGACGCTGAGCCCGGTAGTGATGTGCCTTATCTGCATGGTGATGTCGGCGGTGATTTACCTGCCGTTCCTGCGCGCCTATGAACGTTCCTTAATGAAAACCGAAGTTGAGAAAACCAAAAATAGCGTTCCGGTGGCAGAAACCGTTAGCTAATTCCTCTCCGCCCCGGAGAGATAATATGATGGCAGCGTAATAATGCAGAAAAAGGACTTTCACTGCATTATTAAATAATAAAGACCTCAGGAATACACATGATTGAATTAGAAGATGCGGTAATGGAAATTATCGTTAATGCGGGACAGTCACGCTCATTATGTTTTGAAGCGCTACATGCGGCCCGAACCGGAAATATCGACGAAGCGCGTTTACTGTTAAATGAAGCCGACGGTTACGCCCGTCGGGCGCATCAGATGCAGACCCAGCTCATCGAGCAGGATGCCGGTGAAGCGCGTCAGCCTATGACGCTGATTATGGTACATGCCCAGGATCATCTGATGAATTCGCTGCTGGCCCGCGAGTTCTCAGAAGAATTAATCCATCTGTACCAGCGTTAATGAATATGGAATAACGCCTGCGAGAATATTATTCTCCGGCGTCGCTGTACCCTAAAAAAACAAATCAGCTTATTTTGGCTATATATTTTAGCCAGAATGGGATGGTTATTATCTGAAATATATTAATTATTAAAGCGAGATAACCATGAATACTGTGAAAAAACTGCCTTTAGCCATGGCGGTTGTCGCCGCGCTGTGCCCAATTTCCGTAATGGCGCAAGAATTTACTCAGGAACAGATCGACGCCATCGTCGCCAAAGCCGTTGATAAAGCGCTGGCCGAACGCCAGGCGAAAATCGACGCCGCGGCCGACAAAAAGGTCGACGTGATCACCAACCCGCAGACCACCGCCGCCTCGCCGGATATGGCCATTCCATTCGGCCTCAAGTTCAGCGGCTACGCCCGCTATGGCGCCCACTTCCAGACCGGCGACCAGAAATATGTCGGCGTCGACGGCTCCTATAACGGCGCCTCGGCGATCGGCCGC
>NZ_JBKIUP010000010.1:0-128843 GCF_046602535.1 Klebsiella sp. 1SOBk10mer
ATCTGATGCTCAGTAAAACGGGCTTTACGCATAGCGATCTCCTTTGTTGGCAGAGCGATTATGCCGGAGGATCTCTAAATGTGAATGGCACGATTATGCGGGATACTTACAGGATCACTTGCTTTTGAAGGATTTGCCTCAAGGCGAGCATAAGTCTGCTGAGTTACACCCAACCTGGCAGATAATTCTCTTTGAGTTAATCCTTTTGATTTACGAAAACCAATTAAAAGCGGGCGTAACTGGCTAAGAAGTCTAACCGGAAAAATACTTGTTTAATTTATTTGAGATATAATCTTGATTGAAAACAAGATATCGCCGACTGCCTGAATAATCGAAAGTCCATTTATTTCCTTTGTTAACAATATATTTATCATCAAACTCCATTGCCGTTTTTAGATAAATTCGATCAGGAATATCGAGTTCAAAGATAGCCTTAGCTAAATCAGGAGGGTAAACTGAGTTCCCTTCGTCAGATTTTAATGCATTATCAAATGATGTCATCGTTATATCTATCCATTATAGTATCTAACGTATTATGTAGCGCTGCATTGTCTTGAATAATTCGTTGGACATTGGCAGCATTAGCCTGCTCAGACAGGAAACGTTTTGCATATAGATCAGGCATTTGACTTGTCGGACTCCATCCCCCCATCAGTCGTAGTTCATCTTTGGCTTCTTCCATTATCCCTGAGAGGGAAGGGACTTCAGCAATAAAGTGTGTTTTATTTTGCTGGCTTTTCAAATATTTTAAATGCCATATTTTTTGCAATGTCAAAAAGGCCCAAGTATGTCGGGTTGTATGCGGAGTCAATCGTTGCAACGAGTCAGAGTACAACGGTGATTTGTACTCTGGATATTGGTTAGTGAAGACCTGATCTATTTTCGAAAAAATAGAATGAACTGATGTGTAGGACAAAGGCTTCGCTGACTGTTGACTCGATGTAAAGATGAAATCGTGTTTATCAGTTTTTGGTCGAAGCTTTGCTATATAAATGCTTAAAAAAATATAATCCTGCTTATCGAGCTCCAACACACGATTAGCCCATGCATTTTTGAGAGATGGCGCATTCTTTCTTGGTTCGTATGCCTCGTCGACAGTTGTCACAATCAAACTAAACTTATCACCTTTTAAATTAGGTTTAATTGAGCTGCACTCTAACAACAATAGCTCACCTGTTCGTAAACCATAATTTAACAACAGACGAATAATCAAAAAATTGCGGAACTGAAGATGCCCGGAAGGGAAAGGATTTAGCGGGTTATGCTTTTGGGCAGAAGAGGGGGTTATTATTCCATACAGGCTGAGCACCATTGCCCCAGACAAACTCTGAAATCCTTGGCTGCTGTGACTATGTTGCGAAAATTTGTTTGATGTAAGCGTTCGATAATTCTCCCGGCAAAGCTGTAAACGGGTGTGTAAACGCGAAGCCAAAAGTGATAATGCTTTGGGAGAGTCATCCCGGTATGCAGGTGATATGTAGGTGTTAATCAAAAAAGAAATGAAATGGATCACAGCACGAACTCTAACTGTATGAGTTAAGCTATTGGCTTTTGTGACTCTCGTTAAAGACAACACATTTGACTGGACGTTGTGGCCATTTTCTAGATACATCCAAAATGCGGGCATTTCACCGACAGCAATGTCTGGATTGTGGTCAGATGAATAGAAGCTGTAGCAAAACGAGACACCATACTTTTGCCTCCAGAATTCGTAAAAAAACTTCACAGATTGAAGTGAAGCTGACTGTGTGGACAATGAGCGGAAAGCCAAATGGTCAATATGGTACCTAAGGGGATACAGCAACGGCAGAGAGGTTTCCAAGTCCATCAGGATCCATCGCCTTTTACGGCCTGAGATAACCAACTGCTTTAGTGAATACACAATATTTACCTCAAAATTATCATGGATATGAAGAGAATGTACTCTGTACCTAATGCAAGAAACGAGAGGGAGATCAGAAATCCTAACGTATTGATTTATCAGTTAGTGGGAGTGTCATATGAACTTATTTACCACAGTAGGTGATTTAACATAATATACATTATGCGCACTTTTATTGTGGTGGCTAAGTTGTAAGGCCAGCTCCTGGATAAGTGCCCCGTAGATTCACCATCGAGGGATTCTGATAACGGCTCATGCAGCGGACGTTTTCACTTTGGATGAAGTTAACCGACTCAAAATCATTCAGGACGTTGTCGACCGGCGTCTGACCACTCAGATGGCCGCGCAGCGCCTAAGTATATCTGATCGCCAGTACCGACGCCTTCTGATGCACTGCCGTGAATCAGGCTCGCCAGATATCGCTAACCAACATTGTTGAAATCTCAGCAATAACCAGCTGCCAGATGACCTTGCACAGTACGCGCTCAATATTATCCGCGAGCGCTATACCGACTTTAGTCTACGCTGGCGTGTGAGAAACTCGCAGAACTGCATGATGTTCATCTGTCCAAAGAGACTGTCCGTTCACTCATGGTCAAAGCCGGTCTCTGGATCCCCCGCAAACAACGTGCGCCGAAAATTCAGCAGTCACGTTATCTTCGGGCCCGCTGCGGAGAACTGATCCAGATTGATGGTTGCGACCACCACTGGTTCGAGAACCGTGTACCCGCCTGTACCTCACTGGTCTTGTCGACGATGCGACGAGCCGCCTGATGCAGCTTCGTTTCGTTAAATCGGAATCGACCTTCACCTATTCATGCCACTTTAAAATGATGGCGTGGAGATCGCTCCGGGGTCCTTACGCCTGATGTCACCTTATATTGATTGAAGCGTCGCAAGCGCCGAAAGCAGGATACCGATAACGACCGGATAAAAAACGCAGGAAATCAGGAATTCAGCTACCTTATGACCTTCACTTTGTATATGAATAGTTCTTCCTATACTTATCAGAGAGGCAAAAAAACCTATCGTCGCCACAACGGCGATGAAAGTCAGAATGCAATACAGCGTTAACCCGACAGCCTCTCTTTTCTCAAGGCAACCAAACATCGCCAGCGCCTGCAACAGGCTTAATGCGATCGCCCCGGAGCAGCTTTCACAAACCCTTCCATAGATACCAAACACTTCCCAGGCACGTTCGTTAATGCGCTTCACTCAGAATTCCTTCTATAAAATAAAAAAATAACAGGCGCTTAAGTTTTTACCTCTTCACCTTTGCAAATCTATATAAAAAATCCATTTAAAAAATGGTGGCCTCTTTTTTCAGATATTCATAAGGGTTCACCCTTCCCTGCCCCTTTAGCGTAAAAACATCGTTATTTTCCGGCACAGGAACCATTCAGGATATTATCAACCATCGTCTGGCGCCATGCCTAAACCCCTTTGTAGTGCTCTTTATTCAGACCATACTTCTTCATTCTGAGATAAAGTTTTTTACGCGGTATCAGCAGATACTCCGCCACCTCATTAATACGTCCCTGGTGGATATTCAGCGCTTCGGTGATGATCTGCCGCTCGACGTCCTCAACCCGCTGGTCCAGCGGCGTCGGCTCGCCGATGTGCATCAGCGGATTAACCGTTTCTGCGAGTGGTAATACGCCTACTGCAAACAGCTCGGCGGCGTTCGCCAGTTCGCGAACGTTATTTGGCCACACCCGGCGCATCATCCCCTTCAACAGACCAGCATCCACCTCCGGGACAGGATGATTCAGCCGTTGACAGGTTTTTTGCAAATAGTGATGAAACAGCGGCTCGATATCATCAGGTCGCTTTGACAGAGACTGGCAGCCAATTTGCGTCAGCGCGAAGCAGTAATAGAGTTCCGCCACTATCTGGCTGCTGGCGGCCAACTCCACCAGCGAAGCGCTACCGATACCAATCAGGCGAAAAGGCCGCTTCTCATGACTCTGCAGCTGTACCAGCTGATGCTGTTGCTCGTGAGTCAGATGCTCCAGGTGGCTTAAGACCAGCGTCCCGCCCTGGGCCTTGGCGATCAGTTCATTAAGCGTGTGTGCGTTAGCCGGATTGAGCTCGCAGGCGATAAACGGACCTTCAGCGTGCCGTCCTAACTGGTGCAGGTAACGTGCGCCGGTCATGCGGCCGGTTCCCGGCTCGCCGTAAAGCCATACCGCAATATCCGTTTCTGCCAGCTGCTGAAGGCGCTGGCGATACCGAACCGTCCACTGGCTGCGGCCAATAAGCTCAACCAGTAATTTATGCTGACAATACTGGCGACGGGCGATTACCGATTGCCTCTGACGCAGCGCGGCGTCTACCAGCGTGAGCAGCTTGCCCGGATCAATCGGCTTTTGCAGGAAATCCCAGGCCCCTTTTTTCACCGCCTCCACCGCCATCGGCACATCGCCGTGACCGGTGATAAGCAGAATCGGTAGCAGATCGTCATCCTGATGAAACAACGTCATTAAATCGATACCGGAGCAGCCGGGCATGCAGACATCGCTTAAAACAATGCCGGGCCAGTCCTTCGGCACCCGCTCCCGCGCATCAAACGGATTATTACAGGCACTGACGTGGTACCCCGCTTGCTCAAGCAGCTGCGTATAGGCATCCAGCACATCGGCATCATCGTCAATCAGCAGAATCGAACAGTTATCACTCAACATCTTTTACATCCGTCACATTGAATTCCAGCACCACGCAGGCACTGCGCATACACGTCGACGCCAGGCGCAACGCCCCTTCCATTTGCGTCATCAACGAAACACATATCGAAAGCCCTATTCCCAGCCCCACGGTTTTACTGGTAGTGAACGGCTTTAACAGTGAAGGGAGTAAGGCCGCAGGCCAGCCGGGGCCGTTATCGGCAATCAACACACATAGCCTGTTGCCCTGGATTTGCCAGCTCACGGTGATTTGCGCGGCGTGCGGGCAGGCGTCGAGGGCATTGGACAGCACGTTCACGAGCACCTGATGGACACGCACTTCGTCCCCTTGGATCCAGACGGTGTCATCCGGTATAACCAGCGTCCCCTGCTGAGGCTTATGACGCATCGCCAGCAGTTCCCATGCCACGGTAAATGTCTGGCGCAAATCGACCGGGTGCAGCGGCGTTTCCAGTTCTGCTCGGCGGGTAAACTGGCGCAGGGAGCGGATAATCGCGTCAATGCGGTTGATCAGCCCTTCCGCTTTGCTTAACGTTGTCCGTGCCTGCTCCGTCTGGCCCTGCTCGATTGCCCTTCCTGCGGTAAAAAGATACATCGAAAGCGCATTCAACGGCTGATTGATCTCATGCGCCAGGGTGGTCATCGTCTGCCCAACCACCGCCAGTTTAGCGGTCTGGATCAGCTCGTCCTGCGTGGCGCGCAGATCGGCCTCAATCGCTTTTCGCTCGCCAATCTCCTGTTCCAGCTGCTGTTTTTGCGCATTAAGCTGACCCAGAGTATGACGAAGCAAACCGGCAATACGTCCCAGCTCGTCGCGCCCGTAATCCGGAATGGTCGCCCCGATCTGGCCTAAACCAATCTGCACCACCGCCTGATTCAGCGCAGTAAAGCGTTTCACCAGCCGCGAGCGAATAAAATAATGGTTCAACCCCCATGCCAGCAACAGCGCCAGCAATGTCGCCACCAGGATTAACCCGCCGCTGACCCGGACAATCTGCGCCATACGCTGATTAAACATCTGCATCTGCTGGTGACTGCTGCCAAGCTGGGCTTCCAGCAGCGTTCTGAAGCGCCCCAGCGTCGCTTCTCTGGACCGGCTGGCTTCCACGAGCGCTTTTTGGGCGCTAACATAGTCGCGCATGGTGTCCGGCATCTTATTTTTCATCATGCCAATTTCCAGCAGCTCATCAATCGTTTGTCGCAGGGTAATGGTGCTCGGCCAGTCATCCAGCGCACGTATATTTTCATCCGCCGTTTTTTTCAGGTTTTCAAGATAGCGGATATGCGTCTCCACCAGCATGCCGTCATCATTCCCGGATTTCAGTTCATTGAGCCTGTCGCGCAGGTCGTCAACGATCTGATTTTCAATACGAGCCAGGGTATAGACCTGCTGCTGTTCATTCTGCACGCCCCGGGCACGTTTCAGATACTGCGCCGTATCTCCCTGTCGGGCTTCGATCTGATCGAGCAGCGTCCCCTGTTGCCAGGTAAAATCCTGCACCAGCGAATTCAGCTCGGTAGTGAAATCGTCGTGCAACCAGTCGATCCGCGCCGAAAGCTCCCCCACCTTTTCACGAACCAGAAACATGTTGTAGAGCACGCGATCCAGTTCCGCCAGCAGCGCGCGGCTGTCCTGCAATATCACCCCCAGCTGCTGGCGTTCTGTTGGCGACAACCCCTGACTTAGCCTTTCTATTTTGTCCAGATGCTGGATAATCTGGTTGCGCAACTGCAGTCGTACCGTGGTATTCGGCGCCAGCAGAAATTCATTGAGCTGATCGACCACCAGGTTAAGATTACCTTCAATCAGAAAAGCCGAGTGGATGCGCGGAAAATACTCATCCAGCGAATAGCGGATCTGCGAACTTTGTTCATGCCAGGAATAGAGGCTGACGCTGCTGACAATCAGCGTCAGCAGCGCCCCCATCAGAAAAGCCCCGCGTAGGCTGCTACTGATACTGATTTGCCGCAGACGTTGCAGCATGGACCTGCCCATCATTTCAGTTCTTCCAGTTTAGTAATCGCCTGCCGCTGATTATTGAGAAACCAGAGCTGCCACTCCATCATCTGCTGTTCCGCAAAACTCTTGTTGTCGAACTGAGCCAGCCAGGCTTCATCCTCGCTGCTGGCCGGATCCACCGGGACACGGGTGAGCAGTGCGCGTATCTCGGGCAGCGGACGCTTGAGACGGACCTCCGCGCTATGCAGCGCTCGCCAGGCATCTTTTAGCTGGGCAAGACGAAAGCTAATGGCCGTATCAAACATCCGCTGAACCAAACGCTGACGTTTGAGGATCAGTCGATAGTTTGTTGGCGGTTGATTCATCAGCATCGCCTGCTGCGCCGCCCGTGGATTGCCTGGCGCCAGCGGTGTTACCGGGTACTTCCCGGTATTAGCGTCGGCGAGGATCGCCTGGCCCTCCGGACTTAACAGATAGCGAATAAACCGCCGCGCTTCGCTGGCGTGCTGGCTGTTTTTAAGCACTGCGACATAGGTCGGCGAAACTGCCGACTGCGGGAAATAGGTAAAAGCCAGGTGCGGATCGTTCAGCAGCAGATTGGCGTAATTATCAATCACCGGACCAGCCACGCCCAGACCGCTTTTAATCTTATCTGCCACCCCAAAGCTGCGGGATGAAATGGTCACGAGGTTTCCTGCTGTCGTCAACAGCGTTTCCCATCCCTTAATCCAGCCTTTTTGTTGCAGCAGCGACTCAACCATCAGATGGTTGGTATCCGAACGCGACGGACTGCTCATCAGCAGCGCCCCCTGATAACGGGGATCGGTCAGGTCATCCCAGTCCGTTGGCGCAGGCAGATGCCGGGTCATCAGCGCCGAGCGATTCATCAGCAAACCGAACCCGGAAATCGCCACGGCCACGGAGGTGGAGCGAATGGATTCCGGCACCAGATGTTGGCTGGCTGCCGGCGCACCGCTGAACGGCGCCAGTTTTTGATGCTCCTGAAGATGCTGCAGCAGCATCGGCGATGAGGTCAGGATGAGATCGACATTTTCGGCATTTGCCGTATCAAGCAGCTGTTCCAGCGAGGCGCTGGTGCGGTTGAGCGTCCTTATCATCACCGACCCCGGTTCTTTCTGCCAGCGATCGATAATCCACACGGTGGCGCTGGGAGAAAATGTCGTCGCCATCACCAGCTCATTGCCTTGCGCCGCACAGGGTCCCAGCCATGCGGTCAGCAGCAGCGCGAGCATTTTGCCCACTATCCCTACCCCACGAAGAAATATGTTTGTGATCCCGTTCATAAATATTGAAATACCGTAAAAATCGCGTTGAGACAAAACTTACCCGTTTATGACATCCAGTGAATTAATCGCCGCGAGTGGGTAAATAGTCAAGCCGGCGTCCGGAAATATCGGGAAAGATTACCAGATAATGACTGGGGAATTTGTTAGTGTTCGCACAAGCCGGACATGAAATTAGCGCAAAATTAATGGCGTAGAATCTCACTCATGCTCTATGGGTCAAAAATACCCCTCCCTTTTATTATTTTGAGTCAATTTTGACTCATTTCGACGATTTGAATTTTTTAGGCGCTTATTTCACCCTTCGGGGCAATTACCCGTGATGTTCATATCAATATAAATACAGGTGAAGACATGTTATCATTATTAAAAAAAGGCCCGTCGGCGAATAAAGTTCCAGCTGAGAAAATTCAGGCAACCTATGGTCGATACCGTATGCAGGCGCTGCTGAGCGTATTTCTGGGATACCTGGCGTACTATATCGTGCGCAATAACTTCACCTTATCCACGCCCTATCTGAAAGAACAGTTAGACCTTAGCGCCACGCAGATCGGTTTGCTCAGTAGCTGTATGCTCATCGCGTATGGGATCAGTAAAGGCGTGATGAGCAGCCTCGCGGATAAAGCCAGCCCGAAAGTCTTTATGGCCTTTGGTCTGGTGCTGTGCGCCATCGTCAACGTCGGGTTAGGATTCAGTACCGCATTCTGGGTCTTCGCTGCGCTGGTTGTCCTGAACGGCCTGTTTCAGGGTATGGGGGTCGGCCCCTCTTTTATTACTATTGCGAACTGGTTCCCGCGCCGTGAGCGTGGCCGCGTAGGGGCGTTCTGGAACATTTTCCATAACGTCGGCGGCGGAATTGTCGCCCCGATCGTCGGCGCCGCATTCGCTATTCTCGGCACCGAGCACTGGCAGAGCGCCAGCTACATTGTACCGGCCTGCGTGGCGGTGGTATTCGCCGTTAGCGTACTGGTGCTGGGTAAGGGTTCACCGCGCGAGGAAGGTCTGCCTTCGCTGGCAGAAATGATGCCGGAAGAGAAAGTGGTGCTGAAGACCAAACACGGCCAGAAAGCGCCGGAGAACATGAGCGCATTTCAGATCTTTTGTACTTACGTACTGCGTAACAAAAACGCCTGGTATGTCTCCTTTGTGGATGTGTTTGTCTATATGGTGCGTTTCGGCATGATCAGCTGGCTGCCAATTTACCTGCTGACGGTGAAACATTTTTCCAAAGAACAAATGAGCGTCGCATTCCTGTTTTTTGAGTGGGCGGCGATTCCGTCTACTCTGCTGGCCGGCTGGCTCTCCGACAAGCTGTTTAAAGGGCGCCGGATGCCGTTAGCCATAATCTGTATGACGCTAATCTTCATCTGTCTGATCGGCTACTGGAAAAGCGAATCTCTGCTGATGGTCACGGTATTCGCGGCGATTGTGGGCTGTCTTATTTACGTCCCGCAGTTTCTGGCCTCGGTCCAGACCATGGAAATCGTCCCCAGCTTTGCCGTCGGTTCAGCCGTGGGTCTGCGCGGATTTATGAGCTATATCTTTGGCGCATCGTTAGGCACCAGCCTGTTCGGCGTAATGGTCGATAAAATGGGCTGGCACGGCGGGTTCTATCTGCTGATGGGCGGGATCGTCTGCTGCATACTCTTCTGCTACCTCTCTCATCGCGGCGCGCTGGAACTTGAGCAACAGCGTAAAATCACCGAGCAGGAAGAGGCCCGACTGGCACTGGCTGACGCACAGTAAGCGCCTGACCCCGGCAAAAGAGCCCGCCTGCTGGCTCTTTTGCCGTTGAGAGAGCAGCTGATGTCTGTGACTGCTCCCGATGGCCGTATAAATGTCGT
This sequence comes from Klebsiella sp. 1SOBk10mer, assembly GCF_046602535.1. NCBI lineage: Bacteria > Pseudomonadati > Pseudomonadota > Gammaproteobacteria > Enterobacterales > Enterobacteriaceae > Klebsiella > Klebsiella sp. 1SOBk10mer. The sequence continues at coordinate 9,675 of NZ_JBKIUP010000010.1, forward strand.
ATTCCTGTCATCGCTGATGTTGCTGTTGAGAGGAATGAACTGTCTACTTACTTCGCCGGGATAATCAGCACCTGAACCGGATGGATTTTGTCAGGAGGGGTCAGCATCGGTTTATTGGCTTCAAAAATACGTTGATAATCATTGGCCGAGCCATACATCGCTTTTGAGATGGCGCTCAGGGTGTCACCGGATTTGACCGTGTAAAAACGACTTTCCGCCCCGCTATGCGTCACCTTAACGCCGTCACTGACCTGGCCTATGCCAGTGACATTACCTACCGCAACCAGAATTTTTTCCTTATCCTCCTGCGAAGCGACATCACCAGTGACCGTTGCGGTGCCATCTTCAGCAACAGCAATATTGACCTTTTCGGCGCCAGGCAGATTAAGTCCATCGATATGTTTTTTCAGCTTATCGGCCCGATCTTCTTTACTGTCGCCGGAGACGGCATCCCATTTTTTTTCGCCCGCTTCTTTCATAAAATTTAATAATCCCATCTTTCCATACCTCCACGACTAAGCGTCAAAGTGCAGGAAATTTGCCCGGGTACGGCAGGAAAGTCTGTAGTCCGGCAAGGCGACACCTGATGAAAGCGGGCATTGTCCCCCAGGAGGACGAAACCGGAGATTACCGGCGGCTCATCGCCAGCTTCGCGGCGAATAACAGAAACAGGCAGCCGGTCGTTCGATCCATCCATTTCACTACGGCTGGTTTTTTCAGGATGCCGGCGGCATAGCGAGTGGCGGTAATCAGCGTTAACGACCACAGCGTACCAATTAATACATGAATAGTGACCAGCAGAAAGGTCCAGCTGACAGGTGAATGTCCGGCGGGGATAAACTGAGGTAAAAACGAAACGTAGAAAACGCCCATTTTGGGATTAAGCACATTCCCCAGCATCCCACGCAGAAACCAGTTACTGGTGGTAGTGGATTCTGCCAGGGTGGTGTTAAATTGCTGGCGCGGGTGCAGAAGCAATTGGATGCCCAGCCAACAAAGGTAGCCCGCGCCGCACCATTTCAACAAGGTGTAAGCCAGTTCAGAAACCGCCAGTAGCGTCCCTAACCCAAAGGCCACCACGGCGCCCCAGATAAAGCATCCGAGATCAATGCCTAACGCGGCATGCAAGGCTTTGCGTCCCCCTTCCGCGGTCGCCGTGCGCAGGATAAGAGCAGTATCCAGACCTGGCGTCAGGGTAAGCAGTGTGGCAGCGAGGGTGTAAGCAAGAAGTGAATCAGTGACGAGCATTTCCTGTCTCCGAAAGAGACAAGGCTACTGAAGCGTTCACATTTTTGCAACAAGAATGATGAGCCATTCAACGTGGATGGCGTTCCGCCTGGATAACGGCAAGTCCCCTATGAGGCTCTCTATCCAACGCATACAACAACCGGACCTGTTGCTACCAATGGATCCGGTTGCCATCTGCCAGAGCGGAGAAGGCAACTTAACTGATGCTTGCCCTTTTAGCATTTAAAATTCTGTTAGCGCCATCAACAAACCCTTCACCACCTGGAAATTGACTTATCCAGCGCGGCAATGATGGTATAACTTGCGCTATATCATTGATCGTGTTCATTCCCAACGTTTTGCTGTAGTAGCTGAACATGGGGGCGTCATTGAGCGAATCACCACTGTAGAAAACCGATGCCTGTTCATCTGATTCTTCCAGTGCGTAAAAATGCTTTAACACCTTTCTGCTCATGACGAGTTTGTCATACCCCCCTAACCACCCCAGTACCCATAGATTATTAATGGTATAGCTGCATTTATTTTCCGCTAATTCGTCAAAGAGCTGTCTGGTCTGCTCATGATTTTTGGGAAGTTTGAAAGCGATACTCGTCAGGCGAAAATCCTGATCGTCAGACACTTCAACCCAGGGGTATTTCTGGCGAATCTTGAGAAGGATGTGGCTGATTTTTTCTCGATTGAGAAGATATTTGTCTTCATGCCAGAAGTACCTGTTAATGCCATGTTCGATGTTATTTCTGGTAAGAAATAATCCTCCATTTTCAGCGATGACCCCATCAACTGGCCACATTCTCGCCATCTGATCGGCCCAGCCGGCAGAGGCCGCCGTTACCGGAATCACCTTAATGCCCGCATGTTGTAGCATTTCCAGACTCTGATAGGTTCTGGCCTGCAGTCTGCCCTTATAAGTCAGCGTTTCATCCATATCTGTTAAAACAAAACGAATATTCTGTAGCTCTTCATTCGTAACGTTATCAATTAAATACATAAATCCCCCATAATGGTGATGTTAATGGCTTTCTTGATAAACGTTAATATCAATTTGGTATTTGTTATTCTTTATTAACTCGAGAGATTTGAACCTTCTTACTGTGCGAATAAAGTCCGCAGGGGCATTATCTGGCCGAAGATTAATTCATTGGTCCCTACATTCAGCAGGAACCTATCGAGACTTGCGCTTCCCTGCGCTATCAACGATCTGCGCCATCAGCAACCCCTGCTTATCGCTTCAACTCGTCCTGCCACAGCGAGGATGACGCCAGCTTTTCTTCCCGAGCCGTCGCCTGGCGTCCGGATGGTGCGGAAGTTCCCTCTGCGGCGCTACCGCAGAGGGTTTCCCGTTTACCTGGCCAGCCACTGACGCCAGCCGCCCCAGGCGGTGATCTCTGTGGCCGCGCCCAGCCCTCCGGCTTCGCAAATAAAGCCTGTCACCCAGCGGCCGTCGGCCAGCTCAATCTGTCCCAGCCCCAGCGGCGCGGGGATAGCGGCCAACAGCGACCCCACCTCGGCGCTGGGGATCTCCCAGACTTCCACGGCTATCGCGTCCCCCTCTGGCTCGTCACGCACCATCGCCGGGCGCTTGCCATCCGGAAGGGCATACAACCGATAGCGCGGCGCGCTGTGGGTCGCCTGCAGCAGCCTGCCGCCCCGCGCCAGCAATTGACCGTTCAGCGGCTGGCCGGACATATGCGCGCCGCATACCGCGAGAGCCATCCGATCATGGCCCGCGGGATGTGCAGGCGGCGGGCTTTCCAGCCGCGCGCCGCCAGCCAGCGGTAGCCGCTCCGCGCGCTGGAAGGCGTCGGCCAGGCTCAGCAAATACTGATCGGTAAAGGCCCGGCCAAACAGCGTGACGCCGGAGGGCAATCCGTCAGGCATAAACCCGCACGGCACGCTCACCGCCGCATAGTCCAGCAGGTTCATAAAGTTGGTGTAGTAGCCCAGGTCGGCATTGCGGGTGATGGGCTCCACCGCCAGCTCGTCGAGCGTTACCGGGCGCGGAACGGTTGGCGTCAGCACGCAGTCCAGCGTCTCGAGAATGGCATCGCACTGCGCTTTATACCCCTGCAGCTGATACATCGCCTTAAAGGTCGCCGTCGCGTCGATATCAGGCGCTTTCGCCAGCACATCGCGAATGACCTGCAGCACGGCATCCGGCTGCTGCTCAATCAGCGGACCAGCCACCGCATAGCGTTCAGCAACCCATGGTCCGTCATATAGCAGGCGGGCGGCGGCCAGAAATGGCGCGAAATCGATCGCTACCGGCACGCCGCCGAGCGCCGTCAGCCGCTGCACGGCCTGGGCGAACAGCGCTTCGCTGACGCGGCAGCCGAGGAAGTTAAGCTCCCGCGGGACGCCAAAGCGAAACCCGGCGGACGGCCTGCCAAAGGCCTGACGGCTGTTCCACTGGGGATTGCGGCGGCTGTAGCTATCCTGCTGATCGGATCGGGCAACCAGGGCCAGCAGCTGGCTGGCCTCGTCGGCGGTGGCGCTGAAAAAGGTCACGCAGTCCAGCGTCCGGCAGGCAGGTACCACTCCAGCGGTAGAGATCACCCCTTTCGTCGCTTTCAGCCCCACCAGGTTATTCAGCCCGGCCGGGACGCGACCGCTGCCGGCGGTGTCGGTCCCCAGCGCGAAGCTTGCCACGCCCAGCGCTACCGCCAGCGCGGAGCCGGCGCTGGAGCCGCCGGAGGGATAAGCGGGATGGTACGCGTTGCGGCAGCGGCCATACGGCGAACGGGTCCCGTTCAGGCCGGTGGCAAACTGGTCGAGATTGGTTTTGCCCACCGGCACCGCCCCCAGGGCAATCAGCTGAGCGACAATGGTCGCGCTTTGCGTCGGCCGGTAAGCAAACGCCGGACAGGCAGCGGTAGTGACGATCTCCGCAAGGTCAATATTATCTTTGATCGCGAACGGCACCCCGTACAGCGGGAGCGTCTCTGGCGAATGGCCTTCCAGCGCCGCCAGAAACGGCGCCTGCTCCGCTTCGCTCAGGAGATGAATAAACAGATTAAACTCGGGATTCAGCGCTTCCGCCCGCTGGCGGATCGCCGCCAGCAGGGCGCGCGGGGTGGTGTTGCCGTTACGATAGTTCGCCGCCAGGGTCGCCAGGCGTAAATCAAACGTCTGCTGCATCATGCCTTCTCCTCAAAAATCACTGCCACCCGCTGCCCGGCACGCACCGCGCTGCCTGGCTGCACATTGACTTGCTGAACCCTGCCATCGCATGGCGCCAGCAGCGGGATCTCCATTTTCATCGACTCAAGCACCACCAGCACATCGCCGGCGCGTACCTGGCTGCCGGCCGCGGTCTGCACCTGCCACAGATTGCCGGATACCGGGCTTTCCACCCCCTGTTCCCCCGGCTGCAGCGGCGCATCGCCCGCCTCTTCTGTCGCGCTCTCCTGACTGTCGAAATGAGCCTGGCCGCTGGCGATCCAGCGCTCGCGCTCGTCGTTAAACGCCCGCTGCTGATGGTCGCGAAATGCGCTAATGCTCTGCGCCTCGCGAGCGAGAAACTGCTGGTACTCCGCCAGCCGCAGCGTGCTGTGCTCGATGCGCAGCGGGTAGCGTCCGAGCGGGAAATCGCGGCGAATCTCCAGCAGTTCCTCCGCCGAGACCGGATAGAAACGCAACTGGTCGAAAAAGCGAAGCAGCCAGGGCTTGCCAGCAAAATCAGCCACCTCGTGATAGCGACTCCACATCTGCAGGGTGCGGCCGACAAACTGATAGCCACCCGGGCCTTCCATGCCGTAAACGCACAGATACGCTCCGCCGATGCCCACCGAGTTTTCCGCCGTCCAGGTTCGCGCCGGGTTGTATTTGGTGGTGACCAGCCGATGGCGCGGATCAAGGGGGGTAGCCACCGGTGCGCCGAGATAGACATCGCCGAGCCCCATCACCAGATAGCTGGCGTCAAACACCGTTTGCCACACCGCCTGCTCATCCGGGAGATCGTTTATCCGGCGAATAAACTCGAGGTTGCTTGGGCACCAGGGGGCGTCCGGGCGGACGGTGGTCATATATTTGTCGATCGCCTTGCGGCAGGCGGGATCGTCCCAGGAGAGCGGGAGATGCACCACCCGTGTAGGCACCTGCAGATCGTCGCTCATGCAGACCGTGGCCCACTCCCCGCTGACCCACGCCAGCAGGGTCTCCAGCGCCAGCGTTTCCGGCTGGTAATGCAGCTGCAGGGAGCGGATCCCCGGCGTGATATCAATGATCCCTTCCCGGGCTTGCTCCTCAAGGGCCTGCATCAGGGCATGGATGCGAAAGCGCAGCACCAGATCCAGCTCCGCCTCACCGGCCTCCAGCAGCAGATGGGTATCGCCGGAGAGGCGCGCCACCAGGCGTTTGTCAGCTTCGCCGCAGGTCATCACCACCGGCGAGGTAAGCGGCACAGGCTGCCAGGCAACGTCCTGCGCCTGCAGGGTCGCCAGCTCCGCGCGACGGCCTGCCGCCAGCCGCCGGGCGGTGGGGACGTCCACCGCCACAAAGCGCACTTTATCCCCCGCCTTAAGCTGGCCCAGTTGCCAGAGATCGGCTTCGATCACCGTCACCGGGCAGACGAAGCCCCCGAGGCTTGGGCCGTCCGGCCCGAGGATCACCGGCATATCGCCGGTAAAATCCACCGCCCCCACGGCATAGGGGTTGTCATGAATATTCGACGGATGCAGCCCGGCTTCGCCGCCGCTGTCGCGGGCCCAGACCGGCTTGGGCCCGATCAGGCGCACGCCGGTGCGGCTGGAGTTAAAATGCACCTCCCAGTCGGTGGCAAAAAAGGTCGCCATATACGCCGGGGCAAAGAACTCCGGCGCGCCGTGGGGACCATAGATCACCCGCAGCGTTCGCACTGCCGCAAGCTCAGTGCGCAACCCTGCAGTAAGCGCCGCGCTTTCCGTGGTCTCAGCCGGAGGTGCAAGATGCAGCACGTCGCCGGCGCGCAGCGCCCGTCCGCCGTGGCCGCCAAACTGACCGAGGGTAAAGGTGCTTTTACTGCCCAAATAATCCGGTACCTGAATACCGCCGCGCAGGCAAAGATAGCTTCTGACCCCAGGCCCGCTTATTGCCCCCAGCCTGAGGGTCGCCCCCGCCGGAATAGTGAATACGCAGTCCATCTCCTGGTCGACGCCGTCGAGCGTTACGGCCAGCGGCGCGCCGCAGACCACCGCCTGTACGGCGGTATTAAATTTCAGGGTGGGTCCGCTAAGGGTGATCTCCAGCGCAGCGTCGCCCTCGGCATTGCCCAGCAGACGGTTGCCCAGGCGCAGCGCCCGGTCATCCATCGGTCCCGAGGGCGGTACACCCACCGCCCAGTACCCCAGACGTCCCGGGTAGTCCTGGACGCTGGTCTGGGTGCCGGCGCTCAGAACCTCCACGGTATCGGCCCGGTAGCGCAACTGCTCCAGACAGCGGGTCCAGGGTTCGCCGGCAGTAAACGGCGCAAAGCTGAGGATCTGCTGCAGGTACTGGCGGTTGGTTTCGACGCCGTACAGGCGGGTCTCCGCCAGAGCCTGCGCCAGGCCGGCGATCGCCTCATCGCGGCTGGGGCGCCAGACGATAGCTTTCGCCAACAGCGGGTCGAAAAACGGCGGCACCTCACACCCGGCCTCCACCCAGCGATCGATGCGCAGGGTGGCGCCGTCCGCCGATGGAAACGAGACGTCGGTTAACAGTCCAGGAGAAGGCTGAAACTGGCGGCCAGGATCTTCGGCGTAAATTCGCGCCTGAATAGCATGGCCCCGGGGCTGTAGCCCGGCGGCCAGCTCGCTCAGCGGCGGTAAATCCCCTGCCGCCAGGGCGATCATCCAGTGCACCAGGTCCACGCCCCACACCTGCTCCGTCACGCCGTGCTCCACCTGCAGTCGGGTATTGACCTCGAGGAAATAGAAACGCTGCGCCGCGCTGTCGTAGACAAACTCCACCGTCCCGGCGCTGCGGTAGTACACTGCTTTTCCAAGGGCAATGGCCGCGCTACACAGCGCCTGCGCCATCCCGTCCGGCAGATTTGGCGCCGGGGTCTCTTCAATCACTTTCTGGTTACGTCGCTGCAGCGAGCAGTCGCGCACGCCGAGGGCGATAACTTCCCCCTTCCCGTCGCCAAAGATTTGCACCTCCAGATGGCGGGCGCGTTCGATATATTTTTCGAGAAACACCCCGGCGTCGCTGAAGTTGTTTTGCCCCAACCGCTGTACCGTGGCAAACGCCTCGCTCAGTTCGCGGGCGTCGCGGCAGACGCGCATGCCAATCCCTCCGCCGCCCGCCGTGCTCTTGAGCATCACCGGGTAGCCCACCGCCTCAGCCGCCCGGCAGGCTTCCTCACTGTCGGCCAGCAGTTCGCTGCCTTCCAGCAGCGGAACGCCCTCCGCCTTCGCCAGGGCGCGGGCGGTATGCTTCAGGCCGAAGGTTCGCAGCTGTTGCGGAGTCGGGCCAACAAACGCCAGTCCCGCCGCCTCACAGGCTTCGGCGAAGGCGGCGTTTTCCGACAGAAAGCCGTAGCCGGGATGGATAGCGCGGGCGCCGCTCTGCAGCGCGGCGGCAATGATCTTCTCTACCATCAGATAGGTTTGCGCTGCCGGCCCCTCGCCAAGGCTGAGCGCCTCATCCGCTTCGCGGACGTGCAGACTGCTCAGGTCGGCTTCGGCGTACACGGCGACGCCCTTCACCTGCATGGCGCGCAGGGTGCGCAGAATGCGGCAGGCAATCGCCCCGCGGTTAGCAATCAGTAAGGTATCAAACATAAGCGGAACTCACAGCGAAGCGGGTCGTCCCGCAACAATTCGTCTTCCCCTGAGGTCGTCCCCGGGAGAGCCGGCGCTTAAAGGTGGCGCGTCGGCGTGTGGTTCAGGCGGTCGGCGCGAACGGCGAACAGCCGAAAGGCCAGCAAACGCCAGCGCTGCCAGCGGGTCAGTTCCATACCAGCACCTCGGCGGGGGTCGGGTTCCAGCCGTTGCAGGGATTGTTGAGCTGCGGGCAGTTGGAGATCAGCACCATGGCGTTACACTCCGCGCGCAGTTCCACATATTTTCCCGCCGCCGAGATGCCATCCTCGAAGGTCAGACCACCCTCCGGCGTCACCGGCACGTTCATAAAGAAGTTAATGTTGGCGCCGATATCGCGTTTATGCAGACGGCCATCGTGCAGACAGGCGCAGAGAAAATTGTCCCGGCAGCTGTGCATATAGCGCTTGTCGAGAGCGTAGCGCACGGTGTTGCTCTCCTGGGCGCAGGCGCCGCCGAGGGTATCGTGCCGCCCGCAGGTATCGGCCACGATGGTCATCAGCGGATGACCAAGATTGGAATAGAGCACGCTGCCGGCGGTCAGGTAGGCGTTACCCTGGCGGCGCAGCGTGCGCTGCGCATCGTAGCGCTCGCGCGGGTTGTCGGCGTTGTAAAACAGGGTATCAATCGCCTGGTTGCCTTCGAGATCGAGCAGGCGCAGGGTTTGCCCTTTTTTTACCTCAAACAGCCACGGCTCCCCGGCGGGGATCACATGGCGATAGACGGCCTCTTCCGGGCGTCGGTTACTGGTGATAAGGGTCATAAACGCCTCCTTACAGGGCAAAAAGTTGGGTATTGCGGAACGCGCGCTGGTTCTCATCGCGGGTCAGGAGCGCCTGGGTGGCTGCGTCTTCATCGTCGGCCTGATACCAGCTCAGCTGCACCGGACGGGGGGCATACTCGGTGGCCGGATCCTGGGGATGCGGCAGGGCGGTGAGCACCAGCAGGACGTCCATCGGGGCATACAGTTCCACGTAATCCCCGGCGCGGCTGTTGCCGGAGACAAAGTGAAAGCGCCCCTGGTCATCGACGGTGACTTTGCTGAAGAAGTTGACCACCATCAGCAGATCTTCCAGACCGAGATCCCATTTACCCATCTCCACCAGCAGGTTATCGACGCCGTTGCGGTAGAAGCCATTGCGTAATTCCTGGTAGCGTCCGGCGCCATATTTGTCGTGCGTCTCTTCGGCGTTAAGGACCCCGCCGAACGGATCGTGCCAGCCGCAGCTGTCGGCGACGATCCCGGCGAGCACCCGGCCCATATCGGAGTAGAAACAGTGCCCGGCGGTCAGACGCGCGGTATGCTGCCCCTTGAGGGTATCCGGCAGGTTCAGACGCTCACTTTTCTCATGGGGGTTGAGCATCATCATGCTGACGTTCGCCCCGCCGTCGATATCGGTCAGGCGCAGGATCTGCCCTTTGCGCAAAATCAGCGAGGTGTGCGCCCCGCCGGGAAGCTGCTCTTCGCGCAGGCTGGGGGTGGAGTGAAGCAATTCAGTCATCAATTTATCTCCTTAATGCGTAAACGTTGGTGTCGCTACCGGCGGCCAGCTGCGCCATCCGCGCTTCATTGAGCGGGATGTCGTAAGTAATACGCGCTCCCCAGGCGTTGGGCGCCTGCGGGTCGATGCGCACTTTGTCGAACACCAGCAGCCTCGTGCCGAGGTTGAAGCCTTCCGCCAGGTCGTGGGTGACCATAAACACCGTCATGCGCGTTTCGCTCCACAGCTGGAGCAGCAGCGCATGCATATCCTTGCGAATGCCGGGATCCAGCGCGCCGAAGGGCTCGTCCAGCAGCAGCACCCGCGGCTGCATCACGAACGCCTGGGCAATGGCCAGCCGCTGCTGCATCCCGCCCGAGAGCTGCGCCGGGTATTTATCCAGGGCGTGTCCCAGGCCCACTTTCTCCAGCATCCGCTGGGCCTGTTGCCGGGCCTCGCGCTTTCTGCCGCCAAACAGGCGCCCCAGCAGCGGGGACGCCGGCAGCTCCAGGCCGATGGCGACGTTATCCAGCACGTTGAGATGCGGAAACACCGAATAGCGCTGGAAGACCACACCACGACTGCGGTCCGGCTCCGCCGCCAGCGGCTGGCCGTCGAGCAGGATGGCACCACGGGTCGGTTTTTCCTGACCGAGCAGCAGGCGCAGAAAGGTCGATTTACCACAGCCGGACGCGCCGACCATCGAGCAAAACTCGCCCTCTTTCACCTGCAGATTGATGCGCTCCAGCACCACGTGGTCGCCGTACTCCTGCCAGATGTTTTTGATGTCGATAAAACTCATCCCCGACCTCCTTCCGCCCACGGGAAACAGGCCTTGTGCAGCTGGCGCAGCGCCAGATCCATCAGCCATGCCAGCAAAGTGATCCAGATGACATAGGGAATAATCACGTCCATCGCCATATAGCGCCGCACCAGGAAAATGCGGTACCCCAGCCCGGCGGTGGCGGAGATGGCCTCGGCGGAGATGAGGAACAGCCATGCCGAGCCCAGCAGCAGGCGCAGGGAGGTGATCAGCCGCGACAGCAGCTGGGGAAGCACCACCCGCAGCACCAGGGTCCAGCTATTGGCGCCGAGGGTCTGCGCCTTAATAAACAGCTCCGCCGGGATCTCCTGCGCCCGCTGCTCCAGGTCGCGCGCCAGCATCGGCGTAATACCGATGACGATCAGCATCACTTTCGACAGCTCATCCAGGCCAAAGACGATAAACAGCACCGGCAGGATCGCCAGCGGCGGGATCATTGACACCACCGTCAGCAGCGGCGACAGCGCCGCGCGGTACATCGGGAAGACGCCGGCGGCGATGCCGATGACGAGGCCGATCAGCGACGAGACGGCCAGGCCCGTCAGCAGACGGCTCAGGCTGATCAGCGTATCGGCCCACAGCAGATACTCGCCGCTGCGTTTGTCCGGGGTGAACGCCATCCGGTCAATGGCTGCCACCATCTGCGACAGGCCTGGCAGCAACTTGTCCTGCGGATTGGCTTCCAGCCGCACCGCCGATCCCATAAACCAGGCGGCGATCAGCACGACAAAAGGCAGCAGCATCAGCGTCAGGCGCATCCCCTTTTGGGGATAACGGTTAATGTGGCGCATGGCGTGGTCTCCCGGCGGCAATCATTAGAGCTGGCCCGCGGCGGCCAGCTTCAGGTAGCTGTCGTCAAAGCGCAGTTTGCGGTTGGCGGCATCGCCGAGGGTGACATTTCCCGGAAAGGTCATGCCGATAAAGTCCGCGCTCTGCGCCCCTTCACCCAGCAGGCCTTTATCGAACGAGAACTGCGCCACTCGCTGCATGGTTTTCGCCAGATCCGGCGAGGAGATAAACGCCAGGGTGTCGGCAGGCGTCCAGAACAGATGGGTGGTTTTCAGCTGCGCCTGATAGCCGGCGAGATCGGTACCGGCGTCGGCGGCCATGGCGCTCAGCGCCTGGCTATCCCCGGCCTTCATTTTGGCCATCATTTCAAACCAGGCGCCGGTCAGGGCTTTGCCCAGCGCGGGGTTATCTTTCAGGGTCTGGGTATTCACCACCATCATGTCGATAAGCTCGCCGGGCACCTGCGAGGAGCTAAACACTTCGCTGGTTTGCGGGGTCTTTTTGATAACCGACAGCTGTGGATTCCAGGCCACCGCCGCCCGCACGCCGCTGGTGCCGAAGGCCGAGACGATATCGGCATCGGAGGTATTCACCACCTTGACGTCTTTTTCCTGCAGCCCGGCTTTTTCCAGGCCGCGCACCAGCAGATAGTGGGATACCGACAGCTCCGGGAGATACACCGACATTCCTTTCAGGTCGCTGAGCTTTTTATCCGCCCCTTTGAGGACCACCCCGTCGTTACCGTCGGAGTAGCTGCCGGTGATCAGCGCCGTACTGTCGACACCGCCCGCCGCCGGGATCGTCAACGCGTCCATGTTGGTCATCGTGCAACCGTCAAACTGCCCGGCGGTGTACTGGTTGATGGATTCGATGTAATCGTTGAGCTGAACGATATTGATTTTGATGCCGTATTTGCTGGCCCATTTATCAATGATCTTTTCATTGCTGATGGCGCCCCAGGGCATCCAGCCGGCGTAGATGGTCCAGCAGACGTTGAACTCTTTTTTGACGGCGGCAAAGGACGGGACGCTGGTCAGCAGCGTCAGCGACAGGACGAGTGAGCGGAGGAGCGGCGATGTTTTCATGGTGGACCTCTGGTTAGCACGAGAAACGGAGCAGCGCGACACCCAACGGTGCTGCTGTCTCCCGGGCTTTTATCCCGCCGTGTAACCTCGCCGAGGTCGCCAGCTCTCGGACCAGACGTTCACCGCGGTGAACCGGAACCCTAGCCAGCTATTGTGTGATCTGAATTGTCTGTTGCGCTGCTTTCTGCCGATGTTCTTGCAAGCACCATGCCAGGAGCCAAATAGCCGTTCCATCAGCGATTTACCGCCAACCGGGGCATCGCCTCCCAAAAATGGGGAGTAAAAGTGGGGCATTGCATGGCTTTGGTGCAGGAAAGATAAGCATGCCTTCCCGCATATCGGCGTGTTTCCCCGCGCACCGCAATCACGCATTTGCACCGCCTCAGTGCCGCTTGCTCACCATGCCGCATCCCTTCAGATCCCACCTCATCACATTAATATCTTGAATATAAATGATTATTTTAGGTGGCACGTTTAATGCTGTGCGCTTGTATACCGCGATGTGGACAAGATCGTATGCCGTATGGCCACAACACGTCGTCACTCTGCGGTCGCCACCTTCCCCTTTCCGTGAGGCATCCAGGGTGAATGCGTTTCACGGAAGTCTGCTAACTGAAAACGGAGAACAACATGACGACACTCAGCGAACCGTTGGTTACCCCGAAATATGACAAATGGCGCCAGCTGGTGCTGGGCTTGATCTGTATGGCCGCCATCTCCAGCCCGCAATATGTCTGGACGCTGCTGACGAAACCCCTGGCCGCCAGGCTGGGCGTCGGTCTGCCCGAGCTGCAGGTCACCTTCTCGCTGCTGATCATCCTCCAGACCTTCTTTTCGCCCTTTCAGGGGCGGTTAGTGGAAAAATTTGGCCCACGGCGGCTGATCGCTATCGGCACGGTGATGGCCGGAATGAGCTGGGTGCTTTCTGCGCAGGTGAAGGGCCTGGCGACGCTGTGGCTGGTTTATGGCTGCATGGGCGGCCTCGGGACCGGGATCGTCTATATCGGCGTTGTCGGCCTGATGGTTAAATGGTTCCCAAGGCAGCGGGGTTTTGCCGCCGGCGCGGTGGCGGCGGGCTACGGGATGGGGGCCATCATAACCACTTTCCCCATCTCCCTGTCGCTGACCACTAACGGCCTTGAACACACGCTGACAACTTTCGGGATCCTGTTCGCCCTCGTCGGCTTCCTCGCCAGTCAGGGGCTGAAGCTGCCGCCGCCTGCTGTCTCCCTGCCCGTCAGCCAGACGGTGGCGCAGAGCAGCAGATCGTTTACCTCCCGGGAAATGCTGCGCCAGCCGCTGTTCTGGCTAATGTTTGCCATGATGGCGATGATGTCGACTTCCGGGCTGATGGTCACCTCGCAGATGGCGGTGTTCGCCGAGGACTTCGGTATTAGCCAGGCGGTGGTGTTTGGCATGGCGGCGCTGCCGCTGGCGTTAACGATAGACCGCTTCACTAACGGCTTAACCCGGCCGCTGTTTGGTTTTATTTCCGACCGCTTCGGCCGCGAGCAAACCATGTTTATCGCCTTTGCGCTGGAGGGGGTGGCGATGACGCTCTGGCTGGCGTGCCGGGAAGATCCGCTGCTGTTTGTCCTGCTCTCCGGGGTGGTGTTCTTTGGCTGGGGGGAGATCTTCTCGCTCTTCCCGTCGACGCTCACTGATACCTTTGGCAGCGAACATGCCGCCAGCAACTATGGCTGGCTGTATATTTCGCAGGGCATCGGGTCAATCTTCGGCGGCCCGCTGGCGGCGCTGCTCTATCAGTACACCCACGGCTGGCATGTGGTTTTCAGCTGCGCCATTGGTCTGGATTTTATCACCGCCGCCCTCGCGCTGTGGGTGCTAAAACCGTGGCGCGCGCGCTTTATCCGCCAACATAGCTGATCGCCCGGCCGGACAGAAGTGACGGCCATGCCGTCACTTCACTGATATTCGCTGCGCAGCAGCGCGTACAGAAACTCATCGCCCCACTCGCCTTTAAAAAAGATATTCTGCCGGTAATGCGCCTCGCGACGAAAGCCCAGCCCTTCGAGGAGTTTGATCGCCCCGGTATTGCGAGTGTCTACCACCGCTATTAGCCGGTGATGGGCTAACTGCTCAAAGAGTAAGGCTATCACCGCCCTCATGGCTTCCCGGGCATACCCCTGATGCTGATATGCCGGGGAAAAGGTCATCCCCAGCTCGGCCTGTCTGCCCTGATCGAAAAAGTGGATCCCAACATCTCCCGCCAGCGCACCGTTGGCCTGGATCGCTACGGCAAGCTGGAACCAGCTTTCATCCTCAGCAAAGGCCAGCGAACGCTGTTGTTCATAGAAGGCTGTCGCCTCTGCCATGCTGTAGTGGGTCCAGCTCTGAAAGCGGGCCACCTCCGGCAGGTTGCGATAATGGCTGAAAGACGGCAGATCTTCCGTTCTGAACCGGCGCAGCAGCAGCCGGGGCGTGGTCAGGGGTAACATCATCTCTTCTCTTTTTCCTGGTGAGACGGGCAATCGCGCGCCATCTTAACCTGCGTAGCCTGGCGCTGCCAGGCTCATGGCGGAGCCTCATCCCAGCGATAGATTTGAGTGGTGGCCAGTGCCAGCATGGCGAAATCTTCCGGCGTATCGCCGTAGGCGAAGATCTCCTCGTAATCGGCCAGGGAGTAGTTCGCCAGGATACGCGCTTTTTTGGCCAGACCGCTGCAGTCTCCACCCTGATACTTTCCGGTCGCTGCCCCGTTTTGGAATTCCACTTCGCTGCACAGCAGCTCAAGATTATGCTGCTGGCACCACGGTCGAAGATAGACATCCAGCGAGGCTGAAACCACCACCACGGTGTCCCCTCGCGCCTGATGCCAGGCTATGCGCTGCATCGCGTTCTCCCGCAGTGTATGGGGAATAAATACCTGGCTATGATCGTTCCCGCGCTGCAGAATCTCAGGTTGCGATTTCCCGGCAAAAGCATAATGAAATACTTTTTGCCGGATGGCAGAGGCGGAAAGCCAGCCCATTTTCCAGGCGAGAATATACGGCAACAGCCGCAGTTTGCCCTGACGAATGGCTTTCGCATCGAGGGACTGATAAATAAAAGGGGTAAACGTATCTTCGTGGGTGATCGTGCCATCGAAGTCAAAAAAGGCAATGTTCTTCTTCATCCTTGTAACCTTGAACAGACACACCGGCGCCGCTAAGGTGCGGCTGATTTACTTTTTCCCCGCCTGGCGGCAAGATCCGGCATAATGCACCGCTGTCGCAGGACGGCCGAGTCTCCGGCCGTCGTGACAGCGAACCAGTCGACAGGAAAACGCATGAAGCCAAAACAAGCGGACATTCTCCGCCACGCCAGCGCGCTGTTTAATCGCGAAGGATATCAGTCCCCCAGCATCGAGCGGATTGCTGAGCATGCCGGCATCTCCAAAATGACCTTCTACCGCTACTATGCCGATAAAGAGGCGCTCATTCTGGCTATCCTCCGGCAAAAAGAGAGCGAGTTTATGCAGGATCTGACGCAGATCACCGCGGATAATGCCACCGCGCGGGAGAAGCTGTTCGCCGTGTTCGACTACTATCAGTGCTGGTTGACCTGCGAAACGTTCCACGGCTGCATGTTCACCCGCGCGCTGTTCGAATATGGCGCGTCATCGCCGGCGATCCGGGAGCAGTGCTCCCGGTTCAAGTCGCGCCTGTGGCAGTTTTTCCGCGATATCCTGACTCTGGTATTAAAACCAGAGCCTGCCGAACGGGTCGCTATGATGATGGTGATGCTCATCGATGGCGCCATCGCCGCCCAGCAGGCCGAGTCCGCCGAATGCCGGGAGATCCCGCCGGGGATCACCGCCTGGAGCGCGGCCAAAGCGCTTATTTACTCAGAAGGCGGTACGCTGTGAGATGATGCGCTGCCGTCCAGCGACTGCAGCGCCGCCAGCAGGCCATCATAGTAATCGTTGCAGGTTTGCAGGCGCAGCGCGGCGCCAAAGTAGACCTCCTCCATCGCCGCCGGATGTTTTTTGCCAATCGGCATAATGACATTATTCAGCCAACCGTCCGCATGGCCGATATCGACCGTGATATGTTCGGCATAGTAATGCACGTCGCGATCGGAAAGCCCAATCCGCCGACAGCGCGCCACCAGTTTTTCATACTGCGGCGGGTCGAGCAGTTCGGTCATCGCCATCACCCCCAGTGATTTGTAGTAATGCTGACGATTTACGCCGCCGACCATAAAGGCGTTATACCCGGCCAGCCCCTGCCACTCGTACAGATGGGCGAAATGATTGTCCGGTAAGGCGATATTCCGCCGCTTCAGTAAATCCTTATACAGATTGACGTGGGTGATCTCAGTGCTGCCCTGACCTATCTCATCCCACAGATTCTGCGCAATCTCGGCGCGGGTTTCCGGCAACGAGCCCACCAGCCCCATCGCCACCAGATCGAAGAAAAGCAGATTCAGCGCGCTGTCGCTTTTGAAGAAATAGTCGATCTGCGCGGCGGAGGCCTCGCTGGCAAGGAAATCGAACAGCGGATGATGAGACGCCGGGTGCTGCTGGCATAGAGCGCGCAGTTCGTCGACGATATTGCCGGCATTGAGCACCGGTCTCTGGCGGTGGAAACGTTTGCTTTCCGCCCGCAGCCACTCAGACTCAATGTAATTTCGGATCCCGGAGAGCAGCGGATGAAACTGATTGGCAGCCGCCGGCGAGAGCGGGTCGGCAAGCCAGGACTGATAGAGGATGAACAGCGCATGGTGCGCGCGCTTTTTGGCCTGCGGGTCGTCAGCGGAGAAGGCGCGGATGCAGGTATTCTCAGTCAGATGCCAAGCTCTGTCGGCGACCTGCGGATTGGCCGTCAATTTCAGCGACAGCGCGTTACTGTGCAGAAGCTGGTCAATTAACTCATCCAGCGCCAGCCTGGCCATCACCGCGGTTTGGTCACGACCAATGACCCCATTGTCGGTATTACGCATGAGTTTATCCCTGTGAAATGCATGGCTACTATACGGTATAGTACCGCTCACAATGCGGCAACGTAAATTTCATTCATATTGATAACATGCTGTTTTTTTTAGAGAATTTAAACCAAAAAAAACAAAAACCACCAAAATATTATTGATATTATAAAAATAATAACGTTACCATCCAGTACAGTGACAAACGACACAAGGAATCACTATGCCCTATCTGTTACTGACGCTGGCCGCCCTGTTCTGGGGGGGGAATTACGTTGTCGGTCACGTGCTGGTTCAGGGCGTGGATCCGATCCTGATGACCGAAGCGCGCTGGGCGCTGACGGCGCTGCTGCTGGGCCTGCTCTACCGCCGGCAGATTGCCGACAGTCGTCACCTGCTGCAGGAAAACGCCCCGGCGGTGCTGGTGCTCACCCTGTGCGGTCAGGTCAGTTTCCCGCTCACGCTCTATATCGGTCTGCAAACCACCTCCGCCCTCAACGCCGCCATCTATATGTCCGCCACGCCGAGCATGGTGCTGCTGATTAACCGGCTGATTTTTCGCGACCCGGTATCGGCCCGCAACTGGCTGGGAGTGGTCTTCAGCACTCTTGGGGTGATGATCCTCTTATTCAAGGGGGATCCGCTGCATGCCGCCTCGCTGCATACCTTTTCCGTCGGCGATTTGTGGGCGATGGGTTCGGCGCTGAGCTGGGCGCTCTATTGTTCGCTGTTACGTCTGAAGGACCGCCGCATCCCGGCGAATGGCTTTGTCGCCGTCAGCTCGCTGCTCGGCGCCCTGCTCCTGCTGCCAATCGTCGCCTTCTGGCTGATGCGCCACCCGGCGCAGGACTGGACCGCCTGGCGCGAGCCGTTTTTCCTCAGCGGTCTGGCTTATCTGGTGATTTTCCCGTCGTGGCTGGCCTATCTTTTCTGGAATAAAGGTATCGCTACGATTGGCGCCACGCGGGGGGAAATTTACACCCATATCATCCCGCTCTCCGGCGGGGTGTTGAGCATCCTCTTCCTGCATACCCAGCCCCATGCCTGGCACCTGTTCAGCGCGCTGTTCATTATGCTGGGGATTGGCATCTGCTCGCTGGAGAAACGCCAGGCGGCGACGGTTCGCCTGCGCGGTTAGCTTGTCTGCCGGGCGTCTGACAACGCCCGGCGTCAGCACTTAACGGCTGGTGGAGAGCGGCTGGTGAGGCGCCGTCCCGGCAGGTTGCGCCACCCGGCCCTCACGGCCAAAGAAGGTCAGAATGGTAATGACGATCGCCACCGTCCCGGCCACCAGGGCCATCGCCAGGCCGTAGTTATGCCCGTGGTGCTGGGCAATGGAGGCCTGCAGGGTGGCATTCACCGAGGCCAGCAGGTTACCCAGCTGATAGACGAAGCCGGGCAGCACTGCCCGGGTGTTGGCCGGAACCAGTTCGTTGAGCCAGGTAGGGATCACCCCCCAGGCGCCCTGCACCATAAACTGCATCAGAAACGCCCCGGCCCCCAGCGCCAGCGAGCCGCTGGCGAAAGCCCACAGCGGGATCACCGGCAGCGCCAGCAGGGCGGCGCTCATAATCGCTTTGCGCCGGCCGATCTTTTCCGACAGCGAGCCGAAGAAAACCCCGCCGATGATCGAGGCGATGTTGTAGCACACCGCGATAATGCTGACCGTTTTAGGCTCGAAGCCGTGCTGGACTTTCAAAAAGACCGGGTAGAGATCCTGCGTCCCGTGGGAGAAGAAGTTAAAGGCCGCCATCAGCACCACCAGGTACAGGCACAGCTTCCAGTGGCTACGCAACACCGGCAGCAGAGCCGTGCTCGCTTTACTCTGCCGTGCCGCCAGCCAGACCGGGGACTCCTCGACGCAGAAATAGATAAACGGCAACAGCAGCACCGGGGCGGCGCCAATGACAAACATCCCGCGCCAGCCGAGCTGAGTAAACAACAGCCCGTAGGCCACGGCCGCCAGCAGATAGCCGAAGGGATACCCCGCCTGGAACAGACCGGACATCAGGCCGCGCGAGCGGTCAGGGATCGTCTCCATCGCCAGCGACGAAGCCACGCCCCAGATCCCGCCCATCGCCACGCCGTACAGTACCCGCAGCAGAAAAAACAGCATCAACGACGGCGCCGCGGCGGAGAGCAGCTCAAAGGCGGAGAAGAAAACGATGTTGAGCATCAGGATCGGTTTGCGGCCAAACTTTTCCGCCGCCCTGCCGAAGATCAGCGCGCCGACAGGCCGCACGGCCAGGGTCAGCAGAATCGCCAGGGTCACCTCTTCAAGGTCGACGTGAAACGAGTGGGCGATATCGCTCAGTAAAAAAACCAACAGGAAAAAGTCGAAAGCATCGAGCGTCCAGCTTAAAAAACTGGCGATCGCCGCGTTGCGCTGTCGTGAAGTCCAGCCGTGCATCTTGTCATCCCTATCCCGACGGCGTTGCCGGGAGCTTGCGCGGCGTCCGGCAGAGCAGGCTGGTGCCACCGCTTGTGTAAAATGTTTGTATAGAAAGTTGCTCTTTTGTTAATTACACCCCTTTTCTGGCCGTCGGCAAGTTTATTAGCACGCTAATTTGTTTCAAATTGCGTGCGACGGCCCACCGGTTCGCTAATTTTCGACCAGAATTAAGGACAGGCTGGCTTCAGTGCACTGCCCCAGATGCCGCATCCACCCACAGGAAGGGAGAGAATCATGAAGAGAATCGCCATCGTCGGCGCCGGGCCGACGGGGATTTACACCTTGTATGAACTGGTGAAGCGTGGTGAGCCGCTATCGATCGCGCTGTTTGAAAAAGAGGCGCAGGCCGGGGTGGGTATGCCCTATAGCGACGATAATACCGCGGCGCAGATGCTGGCCAATATTGCCAGCATTGAGATCCCCCCTATTGACCTGACCTATCTGCAATGGCTGCAGCAGCAGAGCGACGACTGGCTGGCGGCGCGCGGTCTTGAACGGCAGGCTCTGCATGAGCGCCAGTTTCTGCCGCGGGTGATCCTCGGCGAGTACTACCGCGACCGCTTTCTATATCTTGTGCAACGGGCCAGAGACGCCGGCTTCGTGGTGAGCGTCTGCGAGTCCTGTGAGGTCACAGATATTGCGGTGCAGCCCGTCGGGATCGCCATCCACACCGACGGCGCGGCACAGCCGGTAATGGTCGATCTGGTGGTGATTGCCACCGGCCATTTGTGGCCTGAAGAAGAACGCGCCAGCCGGCAGTACTTCCCCAGTCCGTGGACCGGCCTGATGGAGGCCCGCATCGCCCCCTGTCGGGTCGGGATCCTCGGGACCTCCTTAAGCGCGATTGATGCCGCCGTGGCGGTGGTGGCCCGCCACGGCGTTTTCCATACTGAGCACGACAAAACCACCCATTTTTCCCTGCATCCCGGCAGCGACGCGCTGGAGATCACGCTGATGTCACGTAACGGCGTGCTGCCGGAGGCCGATTTTTACTGCCCGATCCCGTGGGAGCCGCTGGAGATCGCCACCCCTGCAGCCCTTGAGGCGGCCGTCGCTCGGGGTAGCGACGGCCTGCTGGATCGGGTGTTCCAGCTGATCGTCCATGAGCTGGAATATGCCGCCCCGGCCTGGTGCGAGGCGACGGGGCTGCGCCAGCTGACGCCTGACAGCATCGCCGACGCCTGGTTTGCCGACCGTCTCACCCATGACCCCTTCCAGTGGGCGCAGCACAATCTGCAGGAGGTGGAGCGCAATAAGCGCGAGCGCCACACGGTGCCCTGGCGCTATGCCATTCTCCGCCTGCACGAGGCGATTGAAACTGTGGTGCCGCAGCTCAACGACGAGGACAGCCGTCGCTTCCGCCAGGGGCTCGCCCGCGTGTTTATTGATAACTACGCTGCGATCCCGCCGGAGTCCATTCGCCGGTTGCTGGCCCTGCATCAGGCGGGCATTCTGCGAATTGTGGCGCTGGGTGAGGATTACGAGCTGCAGCGCGAGTCTGACCGGACGCTGATTGTCCATCATCAGCAGCGCTGTGAATTCGATGTCTTTATCGATGCCCGCGGACAGAAGGCATTGAAAACCCGGGATCTGCCCTTTCCTTCACTGCGCCAGCAGCTGCTGGCCTGCGGCGACGCTATCCCTGACGTTGGCGATGACTACACGCTGCAGGCGCCGGAGGCTGTGCGCGGCCGGGTCGCCTTCGGCGCTCTTCCCTGGCTAATGCACGATCGCCCCTTTGTCCAGGGGCTGACGGCCAGCGCCGAGATTGGCAGCGCAATGGCCCGCGCGGTCTCCCAGCAGGCAACTGGCCGGCGGCGTCGTCTCTGGTTTATCGAATAGCAGGACGTTTAAACGCAATATCCGAATAAAGGGGGGCCAGCAGGCGTGCTATAAACAGTGGCTGTTCGCCCCCGTGCAAGACCACGTCTAACATTTACGAGGTACTCATGAGTCATCTTTTTAGCGCGACGCGTATTGGTCAGTTGACGCTGGATAACCGTATCGTTATCGCCCCCATGTGTCAGTATTCTGCCGACGAGGGGAAGGCAACCTCCTGGCACCGGATCCACCTCGGGCAGCTGGCGTTCTCCGGCGCTGGCCTGTTAATTCTGGAAGCCACGGCAGTAGAGCCGGCGGGACGTATCTCGCCTGGGGATCTGGGGCTGTGGGATGATGAAACCGAAAACGCCCTGCGTGCCGTGGTGGAGGATATCCGGGCCTGGTCACCGATCCGTCTGGGGATCCAGCTGGGGCATGCCGGGCGCAAGGCCTCCTGCGCAGCCCCCTGGCAGGGTGGCCATCAGCTGGCGCTCAACCAGGGCGGCTGGCAGACCGTCGCCCCCTCCGCGGTGGCGTTTCACGACGGCGACCGCGCCCCGGCCGAGCTGAGCCATGCCGATCTGGCACGCATCAAAGCGGCCTTTGTCGCCAGCGCGTTGCGCGCCCAACGCCTGGGCTTTGAGCTGATTGAGCTGCACGCCGCTCACGGCTATCTGCTGCACCAGTTTCTTTCACCGCTCAGCAATCAGCGCCGTGACGAGTATGGCGGTTCGCTGGAAAACCGAATGCGCTATCCGCTGGAAGTGTTTAAGGCAATCCGCGAGGCGGTGGGCAACGCCATGGCGGTGGGCGTCAGGTTGTCGGCTACCGACTGGGTTGAAGGCGGTTGGGACGGCGAGCAGTCCATTCAGTTCAGCCAGCAGCTGGAAGCGCTGGGCAGCGACTATATCCATGTCTCCAGCGGCGGTTTGTCGCCGCTGCAGGCCATCACCGTCGGGCCGGGCTACCAGTTGCCTTTCGCCCGCGACATTCGCAAGCAGGTAGCCATCCCGGTGATTGGCGTAGGGCTGATCACCGACCCGCAGCAGGCGGAAGCGGCGCTGGAGAATGGCGATGCCGACCTGATCGCCCTCGCCCGCGCGGTGCTCTACGATCCGCACTGGCCATGGCACGCTGCCGCCAGCCTCGGCGCCCAGGTTCGCGTTCCTTCGCAATATCTGCGCTCCGAGCCACACGGCCTGAAGGGCACCCTGCTGCCAAACCGTTGAACCCGCGGCGGGCATAAAAAAGGGGTATCGTAAGATACCCCTCAGCAGGATGTTATTGCGGTCCACGTGCCGGGCGGAGGCGACGCCTTGCCCGGCCTACAAAAGGGTGATGCCCGGTCATTGCGCAGCCAACCCGCCCCCTGCGTAGGCCCGCGCAAGCGCAGCGCCGCCGGGCAATCAATCAGGCTCCGCTCCCTATATTTCCGGGCGACGGCCCGGCAAACACCGCGAGTTACTGCTGGGCGGGCGGTGGCGTGGTGTTCTGTTTATCCTTCGCGATACTGTCCTGAATGGCTTTGGTTTTGCTCGCCGCTTCCGCCGAAAGCTGATTGGCATCACCGATGGCGTTGTCTTTAATCTGACCCGCCTCTTTGACTATGCGGTCACTTTCCTGCTTTGCGTTCTGCTTCACCGCATCGGCCTGGGCTTTGGCCTGCTGGGCGATGGCATCCGCTTTCTTGTCCGCCTCCGCCTTGATGGCGCTGGCCTGATCCTTCAGACGATCGGCCTCGGCGTCGGCCTGGCTTTTCAGCGTATCAATTTGCTTATCCGCATCCTGCTTAATCGCCTGGGCTTTGTCCGCCGCGGCATCCTTCATCTGCTCCGCATTATCTTTGGCCTTATCCAGTTTGTTATCCACTTTCGACGCATCGTCGCAGCCAAACAGGGTCAGGCACAGGGCGGAAGCAAGCAGTGTTTTATTCCAGAGTTTCATCAGCATTCCCTTACAGGTTGAGTCATTATCCAGACTTGTGATTTATTGCCTTAATAGCATTCACATTTTATATATAAACGCTCAGCCACCAGAGTCAAGCCGACACCGGTCGATCCAGCGTCGCCACCAGCCCCTGCAGCCACTCGGCAAACACCCGCACCTTATGCGAGAGATGCCGGTGCGGATAGAGCAGCGACAGTGGCCGACGCGGCGCCGGGAAGTCCGGCAGAATTTCTACCAGCTCCCCACTGTCGATATAGGGTTGTAGAAAGAATCGCATTCCCTGCAGCATGCCCAGCCCTGCCAGCCCGGCGGCGGTAAAAACTTCTGAGTTGTCCAGCACCAGTTTACCGGGGATGGCGATCTGCCTGATGCCCTGCGGGGTCTGGAATCGCCAGGGCATAATCTGTCGGCTGCTGCTGTTTACCCAGTTCACCGCCAGGTGCGACTGCAGTTCCTCCAGCGTGGCGGGCGCTCCATAGCGAGCCAGATACGCGGGACTCGCGCAGGTGGTTAACGCCACCTCCCCCAGCGAGCGCGCCACATAGTCGCCATCCTCCAGATCCCCCACCCGCAGCAGACAATCCAGCCCATCGCGCAGCATATCCCGGCGCACATCGGAGCTACTGAGGACAATTTCCACCTCCGGATGGGCCTGATAAAAATCTGCCAGATGCGGGATCACCAGCAGCCGCGCAAAAGCGATTGGCATATCGACGCGTAGCTGGCCGCGGATCGGCCGGTCCGGCGCGAACGACTCCAGCAGATCGTCGGCCTGGGAGAGCAGCGGTTTACTGCGACGATAAAACTCTTCTCCTTCCGGCGTGAGATACAGGCGGCGGGTGGTGCGCTGCAGCAACCTGACACCGCTCTCCCGCTCCAGCTGCTGCAGCGCTTTGGTCACCGCCGGCCGGTGGATCTGCAAATTTTCCGCCGCCTGGGCAAAGCTGCCGGCGTCGACGATTTCAATAAAGATTTTAATATTTTCAAACAGATTCATCTGCATAACGGCTCGTTCCCCGTCTCTTCGCCTGTCTCAATTATTACCAATTTAATAACAGTGATGAAAGTTTTTGCTCATTTTTTAAAACAATAAAGGCGCCTACACTGCCCTCATTGCCGCATCGCTGGGGCGAAGAAATTGATAACTCATTAACGAACAAGGAAAAATATCATGCAAACTAACCGTGTGGCCCGCATTTTGGGTATTGAAAAACCGGTAGTCCAGGGCCCGCTCTCCTGGCTGACCGATGCTCGTCTGGTGGCGGCCGTCGGCAACGCCGGTGGTCTCGGGGTGCTGGGCCCGAACGCCGGCCTGACGGCGGCAACCGCCGTCTCCACGCCGGAGGCGACGGCAGAGAAAATGCGCGAAGAGATCCGCAAAACCAAACAGCTGACCGAGAAACCCTTTGGCGTCAACCTGATCCCGACGGCGGAAAACGACATCTGGACGCCGGCGATCCTTCCGGTGATCAAAGAGGAAGGCGTTAAGGTGGTGGTCTACACCGGCTACGGAAACGGTTCGTTAAAACCGGCGCTGTTCGATGAGCTGAAAACCGCCGGGATCACCATTATCTACCGCGATATTAACCCGACGCCGGAGAACAGCCGTCGCGCGGAGCAGGCCGGAGCGGACATCATCGTCGCCACCGGCTTTGACGAAGGCGGCACGCTGCCGGCTACCGCAATGGGGACCTTCACTATCGTCCCGCTGATCGTTGACGCTGTTCAGCGGGTTCCGGTGATGGCCGCGGGGGGCATCACCGACGCCCGGGGAGCGCGCGCTGCTCACGCCCTCGGCGCGGAAGGCGTCTTCGCCGGTTCGGTATTCATCAGCACCGTCGAAAGTCGCGTTCCCGACTCGGTGAAAGCGAAAATTCTCGCCGCCAACGGCCTGGATCTGCGGCTGTTTCGTACGCTGCCGGACTACTACCGCGCCCTGCCTGGCAAACTGAGCGACAAGCTGGTGGCCATGGACCGGGCCGGAGCCTCAAAGGCCGAGCTGGCCCAGGCGATGGGCGGTCTGCGCGGAATGCGGCTGGGCATGCTGGAGGGGAATACCGATGAGGGGTATATCTCGCTGGGGGCGGGGATCGGCAACATCCATGCCATCGCCTCCGTCGCCGAGGTAGTCAACCAGCTGGCGGTGTGAAGCCGCCAGCCGGGGCACGGTAACCGGCGCGATCAGGCGTCAGCTACCTTCTCTACCGCCCAGGAGAACGCGTCGATAGCCAGCCCGACGTCGGCGGCGGTGACCGACTCCGCCGGGTGATGGCTGACGCCCCCCAGGCAGCGCACAAACAGCATGGCCGATGGCCAGCGCTCGGCGATGGCGATGGCGTCATGCCCTGCGCCGCTCGGCAGCGTCAGTGAACGCCCCTGCACCGCCGTCACCGCCTCGCTCAGAACCGCCTGCAGTTGACTGTCGCAGGCGGTGGCGGCGATACGGTAATACTCCTCGGCGGTGAAGCTCAGCTGGCGGCGCCCGGCAATGGCCTGCGCCTGCGCCAGCAGCTCTTCCAGCAGCGCCGCAAGCGGTGCATCCTGCGGGCCGCGAATATCCAGCGTCAGCTGCACCTCGCCCGGAATCACATTCACCGCGCCCGGCGCACAGCGCAGGGTGCCGACCGTCGCCACCAGGTTGCCGCCGCGCTGCCGGGTCAGGCTTTCCACCTGCACCATCCATTCCGCCGCCGCGGCGAGCGCGTCCTTACGATGGAGCATCGGCACCGTGCCGGCATGGCCGGCTTCGCCGGTAAAGCGGCAGGTCAGGCGGCGGGCGCCGTTAATCGCCTCCACCACGCCGAGCGCCAGACCCGCCTGCTCCAGGCACGGCCCCTGCTCGATATGCAGTTCGAGATAGGCGGCGATATCCTGCGGGTTGCGGGCGGCATGGGCGATCCGCGCCGGATCGAGTCCGGCATTCACCAGCGCCTGGGCGACGCTCACCCCGTCGGCATCGCACTGCGACAGCCAGCTTTCGGGCCAGGTGCCGGTGACGCCGCGGCTGCCCAGCAGGGTGATGCCGAAGCGGGTGCCCTCTTCATCGCCAAAGCCGACGATCTCGATAGCCTTCGCCAGCCGTCGCCCCTGCTGGTGCAGACGCTGGACCACCTCAATCGCCGCCAGTACGCCGAGCATGCCGTCGTAGCGCCCGGCGTTGCGCACGGTGTCGAGATGAGAGCCCAGCAGCACCGCCGGCGCCCCCTCCTGCACGCCTTCATAGCGACCGCAGATATTACCGACGCTGTCCTGCCATACCATCATGCCGGCGGCCTGCATCCACTGGCCCACCAGCTGGTTCGCCTGCAGATGTTCCGGCGACAGATAGACCCGGGTCAGGGCGTCGGCGGTTTCGCTGAGGACGGCCAGCTGGTCGGCGCGCGCCATCACCCGGCTGGCGGCCGCCTCTCTCTCCGCCTGCTGGCGGACGGTATCACTCATAGGGTGGCCTCGGTGCGGTAGTGATCCCAGGCCGCCTGCATCGCCGCGCCCTGGGTGGTGGTGAACTTGAGGTAGTTCAGGACCGCCTCCAGCGCGCTGAGGGTCTGCATCACACAGTCTTTACGCGCGTTATAGCCCATGGTGCCAATGCGCCAGACTTTACCGTGCAGCGGGCCGAACGAGGTGCCAATCTCAATGCCGAAATCTTCCAGCATCAGCTTACGCACCTGATCGCCGTTGATCCCGTTGGGGATCACCACCCCCAGCACGTTATTCATTTTGTGCCGCAGGTCGCCAAAGGTCTCAAGACCCATCGCCTGGATCCCTTTCAGCAGCGCATCGCCGTGCAGCTTGTGGCGGGCGATGCCGTTGTCGAGTCCCTCCTGAAGGATCAGGCGCGCGCACTCCCGGGCGGCGAACAGCGCCGAGGTCGCTTCGGTATGGTGGTTCAGGCGCTCCGGCCCCCAGTAATCCATCACCATGCCGAGATCGAAATAGTTGGAGTAGATCATCTCGTCGACGCCATCGTGGTGGGCATCGGTGCGGATCCCCTGCTCAATGCAGCGGCGGCGGCGGATGACCTCTTCCATCCGTGGGCTGAGGGTGATGGGCGAGGTGCCGGAGGGGCCGCCAAGGCACTTCTGCATCCCGGCGGACACCGCGTCCAGCTGCCAGGCGTCGGTTTCCAGCGGGTTGCCGCCGAGCGACGCGGTGGCGTCGGTATAGAACAGCACATCGTGGCGACGACAAATCTCTCCCAGCTCCGCCAGCGGCTGCAGCATGGTGGTCGAGGTATCGCCCTGCACGGTGAGCAGCAGGCGCGGGCGCACGCGCTTGATCGCGTCTTCAACCTGGTCCGGGGTAAAGACTTCCCCCCACGGCACCTCGATGGTGTGTACTTCTGCCCGGCAGCGGCGCGCAATCTCGCACAGCAGATGACCAAACCGGCCGAACACCGGCACCAGCACCTTGTCACCCGGCCGGATCGCCGACACCAGAATCGCTTCGATACCGGCGCGGGAGGTGCCGTCCACCAGCATCGTCCAGCGGTTTTCGGTGCGAAATACGCCGCGGTACAGCGCCATCACTTCATTCATGTAGTGGGTCATCGCCGGATCGTACTGACCCACCAGCTGGCTCGCCATGGCGCGCAGCACGCGCGGGTCGGCGTTGATCGGCCCCGGGCCCATCAGCAGGCGCTGTGGCGGGTTAATTTGCGAAAACTGAGTGATATCCATCTGCCATTCCTTACGTTAGTTAAGACCGCGCACCGAGGAGATAAACTGTTTCAGTTCGGTTGTCTGCGGACTGGCGAACAGCGTTTTGCTGTCGCCCTGCTCCCAGACGCGCCCCTGATGCATAAACACCACGCGGTCGCCCACTTCGCGGGCAAAATTCATTTCATGGGTGACGAGGATCAGCGTCATGCCTTCCGCCGCCAGCTGCTCCAGCACCTTCAGCACTTCGCCCACCAGTTCCGGGTCAAGCGCCGAAGTGATTTCGTCACAGAGTAAAACTTTTGGCGACATGGCCAGCGCCCGGGCGATGGCCACGCGCTGCTGCTGGCCGCCGGAGAGGTTGGCCGGATAGTAATCCAGACGATCGCCAAGACCGACCTTCTCCAGCATCCGCTGCGCCAGCTCGCGACATTCGGCCTGAGACTTCTTCAGCACCCGCCGCGGGGCCAGCATGACGTTCTCCAGCGCCGTCATGTGCGGAAAGAGATTGAAGTTCTGAAACACCATGCCGATGGAGCGGCTGATCTCCCGGGCCTGGGAATCGCGGTCGGTGATGGTCATGCCCCCGAGCTTGATGCTCCCCTCCTGGTACCCCTCCAGACCATTGATGCAGCGCAGCAGGGTGCTTTTGCCCGAGCCGCTGCGGCCGATGATCGAGATTACTTCCCCCATGTCGATATCCAGATCGACGCCCTTCAGCACATGGTTGTCGCCGTAGTACTTCTGCATCTGATTAATGGTGATGAGAGGCATTGAATTTGTTCTCCAGATAACGGCTGTAGCGGGACAGCGGATAGCACAGAATGAAATAGCCCAGCGCCACCAGGGCAAACACTTTAAACGGCTGGTAAGTGACGTTGGTCAGCATGGTTCCTGCCTTGGTCAGCTCCACAAAGCCGATAATCGATGCCAACGCCGTGCCTTTGATCCCCTGCACGGCGAACCCCACCGTTGGCGCGATGGCGATGCGCAGCGCCTGCGGCGCCACCACCCGGTACAGGGTCTGGCCGAAGCTCAGCCCGAGACAGCGCGAGGCTTCCCACTGGCCTTTCGGCAGCGCGCGAATGCTGCCGAACCAGATATCCAGCAGAAAGGCGCTGGTATAAAGCGTCAGAGCCACCGACGCCGCGGTCCATGCCGAGACGTCGATGCCGAACAGCGCCACGCCGAAAAATGCCAGAAACAGCTGCATTAGCAGCGGCGTCCCCTGAAACAGTTCGACGTAGCCGCGGATCAGCCGTTTCACCTGCCGTCCGCCGGTCAGGCGCAGCAGCAGCAGCGGTAAGGTCACCAGCGCCCCGCCGGTGAACGCGACCAGCGACAGCAGCACCGTCCAGCGACCGGCCAGCAGCAGGTTGCGGATAATGTCCCAGTCGGTAAAGGTGGTCATCATGCCTGCACCCCCAGCCATTTACGCCCTGCCGCCATCAGCAGCTGGCGCATCGCTATCGATAACGCTAAGTAGATCCCGGTGGTCACCAGATAGACCTCAAAGCTCAAAAACGTCCGCGACTGGATCAGGTTGGCGGCGAAGGTCAGCTCCTCATAGGAGACCTGCGACACCACCGACGAGCCGAGCATCACGATGATGCACTGGCTAACCAGCGCCGGATAAATCCGCTGCAGCGCCGGGGGCAGTACCACGCGAACGAAAGTTTGCGTCCGGCTGAGCCCGAGCACGCGTCCGGCCTCCCACTGGCCTTTCGGCGTCACCTGGATGCCGGCGCGCACGATCTCGGTGCTGTAAGCCCCGAGGTTAACCACCATCGCCAGCAGCGCCGCTTCGCCGGCGGTCATCTTCAGACCCAGGTTCGGTAAACCAAAAACGATAAAAAAGAGCTGCACCACGAACGGCGTGTTACGGATGATTTCCACATATCCGCCCCAGATCCGGCTGAGGACGCCCGGGCGGCCGCTGCGGATCGCCGCCCCGAGGATCCCAATCGCCAGTCCGCCGATCGTCGCCAGCACCGTCAGCTGCACCGTCACCCATAGACCGGCCAGCAGCTCCGGCCAGTGCGGCCAGAGCTCAGAAAAATGAAGTTGCTCCGTCATCCACAGACCTTACGCGCCGAGGCTGGCAGGCAGCGGCGCTTTCAGCCACTTCTCAGACAAACCGTTGAGGGTACCGTCCTTAATGCCTTGCTCGATCAGGGTATCCACTTTCGCCTTCAGCGCCGGTTCGTTCTTTTTCAGCCCGATAAAGCACGGCGAGTCTTTCAGCATAAAGCTCGGCACCGGCGCTTTGTCAGCGTTCTGCCGGGAGATGGCCGCCACCACCAGGTTACCGGTGGCGACATACTG
Source organism: Klebsiella sp. 1SOBk10mer (assembly GCF_046602535.1). Taxonomy (NCBI): domain Bacteria; kingdom Pseudomonadati; phylum Pseudomonadota; class Gammaproteobacteria; order Enterobacterales; family Enterobacteriaceae; genus Klebsiella; species Klebsiella sp. 1SOBk10mer. The sequence goes on from NZ_JBKIUP010000010.1 coordinate 40,009, forward strand.
CACCTGGCCCGACAGATAGGCCGACAGCGTGGTGTTATTGTCCTCGTAGCGCTTAATCTGCGCCGCCTGCGGCGCCACGCTGGTCAGCACCATATCTTCCACCGCCCCACGGGTCACGCCGATGCTTTTACCGCTCAGCGCGGCCGCGTCCTTCAGCTCCGCCCCTTTCGGGCCAAACACCCCGAGGAAGAACGGGGCGTAGGCGCGGCTGAAGTCGATCACTTTCTCTCGCTCGGCGTTTTTGCCGAGGCTGGAGATCACCAGGTCCACCTTATCGGTCTGCAGATACGGCACGCGGTTGGCGCTGGTCACCGGGACCAGCTGCAGCTTGAGCTTCATCGACTTCGCCAGATAGCGCGCCATATCGATGTCATACCCCTGCGGCTGCAGGTCAGTCCCCACCGAGCCGAACGGCGGAAAATCCTGGGGCACGGCAATGCGGATGACGCCGCGTTTTTCAATATCCTGGAGCTGGTCAGCCTGCGCAGCAGAAACAGACGAAAGGAGACAAGCGGCCCCGGCCAGTGCGATCAACAGTTTCTTCATGATGTTTACCCGTTACGTTAGCATGAAACAAAAGATTCTTTGAATCTGTTTCTGCAACTAATGTGCCAGATACGGTCGATGCGCGGGTTGGCGAGGAATTTAAGCTAAAAGTGAGAAAGGACAGGCAGTAAGGAGCCGAAGAACAAAAAACAACGGCGCCAGAACGCGGAACAATATGCACCATATTGATGCACAGCACCACGCTGGCGCCCCATCAGCGTTGTTCCAGCTCGTCCAGCTGCTGGTAAAGCGTAGCGATATCGTGGATGCGCGGACGACCGCTATCGAGCGTTTCGTGCAGAAAGGCATTGGCCAGCAGATTGATCAGGCTGTTGACCGAGGCATAGCTGTCGTAAGCCGAGACGCTGTCCAGCGGCGCGCAGAGCTGCCAGCGGGAGAGCGGGAACAGACTGTGGGCCTGCGGCTCGCACATTAACAGGACCGGCACACCATCTCGCTGCAGCTGCTGCAGGAGCGGGCGGACGATCCGCGGCCGCCGGCGAAATGCCATCATCACCACCAGATCATCGGCGGTCAGATCGACCAGCTCTTCGCTGAGGCTCTGCCCAGGCTGGGGCAGCACCAGCACCTGACCGCGGGCCTGCAGCAGCTGCTGGCGCAGGTGCAGCGCCGCCGGATAGGCATTGCGCATACCAATCACCACAATGCGGCGCGCGGCCACCATCGCCATCAGCGCCTCGGCGAACTGGCGCGCGTCAAGGGCGTTGACCCATTGGATGAGGTTCGCCATCTCCTGCTTATAATGACGCGCCAGCAGCGTGTTACCCTGCACCGCGTCGCGCTGATCAGTCAGCGGCATCCCGCTCTGGCGCAGGGTGCGCAGTTCATCGCGCATGTCCTTATATTTGTCATAGCCCAGGCGCTTGAACAGCCGGCTGACGGTGGCTTTCGATACGCCGCTCAGCTGCGCCAGCTCGGCGCTGTTGTAGCTTATCAGGTCATCAAAGTGGTCAAAGATGAAATCCGCCACCCGCTGTTCCTGCGGCGACAGCGAGGCGTATTGCCCTTTCAGTCGTTCATCGAGTTGTTGCATAGCGCCCCTGTAACTTTCGTTTCATCATCCATCCCTCATCATACTGTATCTGCTATGCCTTACACATAGCGTGCCAGCGGGAAAATTCCGGTCATTGTTTTTATCAATGAAACGAAACGTTCAGAGCTGGAACAGCTTTTGCAGTGTTCTGCCGGTGATTCGTTCAGAAAGGATAATTTATGCACAGTAGCAACGTTTCGACCCACGGCATGGCGGTCGCTCCCCACCACCTCGCCAGCCAGAGCGCGCTGGCCATCTTGCGCGAGGGCGGCAGCGCCATTGAAGCGATGGTGGCTGCCGCGGCGGCCATCGCCGTCGTCTATCCCCATATGAATGGCCTGGGTGGGGATGGTTTCTGGCTGATCGTGCCGCCTGAGGGAGACCCCATCGCCATTGACGCCAGCGGGGCCGCCGGGTCGCTGGCCACCCTCGAGGCCTACGCCGGACAGCAGCATATTCCCCACCGGGGACCGCAGGCCGCGCTGACCGTCGCCGGCACCGTCAGCGGCTGGGACGAGGCGCTGCGGATTTCACGGGACTTAACCGGCCGCGCGCTGCCGGTGGCCCGCCTGCTGGCCGATGCGATCGGCTATGCCGAAGACGGCATTCCGGTCACCGCCTCGCAGGCCCACGCCACCGCCAGCAAACTGGAAGAGCTGCGCCATCAGCCAGGCTTCAGCGAAACCTGGCTGATGGCGGGCGAGCCCCCCCGGACCGGCAGCCGCTTTCGCCAGCCCGCCCTCGCCGGAACGCTGTGCATGCTGGCCAGCGACGGTCTCGACAGTTTCTATCGCGGCCCGCTGGCCGAACGTCTCGCCCAGGGGATGGCCGCGCTGGGGATGCCCGTCACCCTCGGCGACCTGCAGGCCCACCGCGCCCGGCGTCCGGCGCCGCTGACCCTTCAGCACCGGCAGGGCACGCTGTGGAACCTCGCCCCGCCCACACAGGGGCTGGTGTCGCTGGCGATCCTCGGCATCACCGACCGTCTGAAGATGGCCGACGCCGACGAGGCGCAAACGGTGCACCGTATCGTCGAAGCCACCAAGCGGGCGTTTGCCCTGCGCGATGCGCATATCACCGATCCGCGCCATCTGGATGTGGATGTTCAGGCGTTGCTCACCCCGGAAGCCCTGCAGCCGCTGGCCGACAGCATCGACGACGCCAGCGCTTCTCCCTGGGGCGGCGGCAAAGGCCCGGGCGATACCGTCTGGATGGGCGTCGTGGATAACAGCGGGCTGGCGGTGTCATTCATTCAGAGCATCTATCACGAGTTTGGCAGCGGCGTGGTGATCCCGGACACCGGGATCGTCTGGCAAAACCGCGGGGCGGCCTTCAGCCTCGATCCGCAGCATCTCCTGGCGCTGGCCCCTGGCAAACAGCCGTTCCATACCCTCAACCCCGCCGCGGCGCGCCTGAACGATGGCCGGGTGATGGTCTATGGCTCGATGGGCGGCGACGGTCAGCCGCAGACCCAGGCGGCGCTGTTTACCCGCTATATCCTGCAGGGGGCGCCGCTGCAGGAGAGCATCTCCCGTCCGCGCTGGCTGCTGGGCCGCACCTGGGGCCAGTCCTCGGATTCACTGAAGCTGGAGGGACGCTTTGCCCCCGCCTGCATCGCGCGTCTGCGCGATCTGGGGCACGAGGTGGAAGTGCTGGCCGATTTCAGCGAAGCGATGGGCCACGCCGGGGCCATTGTCCGCCATCCCAACGGCCTGCTTGAAGGGGCTACCGATCCACGCAGCAACGGCGCCGCCGCCGGATACTAAGGAGCAGACCATGACCACACAGCCTGACTGGAGCGAGTATCTGACGCAGATGACTCACCTTTTTGATATGGAGCTGGATGCGCCGCGCCGCGAGGAGCTGGAGCGCCAGTTTGCCCGCATCGCCGCCATGGCGCAGCCGCTGATGGACTATCCGCTCGGGCCGCGCGACGACATTGCGGGGGTGTATAAAGCATGACACTTCACCATTTCACCATCGCCGAGATCCAGCGTGCGCTGCACGATGGCGAACTGAGCGCCCGGGAGATCGCCTGCCAGACGCTGGACGATATCGCCCGCGTTAATCCGCAGATCAACGCCTGGACCGAGGTCACCGCCCAGCGCATGCTGGCGGAGGCCGACAGCATCGACGCCCTGCGCCGGGAAAAGCGCCCCTTGCCGCCGCTGGCGGGCATTCCCTACGCGGTGAAAAATCTGTTTGATGTCGCCGGGCACACCACCCTCGCCGGGGCGGAGCTGCTGAGCGGCCGGCCGCCGGCCGCCAGCGACAGCTGGGCGGTGCGCCAGCTGCACAGCGCCGGCGCCCTGCTCAGCGGGATGCTCAATATGGATGCCTACGCCTACGGCTTCACCACCGAAAACAGCCACTATGGCGCGACGCGCAACCCGCACGATCTGACGCGGATCGCCGGTGGATCCTCCGGCGGTTCGGCCGCAGCGGTGGCCGCCGGGCTGGTCCATTTCAGCCTCGGCAGCGACACCAACGGCTCGATCCGCGTCCCCGCGTCGCTGTGCGGGATCTTTGGCCTGAAACCCACTTTCGGCCGCCTCTCCCGCTCCGGCAGCCATCCGTTTGTCGCCAGTCTGGATCATATTGGTCCCTTTGCCCGCCGGGTGGCCGACCTCGCCGCGGTGTATGACGCCCTGCAGGGGCGCGACCCGGCCGATGACTTTCAGGCCGATAAAGCCAGCGAGCGCACCGGCAACCTGCTGGAGCGCGGACTGGAGGGGCTGCGCTGCGCGCGACTGGGGGGCTATTTCACCACCTGGTGCGATGATGACGCCCGGGCGGCCGTGGATCGGGTCGCCCACGCGCTGGGCGCCGACAGCGAGCTGCAGTTCGCGGATGCCGCCCTGGCACGCTCGGCGGCTTTTATCATCAGCGCCAGCGAAGGCGGCAATCAATATCTGCCGGATCTTCGCCAGTCGCCCGAGCGCTTTGAACCCCACTCCCGCGAGCGGCTGCTGGCCGGGGCGATGATCCCCTCGGCGTGGTATCTGCAGGCCCAGCGCTTCCGCCGTCATGCCCGTCAGGCGATGAAATCCCTGTTCAGTCAGGCCGACGTGCTGATCGCCCCGGCCACCCCATGCAGCGCTACGCCGATTGGCGCCGAGGAGATGGTGATTAACGGCCAGCCGCTGCCGGTGCGCGCCAGCATGGGTATGCTGACCCAGCCGATCTCCTTCCTCGGGCTGCCGGTGGTGACCGTGCCCCTGCGTACCGCCAGCGGCAAGCCGATTGGCCTGCAGCTGATAGCCGCGCCGTTTAACGAACAAGCCTGTCTTCGCGCCGCGCGGGCGCTGGAAGCGATGGGCATTACCGATGCCCGAGTGGCGGAGAGTGCAGCATGATCAATCTGGATAATGTAGACCGCCCGGCGATCCTCGCCGAGGTGACGGCGGCGTTTTACCAGTATGAAGAGGCGCTGGTCAGCAATAACATCGAGGCGCTGGACGCGTTGTTCTGGCATGACCCGCGCACCGTGCGGCTGGGGGCAGGCGAAAATCTGTATGGCATTGAGGCGATCCGCGCCTTTCGCGCCGCCCGCCCCGCCGCCGGTCTGGCCCGCGACCTGCGCCATACCACCATCACCACCTTTGGCGCGGACATGGCGGTATGCAGCACCGAGTTTACCCGCGAAGGCAGCGCGCGCCTTGGGCGTCAGCAGCAAACGTGGGTGCGCTTTCCCTACGGCTGGCGGATTGTCGCCGCCCAGGTCAGTCTGATGGACTGAGAGGCGTACACTGACGCGGGCCGGGGGAATGAGGCTATTCACCGGCCCGCACCCGCCCGGTATCAATACGTGAGGAGACGATGGTCATGGTGTTAATCAGGGCTGCTGAATCAAAAGATATCCCCGCGCTGAAAACGCTATTTCTGCAGCTGGGCTATCAGACGGAGACGGCGAGCTTAGCGCAACGCATCAATGAACCCCAAAGTATGATGCATACGCTGGTGGCTGAAGCAGAAAACACCGTGTGTGGCGTGGTCGTTATCAATTTTATCTTACCGGTACATGAGAACCGATTGTGGGCATTAATTTCCGCGCTGGTGATAGAGGAATCGTCACGGGGTTCAGGGATAGGCCACCAGCTTCTCCATGCCGCAGAGCGCCTCGCCCACGATAAACAATGCGCTCATATTGAGCTTTCAAGCAGTGAAAAAAGAATCAGAGCGCATCAATTTTATGAAACTAACGGCTATAAGGAAGTCCGCAAACGCTTCGTTAAACGTTTGTCTTAGCCGCCAGAGAACGAGTGCTTTCCCCGAATAATCTTAACTATATTTTGCCCAGCAGGATATTTAACATGCGGCGCAGGGGTTCCGCCGCGCCCCACAATAGCTGATCGCCAACCGTTAACACCGAGTAGACGGGTTCATTATTTAGCGACATTTTCTTGTAGCGGCCAATTCCTACCTGCAACGAACCGCTAATCGCAGCCGGGGTCAAATTACTGACACTCTCTTGCTTATTATTGGGGATATAGTTTACCCACGGATGGGAATGGGTGACTAACTCAGCAAATTCCGCTTCGCTGACCTCACGTTTCAGTTTAAGGGTAATGGCAGCGCTGTGGCAGCGGATTACGCCGACCCGAATGCATAAGCCATTGACCGGGATGCTGCCGGGCGCAAGGCCAAGAATTTTATTAGTTTCCGCCTCGCCCTTCCATTCTTCGCGGCTGTTTCCATCGCCAAGATCGCTGTCGATCCAGGGAATGATGCTGCCCATCAGCGGGACGCCAAAATTCTCCACCGGCATGCCGGCGCTATTAATCAACTCACTCACTTTATTGACTAAAGGCAGCACGGAACCTGATGCCGTCAGTTCATCCGCAGATAAATGCTGACTGATATACGCGCTTTGCGCGATGAATTCCCGCACCTGTTTGGCGCCCGCCCCGGAGGCAGACTGATAGGTCATTACGCTCATCCATTCGATCAGACCCGCTTTTATCAACCCGGCCAGCCCCATCAGGCTCAGTGTGATGGAGCAGTTGCCGCCGACAAACAGTTTCATACCCGCTTTCACCGCGCGATCGATATTATCGCGGTTGACCGGGTCGAGAATAATGCAGGCGTTGTCATCCATCCGCAGCGCCGAAGCGGCGTCAATCCAGTACCCTTGCCAGCCAGAGTTAATTAACGCAGGATAGATGGCTTTGGTATAATCCCCGCCCTGACAGGTTATAATAATATCCATTTCGGCGAGGGCGCTAAGGGAATTCGCATCTTTCAGTTTGTCGCTTTTACCATTAATAACCGGGCCAGCGGCACCCGCACTGGAGGTGCTAAAAAAATGCGCTGAAATATCGTCGAAATCATTTTCTTCGATCATGCGCTGCAACAATACTGAGCCAACCATGCCCCGCCAGCCAACAATACCCACCTGCTTCATTTATTTAACCTTAAAAAGTTATGAGAATGTTAATTTGAGTGTCGCCATACCTTATATCGTATCCCCCAATAAAGGTCATTACCCAGCACATCGATTTTTATCATTATTAAAATGTTTCATCTGCCATCAGCGATAGTTATCTCTTATTACGGTCAGGCAGATATAAGGCGGCGGAGACTGTTCAAAGGGAGAAACGACGTAGCGGAACGGCAGCGGCTTCTCCCCTGGCTGCCATGAATAGTCACTTGCATTTTGATAGTTACTATGTCAATTTGCTGGCAAAAGCCACTTGGTTACTGGACAGCCCATGAAAAATGAACCGCTTTGCCACGCTCCCTGCCCCATCGCCCGCAGCCTGGGCCGCATCGGCGACAGCTGGAGCATCATGATCTTGCGCGACGCCTTTGCGGGCTTTACCCGCTTCGACGAATTTCAGAAAAGCAGCAACGTCGCGCCCAATATTCTGTCGCGCCGCCTGAAGGCGCTGGTCGACGACGGCCTGCTGGAGAAGGTGTGCTACAGCAGCACGCCGCCGCGCTACGAATACCACCTCACCCCGCGGGGCCGCGATTTCCGCATGGTGCTGCTGGCGCTGGCGGAATGGGGTAACCGCCACTTCGCTCCCGAAGGCCGTCAGATGCAGCTGGTGGAAACCGCCACCCAGCGCCGGGTGGATCCGATCATGGTGGATAAAGCGACCGGGGAAGAGATTATCCCGGGTAAATACGCCATGGTGCCGGGCCCCGCCGCCTCGCCGCTGATGCAATATCGTCATGAATATCTGCTGCGCAAACGCGAAGGCGATAGCGGGCAAAAATTCCAGCCTGAACCCTACAGAGATGCCAACCATGAAGCTGGCCAGTAAGAAAAGCGTCCTCGTCCTGGCGGCCCTCTCCGCCGTTCTGGCGGCAGCGAGCTACGGCGCGTACTGGTGGCAAACCGGACGTTTTCTGCAGACCACCGATGACGCCTATGTTGGCGGCGACATTAGCGCCATCTCCAGCAAAGTCTCCGGCTATATCCAGCAGCTGGCGGTGCAGGACAATATGGCGGTGAAAAAAGGTGACCTGTTGATCCGCATTGACGACCGCGATTACCGCGCCGCCCTCGCGAAAGCCGCCGGAGAAGTGGCGGCGCAGCAGGCCGCGCTGGCCGATATCCAGGCTACCCGCCAGCTACAGCAGGCGACCATTGCCGGCTCTGCGGCCTCGTTACTGGCCGCCACGGCGGCAACCGAAAAACTGGCTAACGACAACCGACGCTATAACGCCCTGGCCGCGTCGAGCGCGATTTCCGCACAGATCCGCGATAACGCCTCCGCCGATTATCGCCGGGCGCATGCCGAGCAGGAGAAAGCCAAAGCGGATAAAACCGTGGCCGAACGTCAGATGGCGGTGCTGGATGCTCGCCAGCAGCAAACCCTGGCTGCCCTGGTGCAGGCCCAGGCTAACCTCGAGATGGCCAGGCTGAACCTCAGCTATACCGATATTCGCGCGCCGTTCGATGGGGTGATTGGCAACCGCCGCGCGTGGTCCGGCTCCTTCGTCAGCAGCGGCACGCAGCTGCTCTCCCTGGTGCCCGCGCACGGCCTGTGGATTGACGCCAACTTTAAGGAAAACCAGCTGGCGCATATGCGCGCCGGCCAGGCGGTGACCATCGTCGCCGATGTGCTGCCGAACCATACCTTTAAGGGCCATGTCGCCAGCCTGGCGCCGGCGACCGGCTCACGCTTCAGCATTCTGCCGGCGGAGAACGCGACCGGGAATTTCACTAAAATCGTGCAGCGGGTGCCGGTCCGCATTGCGCTGGAAGGTGACGGGGCAAAGCTTGACGTCCTGCGCCCGGGACTGTCGGTGATCGTCACCGTGAACGAAAAGAGCCCTCGATGAGCACCGCTCAGGCGCTGTCCGCCCCGCAAAGTCTGTCGATGCCGACGGCGAAGAAAATCTTTGCCTTCGCCAGCATGTGCGTGGGGATGTTTATCGCCCTTATCGACATCCAGATTGTCTCCGCCTCGCTGCGGGATATCGGCGGTGGCCTGTCGGCAGGCGACGATGAGACCGTCTGGGTACAAACCAGCTACCTGATCGCCGAGATCATTATTATCCCGCTTTCCGGCTGGCTGGCCCGGGTCATGTCGACCCGCTGGCTGTTTGCCGCCTCCGCGGCGGGCTTCACGCTGATGAGCCTGCTGTGCGGCTGGGCGTGGAACATCCAGAGTATGATCGCCTTCCGCGCCCTGCAGGGGCTGGCGGGCGGGTCGATGATCCCCCTGGTGTTCACCACCGCTTTCGCCTTTTTTCAGGGCAAACAGCGGGTCATTGCCGCGGCGACAATCGGCGGCCTGGCCTCCCTCGCCCCGACGCTGGGCCCGACGGTGGGCGGCTGGATCACCGAAAACTACAACTGGCACTGGCTGTTCTTTATCAACGTTGTTCCGGGGATTTACATCGCGGTGGCAGTGCCGCTGCTGGTGAAAGTAGACAGCGCCGACCCCACTCTGCTGCGCGGCGCCGACTATCTCAGTATTCTGCTGCTGGCCGTGTCCCTCGGCTGCCTGGAATATACCCTCGAAGAAGGTCCACGCTGGGGCTGGTTTGATGACGCGACCCTGACGACCACCGCCTGGGTCGCCCTGCTCTGCGGCGTGGCTTTTGTTATCCGCACCCTCCGCCATCCGCAGCCGGTGATGGAACTGCGGGCCCTGCAGGACCGAACTTTCAGCCTCGGCTGCTATTTCTCGTTTATGGCCGGCGTCGGCATCTTCGCCACCATCTATTTAACTCCGCTGTATCTCGGTAGCGTGCGCGGTTTCAGCGCGCTGGAGATCGGCCTGGCGGTATTTTCCACCGGCTTGTTCCAGGTCATGTCTATTCCGTTTTATTCGTGGCTCGCCAACCGCGTTGACCTGCGCTGGCTGCTGATGGCCGGGCTGATCGGTTTTGCGGTGTCGATGTACAGCTTCGTCCCGATAACCCATGACTGGGGTGCGGACCAGTTGCTGCTCCCGCAGGCGTTTCGCGGACTGGCGCAGCAGTTTGCCGTCGCGCCAACGGTGACCCTGACGCTGGGCAGCCTGCCGCCCGCGCGCCTGAAGTTGGCCTCCGGGCTGTTTAATCTGATGCGCAACCTCGGGGGCGCCATCGGCATCGCCCTGTGCGGCACAGTGCTTAACGACAGAACCAATTTGCACTACAACCGCCTGGCGGACCATCTGAATAACGCCAACCTGGCAATGAGCGATTTTGTTCAGCGCAGCGCAGCAAACTTCGCCACGCAGGGGATCTCGCCGGATGCCGCGCAGACGGCGGCGCTGAAAAATCTTTCCGCGCTGGCGCTGCGGGAGGCGCGAACCCAGGCCTTTTCCGATGCTTTCTACCTCATCATGATGGGTTTTTTGCTTGCCGCGATGCTGGTTCCCTTGATGAAAAAGCCGCCGGCACACTGATACTACAGGAGAGTAAACTATGGGCGTTTCCGTTAAACGCATTGTCGTCACCGGGATGGGGATTGTCAGCCCGCTGGGCTGCGGCGTACAGCACGTCTGGCAGTCGCTGCTGGCAGGAAAGTCAGGGATCACCCGACTCAGCGAGCAGCTGGTCGCGGATATTCCCTGCAAAGTGGCCGGCCAGGTGCCGTCCATTGAAAGCGATCCGCTGCACGGCTTCGACCCGCTGGCGACCATCCCGGCGAAAGAGCGCAAAAAGATGGATCGCTTTATCGAGTTTGCGCTGGTCGCCGCCCGTGAAGCGCTGACCCAGGCCGGCTGGTCGCCAGCATCTGCGGCCGAACAGGAACGTACCGCCACGGTGATCGCCACCGGGATCGGCGGCTTCAGCGAGATCGCCAATGCGGTACATACCACCGATGAACGCGGGCCGCGTCGCCTCTCGCCGTTCACTATCCCCTCTTTTCTGGCCAACCTGGCCGCCGGGCATGTGTCTATCGCTCACGGCTTCCGGGGCCCCATCGGCGCGCCGGTCACCGCCTGCGCAGCGGGTGCACAGGCCATTGGCGATGCGGCGCGGATGATCCGCAGCGGCGAGGCGGATATTGCCCTCTGCGGCGGCGCGGAAGCGGCAATTCATCGCGTTAGCCTGGCCGGGTTTGCCGCGGCAAGGGCGCTCTCCAGCGCCTCCAACGACCAGCCGGAAGCCGCTTCCCGCCCCTTTGACCGCGACCGCGATGGATTTGTGATGGGAGAAGGCGCGGGGCTTATCGTGATCGAGTCACTGGAGCACGCGCTGGCGCGCGGCGCCACGCCGCTGGCCGAGCTGGTCGGCTACGGCACCAGCGCAGATGCTTATCACCTGACCGCAGGCCCGGAAGACGGGAACGGCGCGCGTCGGGCCATGGAGACCGCTATTCGCCAGGCCGGGGTGACCGTCGACGAGATTGACCATATCAACGCCCACGCCACCTCGACGCAGGTCGGTGATAAAGGTGAACTGGCGGCGATTAAAACGCTGTTTGGCGCGCATCCGGTCGCCATTACCTCGACGAAATCCGCCACCGGCCATCTGTTAGGCGCGGCCGGCGGGATTGAGGCCATCTTCACCATTCAGGCGCTGCGTGATCAGGTGGTGCCGCCGACGCTGAACCTGCATCACCCCGATGAAGAGGCGGCAGGCATGAACCTGGTGGCGCTGCAGGCCCGCCCGCAGAAGATGCGCTATGCGCTGTCGAACGGTTTTGGCTTCGGCGGGGTTAATGCCAGTCTGCTGCTGAAACGCTGGGAATAATCGTCAACTCCCCCCCGGCGATGGCTGGCGGGGGATTTTCGCCGTGGCAGCTTTTGCCCTGCTGCTGGAGTAAATGAAGAACAGCGCGATACCCAGGCAGACAATGGCGCCGATTCGGCTCATCGAGAATGGAATCGACGCATTGCCCAGCCAGCCGAAGTTATCGATCAGCATGCTCATGGTTAACTGGCCAAAAATGACAGCGACCGTAGCCACTGCCGCGCCAATACGCTGGACGGCCAGTACCATAATAACGATATAAGGCACACCAAACATTGCGCCCAGCAGTTGCCATTTAGGCACGTCCATCAGCGTCAGGGGGTGTTTGGGTTCGAAGAAAAAGATCAGCAGCCCCGTCAGCAGGGCGCCGACAGCAAATGTCAGGAACGCGCTTTTGAATACGCCAACATTGCTGCCCAGCTGGCCATTGATAGCCGCCTGGATACTCAGCATGGCGCCACCGGCGACGGCGAGCAGAATCATGATAATAGTCATAATGTTACTTTACCCCTGTGCAACCATAACCAGCGCTGCAATGATGAAAATCAGCGCAATGATACGTTTACTGTCAATTTTCCGGCGCGACGTACCGAGCAGACCGAAGTGATCAATAATCAGGCTCTTGAAAACCTGGCCTGCCAGGATGCCGATCATCGTCATGGCGATGCCGATTGCCGGCGTTACCACGGTCAGGATGATGACGTAAATCGGCCCAAGCACGCCGCCAAGCAGCTGCCACGCTGGTTGCGCAAAGAACGACGGACTGTTGCGCGGGCTGAAAAAAAGCATCAGCAGAAAGGTCAGCGCAGCGCCCACGCCGAATATGCTGAAGGTCGCCCAGAGGTCACCGACCTCCCCACCCAATGGTCCGAGCAATCCTGCCTCTATGGACAGTCCCATGCCCCCGGCAATGACGATAAAAATCAATATTAGCTGCATAGCAATCATCTCCAGTAGTCCAGGCGGAGGAGATTACGGCTTAATATGGATGAGAAAAATGCCATAATGAGATAAACACCTGTGCAGGATATGCATTAATGAATGAGCTTGGGAACATCAGTATTCGCGCTCTGCTGATTTTTATAGACGTCTATGAGACGCAGAATTTCTCTGTGGTGGCCCGGCGGGAAGGGATATCGGCCTCTCAGGTATCGCGGGTCATCCATCAGATGGAGGATGTGCTCGGCCAGCAGCTTTTTTACCGCAATACCCGGGCGATAATCCCGACGGAAAGCGGCCATCTTTTTATCCGCTATGCGCGAGCGATGACTGGCAGCATGGAGGAGGCGCGGCGGGAACTCAACGAGAGAACGCTTGAGCCTTCCGGAATGGTCCGCATAAACGCACCCGTATTCTTTGGACAGCGCCATGTCGCACCCGCGTTACCGGGCCTGACGGAGCGATATCCGAAGCTCAGCATTGAGCTTACGCTGACTGATGATTACATCGATCCGCACCGTGAGCCGGCTGACGTGATTTTCCGGATTGGCGTGCTGATGGATTCCGCATTTCATGCGCGCGTGTTTGGCCAGCAGTGCTATCATCTTGCCGCGTCACCGGATTATATCCGCCGGCACGGCATGCTGGGATCGCCCGAAGAGCTCGCCCGGCATAAATGCCTGGTCTACCGCGGTTCGTCAGGACCAAACCAATGGCTGCTGCGCCGGCACGGTGAGGAATGGGTGCACTACCCTGTCTCACCCCTGATGTCATCGAATAATGCTGAAACCCTGCTGATTGCCGCACTCGGAGGGATGGGGATTGTGCTGTTTCCTGACTGGCTGATTGGAGACCGGCTAAAGAGCGGCGAACTTATCGAACTGCTGCCGGAGCTGGATAGGTCCATAAAAACGGAGCCACAGCATATCGCGGCAATCTATCCGAATGCCCGCCACCCACCGCTGAACGTGCGGGCGATTATCGATTACTACATCGACGCGTTCGGTTCACCGCTTTACTGGCAGTCTGAATAAGACAGGCGACTTTATGGTTCGTCTTGAAGTTAACTGCCGTTTCTGGCGCAGAGCAAACGCGTTCAATGCCCTTAAGGTCCGTTTTGAGCGAAAAACGGACCACACTATCTAAAGAAAGATATCGCTGATAATGTTGGGACCGCTCATGTTAAAAAAGTATGCCATTTCTTTTCATTGACGATAACGAAGGGATTTTCATGGTTGAGATTGAGGAAATAAAAAAGAAGTATCCCGGCGCAGACGCCTGGCAAATGGGTGACAGTCCTGAACTGGCTAACGAGCTTGCTGACCTGATCAAAAAAGGGATCAAAACGGCCTCTTGCGGATCTTTTGCCTCTTACCAGCAGGAAAAAACTGCCCCGAGAATTGGGAGTTATCACATTATTCTTGATGGCCAGAATGTTCCAGTTTGCGTGATCAGACTGATTTCGATGCAGCTGGTTCGTTTTTGTGATGTGACTGAAGCATTCGCCCGCAAAGAAGGTGAAGGCAATTTAAGCCTTGAATACTGGAAGAAAGAGCATCAGAGATTTTTCAGCTCCGAAGGTCATTTTTCTGAGGATATGGAGTTGATCGCAGAAGAATTTGAAGTGGTTGAGGTGCTGTGAGACAAGGTCTACGGGCTGACGTTTTATCAATCGCCACTGATAACACTGTTCGCTTCTGGCGCGGAGCGGACAAGCTATCGAGCTAAAGGTCCGCATTGAGCAAGGAGCGGACGTGCCAGCTATAATTGGTAATAAAATGAGAGTAGAGCTATTCTAATTTGTTTATAAAGAACATTTTTACATCCAAGGGCGAAATATTTTTTATGCTATCTTACATGCTATCTCAATATGCCAGGCTACCTGTGCCTCAATTTACCCTACGTTCATGGCTAAAACAATGGTTGTCAGAGCAGGAATCGAGGTGTACAGACAGAAGTTTCTCGGCGCGATTTCCCTGGAGAGAAACTGGATTATGTCAGGAATATTTTTTACAACGAAAACTCAAAATTGATGGAAAGCAATTTCTTACTGGCCCCCGTTATCAGGGAGGAAATATTAACAAACCTTTTATTGATATTGTAGGTATGGATTCTGACCTAAATCATACTGCATTAGAACTCATTAGTAAGGAATGGTCACAACTCAGAGCTCAGTATGTTCGCATTCTTGTACCCGGCCAGTCCTTCCCGCAGGGTAATCCCGACCAGTATATATACGCCACCTCTTTTTCTGAACCCCCTGAATTCAATGATAAATCTCTTACTTTGCAAGTGGCGACATACGAAGATTTTGACTGGTGTTGTCAGGCTCTGGGCGATGCCTATAAGCATACATGGCAGACAGTTCGCGAACTGTCTGCAAACAATTTGGTAGCAGTTGATGACGAAGAGTTGTGTGACCATATTTCTGAGAGAGAAGTATATATTATCTATGAAAACGACGTTCGCGCCGGGTTGCTAATATGCCAGAAAGGAAACATCGCTTTTCTGCGAGGATATCGTATTACTGACAAAGTAATACTTCCTGCTTTTCGTGGTCGATCATTGTCAGCCCGAGCGCAACGCCTGCTGTACCGATTATTAACTCATTCCGATTCTGAACTATCTTTGTATATGGGCACAATTATTCCGGAGAATATCCCCTCGATGAAAACTGCAGAAAGAGCGGGACGAACTTGCATCCTAAGTTATCAATTTCTACCCATCTGCAGAACCCACGACTAACAGCAATGCTAATTTATCTTCAGCCTACTTCCGCTTTTGGCACACAGGGGACGTCAAGGGCCCGGGTGTACTCCCCTGGACGCACTAATGGGCGGTATGTGATTGTTGTGCAGGCTATCATATGGCCTGAGGTACAGCAGAATCAGGCTTCGTAGCAATGAGTCGGTTCACAGCGTCCGGAATCCACCCGGTGCCGTAAATCACCGCAAGGTCTGTCATAAGGTAATTTCATAACGTATCGCGACACCTTTTTTCTTGACGCAGGCCTTCTCTTTCACGGTTTGTCAGAACTGTGGACCGCAGTAATCTCCACTCCGTGCTTTAATCAATGAGAGTGTGTCGGGTGCAAATTAAACTACCTTTCTCAACAGCAAAGGCGGGATACGCCTACCCTCGCAGGGTTTCTGCGTCTGGTAATATGCCCATGACAGTCTCAAAGACCGCTTTGAGGGTTTCCCGGTTTAAGGCACATAATCGCGCGGCGTTGCCCCCAAAATGCAGCGAAAAGCAGCGGTAAAGGCCGCCGGGCATGAGAAACCAAGCTGGTAAGCGACCTGTTTGATTGGAACGCCGTTCGCAAGAAGATCCAACGAAGCGCAAATTCTGGCTCTCTGCTTCCATGTTCTAAAACTAAAGCCTGTATCCTTCATAAACAAGCGGGAAAAGGTCCGTTCCGACATGGCCGACATAAAAGCCAGCTCGCTCAGCGATGCTTCCCAGCGCTGAGTGACCAGTAGCGATCTGGCCGCGCTGTATAATCGCTCATCATTCGGCATGGGAAGCGCCATCGTTAAAGGTGGAGCCTCGCTGAGAATTTCCAGAAGCAACAAAGCTATCTTCCGTTGAATCGGTCTGGCGTAGTCCTCACTGAACAGCCCTGCGATAAGTTCTTTGACTAACGGCGTAGCCGTTATCACATGCACCTGCTGACTCTTTGTAAAGCTCGTACATTCTGCGATAAGGCTACTGCTGAAATAGATCGCTCTGAGATCGGTTTGTGAAAGCAGATGGTAACTATGGATATGCAGAGGCGGTAACCATAATGCCCGCTGAGGAGGGATCACCCAACGGTCGCTCTCTGTTTGCACCAGCATAACCCCTCTGGTGGCGAAGAGTAGCTGCCCCTCAACATGATGATGGGGAGGATCTGCCTCGCCGCGTTGATAGCTTATCGCAGTACTGGACCAGCCTGTGGCCTCATCATGTCTTGGCGCTTTATCTATACTACCTGGCATTTCAGATTTAGCCCCTGCCATTATCATATCGAAACTGGAACCACCCGGAGAAGAGCCTTAGGCAATGGGTGCGTGACTTATCATTCTGATCATCAAAGATATTACAGGAGCTTAACCTCATGCGCGTACACTTTATCGTACATGAAAGTTTTGAAGCCCCGGGCGCATATGCAACCTGGGCAATAAACCAGGGTCATGATGTAACTTACTCACGCGTCTATGCAGGCGATCGGCTACCTGCTGACGCCGAAGGCATCGATTTTCTTATCGTTATGGGCGGTCCGCAAGATCCGGACACAACGCTTGAAGCGTGCCCGCACTTTAATGCTAAAGCGGAACAGGCGCTGATTGCTTCTGCGGTTAAAACCGGTAAGGCGGTGATCGGTATTTGCCTGGGTTCACAGCTAATCGGTGAAGCGCTGGGCGCACCGTTCTCTCATAGCCCGGAAAAAGAGATTGGCAAATTCCCGATCACATTGACCGAAGACGGCAGGAAGGATGAGATGTTCTCTCACTTTGGGGAAACACTGGCAGTGGGTCACTGGCATAACGATATGCCAGGTTTGACGCCAGAGGCCAAAATTATCGCTTACAGCGAAGGCTGTCCGCGGCAGATCGTTGCCTATTCAGACCGCGTCTTTGGTTTCCAGTGCCACATGGAGCTCACATTGGACGTTGTAGAGCGGCTGATCGCTCATTCTGAGAAAGACCTGAGCCGTGCAGCAGAATATCGTTTCGTTGACACGCCTGAAGCGCTCCGGGCGCACGATTACAGTGAAATGAATCAAGTACTTTTTGGCTTTTTGGATAAGCTGGAAGCACGTTACAAAGCAGCGCAAGCATAATGTCATGCTCGGTGAGCTTGCCATCGGGTTGAGCTTGTCATGTCCGCTCCTGGTACAGAGCGGACGAACTAACTGATTTGAAGGTCCGCTATGAGCGAGGAGCGGACATTGGCTTTATATCAAAATAGACATTTTGTGATTGAACCTCGCTACTACCGAATTTTTCCGAATACCGCAGCTGGGAAAACTGCGGGTTTTACCCTGAAAATCACCGCCGATCACTATATCTGACATGCCGTCAAGTTGAGATAGGCATGAGATTTAGTGTTGACCGCCGCAGTGGGGTCCATTCTCCAAAACTAGTTTTACCGAATTGGCAAATCTGTTGCTAAAACTGGTATGGAAACTTTATGCAACTGATCATATGGTTCTGTTTTAAAAGGAAATTCTACAATTCTGTGGAATTGGGATAATTCTTATAAGATAATGTTATCAGTTTCAGGAAGAACTTAACGGTACATCTATCACTATCATACTTTCAGGACTCATATGAAAAGCCATGAATATATTGTTATAAGCGGTTTTAACAGGAGTAAAGTAGGTAAAATAATTGGTTCATTAGCTTCTCTGATATCAGGGGTTTTAGTTTTCCTTATTTTAACTTACCTTGAAAATAATTCTTATATTGAGATGAAATCTGTAATGACCCCAACGGTCTCTTCCCTCATTAGTGCAGGTACAATGTATCTAATTCTCTACTGGATTTTTGATTCAAGGTTATGGAAGTGGAAATTAATATCAAAAGTTATAAACGTCCCAAATTTGTCAGGAGAGTGGGATTGTGAAGGACGCGGCGAAAACAAGGAAGGAGATGTTTTTTTATGGAGTGCTAAAATTAAAATATTCCAGTCATGGGATAAAGTTCATATACGGTTGCAAACCTCGCAGTCAGGTTCTGACAGCATAGCGGCCTCCATTATAAATGATGGAGAAATAGGTTATCGGTTAGTTTACAACTACAGGAGTGATCCGAGGATAAACGAAAAAGAGTTAAGTCCGCATATGGGATTTGCAGAATTAATTTTTGATAAAAATCTGACAACTGCTGATGGCGAATATTTTAATGGTAGAGGTCGGAATACCTTTGGAACAATGAAACTCAGGAGATTATAACATGGCCGATAACTTTTCATCGCGAATCGAACGTTTAAAAACACGAAGAAAAGGAATAAATGAAATATTTGCGATGGACCGCGGACTTGAAAGCAGAGAGATCTTACTAGCAAAATCTCTACAACAAGAAGCCTGGGAAAGCATGGCTTCAGGGAAATCAGCTACGAGATATGCATTAGGTGCCATGCAGGAAGTTGATCCAGTTTATACAAGGGTTAGCATCGAAACAGGGAAAAGGATAGAAAATCAACTATCTAACAGATTGGAAAAAAAGGAAATTTCAGCATCCTTTCGTTTGCAGGGGTCTGTACCGCTTAACATCCATATTAAAGGCGTTAGTGATGTAGATATTCTTACTATTGATGAACAGCTATTCATTTTTTCAAACGAAGGAAGCAAAGCAAATAGTTATGTTTTATCCAAGAAAAAAGCTGTAGATGTACTCCAGATCCTACGGGAAGAAATTGAAGATAGCCTCAGGGCTGCTTTCCCGGCGGCAAAGATAGACACTGAAAACTCTAAAGCAGTAAAAATAACTGGCGGCTCTTTAGCCAGAGATGTGGATGTCGTCCCGGCTGTTTGGTGGAATAATGCCAGATATCAAGATACGGGCAATGAAGTTGACAGAGGAGTGGCAATTTTAAACAAAAGGGATAATCAGCGTATTTATAATACGCCATTCCTTCACATTAATTATATTGAGAGCCGCTGCAACACAACGCTAGGCGGATTAAGGAAGTCTATAAGATTACTTAAAAATATTAAAGCGGATGCACATGAGGAAAATATAGAAATAAATCTCAGTAGTTTTGATATTGCTTCTATTATGTATCATGCGGATATGGGCAACCTCTTAAAAGGTCACTTCTATGAACTTGCTATACTAAGCGAAACACAGCGCTGGCTTGATTGGTTATGGCATAATTTTGACGAAGCAAAAAAACTGGAAGTCCCTGATGGTACCAGGAAGATATTTGATACGGATGAAAAAAAAGGTGAGCTGCTAAAATTATCTTTGCAAGTCGATGAAATATTGAAGGCTGTTCATAATGAAATGAATGCTATTTTTCATAAAGATTCAATCGATGAGGGGATGAGAGACTATTTGAGTAATTCAAAAGTCGATTAGCGTCATAGCCTTTGTTTGTTGACAATGAAAAGTTATGAATTATTGTTGTATGGTTTTAGATGTCTTTAGCTGCAAAATCGCATTCACCTTTTCGTTTTAGACCGTCCCATTAGGGACGGCTTTTTATGTTTATCTTGGTAGAATTCACGTTTTACCGAATACTTGGAAAAGGACGTAGGAAAACCGCCTAGTAGCGATTTCAAAGCAAAGTAATATAGCTAACGTCCGCTTCTGGCACAGAGCGGACGAACCAACTGAGGTTAAGTTCCAGTCTGAACGAGAAGCGGACAGCGGGTTTACAGGTTGTGTATACCTTAACGGGCTGATGTCGATACTATGCCGGCCCGCTAAACATCATGCGGATGACAACGCCTGTACACCGTTCCTGCCATTTGATATCGCCCGGGTGTTAAGAGCCGTTTCCAAACGTCCTTGATGCCATCGCGACTGAACCCAGGGAAACCATTCCAGCCCGCTTTTGAATACTCCCCAGAACAAGCAATTGCAACCAGACAGGACCCGCGACGGGAACGACAAACTGAGGAAGAACAGCAAACATGAACAGCAGGAATCTGGGGTAAGTCAGACTGTTTAATCCAGGTGACGTAAATGCGTCGCGATCCCCCATTTTAGGGCGGTACATCTTCCATTAATCAGTTCGAACACGGAGTAACTCGCGTTGGGTTGTGCATACCGGTGAAAATCATCCACAGCACCACTTTTTAGCATCGCAAGCACACCCTGAATGACCTGTCCGTGAGACACAATACATATTGTTCGATGATGACGTTTTTTTTCCAAATTGGTTAAAAAATGCATAATTCGCTGCGAAGCATGTGAGAGAGACTCACCCTCTGGCGGACAATACTCTGCATCAAGGTTGAATAACGCTTCTGCGGCGTCTGGATTATTCTGCAGGAGCTCTATGGTTGTCATACCTTCAAACTGACCAAAAGCCTGTTCTTTCAGAGCTGGTTCAGCTATCAGTGAACAATGAAAACTCTCCGCCAGGCGCTGTCCCATTTGCCAGGCCCGGCCAAGCGGAGAAGCGTAAACACATTCTACCCGGTAATCACTCGCTACAAACGCTGCCAGCAAGGCTGCTGTTTGACGCTCCCCACGAAGCGTCAAGGCGCTATCACTGTGTCCCTGAATAATACCTTTTACATTCCACTCTGTTTCCGCGTGTCGAACCAGTATTACTTGCATCATTGAAGGGTCACATATGCTGTTGTTTAAAATGTTACAAACTAAAAACACCCCGTTTATATGCTGGCAAGTTCTCAGCTCTCAACGAAAAACAGGAACACGTGTCGCTTACACGGATTATGTTCAGTAGCCCCTGCCGGCGGCCTCTATCTCAGTAAAACCTGAATCAGCTGTACGAAGATATACACTCCCGCTACCACTTGTATGATCCGAAAACCCCATCTGAAATAACGCCATTGATAACGTTCTCTGGCATCAGCCGCTTCAATGGCAGGATCAAAACGTTTTCTTTTCCTGGTTCTGAATGTATCGAATGCCCACAGGACGAGAATGAAGATGATGATGACTTTTTCAAAGATTAGATGGTTCACAAAGAGAGATTCCGGTCTTCTCATGGTTACAGGCAGAATAGATAAACCGCATCGAGGTAGCCACCACTAAATGTTGGGGTACCTGAAGACGCAAGCCAGGTGTCTGTCTTATGGCTGCGTTAATGCATAGCAACGCCATGAAAGTGACATTCATTGCCGACACATGCTGCCGGGAGCCCCCTTCCCCTGAGCATCAGGCTGGGTGATAAAACGACGGCGGTTGCCCGGTCACGCGGCGGAACATGGTGGCGAAAGAGGACGCATTGTCGTATCCGAGGGATAAGGCCACTTCGTTCACCGGTTTCCCTGCTATCAACCATGCCAGGGCGCTCACCACGCAGGCTCGCTGTCGCAGGCGGAAAATGACAGGCCCAGCTGCTTCAGGAAATGGCGGCGAAAGGTACTGGGACTCATAAACAGCGCCCTGGCCCAGCGCGCCGCAGGATCATGGATAGTGGGGTTAAGCAAAAAAGCCTGACAAAGCGCCAGCAGCGCCGGATGCTGTGGCAACGGAATGTCAAATTCGCGGACCGGCATGGCGGCCAGTTCCAGCAACATCAACTGTATCAGCATGCGATCGCGTGGGCTGTCGTACAACGGTGGTAAATCCACAGCCTCCAGCAGTAGCTGGCGCAACAGCGGCGAGACGCTGATCACTTCGCAACGATGGTGTTTAATGAAAGCGGACACACAATCTGGCTCAATATATAAGCTGCGCGTGGTCACCCCCACAAATCTGACAGCGTGCACGGTTTCAGGGGGGATCCAGACAGCATGTTGCGGAAGAACCACCCATTCTCCGTCCTGCGTAGTGACATACATCAGTCCGGTCGCGCCGTACAGCAGCTGTGCGCGACGATGCTGGTGCGGGGGCAGAATATACCCTTGCGCATAGTCATTGCCTAACGCCACCACTTCGCGATCGAGCCGATCGACCTCGTCAATTTTTACGTTGCGCACACCTGTCTCCCTTTGACCGATTTACAAAGGTAATTGAGCGCTGTGCAAATGGGAAGCTGTACGCGACCGGTATAAGCTGCTCGCTCATTTTCAGGGCGGGGATATTCTGTTGAATGATATCGTTATTATTGCACTGGCAGGCTTTACGACCGGCATTACCACCGTGCTGTTCGGCTTCGGAGGGGGCTTTGTGGTGGTGCCCTTTGTCTATCAACTGATGCTTCGGCTGCCGGAACTCGCGGGAAACGCCATGCATGTCGCGGTGGCTACCTCAACGGCGGTAATGATATTTAACGCCGGCTGGGTCAGCTATCGAAACTGGCGGGCGGGCAGGCTTGCCGCGCAGACGCTGTTCCCGTTGTTATGGTTTATTGCCATGGGGGCGGTGGTCGGCTCCTGTCTGGCGGGGATATTGAGCGAGAAGATCGTTCGCGCGCTGTTTATTCTCTATATGCTGGCAACCATCAGCGATTGTTTGTTGCGCAAAGGTTTCTTCAGGGGCAGCGCTCGGCGTCGGCTGTCCCTGCCAGTGGTCACTGGCGGCGGTATGGTTATCGGTATGATTGCCGCATTGCTGGGCGTGGGTGGCAGCGTCATGACGGTGCCCCTGCTACGGCGACACGGGTATGAGATGCAGGAGTGCGTTAGCGCATCCAACCCGCTTTCTTTGCCCGTGGCGCTATGCGGGGCTGTGACCTATGCCGTCATTGGCTGGCACAGCATTCCGCTGAGCGGATTTCTGGGTTTTATCAGCCTGAAAATTCTAGGCCTGCTCGTCCTGACCGGCTGGGCCGGGATAGCGTTTAGCCGCCGGGCTATCCCTGCGGTACCGGATGTATGGTATGCACGCATCTATGTCCTGCTACTGTTCCTGGTACTCCTCGCCATGCTGATTCAATAATCACGATTCATCACGGCGTCTTTCAGGGTTTATCGGTGCAAGAGTCGCGATCGGGTGATGCCCTCTCCCCGGGGAGAGGGCCAGGAAAAGGGGCAGCAGGCTACCCGCGATACGGATGAACCTCGCGCCAGTGGTCGGCGATCTGCTGCCGGGTGCAGACCCACACCTTGTCGTGCTGCTGGATATAGTCGAGGAATCGCTGCAGCGCGCGGAAACGACCCGGACGCCCAAGCAGCCGGCAGTGCATCCCCACGGACATCATCTTCGGCGCGGTTTCTCCCTCGGCGTACAGTACGTCAAAGCTGTCTTTCAGATAGGTATAAAACTGCTCCGCGGTGTTGAACCCCTGGGCGGTGGCAAAGCGCATGTCGTTGGCGTCGAGGGTATAAGGCACGATCAGGTGCGGTCGGCGGCTGCCGTCGCTGCAGGCCACTTCGCTCCAGAAGGGTAAATCATCGCCGTAATAATCACTGTCATAGTCAAAGCCGCCGTGCTCCACCACCAGCTGGCGGGTGTTGGGACTGTCGCGGCCGGTATACCAGCCGGTGGGCGGCTTGCCGAACAGGTCGGTCAGCACCTGCACCGCTTTGTGCAGATGCTCGCGCTCCTCGGCGATATCCATGTGCTGATAGTGGATCCAGCGCCAGCCGTGGCTGACCACATCGTAATCCGCGGCCTTGATTGCCGCCACAATCTCCGGATGGCGCGCCAGCGCCATCGCCACGCCGAAAACCGTCAGCGGCAGTCCTCGCTGGCTGAATTCGCGATGGATCCGCCAGAACCCGGCCCGACTGCCGTACTCATAGAGCGAGTCCATCGACATATGACGCGCCGGATAGCTGGCGGCGCCGATGATATCGGACAGGAACTGTTCCGAACCCGCATCGCCATGCAGGACGTGATTCTCAGCGCCTTCCTCATAGTTGAGGACGAACTGCACCGCGATCCGCGCCCCGCCCGGCCAGCGCGCGTGCGGCGGCTGCCCTGCATAACCTCGCAGATCGCGAGGATAGTGTTCCTGGTTCTCAACCATCTTCTGCCCCTTTTAAAATGGATTTAACGACTGAAACTGCCCGCTTAACGCCTTTTTCTCCGGGAACGCTAAGTCCCCGTGCTTGCTGGTCGCCAGCCCCAGCGCGACCAGCGACTCCACCATCTTCACCGCCGCGCTGACGCCATCGATCACCGGCACCCGCAGCTCGCGGGTCAGCTCCTGCGCCAGGGTCGCCATCCCGCCGCAGCCAAGGACTATCGCCCCGCTGCCATCCTCTTTCAGCGCGCGAATGCAGCGCTCGCGCACTTTCTCCTGCGCCAGGCCGCTGCCGTCTTCCAGCGCCAGCACCGGCAAATCAATGGCGTGCAGCGCCGCGCAGTGTTGATGAAATCCGTACTGGTGCAGTAAATGACGGGCGATGATCAGCGTGCGCGGCAGCGTGGTCACAATGGAGAAACGGGTGGCGACCATCGTCGCCATATGCATCGCCGCTTCCGCAATGCCGATCACCGGCCCCTGGGCCAGTTCGCGCGCTGCCAGCAGCCCCGGGTCGCCGAAGCAGGCGATCACATGTCCATCCACCCCCTGCTCGCGTCCGGCCCTGATCTGCTCCAGCACACCGACCGCTGCGATGGCTTCGTCAAAATGGCCCTCAATTGACGGCACGCCGGCGCGAGGACAGACCGCAAGGATCTCGGTGCCCGGCGCGGCGACCGCGCGCGCGGCGGCGCCTATCGTTTCGGTCATCGCCAGGCTGGTGTTGGGGTTTATCACTTGTATACAAACAGAAGACATCACGACTCCTTGTGACCGGCGAACAGCCGGGAAAAATCGGGCAGGCTGACGCCATCGCGCTCGAAGCACAGGCTGGCGACAATATGATCAAAATGGTGCATCAGCGCCTCGCTGAGCGGCTGTAGGGCTTTATCCCGCAGCAAACCGACCAGCTGCTGGTGATCGTCGCAGCGACAGCCCTGGCGCCAGGGTGCGCCCCAGGCGGCAATCACTAACGAGGAGCGCTGGCTGAGGCGGGTCACCATCTCAGTGAGCACCGGGTTGCCGGAGATAGCCTGCAGCTGAATGTGAAAGTCAGCGGAGTGGCGGATGGCCGCCGGGCCGTCGTGCGCCTCATGAGCCTGCTGCTCACGCTGAATAATGTTCTCCAGCGCCGCCAGATGCGGCGGCTGACAGCGCGCGATCACATCGGGCAGATTCGCGACCTCAAGCAGCGCCCGGGTGCGAAAGATCGCCTGGGACTCTTCCACGCTCGGGCTGGTGACGTGTGCACCACGTTTGGGCGTTAATGTGACCAGTTGCACAGCGGCGAGTCGTTGCAGCACTTTTCTGATGCCGGTGCGGCTCACGGCGAACACTTCCGCCAGCGCCTCTTCCGGCAGTTTGCTGCCAGGCGGCAGCTGATGTTCGACGATAGCCGTCATCAGCGCCTGGTAAATGCTTTCGTCCTTATCCTGCAGCGCTGGCGCGGCCTGGAGACGATGTTCATTATTCATTAACCCACTCCGGTTTCACTTATCGATAGCAGATCGTATACATAAAATTTATTTTTTGTATACAAGATTCATCATTCTGGCCTGGATCCTGCAATAGCCTCAGCAATCCATATCAAAAGGGTTTTCATTCAGAGGAGCAGGTTTCATGCCACATTCATCCCACACGCAGCAGACGAAGACTCACGAGGCGGCCGCCGGCTACAGTCCGCGGCTATGTAATGACGATCTGGCGCCCACCCGCGACCAGAACTGGAGCTGGTACAATATTTTTTCGTTCTGGATGTCGGATGTGCACAGCATGGGCGGCTACGTGGTGGCGGCAAGCTTTTTTACGCTTGGGCTGGCCAGCTGGCAGGTTCTGCTCTGCCTGCTGGTGGGCATCTGTATTGTGCAGCTGTGCGCTAACCTGGTGGCGAAGCCCAGCCAGATGGCCGGGGTGCCTTACGCGGTGATCTGTCGTCAGGCGTTCGGTGTCTTCGGCGCCAATATCCCCGCGGTGATCCGCGGGCTAATCGCCTTCGCCTGGTACGGTATTCAAACCTATCTGGCGGCGAACGCCCTGATGCTGGTCCTGCTCAAGTTCTGGCCCTCCCTTGCCGCGCTGACCAGCAGCAGTTTCCTCGGGCTGTCGACGCTCGGCTGGCTCTGCTTCGCCACCATGTGGCTGCTGCAGGCGATGGTTTTCTGGCACGGCATGAACGCCATCAAGCGTTTTATCGATATCGCCGGTCCGGCGGTGTATGTGGTGATGCTGGCCCTGGCCGGCTGGATTGTATACAAGACCGGTCTGGATGGGATCTCCTTTACCCTCGCCAGCAAATCCCTCAGCGCTGGCGAGCAGACCTGGCAGATGATCACCGCCACGGCGCTGGTCGTCTCTTACTTCTCCGGGCCGCTGCTTAACTTCGGCGACTTTTCCCGCTACGGCAAAAGCATGGGCGAGATCCGCCGCGGCAACCGCTGGGGGTTGCCGTTCAACTTCCTGCTGTTCTCGGTGGTCACCGTGGTGATTGTCTCCGGCACCCAGTCGCTGTTCGGCAAAATGATCACCGATCCAATTGAAACCGTCAGCCGCGTTGGGAACGATCTGGCGGTGGCCATCGGCCTGCTGACCATGATCACCGCCACTATCGGCATCAATATCGTGGCTAACTTCGTCTCGCCAGCCTTCGATTTTTCCAACTGCGCGCCGCAGAAAATCAGCTTCCGCGCCGGCGGGATGATCGCCGCGGTGGGCTCGATACTCCTGACGCCGTGGAATCTGTTTAACTCACCGGAGCTGATCCACTATACCCTCGACGTGCTGGGCGCCTTTATTGGCCCGCTGTTTGGCATCCTGATCGCCGACTTCTACCTGATCAAACGTGGCCGGGTGTCGGTGGACGACCTGTTTGACGATACGCCGAAGGGTAAATACTGGTACCGCAACGGCTTTAACCCGAAAGCCATTGCCGCCCTGCTGCCATCGGTGGGCCTGGGGCTGATTATCAGCTTTATTCCGGCCCTGCATGAAGTGGCGAACTTCAGCTGGTTTATCGGCGTCTTCCTCGGCGCGACCACTTACCGCTGGCTGGCTCGCGACGAGCGCGAAGTGCAGGCGAAAGCCGCCTTCCGCTCCGGCGCGGTGGCGCAAAAAGTGTAACCTTCCCCCTTCTGCCGCGGCGTCTGGCCGCGGCAGGCTGCAAACTGGCATCAATCTTGCTGTTTATCACTATTCCCAGAGCGTTAAGAGAAGGCAGGTTCGATGATGGATTACCAGACCGCGGTGCGCGGTGCATTTTTTGATATCGCCGGCGTGGCGGAGACCCCGGATGAGGTGGCCGCCCACGCCCGCTATCTCGATGATGGCCTGTTGTTCTTACAGGACGGAAAAATTGTCGCGCTGCTGCCATGGCAGGAGGGTGAAGCCTTTCTGCATCCGCTGAAGGGCTATGTTGACCTGCGGGGCAAGCTGCTGTTGCCGGGGTTCGTCGATGCCCACGTCCACTATCCGCAGACCGAGATGATCGGCGCCTTTGGCGAACAGCTGCTGGAGTGGCTTACCACTTACACCTTCCCGGTGGAGAGCCAGTTTGCCAATGCGGAGTATGCCCAGGAGATAGCGCAGTTTTTTGTAAATCAATTGATAAGCCATGGCACCACCACCGCGCTGGTGTTTTGTACCCTGCATCCGGCCTCGGTGGAGGCGTTATTCAGCGAAGCGCTGCGCCTCAATATGCGCCTGATCGCCGGGAAAGTGATGATGGATCGCCATGTGCCCGACTATCTGTGCGAAACTGCCAGAGAGAGCTACGAGCAGACCCGGGCGCTGATCCGCCGCTGGCATCAGCGCGGCAGGCTGGGATATGCCATCACCCCGCGCTTTGCTCCCACCTCGACGCCGGCGTTGCTGGAGGCGGTGCAGCGCCTGCGGGCCGAGTTTCCCGATACCTGGCTGCAGACGCATCTCAGTGAAAACCGCGAGGAGATCGCCTGGGTTAAACAGCTGTGGCCGGAGCATGCGCACTATCTGGATGTCTATCATCACTATCAGCTCACCGGCGAACGCAGCGTATTTGCTCACGGGATCCATCTTGATGATGCCGAGTGGCAGTGCCTGCATGACACCGGTTCCGCAGTCGCCTTCTGTCCGACCTCGAATCTGTTTCTCGGCAGCGGGTTGTTTCGCCTGCCCGCCTGCTGGCAGCACCAGGTGCGGATGGGTATCGGCAGCGACGTCGGGGCCGGGACCACCTTCAGCATGCTGCGGACGCTGGGCGAGGCCTACAAGGTAGGACAATTGCAGAGCTATCGCCTGCGCGCCAGCGAGGCCTTCTATCACGCCACCCTCGGAGGCGCGCGCGCCCTGCGGCTGGAAGAGAAGATTGGCAATTTTCAGCCGGGCAAAGAGGCCGACTTTGTGGTGATTGACCCGGCGGTCACTCCGCTGCAGCGTCTGCGGATGGGCCGCTGCCATGATATTTATGAGCAGCTGTTCGTACTGATGACCCTGGGTGATGAGCGTAATATCAGCGAGACGTGGGTGAACGGCGAGCGGGTGTGGTGTCAGGATTAACCCTCACCCTGGCCCTCACACTGGGGGGAGAGGAAACCGTCTGGCTGCGGGGACGGTTATGGACCCCCTTCGCCCTGGTCTCTCCCGGGGGTAAGAAGGCGCTGGCCGGCGGCAGCTGGGTTAATGGCCTTCAAAAACTCATCGCCAGTCCAACGCCATAGCCCGTGGTGTTATTGCCGAACATATAGCGCGCCACCAGCCGGGTGCGGGTGATAAAGACCGGGTATTTACTGCTGTCCAGCTCGAGGCCAATCCCCAGCGACGTTAAACCGGAGAAGCCCAGCGCCCCTCGCTGTTCGCCCAGATATGCAGTATGCGCCCCCTCCAGCACGTAGCGCAGCGGATTGCCCAGCAGCGTCCAGTCAGCGATCGGCGCGCGGCGGCGCAGATACAGACCGAGATTCTCCGCGCTGGCCTCCCCCTGCACCACCTCGGCGCTGCTGCCGAAACTTTGCAGTTGCATATAGGAGTAACGCAGCTCGGCATCAATATCCTGGGTGGCGGAGAAGCGTTCATAATCCAGCATCAGCGCCCCGCCGAGCCCCCATGCATTGAACCGACCGCCGTCGAGGAACTGCAGATCGGCGTTGGTTTTTCGCTCAATTACCCAGCTGCCGAGGCGCGCATCGCTGGCCAGGGTGCCGAGCATCACATTGACGATCGGCCGCAGCACCAGGTTGCCGCCAAAGCGATCCCGGTGCAGCGAAAAATCCCAGCCGACGCCGCCGGTGGTGGTCAGGCTGTTCCACTTGGTGGGCACATTCCGCGTCTGTTCGCCATTGCTGACCACAAAACGCGGGTCGTAACGGCTGTAACCCATCGTACCTTCAAGGTACAGAGGAAACGACTCGCTCAGGGTCGCCCCGCCGCCAAACTGAGTAATGGCCAGGTTGTGTTTGTCGTTGCTCCCGGAGCCAATATTGAGATCGCTGGCGGTCACGTCGGGGACCACGGTATAGCTCATCAGGGTCAGGACAGCATCGGCACGCTGCTTGATGGCGTGACCGTTCGCCGCCAGCGTCGCCGGCGCAGAAAGAAAAACTACCGACAGGACAACGAGAAAACGCACCATGAGTCGCATGCCACCTCAGCCGCAGGCAAACAAGATTACCGCCCAAATCAGCAGGCAGGACTCCCCTGAGTATAGCCGGCGAGTCTGCCTGCGCATCAGACGGCGATAAATAGCGCCACCTCTATTCTGACCGCCCGGAATGGGCCGCTACGTTTTCCGACGGCAAGCGCGTTACCCGGTTGCGTCCGTCATTTTTCGCCGCATACAGCGCTTTATCGACGCGGTAAAACAGCTGATCAATCGCTTCGCCATCATGATGCTCGGCAACGCCAATGCTGACGGTGACCGACAGCGTCTGATATTCGCTGATCGCCTGACGGATAGCCTCCGCCACCATCAGCGCGCGGGCGATCGGCGAATGAGGCAAAAAGAGCAGAAACTCCTCGCCTCCCCAGCGATATATCTTATCTTCGCGGTCCACCGAGGTTTCCAGAATGCGGGAGATCACCAACAGGACTTCATCGCCTTTTTGATGACCGTGAATATCATTAATACTTTTGAAATGATCGATATCGATTAGCAGCAGACAAAAACCATGGCCGATAAACGACGGCGCATCGACGAGCCGGTAAAATTCGCGGCGATTGAGCAGTCCGGTTAAGGGATCGTGGGCGGCGGAAAATTCCAGCTCTTTTTTCAGAAGCACTTCTTCGGTGATATCGTGAATGATGCATAACATCAGCCGAATATTATATAGCACCACCGGCCCGGCATAGGTTTGAACATGGCGCAGCGAACCGTCAGCCAGAATATGAGTAAAATTAAGCGGCTTATGACCGCCGGGCATATTGGCAATGTTATTCATAATGGGGATCACATCCCGACCCAGGGTATTAATTTGCCAGGTATGTTTAGTGCGCATTTCCTCATCGGAATAATGATAAAAGCGCAGCGCGGCAATATTGGCATCGACAATCCGGCCCTCTTTCTGAGGATCGATCAACAGCATCGGTGCGGTATTGGTCATAAAAAAGCGGGCAAAAAAGCCATTGTTCCGCCGCTGGTAGCGGCGGGAGCCGGTATGAATCGACTGATTTTGCGCGAGCAGCTTCACCGCTTCGAATAACAGTAAGGTGCCGCTGTCCTCGGTCTCCACCAGGGTGGTTTTACAATATACCGACTGCAACCCTTTGGCGGTCTGCAGCGTCCAGACTTCAAATATCTCAGTCATGGCGTCGAGATAGCGCAAATAATGCTGCAGCTGCGTTTCCGGGCAGGTGGAATAGATACCGTTGCGCATCTCATTCAGCGACATATCGCCGCTCAGCGTCCGGGAAGCCTGATTGGCATAGACCACACACTCTGTAAAAGGATGGACTACCCAGATCGGGGTGCTTAATACATCAAAAACAGCCAGTTCTTTTAATAACATACAGGCCCCAAACCGACCCACTCCCGGCGCGGAACGGCACATCATTCAGTGCAGCCCTGACGCTGGCATAAAGTGATAGCAAAAATAATCGAGTAACCGTCATTACGCGCGTGCGCGGCAAGTATAGTCGGTTCCTGGCCCAGCGACGCCCACCCGGAGCGACTTTGCGCACGGTTTAACCGACAAAGACGACACTGCCTTTATTATTAATTTTATTTCAATAGCATAGCAGCAATGCCAGAACAGGTAGTCGCTTTTGATCACAGACTGTGTATACCCGTCACACTTTACGCGGCAGGAACGCAGGCTTGTGCCGTGGCACGCAGATTGTCGCTGTTCTGCTCAGCGTTACCGTGATAGTTTCTATCATAACGCTCATTTTTAATGGTCATCACAGTGAAAAAATCCACCAGCAAAATCACGCTTTCCGACATAGCGCGTGAAGCTAACGTCGGCGTGGCCACCGTCGACCGGGTACTCAACAAGCGCGCGGCGGTGAAGGAATCGACCGCGTACCGCGTGCTGGAGGCCGCCCGGCGGCTGGGGTTTACGCTCGAACAGCCGCACTATCGCCTGGCCGCCGGCAAAGCGCCGGTTACCGTCAGAATGGGCTTTATTCTGCTGCAGGAGACCCACTCCTTCTACCTGCCGCTGGCAAGGGCGCTGGCAAGAGAGGCCGCGCCGTGGCTACCGGCAGGCGAGACACCGGCGATCCTGCATTTTGCCATTGATGCGGTGGAAGCAATGGCCCAGGCCATTCACCGGCTCAGCGATGAGGTGGAGGTGCTCGGCCTGGTGGCGCTGGATCACCCGCTGATTCGCCATGCGGTGGGCCGGGCCGCCGCCCGCGGCGTTCGCGTATTCACTCTACTTTCAGATCTGTCGGTTCCCCAGCGCAGCGGCTATATCGGCCTCGATAACCAAAAAGCCGGGCGCACCGCCGCCTGGTTTATCGACCGCTTATGCCGTGGCGAAGGCGAAATAGCCATTATCATTGGCGATAATCGTTTTACCTGTCAGGAAAGCTGTGAGATCAGCTTCCGCTCCTGCCTGCGTGAGCAGGGTAAAGGGCAGCAGATCCTCGAGCCGGTTCGCAGCCACGAACGGGCGGATGTCGCCAGAAGCGTAACGGAAAAGCTGCTCAGCCAGTACCCGGCCCTGCAGGCGATCTATGCTCCCTGCGGCGGCGTCGAAGGAATTGTCGGGGCGCTGCGCGACAGCGGCCGCCAGCAGGCCGTCACCCTGGTCTGCCATGGCCCGCTAAGCGGCAGTGAACTGGCGCTGATCGACGGCACCATCGATGTCATTCTCAACCACCGGCTGGATGACCTGGCCGCCGCCACCCTGCGCTCCATGACGGAAGCCGTTTCGCGGCCGCCCAGCGACGTGATTTCGCACCCTCAGCTTTTCGATATCATCACCAAAGAAAATATGTAAACACTCGCCCCGTCGCCAACGGGGCTGCCTCACGCCTGAACCACGCCTCGCCTCATTTTGATAAATAACTATCAAAAACAACCTCAATATAAATCATGATGGCCATCATAAAATCATCATTCCAATATTGTTGGCTATGAAATTTTCATTCAATACTCTGCGGCATCCCCTGTGAAAAAAGGAAGCCGACATGACACATCCTATCGCCAACGCCCCCTGCAGCTGGGGTGTGGATGACCCGAAAAACCCTGACCTTCCCGCCTGGGCTACCGTGCTGAAGGAGGCGGCGCAGGCCGGGTATCGCAGCATCGAGCTCGGCCCGTGGGGCTACCTGCCCACCGACCCGTCCAGCCTGCGCGCGGCGCTGGACCAGCATCAGCTGTCGCTGGTCGCCGGGACGATCTTTGACGATCTGGTGAGCGAGGCCCATTACCCCACTCTGGAGGCGCTGACCCATCAAATATGCCGCAATCTGTCTCAGGTTCCGGCCGCCGAACCTATCCCGGGGCACCCTTTCCAGCCGCCCTATCTGGTGATTATCGACTTCGGCAACCCCGAGCGGGCGCGATTTGCCGGACGCAGCGCGCTGGCTCCGCGCCTCAATGACCAGGACTGGCAGCGGATGATGGCGCACATTACCGCCCTCAGCACCCTCGCCTGGCGGGAGTACGGTGTGCGGGCGGTTATTCATCCCCACGCCGGGGGCTGCATCGAATTTGCCGATGAAATCGAGCGGCTGGCCAACGATATCCCGCACGACGTGGCGGGGTTGTGTCTGGATACCGGGCATCTCTACTACGCCGGAATGGATCCGCTCACCTGGCTGGATCGCTATTACGCGCGGCTCGACTACCTGCACTTCAAGGATGTGGATCCGCAGGTTTACCAGCGCGCCATCGCCGAAGGCATCGACTTTTTCACCGCCTGCGCCGAAGGGGTGATGTGCCCGCTCGGCAGCGGCGCCATTGACTACCCGGCCATTAACGATTTCCTTGCCCGCCGCGGCTATCAGGGCTGGATAACCATTGAACAAGAGCGTGATCCGCGCCATGCCGCAGGCAGCCTGCAGGCGGTCACGGAGAGCCTGCGCTATCTGCGCGACGTTGGATTCTGACAGGAGACACCCCATGATTAACGGTTTAAGACCTCTCGATCGCACCCTGCGCTGGGGCATGGTCGGCGGCGGCGGCAGCAGCCAGATCGGCTATATTCACCGCTCTGCCGCCCTGCGCGATAACACCTTTGCGCTGCTGGCAGGCGCCTTTGATATTGATGCCGAACGCGGGCGCCAGTTCGGCCAACAGCTGGGGGTGGATCCCGATCGCTGTTACGCCGACTACCAGAGTCTGTTTCGCGGCGAGGCTGCCCGCCCGGACGGTATTCAGGCCGTGTCGATTGCCACGCCGAATAACACCCATTATGCCATCTGCCGGGCGGCGCTGGAGGCCGGGCTGCACGTGGTGTGCGAAAAGCCGCTGTGCTTCAGCAGCGAAGAGGCGGACGACCTGGTGGCCCTCAGCCAGCGGCAGCACAAAATCATCGGCGTGACCTACGGCTATGCCGGTCATCAGCTTATCCTCCAGGCCCGGCAGATGATCGCCGACGGACTGCTGGGCGACATCCGTATCGTCAATATGCAGTTTGCTCATGGCTTCCACGCCCAGCCGGTGGAGCAGGAAAACGCCAGTACCCGCTGGCGGGTCGATCCCCGCTTCGTCGGCCCCAGCTATGTGCTGGGGGATTTAGCCACCCACCCGCTGTTTCTGGTCGAAACCATGGCCCCGCAGCTGAAGATCGCCCGGCTGATGTGCGCCAGACAAAGCTTCGTCAAAAGCCGCGCGCCGCTGGAGGATAACGCGCAGGTGCTGATGGAGTATGACAACGGTGCCATCGGCTCGCTGTGGAGCTCCGCCGTTAACTGCGGCTCCATGCACGGGCAAAAGGTGCGCATCGTGGGAGAAAAGGCCAGTCTCGAATGGTGGGATGAACAGCCCAACCAGCTGCGTTACGAGGTGCAGGGCGAGCCAGCGCGCATTCTGGAGCGAGGCATGGACTATCTTGATCCGCTGGCGCGTCAGGATGATCGCATCGGCGGTGGTCACCCGGAGGGGCTGTTCGAGGCCTGGTCGAATCTCTATCGCCGCTTCGCCATCGCTATGGACGCCGCGGACCGGCGCGACGAAGCGCTGCTGGCCGACTTCTGGTATCCGGACGCCCGCGCCGGGGCGTTTGGCGTCCGCTGGGTGGAAAACTGCGTGCGCTCGGCCGACAACGGCGCCTGCTGGGTCGACTTCCGCTAACTCGCCGGCTCAGGGCCTCGCCCTGAGCCTTCCACGTTACTTTTCAATGCGCGCCAGCTGGGTTTTATCGGCCTCGCGGGCGCGATCGGCCAGCCCCTGAAACGCTGCGGCGCCATAGTATTGCTCGGGCGCCGGTAGAGCCTGCATATCGTGCCCCGGGTAGATCTGCAGCTCGCCGAGGTCGCGCAAGCGGAACCCCGCCACCTGCGAGGGCATGGTCAGGCGATATGGCGGCATGGTTTCGAAAGGGACCGGCGTCGGCAGCCGGTTTTCCTGCAGGTCGTAATTACGCTTCAGCACCAGAAATTTATCCGGCACCCGTCGGCGACTGTTCCACCAGTCGCCATCTATCCGCTGGAACATCGCTTCCGTCTCCCCTCGCGTGGCCACCATCAGCCGGGTCAGCGCCTTTTTCAGCGCCGCCTCCATGGCCTGGTTATACGCTTCCACTGACCCGCCATGGCCGCTAAGGATGACGTTAATCGCCAGCCTGGCGCCCAGTAAATTGGAATAGAGATCTTCCGGCGAAAACGCGGAGATCTCCTCAGAAAACCCCGGCACCGACTGGAAGCCATACCACTGGGCGATCTCATGCCACTGGGCGATTTCGAAGGCCAGATGCCCGGCGAGCCAGGCCGCCAGCTGATAGCGCTGCCTGACGCCCGGCGGCGGCGTAAAGGCATTCAGCTGAACGCGGCGCACCCCCAGCTCTTCGCTGTAGAATATGCGCCCCGCCTGGCCCAGCGTCGGCGAAATGCGATTGAACAGATAAAAGGTGTAATCCGCCGTGTCGCGCACATGGGCAATATCGATAAACCCGCCGCGACGGGTATAAATAAGCCCGTTTTGCTCCTCGCTCAGTCCCAGCAGATTTTTCACCGCCCCGAGCGCGCTGTCGTTGTAATGGTGCTTGCCCAGAGAATCCAGAGTCAGCACGTTACCAATCTGGTACACCGGGATGGGGATGCCCACCGCCCGCACGTGCAGGTCGTAACCAAAGGCGCAGCATGGCCGCAGCGATTCCGGCGGCGACAGCTCGCCCAGGGTGGGAACCGGATGGATCGCCGTCACCGCGGGCAATACCGGGTCCTGCGCCAGCGCCGGCAGCGCCAGCGCGAATAACAGCCATAAGGCTTTACGCATCAACAGCCTCTCCACAGCAACAAAAGAACGCGCATCTTACCGGCAGACGGCGCCTGCAGGTTTAGTTAAAAGCGGTATTCACCGGAGACAAAGAAGCTATTGCGGTCGTTAAAACCGAATTCAGTCAGCACGTTAAAGTTTTTGGTGACTTCATACTGGGCGCCAATCAGCATATTCCACGGCGAGGTCAGCTTTTGCTTAACGTCGAATTTGCCCTCGCCGTCTTTATTGACCGCGGCAATTAGGGGCTGCAGCTCTGGCGGCATGTGCAGGTCGGCGAGATCGCCCTTAAACTCCTGCTGCACGTCCTGATACATGCTGCCGACCCACAGGCTGAGATGGGACGGCCCGTCAATCCCCTGAAAACTGAAGCGGTAGCCGACGCGCGGCGAGACGGTGACCGCCGAAATGCTGCCGTCGAGGATATCGAAGTCGGTGCGGGTGTAGTTAGTATCCACCAACCCAAACCAGTTGCCGTAGCCGCCGGCGAGCGTAAAGCCGGTCCCCCAGGTGGTGCCTTTAAAATCAAGCGTAAAATCAATATTCTGCAGCTTTCCGCTTTGATAAAGCTGATGAACCGCGCCGGCGATGACCCGGTCCAGACCGCGAAACTGCGACGGATCTGAATCCACTGAGACCTGGGAGACGGACGACCCGCGGGTATGCCCCACCAGTCCGTAAACGTTGAGGAACGGAAAGACCCACATATCAAGGCGCAGGTTTTCGGTTTTGCTCTTCTCGCGGGTGTGCCCGGCATCGATGGCAAACATATCGCTGGGAATGGGATGGTTGCCGAGCTTAAGCCCGGAAAAGGTAATACTGTCGACCATGATATCCTGTCGGATATTCATATAGCTCAGGTTGACGCCGTAAGGTAACGGAATGGAATATCCCCTGGCGCGAGCCTCCTCGCCCCAGTTCGGAAAATAGCTGTCGCTCTCGTCCGGCTCCGCAGCCGACGTGCCCCAGGCCGCTAACAGCAGCGTTAACACCGCGCCGGATGATCTCATTTTTGTTCTCATGTGTAGTTATAAACCCGAACCGACATTGAAATAGACCGCCTGTTCATGCTCGCTGAACGCCACGTCAATCCCGGTACGTAAACCGTACTGTCGCGCGATCAGGTATCGAAAACCGGCCCCCCATGCCACCTCTGACTCTTCCCATAGCGTATCCGCCGCGTCAGCGGCGCTCCCGGCGCCAACGAATCCCTGCAGGATCCAGCGCGGAGTAACCGCCCAGGCCAGCTGGGTTTGCGCCGTGGCCACGTAGTCGCCCTGATAGCGGTAGCGCGAAATCCCGCGCAACGCGATATAAGGACGCGCCATCGGCATCAGATGCTTATCATGGTGGGTTAAGGACTGATAATTGCCCGCGACCGCCAGGGTCAGCGTCTGGCTGAGCGGAATAAACACCTTTCCGTCCAGCGAAAAAGTGTTGTAGTGATAATCGCCCCCGAGCAGCGAACGGAAAAACCGATATTCCCCCTTCAGTGCTAACCCACTCTGAGGATAGAAAATATTATCGGTAGTGTCATATTCCGCCACCACCCCCAGCGCCGAAGAGGTGCTGTTTTGCCCGAGCACCTGCTGCCACACCCGGTTGAGCCGTGGATTATCGGTAGAGACATCCGCCCGGGCATACACCTGGGAGGCTCCGAGGAACAACGGCGTGTCGCCCAGGCGAAACAGCAGCTTTTGCAGCGCGGCGACGCCTTTGGTCTGCGTCTGCACCGGTTTAGCATGGCTGAAGTCGCCAGTATCGCCGGAATAGATATCCAGATTGACGTTAGCGTAGCCGGCGCCCGCCAGGTAACGAATGCGATCATGCTGCCAGGTGTGACGATGACCGCCGCCAATAAACCAGGTGCCATTCTGCGTGGCGGCCCCGCCAAAAGCGGTGAGCGGCGGAGGAATAAACTGCCCGCCCTCCCGGCTACCTTTGCCGTGTAAAAACAGGCCAAACAGTCCGCCACCATAGCCGATGGCCGGCTCGGTTATCGCCAGCGGCACCGGCAGAAAACCGTAACGGTTTTCTGCCAGATACTGACTCATGTCGAGCATGCCATCTTCCGCATCGAACAGATCGGCGGCATCGCCAGGCGGGCACAACAGGAACAGAAGCGCCAGCGTGGACAGCGGGAATTTCATGCTCACTCCAGGGCGTTGGGGC
This sequence comes from Klebsiella sp. 1SOBk10mer, assembly GCF_046602535.1. Taxonomy (NCBI): domain Bacteria; kingdom Pseudomonadati; phylum Pseudomonadota; class Gammaproteobacteria; order Enterobacterales; family Enterobacteriaceae; genus Klebsiella; species Klebsiella sp. 1SOBk10mer. The sequence continues at coordinate 78,258 of NZ_JBKIUP010000010.1, forward strand.
GCGCACGACACGCGTGGCGAACAGGATTATTACAACGGAATAAGGAAAATATAACGTAACCGGAGAACCCTCACCAACGCGCAGTGGCCTGTTTTTTGGGTATTTTTGGACAAAAAAGAGCTGGCCGTCACAGAAAGCCGCCTTCGCTCCGCCGGACGGCGCGATGATTGTATTCATAAGGTGAATGTCGTATAACATAGCGCTACCGAGGGGTGTCCCGTGAGGGCTGAGATGGCGCAAGCCGAACCCTTTGAACCTGATCTGGGTCATGCCAGCGAAGGGACGGGTCGGCAATTTTGCCAGCATTACCGCCATTGCCTGTTCACACCCCTGCACGCCCGGATCTCCCCTGCACAACTGGAGGTCCTGTGATTGTTCCCGCTTTTAGCCAAGGTCTTTATGGCCGTTTACGCCAGCTGGCCGCCGCTGACTGGCAGCACTATGTGGCGCACCCTTTCGTCCGGCAGCTCGCCGAAGGCACCCTTGCTGAAAGCGCATTTCGTCGCTATCTCACCCAGGATTATCTGTTTCTGATCCATTTCGCCCGCAGCTACGCGCTGCTGGTGAGTAAACTGCGCACGCTGCCGGAGATGCGCGCCGCGGCCGCCTCCATGAACGCCATTCTTAACGAAGTGCCGCTGCACGTCGGCTACTGTGCCCAGTGGGGCATTAGCGAACCGGAGATGGCCGCCCAGCCCGAAGCGCCGGAAACCATCAACTATACCCGCTACGTGCTGGATATCGGCCATTCAGGCGACGCGCTGGATCTGCTGGTCGCTCTGATGCCCTGCGTAGCGGGTTACGCCGAAATCGGTCTGGGCCTGCTGCATCACCCCACCACCCGACTGGACGACAATCCTTACGCCTCGTGGATCCGCAACTACGGCGATGAAGGCTATCTGCAGGGCGTCAGCGCCGCGCTGGCGCTGCTGGAGACCGTGTGGCAACAGCGTGGAAGCGAGTCCCGAATCACTGAACTGAGCGACATCTTCACCACCGCCACCCGCCTTGAGGCGCAGTTCTGGCAGATGGGGCTCAACGCCGCGGCGGAGTCCCGGGCGTGACGGCGCCAGGTATCGAGGTCCGCAATCTGAGCCTCCATTTCGGCGACCGCCGCCTGTTCGACAATCTGTCGTTGACGGTCCCCGGCGGCCAGTGGGTGTCGCTGCTCGGCGCCAGCGGGGCCGGAAAAACCAGCCTGCTGCGGGTCATGGCCGGCCTGGCCCCCGCCACCTGCGGGGAAGTGGTCGCCAGCGACGGCAAGCCGATACCCGGCCGCCTGGCGTGGATGGGGCAGAAAGATCTGCTTTACCCCTGGCTGAGCGTTCGGGAGAACGTCGCCCTCGGCGCGCGGCTGCGCGGTGAGAAAGTGGATCACGCCCGGGTCGCCACCCTGCTGGAACAGGTGGAGCTCGCCTCCTGCGCCGACGCCCGGCCGGCGACGCTCTCCGGCGGGATGCGTCAGCGCGCCGCGCTGGCCCGCACCCTGTATGAGGACCGGCCCATCGTGCTCATGGATGAGCCTTTCTCGGCGCTGGACACCCTCACCCGCACGCGCATTCAGACCCTCGCGGCCACTCTGCTGGCGGGGCGGACGGTGGTGCTGATCACCCACGATCCGCTGGAAGCCTGCCGGCTGAGCCACCGTCTGCTGGTCCTCTCGGCCGCCGACGGGGAGATCGACGACAGCCATCACCTCACCGGCGCGCCGCCGCGCGCGCCGGACGCGCCCGAGCTGTTGAACGCCCAGGCGGCGCTGCTGCAGCAGTTGATGAGGGCCCACTCATGAGCGGACGTCTCTGGCGCGGCGGCATGGTGTTCTGCGGACTGATGCTTCTCTGGGGGCTGGCCAGCCGCAGCGGCATTCCGCGCTTTCTTTTACCCTCCCCGGCGGCGGTCGCCGAGGCGCTGTGGGTCAATCGCGCCTATCTCGGCTGGCACACGCTGATTACCCTCAGCGAGATCCTCAGCGGCCTGGCGCTGGGGGTGGCGCTCGGCGTCACGCTGGCGCTGGGCATGATCCTCTCCCCGCGCCTGCAGCGCTGGCTGATGCCGCTGGTGCTCACCAGCCAGGCGATCCCGGTCTTTGCCCTCGCCCCGCTGCTGGTGCTGTGGCTGGGGTTTGGCATGAGCGCCAAAGTGGCGATGGCGGTGCTGGTGATTTTCTTTCCCGTCACTTCCGCCTTCTTTGACGGCTTGCGACGGGTCAACCACGACTATCTCGATCTGGCGCGCAGCATGAACGCCTCCTTTGGCGCTCAGCTACGGCATGTCCGCCTGATGGCCGCCCTGCCGGCGCTGGGCTCGGGCCTGCGCATGGCGGCGGCGGTGGCCCCCATCGGCGCCATTATCGGCGAATGGGTCGGCTCCGCCGAGGGACTGGGCTACGTCATGCTCAATGCCAACGCGCGGCTGCAAACCGATATCTGCTTCGCCGCGCTGTTTATTTTAGTGCTGCTGACCCTCTTCCTGTGGCTGGCGGTAGACACCCTGCTGCACCGGCTGATCGACTGGTCGCCGGAATAATCATGAAGTAATAAAGGAAAACAGATGAAAACGTCGCTTTTCGCCGGGGCAACCCTGACGGCGCTGCTCAGCGGTCACGCGCTGGCCAATGAACCGCTCACCCTGGTGCTGGACTGGTATATTAACCCCGACCATGCGCCGATTATGGTGGCCGAGCAGATCGGCGCCTTTAAGGCCCAGGGTCTGGACGTCAAGATTGTCCCTCCGTCGGATCCGGCGCTGCCGCCCCGTATGGTGGCCGCCCGTCAGGCAGACCTGGCCATCACATATCAGCCGCAGGTGCACTTCTTCGCTGACGAAGGATTACCGCTGGTGCGCGTGGGCACCCTGATCAACTCGCCGCTGAATACGGTGATCGCCCTCGATAAGCAGATCAAAACCCCGGCGGATCTGCAAGGCAGGAAGGTGGGTTACTCGGTCAGCGGCATTGAGCAGGCCACCCTGGCGACCATGGCACAGCATTCGGGGATCGATCCGGCCAGTATCAAGCTGGTCAACGTCAATTTTCAGCTGACCAGCGCTCTGCTGGCAGGCCAGGTGGACGCGGTCATCGGCGGCTACCGTAATATAGAAGCGCAGGAGCTGAAGCTGCAGGGCAAAACGCCGGTAGTGATGAACGTCGAAGATTACGGCGTGCCGGCCTATGACGAGCTGGTGATTGTCGCCCACCGCGACGCGATTCATGAGGCGAAAATCCGTAAATTCCTCACCGCCCTGCAGGCCGGGGTCAGCTACCTGCGCGCCCATCCGCAGGAGAGCTGGGAGGCGTTCGCCGCCGCGCACCCGGAGCTGAAGACCGAGCTTAACCATCAGGCGTGGCTGCAAACCGTGCCGCTGTTCGCCACCGATCCGGCGGCGCTGGATAAAGCGCGCTATGGCACTTACGAACAGTTTTTATATAACAATAAGTTGGTGAAAAAAGTTACACCTTTAACAAATTATGCGGTTGAGCTGCATTGACTCTTGCTATCGCTGACGGAAGGCTTTCCGTCAGCGCTTTAACGCAGCGGCAATAAAAATATAGAGACTTTCTCACTAATAATTACACTTTAAAGGGTTATCGTTACCTTGGGTTTTTTTATTATAATTCAGCAGGTTATGTTAATTTTTACCCCGGTAAGAATAGCGTCAAAATAACGCAATCAATAAAACGTTGAATGCGGATTTAAAAAGCCATATATTGTGCGCGCTTTATGAATGCCAATTCAATTCCTTACACCAATTATTCAACCAGCGTTCAACCGCAATGCTGGTTGTGGGAGTGATATGATGACGGATAAAGTCCGTATTGATACTTTACGTGCTGATTTATTAGACGCAAACAACGAAACCTTTTTGGCCCGTCAGGCCGAATTTGAATCGAATGTCAGGAGTTACCCGCGTAAGTTACCGCTGGCTATCACTAAAGCTGAAGGCGTGTGGCTGACGGATGCGGATAACAAACAGTACCTGGACTGCCTCGCCGGCGCCGGTACTCTCGCTCTGGGCCACAACCACCCTGATGTATTGCAGAGCATCCAAAGTGTCATTACCAGCGGCTTGCCGTTACATACTCTCGATCTGACTACCCCGTTAAAAGATCGTTTCTCCGAATACCTGCTCTCTTGCCTGCCGGGCGAAGGGAAAGAGTATTGCCTGCAGTTCACCGGTCCTTCCGGCGCTGACGCCGTGGAAGCGGCGCTGAAGCTGGCGAAAAAATACACCGGCCGTTCCGCGGTGATCAGCTTCTCCGGCGGCTATCACGGGATGACCCACGGCGCACTGTCGGTCACCGGCAACCTGTCGCCGAAAGCGGCGGTCAACGGCATGATGCCGGAAGTCCAGTTTATGCCTTACCCGCACCTGTACCGCTGCCCGCTGGGCATCGGCGGCGAAGCCGGCGTCAAAGCGCTAACCTACTACTTCGAAAACCTGATCAACGACGTGGAGAGCGGCGTCCGTAAACCGGCGGCGGTTATCCTCGAAGCCGTTCAGGGCGAAGGCGGCGTGAACCCGGCGCCGGTCGAGTGGCTGCAGCGCATCCGCAAAGTGACCGAAGAGCACGGCATTCTGCTGATCGTCGATGAAGTGCAGGCTGGCTTTGCCCGTACCGGTAAATTCTTCGCCTTCGAACACGCCGGTATTCAGCCGGACATCATCGTGATGTCGAAAGCGGTTGGCGGCGGTCTGCCGCTGGCGGTGCTGGGCATTAAAAAGCAGTTCGACGCCTGGGAACCAGGTCACCACACCGGCACCTTCCGCGGCAACCAGCTGGCGATGGCTACCGGCCTGACCACCCTGCGTCATCTGCGCGACAACAAGATTGCCGACAAAGTCGCCGCCCAGGGCGAGTTGCTGAAAGGCAAACTGGCGGAGCTGCAGAAACGCTACCCGGTAATCGGCCACGTTCGCGGTCTCGGTCTGATGATCGGTATCGAAATCGTCAAGCCGAACGAAGCGCAGGATCACATGGGTTGCTACCCGGCTGACGGCGAACTCTCCGCCCTGCTGCAGAAGAAATGCTTTGAAGCGGGCCTGATTCTGGAGCGCGGTGGCCGTCACGGCTGCGTGCTGCGCCTGCTGCCGTCCCTGCTGATCAGCAACGCGGAACTGGATGTGTTCCTCGACAAATTTGAACAGGCCCTGCTGGCCGCCGGCGTAAAACCGGTCTGAGTGGAGTAAGTGACCACCATGTCCACATTGAATCCGATTCTTGCTGGTTCGGCGCAGAGCGTTGAGGCCTATCAGCAGGTTATCGAGCAGACCAGTCAGGCCGTTGTGCAGTGGCTGAAGCAACCTGAGATGTATCAGGGGAAAAGCGTTGACGAACTGCGTGAGCGTATCTCCCTTGAGTTTAACGAACAGGGTTTGGGTAACCAGGCGGCGATTGACCGTGCAATCGAGTACTTCCTGAAAGACAGTCTGTCGGTGCATCACCCGCAGTGCGTGGCGCACCTGCACTGCCCGAGCCTGGTGATTAGCCAGGCGGCGGAAGTGTTGATCAACGCCACCAACCAGAGCATGGACTCCTGGGACCAGAGCCCGTCGGCGACCATCATTGAGATGAAGCTGATCGAGTGGCTGCGCGCCCGGGTCGGCTATCCGGCAGGCGACGCCGGCGTCTTCACCAGCGGCGGCACCCAGAGCAACTTGATGGGGCTGATGTTGGCGCGCGACGCCTTCTTCGCCCGTCAGGGACACTCCATCCAGCAGGATGGGCTGCCGGGGGATATCCGCAAGTACAAAGTACTGTGCTCCGAAAACGCCCACTTCTCGGTGCAGAAGAACATGGCGCTGATGGGGCTCGGCTACCGCTCGGTCACGCTGGTGAAAACCGACGAATTCGCGCGGATGGACGTGGCCGATCTGCAGGCGAAGATTGCGCAAGCGCAGGCTAACGGCGAGCAGATCATGGCGATCGTCGCCACCGCCGGCACCACCGACGCGGGGGCTATCGACCCGCTGCGCGACATCGCCGGTATCGCCGCGGAGCATCAGATCTGGCTGCACGTTGACGCAGCCTGGGGCGGCGCGCTGCTGCTGTCTGAGCAGTATCGTGACTACCTTGACGGTCTGGAGCTGGTGGATTCCGTTACCCTGGACTTCCACAAGCAGTTCTTCCAGACCATCAGCTGCGGCGCGTTCCTGCTGAAGGATGCCCGCCATTACGAGCTGATGCGTTATCAGGCGGCCTATCTGAACTCCGAGTTCGATGAAGAACACGGCGTACCGAACCTGGTGTCTAAGTCGCTGCAGACCACCCGTCGCTTCGATGCGCTGAAGCTGTGGATGGGCCTCGAAGCGCTGGGCCAGAAACAGTATGCGGCGATCATCGATCACGGCATCACGATGGCGAAAAACGTCGCGGAGTACGTGAAGTCTCAGCCGACGCTGGAGCTGGTGATGCAGCCGCAGCTGGCGAGCGTGCTGTTCCGTTCCCGTCCGGCGCAGATGGCGCAGAGCGACGCGGCGGCAATCGCCCTGCTCAACCAGCGCGTCGGCGACGCCCTGCTGGCTTCCGGCCGCGCTAACGTCGGCGTGACCGAGCACAACGGCGTTACCTGCCTGAAGCTGACCCTGCTGAACCCGGTGGTGACGCTGGATGATGTGAAGGTTCTGCTTAACCTGGTGGAACGCACCGCACAGGAGCTGCTGGCGCAATAATCTGCCTGAGCGAGGCGGCGCCTGTCGCCCCGCTCAGCGGCCAGCCCAGCCAGTACTAAGCCGATAAGTTCTCTTATCGGCTTTTTTTATTCCTGCCTGCGCTACCGACGCGCTTCTACGCTTCTCGCCGTAGGTCCGTTGACGCCTGCCCGCCGCGATGCCACAGTATGGTCCCGATAATGGCAATCGCCAGAATCTAACGTCCCGGTAATAAGGATGATAATGGAGAAACGCTTACCCGGCCTCGATCTCGACGCCCTGCGCAGCTTTGTGACCGGCATGGAGTGCGGCAGCTTCGCCCTGGCAGCGCAGCGTCTGGCGCGCTCCACCTCCGCCGTCAGCGCCCAGCTTAAAAAGCTGGAGGGCCAGTGCGGCGCCGCGCTGGTGGTTAAGCAGGGGCGGCACCTGGCGCTGACCGCGGAAGGCGAAAAGTTAATGAGCTACGCCAGACGGCTGCTGGCGCTCAATGATGAAACCCTGCGCGCGCTGCAGGGCGAGCGGCTCACCGGCGAAATTCACCTTGGCATGCAGGAAGATTTTGGCGAATCGCTGATGCCGGGGATCCTTGGGCAGTTTACCCGCCACCATCCGCAGGTGCGGATAGTCGCGAGGGTGGATCGCAATGGCCCGCTGCGCCAGGCGCTGGCGGAGGAGACGCTGGATCTGGCGCTGCTGTGGCAAACCGAAGATCAGGGTCCGGGGCTGGGCCGCTGTTCGCTGGCGTGGATTGCGCATCCTGACTTTGACGTTCGCGCGCTGCTGGCGTCCGGCGAGCCGCTGCCGCTGGTGATGTTCGACAGCCCGTGCCTGATGCGTTCCCGCGCCATTGCCTGTCTCGATGCCGCTGGGATCCCCTGGCAGGTGGTGTTCGTCAGCCACAGCCTGAGCGGCATCTGGGCGGCGGTGCAGGCCGGCCTGGGGCTGACGGTTCGCACCCGCATCGGCATGCCCGGCAATCTGCGCCCCGCCGGCGGACTGCTGCCATCCCCTGGCAGTCTGGCCGTCAGTCTGCAACAAACCCCGCGTCAGGAACCCCATTCCGCCGCGGTCGCGCTGCTCGGCGAACTGATGACCGAGGCCCTGCAGGGGTGGGTTGAAAGGTGACAGTGTCACGATAACTCCCCTAACCCTCTCCCGAAGGGAGAGGGAACCGTTCGGCAGTCACCGGCAAGGGGTATTCTGCGCCGTTCCCGTTTCAGTGCCCGGTGGCGGCTGCGCCTTACCGGGCCTACACGCGGCTCCGTAACCCCGTAGGCCGGGCAAGCGCAGCGCCGCCCGGCATCAGGTATAAGGCCTGGAGGGATCCATCCGCCAGAGGCCTGCGCCGCGGGTCAGGCTTTGCTCTCCTGCAACAGCTGCTGGATCACCTGCTCCTGGCGGGCATAATCCCCTTCGCCGAAGGCGGTATAGCGAAGCTGCCCGCGAGCGTCAAAAATGTAATGCGCCGGCCAGTATTGATTGCCAAAGGCGTTCCAGATGCTGTACTCATTATCCGCCACCACCGGGTAGGTTATTCGCCACTCCTTCACCGCCTGGCGCAGCAGCGGCAGCGAACGCTCCCAGGGATATTCAGGAGTATGCACGCCAATCACCACCAGCCCGGCCGCGCGGTATTTGTTCGCCCAGTCGCGCACGTAAGGCAGGGTATGCTGGCAGTTGATGCACTCCCGGGTCCAGAAATCCACCAGCACCACTTTGCCCTTCAGACGCTCCGGGGTTAACGCCGGGCTATTGAGCCATGCGCTGCCCCCCACCAGCGAAGGCATGGCGCTGCTGGGCTCGGGCATAGCGATCGGTTGCAGAACCATTTTCTGCGTCGGCTGCGGCAGACGGGCGGCCAGCCGCTGCTCCAGCGCCTGACTCCACCCTCCCGCGCTTTGCAAATAGCGGTCGCCGCCGCTGGCGATCAGCGCCACCGAGGCCAGCATCGCCACCCCCGCCAGCCGGCGCAGCCGTTCGCCGAACGCCAGCCCGCGACGCAGACGGGCAATCAACGTCGCGCCGCACCACCCGAGCAGGAATAACATCAGCGCCCCGCCGCTGCCGTAGGCCAGCAGCAACCCACCGGTGGTCGCCTGGCCCGAATGCACAAAGCCCAGGCTCAGTATCGCCCCCAGTACCGGCCCGGCGCACGGCGCCCACAGCAGACCCACCGCCAGCCCGGCCAGCAACGAACCGATCCAGCCGCGCTGGCGTGAGCTGGCGTCGTTAAGCTGATTCCCCAGCGCCACCAGCGGTGAAGTCAGCCGCTGTGCGATGCGCTGCGAAAGCAGACTCAGCCCGACAAGGGCGAAGAACGCCAGCGCCAGGCTGCGTCCAACCAGAGTCAGATTGACCACCCAGCCGCTGGTGACCGTCACCAGCCACGAGACAGCGCCAAACATCAGCGCCATTCCCGCCAGCATGATCGCCAGCTGCCCCCGGCGGCCCCGGACGCTGGCGAACAGCAGCGGGATCACCGGCAGCGTACAGGGGCTCAGCAGGGTTAACATCCCACCGAAAAACGCAATTAATATCGACATCGCCTTCTCCTCATTGTGTCGTCGCTGCCGGGAGTGGCAGCCACGACATTACAGCAAGGAGATGTAGGGCGGATGTGTCAGGAAAGCGGGAGAATTGTCGGCTTAGTTTTCCAACTGCGCCGGAGATACAGCAGGATACAATCCCTGCGCGGCGAGACGCACGCTGGCGTCCAGCCCGCCCTGCGGGCGGTTGGACAGGCGCAGCGTGCCGTTCATCTGGCTGACCAGCTGCGCGGCGATCGCCAGTCCCAGACCGGTGCCGCCGGTATCGCGATTGCGCGAGGCCTCCAGGCGAAAAAAGGGCTGCAGCACCGCCTGCAGCGATGCCTCAGGGATCCCCGGCCCCTCATCCAGCACATGGATAGTGATATCCCCGGCGGCGTCGCGGGTCAGGGTTACCGTTACCGTGGCGCCGAATTTCAGCCCGTTATCGATAAGGTTAGTCATCACCCGACGCAGGGCCTGCGGTGGGATCCACACCACTCCGGCGCTCTCCTCGGGGCAAAACCGCACCGGCCGGCCAACGTCGGCATAATCGCAGGCGATACTGTCGAGAAAGGCGTCAAGGTTAAGCCGCTGGCGCGCCTCCGCCAGCGGCTGCGAGGTGCGGGCGAAGGCGATACCTTCGCGCACCAGGCGGGTCATATTGTCGAGATCCTGCAGCAGTTTGTCGCGCAGTTCCGGCTGGTCGGCCATCTCCACCCGCAGCTTCATCCGGGTGATCGGCGTTTGCAGATCGTGGGAGATGGCGGCGAGGATCCGCGCCCGCTCCTGCAGATGATCGTGGATGCGGGTCTGCATCGCGTTAAACGCGCGTGCGGCACGGCACACCTCCTCCGGCCCCTGCTCGGCCATGGTTCCCGCCGTGTCGCTGGCCGGCTCAAGCGCATTCACCGCATGGGTAAAACGGGTGATGGGCAGCAGTACCTGGCGAACCGCGTACCAGGCGCAGGCCAGCAGGAGGACAAACTGAGCGATCAGCACCACCGGTAGCCAGCGGGCGATGGGCGGTAGCTTCGGCCACAGGTCGAGGGTCAAGGGGGCGCCATCGTGGAGGGTAATATGGGCCTGGATATGCTGACGCGGACCGGGGATCGCCACAATACTCACCGGATATTGTGCGCTCAGCGCCTCCTGCAGGGAGCGCGCCGCGTCCCGGGCGCGCCAGCTGTCCGGGTAGTCGCCGCGTTCGCCGGCGTCCAGCTGATAGCGGTAGTTGCCGCGCGCCAGCTTCGGCAGCCATTGCGGGCGTTCAGCGGGCGGCAGACGGTCGAGGATCGCCACGCTGGTGGCGACATCAGACGCCAGATTGCCCAGCATCACACTGCGGGCGCTGCTCATTCGCTCATAAAACAGCAGCGACAGGGTTAAGGTGTTCGCCAGCAGCAGCGCCAGAAACAGCAGCGCCATCAGCCTCGACTGCAGCGAGACGGGCCAGAACCTCATTCATGCCTCTCGCGGATGGAGACCGGGACCGACAGCACATAGCCTTCGCTGCGCACCGTCTTAATATAGGCCGGCTCCCGGGCATCCTCCCGCAGGCGCTGACGCAGTCGGCTCACCAGCAGGTCGATTGACCGTTCGAACAGTTCGGCGTCGCGTCCCTGGGTCAGATTAAGCAGCTGATCGCGGTTCAGCACCCGCTGGGGATGGTCGAGAAACACCCGCAGCAGTCGATATTCCGCCCCGCTGAGGGCGACAATCGCCCCGCTGTCGTCCAGCAGATGGCGGGCGGCGGTATCGAGCAGCCAGTCGCCAAACGCGATCAGCCTGCCCGCCTCGGTGATCTGCAGGTTGGGCGGCAGCGCCCGGGTGCGGCGTAAAATGGCCTTGATGCGCGCCAGCAGTTCGCGGGCCACAAAGGGCTTCACCAGATAGTCGTCCGCCCCCATCTCGAGGCCGAGGATCCGGTCGCTGTCGTCGGTGCGGGCGGTGAGCATCAGCACCGGAATATCCTGCTGCGGGTTAGCGCGCAGCTGGCGACAGAGCGTTAAGCCATCCTCGCCCGGCATCATGATATCCAGCACAATCAGGTCGATTTGATGGTTTTTAAGCACCGACCACATGGCTTTGCCGTTCGCCGCGCCGCTGGCGCGGTATCCCGATTTTTCCAGATAGTCGACAATCAGTTCCCGGATGTCGCGGTCGTCATCGACGACCAGGATGTGGTCAATACGCTCCAAAGGCTGCTCCTGCGGCAAAATAAACTCTTCACAAGCATAAGCCGTGTTGCCGGAAGCGCAACGTCGCGCCGCCGGCAAGTCGCGGGTTACAACCGATCGGCGTCCACCACCGCCTGCACAAACGCCGTCGGATCCTCCTGCGGCGGGTTATGGCCTACCGCCCCCGGCAGATCCCGGTGCTCATATTTACCGGTAAATTTGGCCCGGTAGCTGGCCGGAGCCGGATGCGGCGCGCCGTTATTCGCCCCTTCCAGAGTGATGGTGGGCACGTTTATCGGCGGCAGCGCCGCCAGCCGTTGTTCATAGCCGGCATACTTCGCTTCCCCCTTCTCCAGCCCCAGGCGCCAGCGGTAGTTGCTGATGGTGATCGCCACGTGGTCCGGGTTATCCAGCGCCTGGGCGGTTTTGGCAAAGGTCGCGTCGCTGAATTGCCACTGCGGAGACGCCTGATGCCAGATAAATTTCGCAAAGTCGTGGGTGTTCTGCCGGTAACCGGCTTCGCCGCGCGGGGTGGCAAAATAGAACTGATACCACCACGACAGCTCCGCCTGCGGCGGCAGCGGTTTTTCGCCAATCTGCTGACTGCTGATCAGATACCCGCTCACCGAGACCAGGGATTTCACCCGCTGCGGCCACAGCGCGGCGACGATATCCGCCGTGCGCGCCCCCCAGTCAAAGCCGGCCAGATCTGCCTGCCTGATGTTCAGGGCGTCCATCAAATGGACAATATCGGCCGCCATCGCCGACGGCTGACCATTACGCGGCGTTTTCGCCGACAGGAAACGGGTGGCGCCGTAGCCGCGCAGATACGGCACAATCACCCGGTAACCCTTCTGCGCTAAAGCCGGCGCCACCTGGGCATAGCTCTGAATATCGTAGGGCCAGCCGTGCAGCAGAATCACCGGCTGGCCGTCCCGCGGACCGATATCCACGTAGCCAATATTCAGATCGCCAGCGTGGATCTGGTGGATTTTGTCGAACGCCCCCGCGTCTTCAGCGGCGCAAACGGCGGCGGACCACAGGGTGGATAACCCCAGCGCCGCGGCGCTGGTATACCGGATCAGGGATAATCTGTTCATCGCTTTCTCACCTTTTATCTTCGTCAAGAGAGTACGTGACCAGTTAAGCGGAAATTTGTATCCGCCATGTGCCCGACCGGGGCCATTTTTATCTCTTAATGTCAGGAACCCGCCGCGGGATACAGTGTGATACACAGTTCACGTTGGCAATTGTTGCGGGCTTGTGAATTTCTGCTTGCCCCCGGGCATAAATCCGCTACCGTGTCAGCCATTTTTACCACCTGATAACCCAGGAGCCCGCTATGGCGATTTTTGATGGTCACAATGACCTGCTGCTGAATCTCTGGCTTCACCATCGCGAGGATCCGGTGACCGCCTTCTTTGCCGGGATAGAGAACGGCCACCTCGATTATCCGCGTATTCTCCAGGGCGGTCTGGCCGGCGGCCTGTTCGCCCTCTTTGTGCCGCCGCAGGAGTACATCGCCCGTATGGCGCCGCAGTACGCCAGCCAGGCGTGGGATCCATTAACCATCCTCTGGCAGCAGCTGGCTATTCTCAAGGCGATTTGCGCCCATGACGCCAGCCGCGCGCGGCTGTGCCTGAGCGCGGCGGATATCGAACGCTGTCGTCAGGATAAAGCGCTGGCGATGGTGGCGCACATCGAAGGCGCCGGCGGGTTCGACGCGCAAGGCGACGATCTGCAGGACTTTTATCGCGCCGGGGTGCGTAGCATCGGTCCGTTCTGGAATATCGCTAATCGCTTCGGCTGCGGGGTCACCGGCGCCTTTCCCGGCAGCCCGGACAGCGGGCCGGGTCTTACCGGCGAGGGCATCGCGCTCATCGCCCAGGCCAACGCCCTGAAGATGCAGATCGATGTTTCGCACATGAATGAACAGGCTTTTTGGGATACCGCCCACCATTCCACCGCCCCGCTGGTGGCCACCCACTCCAATGCCCACGCCCTGTGCCCGCAGCCGCGCAACCTGACCGATAGGCAACTGCGGGCGATCCGCGACAGCGGCGGCGTAGTGGGCGTCAATTTCGGCAACGCCTTCCTGCGCGCCGACGGACGGCGCGATAGCGACACGCCCATCGCCACCATCGTCCGGCATATCGACTATCTTATTAACATAATGGGTGAGGATCATGTGGCCCTCGGTTCGGATTTTGACGGCGTCACCCTGCCGGACGCGCTGGGGGATGTGGCCGGCTTACCGCTGCTAATCAATGCCTTGCGTGACAGCGGCAATGATCAATTGGTGCTGGATAAGCTGCTGTGGCGTAACTGGCTGCGGGTATTAAAACATGTTTGGCAACAATAGGTTATATTGTAAACATAAAGTTAAATCCTTACAGATTCCGGGTTGATCTCTCACCCGGTGAAGCGCAATATGCGGCGGCCGTCACAGATCCTGCATTATCCGTGAGGCCTGTGGTCATTTTTAAGAGGAACAAAACATGTGGAAGAAACCTGCTTTTATCGATTTACGTCTCGGTCTGGAAGTGACGCTGTACATTTCTAACCGCTAATCGCCCCGCCCGCCGTTCGCGCGGGCATCTTTTTACATTACCCGGTCCGTCTTCATGTTCATTAAAGTCCTCGGTTCCGCCGCCGGCGGCGGTTTCCCGCAATGGAACTGCAACTGCGCCAACTGCCAGGGTCTGCGCGACGGCACGATCCAGGCCAGCGCCCGCACCCAGTCGTCGATCATCGTCAGCGATAACGGTCAGGAGTGGGTGCTGTGCAACGCCTCGCCGGATATCAGTCAGCAGATCGCCCACACGCCCGAGTTAAATAAAGCCGGCGTGCTGCGCGGAACGCATATCGGCGGCATTATTCTCACCGACAGCCAGATCGACCACACCACCGGGTTACTGAGCCTGCGCGAAGGCTGCCCGCACCAGGTGTGGTGCACCCCGGAGGTCCATGAGGATCTCTCCACCGGTTTCCCGGTGTTTACCATGCTTCGACACTGGAACGGCGGCCTGGTGCATCACCCCATCGCGCCGCAGCAGCCTTTTACCGTTGACGCCTGTCCTGATTTGCAGTTTACCGCGGTGCCTATCGCCAGCAACGCGCCGCCCTATTCACCGTATCGCGACCGGCCGCTGCCGGGCCATAACGTGGCGCTGTTTATCGAAAACCGCCGCAACGGGCAGACGCTGTTCTACGCACCGGGGCTCGGTGAACCGGATAAGACCATTCTGCCATGGCTGCAAAAAGCGGATTGTCTGCTGATCGATGGCACTGTCTGGCAGGATGACGAACTGCAGGCCGCCGGCGTTGGGCGCAATACCGGCCGCGATATGGGCCACCTGGCGCTCGGTGATGAGCACGGGATGATGGCCCTGCTGGCCTCCCTGTCGGCAAAACGTAAAATTCTTATTCATATCAATAACACCAACCCGATCCTTAACGAGCGGTCTCCCCAGCGCCAGGCGCTGACGCAACAGGGGATTGAAGTGAGCTGGGACGGGATGGCTATCACCCTTCAGGAAACCGCATGCTGATCACCGACACGCTGTCGCCGCAGGCCTTTGAAGAGGCCCTGCGGGCCAAAGGCGCCTTCTACCATATTCACCACCCTTACCACATCGCCATGCATAACGGCGACGCGACCCGCGAGCAAATTCAGGGCTGGGTGGCGAACCGGTTTTACTACCAGACCACCATTCCGCTGAAAGACGCGGCGATCATGGCCAACTGCCCGGACGCGCAGACCCGGCGCAAATGGGTGCAGCGGATCCTCGACCACGATGGCAGCCATGGCGAGGACGGCGGGATTGAAGCCTGGCTGCGGCTGGGAGAAGCGGTCGGTCTGAGCCGCGACGATCTGCTCAGCGAGCGCCACGTCTTGCCCGGCGTGCGCTTCGCGGTGGATGCCTATCTTAATTTCGCCCGTCGCGCCTGCTGGCAGGAGGCGGCCTGCAGCTCTCTGACCGAGCTGTTCGCCCCGCAGATCCATCAGTCGCGCCTCGACAGCTGGCCGCAGCACTACCCGTGGATCAAAGAGGAAGGCTATTTTTACTTCCGCAGCCGTCTGAGCCAGGCCAACCGCGACGTGGAGCATGGCCTGGCGCTGGCGAAGGCCTACTGCGACAGCGCTGAAAAACAGAACCGGATGCTGGAGATCCTGCAGTTTAAGCTCGACATTTTATGGTCGATGCTTGACGCCATGACCATGGCCTATGCCCTGCAGCGCCCGCCCTATCATACGGTCACCGACAAGGCGGCCTGGCACACGACCCGACTGGTGTAACCATGCAAAAAACCTCCATCGTCGCCTTTCGTCGCGGCTACCGTCTGCAGTGGGAAGCTGCCCAGGAGAGCCATGTGATCCTCTATCCGGAGGGAATGGCTAAACTCAATGAGACCGCCGCGGCGATCCTCGAGCTGGTCGATGGCCGGCGCGACGTCGCGGCAATTATCGCCGTGCTCAACGAACGCTTCCCGGAAGCCGGTGGCGTCGATGACGACGTCATCGAGTTCCTGCAGATAGCCTGTCAACAGAAGTGGATCACCTGCCGTGAGCCAGAGTAAACCCGCCGTCAATCCGCCGCTGTGGCTGCTGGCGGAGCTAACCTACCGCTGCCCGCTGCAGTGCCCCTACTGTTCGAATCCGCTGGACTTCGCCCAACAGGACAAGGAGCTGACCACCGAACAATGGATCGAGGTCTTTCGCCAGGCGCGGGCGATGGGCAGCGTACAGCTGGGCTTTTCCGGCGGCGAGCCGCTGACCCGTAAAGATCTGCCAGAGCTGATCCGCGCCGCGCGCGACCTCGGATTCTATACCAACCTGATCACCTCCGGCATAGGGCTGACGGAGAGCAAACTTGACGCCTTCAGCGAGGCCGGGCTGGACCATATCCAGATTAGCTTCCAGGCCAGCGATGAGGTGCTCAACGCTGCGCTGGCCGGTAACAAAAAAGCCTTCCAGCAGAAGCTGGCGATGGCCAGGGCGGTAAAAGCGCGCGACTACCCGATGGTGCTCAACTTCGTTCTTCACCGGCACAACATCGATCAGCTGGATAAAATTATCGCGCTGTGCATTGAGCTGGAAGCGGATGACGTTGAGCTGGCCACCTGCCAGTTCTACGGTTGGGCGTTCCTCAATCGCGAGGGGCTGCTGCCGACCCGGGAACAGATCGCCCGCGCCGAGCAGGTGGTCGCCGACTACCGGCAGAAAATGGCCGCCAGCGGCAATCTCACCAACCTGCTGTTTGTCACCCCGGACTATTACGAAGAGCGGCCGAAAGGCTGCATGGGCGGCTGGGGATCGATTTTCCTCAGCGTTACCCCGGAAGGCACCGCCCTGCCGTGCCACAGCGCGCGTCAGCTGCCGGTGGCGTTTCCGTCGGTGCTGGAGCAGAGCCTGGAGTCGATCTGGTATGACTCGTTCGGCTTCAATCGCTACCGCGGGTATGACTGGATGCCGGAGCCGTGCCGCTCCTGTGATGAAAAAGAGAAAGACTTCGGCGGCTGCCGCTGCCAGGCCTTTATGCTGACCGGCAGCGCCGATAACGCCGACCCGGTGTGCAGCAAATCGCCGCATCATCACAAAATCCTCGACGCCCGGCGCGAAGCGGCCTGCAGCGACATAAAAGTCAGCCAGCTGCAGTTCCGCAACCGTACCCGCTCGCAGCTGATCTACAAAACCCGGGACCTGTAATGACGCTGGCGACACGCACCGTCACGTTGCCGGGCGGCCTGCAGGCCACCCTGGTCCATCAGCCGCATGCCGATCGCGCCGCGGCCCTGGCGCGGGTCGCCGCCGGCAGCCACCACGAACCATCGCGCTTTCCCGGTCTGGCGCACCTGCTGGAGCATCTGCTGTTTTACGGCGGTGAGCGCTACCGGGATGATGACCGGCTGATGGGCTGGGTGCAGCGCCAGGGCGGAAGCGTGAATGCCACCACCCTGGCCCGCCACAGCGCGTTCTTTTTCGAGGTCGCCGCCGATGGTCTGGCTGACGGTGTCGCGCGTCTACAGGAGATGCTGCAGGCGCCGCGGCTGCTCAGGGAAGATATTCAGCGTGAAGTGGCGGTGATTGACGCCGAGTACCGCCTGATCCAGCAGCATGAGCCGTCGCGCCGGGATGCCGCCGTGCGCCACGCCGCCAGCGCGCCCGCGGCCTTTCGCCGCTTTCAGGTAGGCAATGCCGACGTGCTGGCGGGCGATCTCCCTGCACTGCAGGCGGCGTTACGTGATTTTCACCACACCCATTACGTCGCCCGGCGGATGCAGCTCTGGCTGCAAGGGCCGCAGTCGCTGGAGGCGCTCGGCGAGCTGGCGGCCCGTTTCGCCGTCGGGCTTGCCGCAGGCGAGGCTCCGCCGCCGGCGCTGCCGCTGCGCCTGGGCGAGTCCACTGCACTGCAGCTGGCGGTCTCCAGCCAGCCCGCGCTGTGGCGCTGCCCGCTGATCGCCTTAAGTGACAACGTCACGTTATTGCGCGAGTTTTTGCTTGATGAAGCCCCTGGCAGCCTGATGGCCGGGCTACGCCAGCGTGGCCAGGCGCAAGAGGTGGCGCTGAGCTGGCTGTATCAGGATCAGCGCCTCGGCTGGCTGGCGCTGGTCTTCGCCAGCGACCGGCCGGAACAGGTCGACCAGCAGATAACCCACTGGCTGCAGGCGCTACGGCAGACGACGCCAGACCAGCAGCAACACTACTATCAGCTGTCCTGGCGCCGTTTTCAAACGCTGTCGCCCCTCGATCAGCTGCGCCAGCGGGCATTCGGCTTTGCCCCCGGCGGGCCGCCCGTCGGGTTCGCCGATTTTTGCGCCGCCCTGCAGGCCGCCCCCACGGTCAGCCTGGCCTGCCAGACCATTTCCCCAGGGGAGCCTGTTGCCACCCAGGGCTTTAGCCTGCCGCTTAGCCGGTGGTGGCGCCGCCCGGTCTCTGACCCGGCGCTGGAATTCGCTTTTTATCCGCAAGCCGCTGGCGGCCTCGCCGCGGAAAACCCGGAGAAAGCCGCGCCGCTGCTCCACCTCCCGTCACCGGGCGAGCCGCCGAGGCTCCTGCTCCGACCGCCCTTCTACTGCTCGCCCGATATGGCCGAAGGGCTGGCGCGCGGGGAACAGCTGCGCCCGCTGCTCGCCGCGCTGCGCCACGCCGGGGGCCGCGGCGAGTGGCATCGCGTCGACGGCAGCTGGCAGTTGCTCCTGCAGTGGCCAGCGTCCGGCCAACGGCCGGCGGCGATTCTGCAGGCCATTGTGCGGCAGCTCGCACTCCCGGTCGCCCCGCTGGCCCCGCCGCCGGAGAGTATTGCTATCCGTCATCTCATGGCTTTGCTCCCCGATCGGTTGGGCGCATCAGAGCATCAGGAAGGTTGGCTGGCGGCTCTGACCGGCGGCAGCGCAGAGGATGCGCAGTGGATCGCGCGACAGCTGAGCCTGCTTAGCGCCCGGGTTAACCCGCCGGGCAACCTCTCTGGCCCCTGCCGCCGCGGCGTCGAACGGCTGACTTTCCCCGGGGGCGATACAGCGCTGCTGGTCTTTATTCCGCTGCCGGAAGGCGCCTCGCTGGCGGCCCTGCGGGTGCTGGCGCAGCGCTGTGAGCCACTCTTTTTCCAGCGCCTGCGGGTGGAGCAGCAGATCGGCTATGTGGTGAGCTGCCGCTATCAGCGCGTCGCCGATCGCGACGGGCTGCTGATGGCGCTCCAGTCCCCGGATCGCCGCGCCGTGGCGCTGCTGCGCTGTTGCAACACCTTTCTGCGCCAGCTGCCGCCGCTGGATGAAGCGACCTTCAGGCCGCTACAGCAGCGCCTGGCCGCACAGGTTCGCACCCGGACGCCGCCCGAGGCGCAAGCGCTGGCCGTCCTGCGTCAGAAGTATGGTTTAGCGGAGCTGACGCCGCAGACGGCTGACGCGCTGCGCGTTGAAGAGGTCGACGACCTGGCCTACGAGATGTCCCGCCGTCGTCGCCGCTGGCAGGTACTGTTCACTGCCGGGGATTAATGGCCGGGGGCATCAGGGGTCAGATAGGCACTGACGAAGCGCGAGAGGATCGCCGCGGCCTGCGGGCTCTCCTGCACTTCATCGTGTAATCGCTTCGCGTCGATGCCCTCCGCCTGCAGCACCGCCTCCCGGTAGCGGATCAGCGAGCGGGCAATCGGCGCGGTGAATTCCGGGTGAAACTGCGTGGAGACCGCGTGCGGCCCGTAGCGCACGATCTGGTGGGGATCGTGGGAGGATGCGGCCAGCACCGTGGCCCCCTCCGGCAGACGGGTCACGGTTTGCAAATGGCTCAGATGCGCGGGAAATGCGGCCGGCAGGCCCCGCAGCAGCGGGTCGTCGACACCCCACGGCGATAGCGAAACGGTCTGGCTGCCGCTTTCCCGTCCGGCGGAATGATACGCCACCTCGCCGCCCAGGGCATGAGCCATCAGCTGATGGCCATAGCAAACGCCGAACAGCGGCATGCCGATAGCCACCGCCTGACGGACCCAGTCGGCGGTCCGTTCGCTCCATGCCAGACGGTCGGTCACCATCGCCCAGGAGCCGGTCAGCACCGCCACCGTCTGGCGATCCGGCGCCGGCAGCGGCTCGTCCTCAAACACCCGTACCGCGGTGAGCTGCGCCTGCCACGGCGCCAGCAGCGTGCGGAACCAGCGCGGCAGATCGCCATGCTCCTCACGGATGGCTGCCGGCGGCGTCCCGGTCTGAACCAGCAATAATCGGTTACGTGTCACCCTTCCTCCTCGCTCGTCATGTTCCCTAAAATACTATGCCGCCGGGAAGATGACGGGACAAATAACCAATTTCTATGAACGATGCGCCTGCGGAATAAGTCCAGCCGCTTACTGGGCGTCCGCGCTCTCCCGCTGCGGCACGTCGGCTGCGGCCGCCGGCGCCTGCTGCGGGACAAAAATATGGTCCAGAATGGCGCGCGCCGTCGGTCCGGCCACCACCCCATCCCCGCCGCCGTTCTCCAGGATTAGCGCCATCGCCACCTTCGGATGCTGATAAGGGGCAAACAGGGTATAGAAGATGTGATCCCGCAGACGCACCGGGATCATTTTGGCGTTATAGGTCTGGTTTTGCTTCAGACTGAACACCTGCGAAGTCCCGGACTTCGCCGCAATCTGGTACGGCGCGGTATGGAACAGCTTGTAGCCGGTGCCGTTGGGCAAATTCGCCATCCCGTACATGCCGTTGCGCACAATGCCCCAGTACGGGGATTTTGGATCGCCCACCTGCGGCAGGTTCGCCGGCTGCTGATAGCGTTCCACATGATTGCCCTGCTTCATCGAATAGAGCAGATGCGGGTCCTGCACCTTACCGTTGTTCAGGAGCGTGGTGAGCGCTTTCACCATCTGGATGGGGGTGGCGATCCAGTATCCCTGGCCGATACCGACGGAGATGGTATCCCCCTGGTACCAGGGCTTTTTATGCACTCGCTGTTTCCACTCCCGGCTGGGCAGCACCCCGCTATACTCCTCATTGAGATCGATGCCGGTGGACTGGCCGTAGCCGAATTTGCTCAGCCACTCATGGATCCGGTCGATGCCCATCTCGAAGGCAACCTGGTAGAAAAAGGTATCCGCCGACTCTTCAATGGCTTTGGTCACGTTGAGCATGCCGTGGCCGGTTTTCAGCCAGTCGCGGTAGCGACGCTGCGTGCCCGGCAGGGTCCACGTCGGCGCCCCGAAGAAGGTGGTGTTCGGCGTGATCACGCCGGCGGAGAGCGCCGACAGCGCCATATAGGGCTTCACCGTCGAGGCCGGGGGATACAGCCCCTGGGTGACGCGGTTGATCAGCGGCCGGTCCGGGTTATCCAGCAGCGATTTATAGGCCTGATAGCCGATACCTTTGACGAACGGGTTAGGATCATAGCTGGGGCTGGAGACCATCGCCAGCACCCCGCCATCCCGGGGATCGACCACCACCACCGCCGCGCGCTGCCCCTTCAGTACCGACTCAATATACTGCTGCAGGTGCAGGTCAAGGGTCAGGTAGAGGTTTTTCCCGGCCACCGGCGGTACTTCTTTCAACAGACGCACCACCCGGCCGTGGTTGTCCACTTCCACCTCCTGGTAGCCGGTGGTGCCGTGGAGCGCTTTTTCGTAATAACCCTCGATCCCCTGCTTGCCGATATTGTGGTCGGCAGCATAGTTCTCCTCTTCGCCATCTTTCGCCAGCCGCTGCAGGTCGCTGTCGTTGATTTTCGACACATAGCCCACCACGTGCGCCAGCTCTGCGCCGTAGGGGTATTCACGCTGCTGATAGCTCTCCACCGTCACCCCGGGGAAACGGAATTCGTTGACCGCGAAGCGGGCCACCTCCACGTCGCTGAGGTCGGATTTGAGGGTAACCGCTTTATAGCGGCTGCTGTGGTGCATATCGTCGCGGAAGCTGGCGATGTCGTCCGGCGTCAGGTCGACAATCGGCGTCAGGGTTTGCAGCAGCGCGGCCATATCGGGAATTTTGCTCGGGATCACCTGCAGGCGATACAGGGTAATATTCTGCACCAGCGGTATGCCGTTGCGATCGAATATCAGCCCGCGGCTGGGGGCGATGGGCAGCATTTTAATATCGTTTTGGTTGGAGCGGGTCTGGTAGAAATCGTGCTGCTCCACCTGCAGATGGTAGAGGTTGAAAATCAGCACGCCAAAGCAGACCACCACCAGCAGAAAGGCGATTGCGGCCCGGCGGATAAACAGCATCTCTTCCGCGGAGTGGTCGCGAATTTCATCTCTCAAAAGGGGCATTAGCGGTACATCACCTGGATCACGGGAAAAGCCAACGGCGTAACGGCCGGGAAGCATAGCCTTATCGCGGCGTTAGCCCTACTGAAAGGTTGCTAATGATCTGGCAGAAATGTTTCAGCATGTTAGAGCCTGGAGAGCCTTTCTCTGTGGCAGAAAGGCGTCAGGGTGCGAGGTTAGCCAGCGACGGATATCGCTGGCCTCCCTTTTCCCGACAAACCCGGTTATTTTCTGGCCTCAAAAGCGATCTTAACCGCCATTCCGGCCAGTACCGTCGCCATCAGCCAGCGTTGAAATTGTTGCCAGCCCGGCCGCCGGCTAAGAAATAACGCCACCTGCCCGGCCAGCAAGATAATCAGGCCGTTCACCGCCACACTGATTAATACCTGAGTACAGCCTAACATTAACGACTGGCTGAGCACGCTACCGAGTCCGGGGGTGATAAACTGCGGCAGCAGGGACAAATAGAGGATAGCAACTTTGGGGTTCGCCAGGCTGGTGATAAATCCCATCAGAAACAGCTTACGCCCACTGTCCGCAGGTAATTCACGCACCGCGAATATCGGCCTCCCTCCTGGTTTTATCGCCTGCCACGCCAGATAGAGCAAATAAGCGACCCCGCATAAACGCAAGGCATCGTAGGCATAAGGGACCGCGAAAACCAACGCGGTAATGCCGAAAGCGGCACACAGCATATAGAAGAAAAAGCCCACGGCAACCCCGGCAAGGGAGATAAAGCCAGCGCGTTTTCCCTGGCAAATCGAACGCGAAGTGAGATACATCATATTGGGGCCGGGGGTTAACACTAATCCCAGCGCCACCGCGGCAAAGGCCATTAATGAAGCGAATTCAGGCATAACTTATCTCCAGATAGCGGTAATGCCCAGGCGCGCGGCGACGTCGACCATGCTCCCCAACAGTATTCTGTCTTTAGCGCCAGTCACATGGTGTCTAAGTATTAGCTTATTCTGTGTCCGCCAACAACCCCTGCGCCGGGCATTCGTTACGCTCGCTCAGCGGAAAACCCTCATCCTTTTCTCATAGTAAAATTGTCATATCTCAAACAATTAGCATTCCTTCGGCCCGATTGACGCAGATCGTTTCCTTTGCCGTCTCGTTACGTCTATGGTTAATGGTGAGGTGTATTTTTTACCCCTGGATCCGCCAGGTCATATAAGAGGGTGTTTCGCCCTTCGTTGAACGGAATTAGCTATTAAATCCGTAGACTCATTCAAATATCGCTTATTGGTAGCAGTGTATATCGTAACGGCATTCACAAAAGCAAACGGAGCCTGATATGAGCACGTCTAACGACCCATCCAACAACGCATCCGCCGGAAAGTGCCCTTTCCACGCCGAGACGCCCAAGCAGAGCGCCGGCAGCGGCACCGGCAACCGCGACTGGTGGCCTAACCAGCTGCGTGTCGATCTGCTGAACCAGCACTCCAGTCGTTCCAACCCGTTGGGTGAGGATTTTAACTACAGGGAAGAGTTTAAAAAGCTCGATTACTCCGCGCTGAAGGCTGACCTCAGAGCGCTGCTGACCGATTCGCAAGAGTGGTGGCCAGCAGACTGGGGCAGCTATATCGGTCTGTTTATTCGTATGGCCTGGCACGGCGCCGGCACCTACCGCACCGTTGACGGTCGCGGCGGCGCGGGTCGTGGGCAGCAGCGCTTTGCGCCGCTGAACTCCTGGCCTGACAACGTCAGCCTAGATAAGGCCCGCCGTCTGCTGTGGCCGGTGAAACAGAAATATGGCCAGAAAATCTCCTGGGCCGACCTTTACATGCTGGCGGGTAACGTGGCGCTGGAAAACGCCGGCTTCCGCACCTTCGGTTTTGGCGCCGGTCGTGAAGATGTCTGGGAACCGGATCTGGACGTTGACTGGGGCGATGAGAAAGAGTGGCTGGCCCACCGTCACCCGGAAAGCCTGGCGAAACAGGCCATCGGCGCCACCGAAATGGGGCTGATTTACGTTAACCCGGAAGGACCGAACGCCAGCGGCGAGCCGCTGTCCGCCGCCGCGGCCATTCGCGCCACCTTCGGCAATATGGCGATGGACGATGAAGAAATAGTCGCGCTGATCGCCGGCGGCCACACGCTGGGTAAAACCCATGGCGCCGCAGAAACCAGCCACGTCGGCGCCGAGCCGGAAGCCGCGCCGCTGGAAGCACAGGGCCTGGGCTGGCACTCCAGCTACGGCAGCGGCGCAGGCGCGGATGCCATTACCTCCGGTCTGGAAGTGGTCTGGACGCAGACGCCCACCCAGTGGAGCAACTACTTTTTCGAGAACCTGTTCAAATACGAATGGGTGCAGACCCGCAGCCCGGCGGGCGCTATCCAGTTCGAAGCCAAAGACGCCCCGGAAATTATCCCGGATCCGTTTAACCCGGGGAAAAAGCGCAAACCGACCATGCTGGTCACCGACCTGACCCTGCGCTTCGACCCGGAGTTTGAGAAGATCTCCCGTCGCTTCCTCAACGACCCGCAGGCTTTTAACGAGGCCTTCGCCCGGGCGTGGTTCAAGCTGACCCACCGCGATATGGGGCCGAAATCCCGTTACCTCGGGCCGGAAGTGCCAAAAGAAGATCTGATTTGGCAGGATCCGCTGCCGGCGGCCACCCATCAGCCGAGCGCGGAAGACATCGCCAGCCTGAAAACCGCCATCGCCGGCGCCGGCCTGTCGGTGAGTGAGCTGGTATCGGTAGCCTGGGCCTCCGCCTCCACTTTCCGCGGCGGCGATAAGCGCGGCGGCGCCAACGGCGCGCGTCTGGCGCTGGCCCCGCAGAAGGACTGGCCGGTCAATGCTATCGCCAGCCGGGTGCTGCCGACCCTACAGGCGATCCAGCGAGCTTCCGGCAAAGCGTCGCTGGCCGATATCATCGTGCTGGCTGGCGTGGTCGGCGTTGAGCAGGCTGCGGCGGCGGCTGGCGTCAGCGTCAACGTGCCGTTTACCCCTGGCCGCGTCGACGCCCTGCCTGAGCAGACCGACGTCGAGTCGTTTGACCTGCTGCAGCCGCTGGCGGATGGCTTCCGCAACTACCGTCGCATCGAGGGCGGTGTGTCGACGGAAACGCTGCTGATCGATAAAGCGCAGCAGCTGACCTTAACCGCTCCGGAAATGACGGTTTTGGTGGGTGGACTGCGCGTGCTGGGCGCCAACTACGACGGCAGCAAACACGGGGTGTTTACCGACCGCGTCGGCGTGCTCAGCAATGACTTCTTCGTCAACCTGCTGGATATGGCCACCGTCTGGAAACCGGCCGATGATCGGGCGGAGCTGTTTACCGGCAGCGACCGTAAAACCGGCGAAGCGAAGTACAGCGCCACCCGCGTGGATCTGGTGTTTGGCTCCAACTCGGTCCTTCGCGCCCTGGCGGAAGTGTACGCCTGCGCCGACGGGCAGCAGAAGCTGGTGCATGACTTTGTCGCCGCCTGGACCAAGGTGATGAACCTCGACCGTTTCGACCTGTGATCCCCTCGCCCCGGCACCCGCCGGGGCTTTTTTTATACCGCCCGCGGCAGCTGTTGCAGGCGGCTCCGCGTTCGCTGAATATCCTCCAGTTCCACCCCGGCCACCAGCGTCTCCAGGTCGCAGCGGGTCACCAGCAGCAGGCGGATCTGCTTTTCATACAACACATCAATCACGTTGATAAAGCGCTGCTGGGCCGCCGGCCCTACCGTGGCTAGCGGCGGCACCTCGTCCAGTAACCAGACGGCATAACGTTCGCTGAGCGCCAGATAGTCCATCACCGCCGTGGCGGCCTGGCAGAGCTGGGCAAAAGAGAAATGGAGCAAGGCGGGTGACGCCGCGGCCGCCTGCAGCGTGCGGTAGCCTACCTCCAGCGGGACCGGTTCGGCAGGCAGCGAGGGCAGCTCGTACAGCTGACGCTGTGATTCGCCCGGGTTAACCCATAGCCGCCCGCTGCAGAAGGCGTTATCCTGGCTCAGATGCCGTTCGCGATAATCCTCCTCGCCGTTAAGTGCGACGACCGCCAGGTGGGCGCGGATCAGCGCGATCGACGGTAAAAAGCGATCGTGATACAGCGGATTAGGCAGCAGCATCTCCGGCGGGTAGTTAGAGGTTGCCAGCAGCACGATGCCCCGTTGAAAAAGGTGTTCCAGCAGCGCCTTCATCAGCATGGCGTCGCCGGGGTCGTGAAGATGAAATTCGTCGAAACACAGCAGGCGGCAGCCGGAGGTCATCTGCATCATCACCGTCTGCAGGCCGGGCGCGCCGGGGGCATTCAGCCGCTGGTGCAGTTCGCGGAAGAAGTGATGAAAATGGACCCGACGCCGGGCGGCAAGCGGCAGGCTGGCAAAAAAGTGATCGAGAATATAGCTTTTCCCTCGCCCGGTGCGTCCCCAGACGTACAGTCCCTGCGGCGTGCCGGGCGCGGACAACAGCTGCTGGCCCAGGGCGTCCAGGCGAGCGATGAGCGACAGCTGATCGTCGTCCAGCGTCAGACGGGCACGCGCCGCCTGCTCGGCCATCACGCGGGTAAAGCGAAAATCAGCCGTCGTCATAGTCTGGCCAGATTCCGACGGCACACATCCATTATTTAACATTCTTATAACCTCCGGCAGGAGGCCATTCTAGCCGCTTTACCACGGGTTGGCGAATCGCGCGGCCAGCGGCCGTTTCCGCTGCCCCACCGCCTGTCTCTACGCTTCTCCGACGCGCCAGTGTACCGAGGTGACGTTCTGCTGAACGCCCACTTGCGCCATAATCTGCGCCAGCGTTTTCTGATGCTGCTTATGGCTAATCAGCTCCGCGCAAATCTCCAGCTGATCCGCCGTGTCTGCTGCCGCCGACTGTAATCCCTGCAGGGTGAACCTCTGCTGCTGAGCAATATTCAGCAGCAGCTGACGCACGGCCTTTTCATGCTCGCGCAAACAGGTGACGCGTAAGATATAGCGTTTTTCTTCGTCACCGGCGCCCGGCAAGGCATGAATACGCTGCGCCGCTTCGCGGAGCAGGATATTGGCGCACAGAATAATCAGCGTCGCCGCCGTCGCGTTCCAGAACTGCCCCAGGCCGCAAAGGACACCGATACCGGCCGAGCACCACAGGGTGGCGGCGGTATTGAGGCCGCGAACGTTCATGCCATCGCGCATAATCACTCCCGCCCCCAGGAAGCCGATACCGGAGACGATCTGCGCCGCAATGCGCCCCGGGCTGTCCGGCGAGGCCGACATCGCGCTAAGAATAAACACCGCCGCGCCGGTGGCCACCAGCGCATTGGTCCGCAAACCGGCCATACGTTGCCGCCATTGTCTTTCCGCGCCGATCAGCGCTCCCAGCAGCATTGCCGCGAGTAAATGTGTCATATAAGGAAATACCATCGCGCCTTCCTCCAGATAACAGAAAGCAATAAAAATGTATTGATGTCGCGCTCAGCCGCGCCGGGCAATTAGCGGGCGGATGATGGTGGAGGAAATAAGGTGGTGGGAAACAGAAACATAACGATGCCTCTCGCGTTCGGTCGCGAATCACTACATTCAGGGAGGCAATCCGGTAATCAAAGATTGCTGCCCGCCGGTTCGGCAAGCAGCGAAAATAGTCGCGTTAACTTGCCGGAGAATAACAATAAGGATGACTGTCCAACGCATGACTCCTGTATGAAAGTGGGCACATTATAGCCCGGCGCAATAGCGGGTAAAGCGGGAAAACGCCGCCAGTGAGGATTCGTTTACTCTGTCTGGCCCTGGGCCTGGCCCTGCGCAGCGCGACATAGCCTGGCGGAGAACATTGCCGCCCACGGTGATTTACTTCAATTCTTCCCTTGGCGTGCGGCGAAAAGCAGCATGAATATCATCTTTTACCCTGCATGGCGCGATCTTACGCTAAAGATTGCCGTTAACGCTAAAGATTAAAAATTTAAAACTATTAACAATCACTTAACATTAGCAGGCAAACCATTCTTCCTGAGGAACACAACACCATGTCTACCACCCAGGTTCTCGGCGAATCGCCCTATGCTTCGCCAGGACAACCGCACGCCAGCTTAACCGGACGCATTGACGCGCTGCCCGCCTCCTTCGGGTTATGGTCGTTTATCACCCTACTCTCCCTCGGCGGCTTCTTTGAGCTCTACGATTTGTTCCAGACCGGGTACATCAGCGCGGGCCTGCTGGCGGAGGGTATTTTCCACACCGGCGCGGCGGGGATCTTTGGCATCGCCGATCAGGCGGCCTTTGCCTCCGCCACCTTTATGGGGCTGTTTATCGGCGCGAGTCTGCTGGCGCCGCTGGCGGACAAGCTGGGGCGCCGCCTGACCTTTATGGTGGCGCTCGCCTGGTACGGCTTTTTCTCGCTGCTGATGGCGACCCAGAGCAGTGCGGAAGGAGTGATCTTCTTCCGCTTTCTGGTGGGAATCGGCCTCGGCATTGAGCTGGTGACCATTGACACCTACCTCAGCGAATGGGTACCTACCCACCTGCGCAATAAAGCCTTCGCCTTTGCCTTCTTTATTCAGTTCTTGTCGGTTCCGGCGGTAGCGCTGATGTCCTGGATATTGGTGCCAACCACCCTCTTCGGCCTCAGCGGCTGGCGCTGGGTGATCATCTTCGGTGCGCTGTTCTCGCTGGCGATCTGGTTTATCCGCAAAAAGCTGCCGGAGTCAGCCCGCTGGCTGGAAAGCAAAGGGCGGCATGATGAAGCGCATGCGGTGATGTGCGCCATGGAAGCCCGCTGCGGCCTGACGCCGTCGCCGAAGCATGTGCAGGCGGCACAGAGCGTCGTCAAACGCGGCACCTTCGGCGAAATCTGGGCGCCGCAGTACCGGCAGCGAACCCTGATGCTGATGGTGATGAATTTCTTCCAGGCGATCGGTTTCTTCGGCTTTGGCAACTGGCTGCCAGCGCTGCTTTCCGGTCAGGGGGCCAGTATCACCCACAGTCTGCTGTACGCCTTCTTTATCACCCTCGCCTATCCGCTGGGCTGCCTGTTCTGCACCCGCTTCGTGCATCGCTTTGAGAACAAGTGGCAGATCGTACTCTCCGCGCTGATGACCGTCATCTTCGGCACCCTGTTTGCGCTGCAAAACAATCCTATCCTGCTGGTGATCTGCGGGTTTATGATCACCTGGTCCAACGCCTGGCTGACCATCAGCTACCACGCCTACCAGGCCGAGGTCTTCCCGACCCATATTCGCGCCCGCGCCGTCGGCTTCTGCTACTCGTTCAGTCGTCTCTCGACCGCGGTGACCAGCATCCTGATCGGCATTATTCTGCAATATGCCGGCACGCCGGGGGTGATTAGCTTTATCGTCGTCAGTATGCTGATGGTGATGCTGTCGGTGGGGATCTTCGGCCCGAGAACCCGGGGCATTCGACTGGAGAATATCTGAGGCTGGCCTCAGCCAAAAATCCCCTGCGCCTCGGCGAAGCATTTTTCCGCCAGGGACGAGACCGGCTCCTGCTGGCGCATAATCAGCGCCAGCTGCGAATCGACCTGGGTTTCGGCGATCGGCAGAATTTCAAGATTATCGCTCAGCGCTTCGAGGCCGTTGTTAAGCGGCATAATGGCGCAGCAGATCCCCGCCTGCACCGCCTGGATAATCTGAAACGTTGAATCGCTTTCAAAGACAGACGTCGGGGTTAGCCCTTTGGCCTTAAAGCTGATTTCAATGGATTCCCGGTAGTACATTCCCTTGGTCAGAAAGCCAAGGGGCAGCGCCGCCAGCGTATCCCAGCCCGGCGTCCCGGCGCTGAAGTCGAAATGGCGTTTATCGTGCAGCAGTCCCATCCGGGTTTGCGGCAGCCGGGCGATCTTAAACAGGCGTTCATCCAGATGCTGCAGGTAACAGATCCCCAGGTCCAGCTGGTTGCGGCTGACGCCATCGATAATCTGCTCCGAGGTCATTGACAGCAGGCTGAACTGCAGCGCCGGGTATTTCTCCGCGAGGGGTTTAATCAGCTGCATCGGGTTGAGGCTCGCCAGTGGCACCATACCAACCCGCAGCTGGCCGACCATCTGCCCGCGACAGATGGCCGCCTCCGCCGCCAGGCCGTCATGGGCGGCAAGCACCGCCCGCGCCCACGCGAGGATCCGCTCCCCCTCAGGGGTAAAACCCTCAAAGCGCTGCCCGCGCTGGATAAGGGTCAGGTTCAGCTCCTCTTCCAGATTACGAATGCGCATGGAGAGGGTTGGCTGGGTAATATGGCAGGCTGCCGCCGCCTGGCCAAAATGGCGCGTCTGATCGAGCGCGATCAAATACTTGAGTTGCTTAATATCCATTCTCTTTCCCGTTTGAACCCCGCCGTTCACCCCCGGGGCCGCGCACAGGTTACCAGAATGTTAGTTTCATCACCGATAAATTCAAGCGAGGACAGGAGGGGCGACGGGGCGCAGGACGGCGCGACGCCGCCCAACGCCCTGCTTCTTTAACGCGCGCCAGCCAGCGGGCGAATCTCTTTCGAGCGCAGCGTCAGGCGGACAGGAACTGACTTATAGGAGGGCGTACCGCTCTCTTCATCCAGATAGTTCAAGGGCACCAGCACGTTGGCTTCCGGATAATAGGCGCCGACGGTGCCGGGCGCGATGCCGTAGGCCACCACGGTGATATCTCTGAGCGTCAACGCGCTGCCCGGCAGCGCGGTGTGGATATCCACCCGATCGCCATGCTCCAGGCCCTGGTCGGCCATATCCTGCTCGTTCATAAACAGCACGTCGCGACGGCCAAAAACGCCGCGGTAACGGTCATCCATAGCGTAGATGGTGGTGTTGTACTGGTCGTGGCTGCGCAGGGTCACTAAGCGCATCACATCCTCTCCCTCCACCACCACGTTCTCATGCACGCCTTTGAAAACCGAGAACATGGCTTTGCCGGTGGCGGTAGGCCAGATACGCTCGGTCGGCGGCAGCGGCATGCGAAAGCCCCCGGGGTGGCGAATGCGCTGGTTGTAATCCTCGAACCCCGGAATGGTCTGTTCGATCAGATCGCGAATGCGGTCGTAATCTTCCACCAGATACAGCCAGTCGACTTTGCTGGCCGGCAGAGTGGCCTTCGCCAGACCGGCGACAATCGCCGGCTCCGAGCGCAGCGTCGGCGAGGCGGGCTTAAGCTTGCCTGAGGAGGCATGTACCATCGACATCGAATCCTCGACGGTGATCGACTGTCGGCCGCTGGCCTGCAGGTCAAGCTCGGTGCGGCCCAGACACGGCAGAATAAAGGTCTCTTTCGCCGTCAACAGGTGCGAGCGGTTGAGCTTGGTGCCGACGTGAACGCTGAGCTCAAGGTTGCGCATCGCCGGGAAAGCGCGTTCGTGATCCGGCATCGCCACGGCGAAGTTGCCCCCGAGGCAGATCAGGGCTTTGGCGTCGCCAGCGATCATGGCCTCCAGCGCCTTCACCGCATCGTGACCATGATGCCGCGGCGGCGCGATCCCCATCACCCGCTGCAGGCTGTCGAGGAAGGCCGCAGTGGGTTTTTCGCTGATCCCGACGGTGCGGTTTCCCTGCACGTTTGAATGGCCGCGTAATGGGCAGATCCCGGCTCCTGGCTTGCCGATATTGCCGCGCATCAGCAGCAGGTCGGCAATCAGCCGGACGTTGGAGGTGCCTTTATTATGCTGGGTGATGCCCATGCCGTAGGTGACGATGGTGGCCGTGGATTTGGCGTAGGCCACGGCGACCTGGGTTAGCGACTCGCGCGTCAGACCGGACTCCTGCTCAATATCCTGCCAGCGGGTGGCGTGCAGATCCTCGGCGAAGGCGGCGAACCCCTGGGTATGTTGCGCAATAAACGCGTGGTCGAGCACCTGGCCCTGCTCCTCCTCCAGCTGCAGCAGCGCTTTGGCGATCCCTTTCAGCGCCGCCGCGTCGCCGCCGGCCCGTACCTGGTAGTAGGTCGACGCGATCGGCGTCGAGCGATATGTCGCCATCTCCATCACGTTCTGCGGGTCGGCAAAACGCTCCAGCGCCCGCTCACGCAATGGGTTAAAAACGATAATCGGCACACCCCGGCGGGAAAGCTCATGCAGAGTGCCCATCATCCGCGGATGGTTGGTGCCCGGATTATGGCCGATGGAGATCACCAGCTCGGTCTGGTCAAAATCGTCGAGGGAGACGGTGCCTTTGCCAATGCCGATCGACTGCGGCAGGCCCACGCTGGTAGATTCATGGCACATGTTAGAGCAGTCGGGAAAGTTATTGGTGCCGTACTCGCGGGCAAACAGCTGAAACAGCCACGCCGCTTCATTGGAGGCCCGTCCGGAGGTGTAGAATTCAACTTCATCTGGCTGCAGGCCGCGAAGGATCTCGCCGATACGGGCGAAGGCCGCCTCCCACGCCACCGGTCGCAGGGTATCGCTGGCGCGGTCGTAGACCAAAGGATGGGTTAAGCGGCCATAGCCCTCCAGTTCAAAATCGCTTTTCGCCAGCAGGGAGGTCACGGTGTTAGCCGCGAGGAACGCTGGCGTCACCCGTTTGGTGGTCGCCTCCCAGGTAACGGCTTTGGCGCCATTTTCGCAAAACTGAAAAGTGGATTTATGCTCTTTATCCGGCCAGGCGCAGCCCGGGCAGTCAAACCCATCCGGCTGGTTAGTTCGCAGCAGCGTGGCGGGCGCCTCGAAGGCATCCATCTGGGTACGCACGGCAATGGCCGTGGCCTTCAGCGCGCCCCATCCGCCTGCCGGACCGTCATAGGGGTGAACACCGGGAACCGCGCGTCTTTTATTGGTCATCTTTTTACTCCTGCTGCTCTGTTCTGGCCGCCGCCGGCCGAAAAAAAGCGTGCGACGACTCCGGCGACGAGGCGAGGTGTGCGCGGCGTCACCTGATAAGAATGCTGTTTCTCAAGGATAGTACGATGGGAAAGCGTAGGTACTGCGTTTGTTAACCGAATAATAACATACGCCACAAATCTGTATAATTGATGTTATCTATCGGGTGTTAAATTTAACTTATTTGCAAATTTTGCTTTTATCGCCGCCCTCTGCGCGGCGGGTCACGCGGGGACGGGAAAGTGATGACCGGGCAGCGGAAACTGCCCGGCGCGCAGGGGTTCAGGTCAGGTTGAAGTAACGGTCCGGACGCAGCGTCTCCGGCAGCGGATGTTGACCGGTCATGTCGAGCAGATTGCGCTCAATGGTGTTGCACATCGCGTTCAGCGGCAGGTCGTTGGCGGCGGTGCCGAAAGGATCCTCCAGCTCTTCCGCCAGCGAATCCCAGGATAAAAAGGTGTAGGAGATAAAGACCGAGACAAACGGCGTCATGTAGTGCAGATCCCCGACCAGGGCGAACGGCAGCAGCGTGCAGAACAGGTACACGGTGCGCTGCAGGATCAGGGTATAGGCGAACGGCACCGGGGTGGTGGCCAGCCTTTCGCAGCCGCCCAGCACGTGCGCCAGCTCATCGAGCTTATTGTCCATCAGCCCGTAGGTGATGTCGCTCAGCTTGTCCGCCTCGCGCAGCTGGCCAATTTCGTTACCGGCCAGCAGCAGGATCCGGTTGGTGGGCATCGAACTGGCGAGGATCTCCGTCACCCTCTCCTCGGGCAGCAGCCGCCGCAGGTCAGCCGTCGGATCGGTTTTGCGCAGCTGGTGCTTCAGGCTCCAGCTGAAGGCCACCAGATAGCTGACGATGCGCTGATGGGCATCGTGTTCCGCCGGCAGGATATTGCGCAGCTGGCGCACCAGGGTGCGTTCGGCGATAAGCACCGTCCCCCACAGATTGCGCGCCTCGACGAAGCGGCTGTAGCTGGCGCTGTTGCGAAAGCCGAGGAAAATCGCTATCGCGATGCCCAGCAGACTGAACGGCGCCACCGTTAAGTGGATCCCCAGCTGCGCGTACCATTGATAGCTGATAATGGCGATGATGGACATCAGCACATTAAGCAGCAGACGAAAGATGATTTTTGACAGCACGGAGCCGTGCCAGTCAAATAGGCGAAGAAACCAGTGTTGTTCTGGCCGAATGATCATTGTCTGACTTCCTGAATTACCGCTCTGGTCATTATCTCGAAATAAAGAATAGAGATTATCTATGAACCGATTGGTTTATTTTATCGTTAACTGCAACGGGCAGATCTGCGCCATTATTTAGCGATGGTAATGGCCGGCTCAGTATGAGCCTTATTTATCGTTCAGGCAATCAATGCGCGGGCGGAAGGCGCGAGGAATAATGGCTCAGGGATAAAATAACCGCTGAGCCAGTCTATTTTCCGCTTATGACGTCAGGCAGTTTGCCTCCCCCGGCGAACTGGCAACCGCCGCGCAGGGATCGAGATGCACCATCACATTAAGCACCGGATGCTGCGCCATGACCCGCTCCCGCGCCTGCCGGGCAATCTGATGCCCTTCAGCGACCGACAGCTCTCCGGCTACCTCGAGATGGACATCCACCAGCACCAGATCCCCCGCCTTACGGGTTTTCAAATCGTGCAGACCCGCCACGCCCGGCGTGGCCCGCAGCGTGCCGGCGATTGCCCGCTGCGTCTCTTCATCGACAGCGCGGTCCATTAAATCGTGCAGCGCGGTGGCGGCGAAACGATAGCCCATCCGCGTAATCACCAGCCCTACCGCCAGCGCGGCGAGCGGGTCGAACCAGGCGAACCCGGCCAGATTACCGATAATCCCCAGCGCCACCACCAGTGATGACGCGGCGTCTGAGCGGGCATGCCAGGCGTTGGCGATGAGCAGCGAGGAGTTCAGCCGCCTGGCGGCCGCCAGCATATAGCGAAACAGCCCCTCTTTGACCACCAGCGCCGTCAGCGCCATCCACAGCGCCACGCTGTGCACCGGCGGAATCGTCTGCGGTTGCGCGAGATGACCCGCGGCAGACCACAGCATACCGACCCCGACCAGCACCAGGATCGCGCCGAGGACCAGAGAGGCGCCGTTCTCATAACGCCAGTGGCCATAATGGTGATCGTGGTCAGACGGTCGGCGACTCTTTTTATTCGCCACCAGCACGACGCCATCGGCGAGCAGATCGGAAAAAGAGTGCATGCCATCGGCAATTAACCCCTGGGAACCAGAATATATTCCCACCGCAATCTGCAACGCGGAGAGAAAAATATTGACCACCACGCTAACCAGGGTACTCCTTCGCGCCTGCTCAGAACGCTGATGATATTTATTATCATTTTCAAAATTATGTTGTGCCATTATTTCTCTCCCTCAGTGAGCGGGAAGAATAAACTGACAAGCTGAGTTTATGCTTAACAATATAAAAGCCATTGCCTTGCTGTTTAACGAAATCGCTGCGGTCGTTAATTACTGTATTCTGAAAGTGTGGCCCCGGAGGTACAACCGCGCGCGGATGGACTATCTTTTCACTGGCGACCAACAGGTCGGGCCACCTTCTCTTAGCCACCACAGGAGTCAGCGATGTCAGCAATCACACCATCCCGGCTGCGTTTTGCCATTAATCTGGGCAATGCGGTACTGGCCCATCCTGGAGAAAACGGCGAGCCGACAGGCATTACCCCCGAGCTCAGCCATCGACTGGCGCAGCGCTGGGGCGTCGTCGCCGAGTTCGTCACCTATCCTGCCGCCGGTAAAGTGGTGGCCGACGCCGGAGGCGAACGCTGGGATATCGCCTTTCTGGCCATCGACCCGGCGAGGGAGGCGACCCTGCGCTTTACTTCTCCCTATATCACCATTCAGGGGACCGCGCTGGTGAGAGCCGGTTCGCCCTGCCAGAGCGTGGCCGATATGGATCGCCCGGCAACCACGATTAACGTCGGGCAAAACGCCGCCTACGATCTGTGGCTCACCCGCCATCTGCAGCACGCCAGCCTGAATCGTCTCCCCTCCTCGCAGGAGGCCATCGACGCCTTCCTCGCCGGTGAAGGGGATATGGTCGCTGGCATCCGTCAGCCGCTGGAGGCGACAGCGCGCCGCCATCCGGGGGTGCGGGTCTTAGCGGATAATTTTACCGAGATCCAGCAGGCCATCTGCGTCGCCCGGGATGATGTGGTCCGCTTTAACGCGGTGAATGACGCGTTGGACGAATGGCGGGCGGACGGTAGCCTGGAGGCGCTGATTGCCCGGCACCTGGGCAAGGCGGGCTGAATCACGCCTCCGCCATCCGGCGCATGGCGCAATGCCAGGCGCCGTTACGTACCGAGGCGCGCAGCACGCGGGCGATGGCCAGTACCATCAGACGCGTCGTGCGCCGCTGCAGCGGCGACAGCGACAGTCCCAGCATCTCCTGCGCCCATGGCGGCAGAAGATCGATCCCGGCCCGCATCATCACCTGGCCAACCGGCTGACTCAGGCGACCCGGCAGACGGGTGGTGAGCAGCACCTCGGCTACCTCCCGGGTACGTTCGTCACAGCGCAGCTGCGGACGCATCGCCTCAAGATAGTCCGCGACCTCATTCGGCGTCTGGGGAATATCTTTGGCTCCCAACCGACGAGCGATCTCCGCCGACTCGCGAAAATAGTCCTCCTGGCGCTGGACGCTGACCACCGTCCGCTTGTAGCGCAGGTGGGAGGCCATAAAGCGGCTGCACTCAGCGACATGCACCCAGGTCAACAGCGCCGGGTCGCTTGCCTGATACGGCGTGCCGTCCTTGTCCACCCCGGCGATCCGCTGATGGATCCCCTGCACTTTGGCGATCAGCCGCTCGGCGTCGGGGGTGGCGGCGAAGGTGGTAGCGGAGATAAACTGACTGGTGCGACGCAGGCGGCCAAAGATATCCTCGCGGAAACGGGAGTGGTCCCAGACGCCGGCCAGCGCCAGGGGGTGCAGCATCTGCAGCAACAGCGCGCTAATGCCGCCGCACAGCATTGAGGTAAAATCGCCATGCACCTGCCAGATGGCTGATTGCGGACCAAAAAGCCCCGGCTCCCCTTTGGGCTGTTCAAAATCAATCTCTTTTAGCGCCATGCCGGTCAGGCCGAGCACCTGCGCCGCGATCATTCCGCGAATGCCGATCATGCTGGAGTCCCTTACGTTTACCAAAGGACCAAAGATACCACTATTGCGCAGCGGAGGCAGTGACAGGGAGAGAGATCGCGGGAACGGTGCCCGCAGAGTGCGGGCACAACAGCTTATGGATTTAGCTGGTAGTCAAGGGTG
Organism: Klebsiella sp. 1SOBk10mer; assembly: GCF_046602535.1. Classification (NCBI taxonomy): domain Bacteria; kingdom Pseudomonadati; phylum Pseudomonadota; class Gammaproteobacteria; order Enterobacterales; family Enterobacteriaceae; genus Klebsiella; species Klebsiella sp. 1SOBk10mer. The sequence continues at coordinate 115,390 of NZ_JBKIUP010000010.1, forward strand.
ATATTGGCTTTCAGCACCTGTGATACCGGGCAGCCGGCCTTCGCTTTCTGGATGATCTCATCGAACGCCGCCGGCGCAACGCCGGGCAGGACAATCTTGCTTTGCAACGCGATGTCGGTTATTGCAAACCCACCGTCGGTTTTATTAAGGGTGACCACTGCGGTGGTGTCGATGGACGTCGCGGTATAGCCCTCTTCGCTGAGCATCAACGATAGGGCCATCGAGAAGCAGGCTGCATGTGCGGCGCCGATCAGCTCTTCGGGGTTGGTGCCTTTCACCCCTTCAAAACGGGTATTAAAGCCGTAGGGCTGCTGGCTCAGCGCCCCGCTCTCCGTCGACACGGTGCCTTTGCCATGCTTGAGATCGCCTTCCCAGTGCGCCAGCCCTTTCTTATGAATCGCCATATGACTCCTCCTGTGATGATGTCGAACAAAAAGTATAGTGCCTGATGCTGAACCTGCTTCTATTCTGCGGCCCGCCGCATCAGCGTTCCCAAAAAGTTCCCGTTGCGGATGACGCTAACGGCCATCGTGAGGATGGTAAGGATCGGTTTTGTCATCCTCGCTGTCGTCCCGTTTACGCGGCACTTCGCCATGTTCGTCAGGCGCCTCGCGCGCAGGGTGCTTCCCGCGCTCCTCGTCATGCGGGTGGGATGTTTTGCTCATACCGGTAAGCTCCCCTTACTTAGGCGACTGTTTGAGCAGGCGATCGATACGTACTACCGGCGGCGTCATTTTGCGATCAAGGCTGCCGTTAATACTGACCAGATCGTCAGGCTCTACGTGCTGTTCATTAAACGCGGCAACCGGAATAATGGCGGTGATGGTGCCGCTTTTATCGCGAAACTGATAACGGTCATCCCCCTGTCGGGTGAGCAGATTGCCGCGCAGGGAAACCGTGGCGCCATCGTGCATGGTTTTCGCCTGCTCAACGGTCATGATCCGCCCCTCCTCGACGCCGCGATAGCCGTCATCGAGTTTGTGCGGCGGCGGCGGCGCGGCATCCTGGCTAAAACCGCCTTTATCGTCCGCCTGCGCGACCGCGGCGGCAAACAAACAGGCCATGGCCAAGGCTAATTTTTTCATCATGCCTCCTTGTTTTTGCTGATGAACAGATTAAAGCCTGGCTGAGGCTGGCCATTTTTACAAAGTCAATTGTTCTGATATCGTCTAATATAAGAATGTCCTTATCGTTACGCTGATGGCGAAACGAAACGCGGGGAAATAATAATGACTGAGAATCAACAACCTTGTCACATCGTCGACGAGAATGAACAGGCCCTCCGCTTTGAATATCGCTTCAGGCGCTATGGGATAATTGTTCTCAGCCTCATCATTCTTACCGCATTAAGCGGCCTGTGGTCCTCCGGATATTTCAGTGAGGCGCACCGGGAAAGCCCTGAAGGTGAATTACGCGTCGATTACCAGCGTTATGCCAGACTGATGAGTGAAACCGAACTGAATATTCAAATCAAACCCACGCAGGAAAATGACACGACGATCAGTTTCGCCGCCACGTTATTAACCCGTTACCAGGTTGGCGATATCCGCCCGCAGCCGGATAAGATGTACAGTGCCGACGGGAAATTACATCTGGTGTATCAGCGGACAACCAGCCGCTCGCCGCAATCGGTATGGTTATCTATTACCCCCAAAACGATAGGCAATATTTCCCTGCAGGCGGCAGTCAACGATCGCCCTGCCGTCAGCTGGCAACAGTTTGTCTATCCGTAGGAGTCGCGATGGAAATGGTCCTCAGAGCCGCAGCAATCTATCTGATCCTGCTGATTATTTTCAAGATTGCCGGTAGACGAACCCTGATGCAGTTAACCAATTTTGACCTGATACTGCTGCTGATTATCAGTGAAGCGACCCAGCAGGCGATGCTCAGCACAGACTATTCCGTTACCGGTTCGATGCTGACTATCGTCACCCTGGTCAGTATTGATATTTTATTCGGCTATATTAAGAAAAAATTTGCCCAGGCGGAAAATTTTCTGGATGGCACGCCGGTTATCGTAGTGGAAAATGGTGCTGTCATCGATGAGAAAATGAAGCTCGTCAATATTTCTGTCGATGATATCCTGCTGGCGGCCAGGCAGCACCATGGGATTTATGAACTGAAAGCGATAAAATTCGCTATTCTCGAACGTAACGGCCAGATATCCATTATTCCGGAACAGGAATAACACAGGCTTAGCTATTTATCGCGCTCCGGTTGTTTATCCCCCGATTCCGGGGCGCGGGTGGCGTCGTCCTCTTCTTTTTCAACGCTACGCGTGTTTACTGTCAACATTTTTCCTCCTCGCGGGTTGTCAAGTATCTTACAGATTATAGAACCTTAACGCCTGCTTATGCAGAAACAGGCCAGAGTCATCAGGATATGTCGCCTGATTCACACTGCGCTTATTCCAGGATATTTCCCACCTCACCGTCGTTATTTATGCTTAATAATGATTCGATCCGTGCAGCTCAAATTTACGATAGCGAAACAATTAATGAGGTCACTATGTCCGTGATGGTTATTACCGGCGGAACCGCCGGGGCAGGAAAAGCCACCGCGCTGCGTTTCGCCCGCGCAGGGTATCACGTGGCGCTGATCGCCCGCGATGAAACGGGTCTGCAGGAGACGCAGCAGGCTTGTGAACGTTTCGGCGTCAAAACGCTGGCGATTAGCGCCGATGTCGCCGATGCCGGGGCCGTGCAGCGCGCCGCCGCCGAGGTGGAAGCCACCCTCGGCGCCATAGACGTCTGGATCAATAACGCCATGACCACCGTGCTGGCGCCCTTTCGGCAGATGAGCGACGACGAATTTCGCCGGGTGACGGAGGTGACCTATCTCGGCTATGTCAACGGCACCCGCGCGGCGCTCGAGGTCATGACGCCCCGGGATCGGGGGGTGATTATTCAGGCTGGATCGGCGCTGGCCTGGCGCTCGATCCCCCTGCAGTCGGCCTATTGCGGCGCGAAAGCGGCGATCCGCGGCTTCACCGATGCCGTGCGCACCGAGCTGATGCATGAGAAAAGCCACATCCAGTTGACCATGGTCCAGCTGCCGGGGATGAATACTGCTCAGTTTGGCTGGGCGCGCAACAAAATGGAGCAGGCCATGCAGCCGGTACCGCCGGTCTATCAGCCGGAGGTCGCCGCTGAGGCCATCTACAGCGTGATCCAGCGGCCGGTGAACGAGCTGTGGGTGGGGAAAAGCACCATCCAGTCGATCCTCGGCCAGGTCTTCTTCCCTCGTCTGCTCGATCGGCTGATGGTGAAAAAAGCGTGGGAGGGACAGTTTACCGGCCAGCCGAAGCCGGCAGAGCATCAGGACGACCTGTTCACGCCAGTGCGCGGCAATCATCCCGGACACGGCCCCTTTAACGATGGCGCGCGGCGTAAAGCGGTGACCATCAGCGCCGATCTTCCGGGTAAAGTGGCTGCCGGCGTCGGTGTGGCGGTGGCGACGATGGCCCTGCGGGCATTGTTCCGCCGACCAGGAAGACGGCGCTAAAGCAGGCTGCGGCTGAACCAGCGGTAACCATAGCCGGAGAGCGCCAGCCGCGCCTTTTCTCCGCCGTATAGCCCGTCCTGGTAGAACTTATCTTCCAGGATAGGGCTCCAGTAACCCTCGGCCAGCGGCGGGAGCTGGACCTCCACCGCCTGCTGGCTGCAGTTCGCCAGCATCAGCACCTCCCGCGATTCGCTGCGATAGCACAAGCCCAGCACCGCGGCTGGCTTCACCGTAATAAGGGTAAAAGGGATGGATCCCGGTTCAGTATATTCCGTGCGCGCCAGCACCATATTGCGTACCCGATGCAGTAGCGACCGGGGGTGGCGCAACGCCGCTTCGACATTGATCCGCTGGTAGCGAAACCGTCCACTGGCCACCGGTTTCACCGGCAAATCATCCGGCGCCGCCCGGGAAAAGCCGCCGTTGGGCGCGCCCGACCACTGCATCGGCGTTCGGACCGCGTAGCGCTCCGGTAAGCGCAGATCGTCGCCCATACCAATCTCGTCGCCATAGCGCATCACCGGCACGCCAGGCAGCGCGAGCAGGATGGCATGAGCCAGCGCGATGCGTCGGGTATCGCCATCCAGCATCGGCGCCAGCCGCCGGCGCACGCCGCGCTGGTAAACGGACATCGATTTATCAGGGGCAAAGGTGCGGATAACCTGGCGTTTGTTGCGTTCGCCAATCCCCTCAAGGTCCAGTTCATCATGGTTACGCAGCCAGTTGACGAAGCAGCATCCGTCCGGCGGGGCCACCATTGCCTGCAACGCCTTCACTACCGGGGTGGCGCGCTGCTGCGCCAGGCTGACATAGAGATATTTATTAAGCCAAAAATTGAGCACCATCTGCAGCCGATCGCCGCGGCCGAAATAATGGCGATAATCTTCCACTTCCACGTCCACTTCACCCAACAGTATCGCGTCGGGATTGAGGCGCTGCACGACCTGCCGGAGATGCGTCAACAGCGGGTAGCCCCGCGCCTCGTCGCCCTTCCCGGCCTGCTTCACCAGATGTGACGCCGCATCGAGGCGAAATCCTGACACCCCGGCCTGCAGCCAGAAGGTGATGATGTTTTCAATTTCAGCGATCACCGGCGGATGAGCGAGATTCAGGTCGGGCTCATGGCGATAAAACATATGGCGATAGTATTGTCCGGCCTGGTCGTCCCAGCTCCAGACGCTCTCCTCGACGCCGGGAAACATGGGAGGATCGTCGTTCTCCGGGGGCCGATCGGCCCAAAGATAGTATGGCCGCCACGGCGACCGGGGATCGCGTCGCGCCGCCTGAAACCACGGGTGCTGGGCAGAAGTATGCTGGATAACCAGCTCAACAATCACCCGCAGCCCCAGCTCCCGGGCGCGGGCAATCAGCTCAATCACGTCGGCGATGGTCCCGAAACGGGGATCGGGCTGCAAATGGTCGCTGATATCATAGCCATCATCCTGCAGTGGGGTAAGATAGAAAGGGGTCAGCCAGAGCACCGTCGCCCCCAGGCTACGAATGTAGTGCAGCTTTTGGCGTATACCGGCAAGATCGCCATACCCATCGCCGTTGGCGTCGTAAAACAGAGCACTGTCAACCTGATAGATGACCGCTCTGTGAAACCACTCTTCCTGTTGCATCACTATCACCTTGCGTTCTGCCCGCCACTGTCAGCGTCCTCAGCGCGCCCTGCTGGTTTTCGTGCGCGTTTTGTCGACTGGCGATACGGGGCCGTGCTCTGCAGGTGGCACCCTGTTCGCCACCGCGTCCACCAGCGCCTGCTGCCTGGCGGTTAATTTCAGCGGAACCGCTTTCTCTGTGGCGAGGATCGCGATGGTGTGGCGCTTAACCATGATTGACTCCGGCGGCTTATTGTCCGGCCTCAACGCCGGGCAGAGAGTTATGCATCAGATATTGTCCGGTCAGCGCCGGCAGATGATGCAGCAGCCAGTCAGCCATTCCTCTCTCTTCGGCAAGGATCCCTTCCAGAGTCGGCATCGCACTATGGTCCCCCACGCGCTTCGCCGCCGTTAATAAAGCGGTATAGCAGGCGACCTCAAAATGGGCAAAAACGTAGGCGGTGATAATGAGTTTAATGAGCTCATCGCCGGGTAGCATGATGCCGATAGTCTGGCCCAGGGCTGCGACCCGGCTCATCGCATCCTTCAGCGCCGAGCGGGAAATATGGTTGCGGGCGATAAGGTCCTGCAGAGCGGACAGTTGCCGACGAGTTTCATAAAGATGTTGTTCAAGGCGGGTTCGCAGTTGCGGTTCATTATCGAGGCGTCTGATGGTGGCCATAAGCAGTGACTCGGCCTGTTTTTCCATGGCATGGGCATCGCGAAGCCAGTTGTGGTAATTTTCACTATCCGTCATAGACACCTCTGATCGTTAATTATTTATTTTGACGGGGAATCTTCATTCTCTTCCGCCGCCTGGTCAGCTCGCGCTGCGCTATATCCGGATAAATGTCCAACAATATTGGCATAAATACTGATGAGAATGACCCACAGGACGCTGTCTTTCCACCAGATTAACGAGGGTATCGCCAGGCCCACCCACATAACGGCGGCCACAAGATGACAGCGCTTAATAAATACCGGCGTCAGTTTCATTTTATTACCTTAGATCTGAACAATATTTAGCAAGCGGATGTGTTGCTACCCGCCCCTGGCGTCCGACGATTGACACCAGGCTTAAAATAGCTTACTTATGCACCGCGATAAAAAGCAGTACTGTTACGTATTGCTCCGAACCGTTATTTACTCACTCTTAGCGCTTCGCCGGCACAATGCCGTTGCGGTAATCAGTATTTAATTGTTAAGATGGCTGTAATTAAATTATTCTGCACCTCTTTTCCCGTCGCGGAGAATAGACAATAGCTGAGGAAAGCGTTTGCAAATAAACAGAAACCTGCGGACCCACAGGCCCACAGGTTTCTTTCCCGACACCGTCATAACGGCGTCACGGGTCATCAGTCATCAGCTGTCGCCGGATTTACGGCCGCCGCCATGGCTGTTCTTACCACCCTTTTTACCGGCTTCGGATGCACGCTCAGGATCATTTTTGAAGTTCCCGCCGCTGTGCTGCCCACCTTTACGCCCGGCTTCGGATGCTTTTTCACGATCTTCTGCAAAATTACCTGAACCGCCTCTATGCTCTGCCATAATTTTCACCTTTGGTTTGATCAATATCGGTTGGTAAATGGAAAATGACCCTGTTACAAATCATCGCCCTCGATATCTAACACTAGTGGAATACCCGCAGGAGTCAAATTAATTTTGGCCATCACCCAGCGCATCGACAAAATAAATTAACCACAGCGAAGCGGCAATAAAAATTAATTTTTACGCAACTCCTTTATTCGCTTTGGGTTATATGTACCTTGTGAACTGTACTGTGGACATTGGTTCACGTTTGTAAACTAATGAAAATAATCTGATGAATAAATGTTTCTACTAATCCCGGGCTGCCACCCTTCCAAAAATTAACACCAAAGAGGTATACCATTATTATCCATGCGTAGCGGATTACCCTATTATTCCCCTTTTCACTTTGTCTCCCTCTCTGCCTTTAAAAAATCTCCGCCGCGCAGTAAATAAAATAGCCAGCCCGCATTAAGTCATGATGGAATAATCCTAATTTAACCCCGGCAATGATAACGCAGCGCTATTTGCTTAAATACGCCGGGGATCAGTCGGTTAAGGAATAACAATGCGTCTTTTAGCGGCCATTCACTGGCCCTGGGTGAGTCATCCGGGGTCTGGCGATGGGGGAACCTGACCTATCCTTACAGCTGGCCCGTTCTGTCTGAAGGAGATGACTATGCAAGATGAAAAACCGCCCATGAAGAAACTACCCACCTCCATGTTGCCAGAAGAGACGGCTCCACGTCCGGAGTTCCCGGAGCAAGAACAGAACCCGCCGGGTCTGGATGCGGAAATGGAGCCGTCACCGGACCATGGGGAAACCAGCTACACCGGCACCGGGCGGCTGGCCGGTAAGAAAGCGCTAATTACCGGCGGCGACTCCGGCATTGGCCGCGCGGTGGCGATCGCCTTTGCCCGCGAAGGGGCCGATGTCGCCATAAGCTATCTGCCGGAGGAGCAAGAGGACGCCGATGAAGTCATCGCTCTGATCAAAGCCGAAGGCCGCACCGCGGTGGCCCTGCCGGGGGATATTCGCTCCGAGTCCTTCTGTCAGACTCTGGTGGCCGACGCGGTGCAACAGCTGGGTGGCCTGAGCATCCTGGTCAATAACGCCGGACGTCAGCAATATTGTGAGACCCTTGAGGAGCTGACCACCGAAGACTTTGACGCCACCTTTAAGACCAATGTCTACGCGCCGTTCTGGATCACCCGCGCCGCGCTGCCCCATCTCCAGGCCGGGAGCGCGATCATCAACACCACCTCGGTGCAGGCCTATAAACCCAGTCCGATCCTCCTCGATTACGCCCAGACCAAAGCCTGCCTGGCGATCTTCACCAAATCGCTGGCCAAACAGGTGGCAAAACGCGGCATTCGCGTTAACGCCGTAGCCCCCGGCCCTTACTGGACGGTGCTGCAGTCCAGCGGCGGTCAGCCGGACGAGAAAGTGAAACAGTTCGGGAAAGACACGCCGATGGGGCGCCCGGGGCAGCCGGTCGAGATCGCCCCGCTGTACGTCACCCTGGCATCCGATGCCTGCTCATATACCTCCGGCCAGGTGTGGTGCTCTGACGGTGGAGACGGGGTAGTCTAAGCCTCCTGGCAGACCGGCGTGCGGCATCGCGCGCCGGTTTTACCCTCCGTCCCCCGGGGAGCGATATCTGCCCTCTCGCCTCGCCGCCGCAGCGATTTTTCCTCTCCTGCAGCCTACCGGCTGCGTGCTATGATACTCGCCCGCCGCTGTGCGCTAACCCCGGCCCTGACGCCAATCCTGAGGACGACAGATGAGTAACGACATTCCCCTGAAATTTTATGACATCGTGGACGAATACGAGACCGAAGCGGCTGCCCCGGTTAAGGATGAGGAACGCGATGCGCTGGCGCGCTATTTTCAGCTGCTGATTGCGCGATTAACCAACAACGAAGAGATCGATGAAGAAGCGCAGCAGGAGATGGCCCGCGAGGCGGCCATTGACGAACGCCGTATTGACGATATCGCCAACTTCCTTAATCAGTGGGGCAATGAGTAAGGTTGATCCTTGACTTTCCGGCAGGGCAACCGCCCGCCGGCGCTGCCGCTGAAGGCGGCGTCAGTGCTCAGGCATCGGCGAGCGTTTTCCCCAGACGTCGCTGCAGCGCATCCAGAAACAGCGTCAGCCCATCGGGCTGATAGTCGCGGGAAAGATAGATGCCGTAAACGCTCAGCGCCTTTGGCGTCCAGTCAGGAAGCACCACCTCCAGCGCGCCGCTGGCAATCGCGCTCCGCGCCTCCAGTTCGGGGAGCATCGCGATGCCGCACCCCGCGACCGCCGCCTCCAGCAGTAAGGAAGAGATCCCGGCGCTCAGATTACCGTTCACTGCCACCGACGCCTCCTGACCCTGTGCATCGCTGAATTGCCAGCGCTGGCCGGCAAAATGACTGTATAACAGGCAGTTATGCTGTTGCAGATCGTCAAGGGTCGTCAGCGGACCATGCTGGCGGATCCAGCGCGGCGCAGCGCAGAGTAGCGACCGGCACACGCCGAGGCGGCGAGCGATAGCCCCCGCCTCCGGATTATCGGTAATGCGAATAGCCACGTCGATGCGCTCGCCGATCAGGCTGACCGGATGGTTATTGATATCCAGCTCCAGACGCAACAGCGGATAACGGGCAAGAAAATCCGGCAGTAGCGGGGAGATCAGCTGCATCGCGGTAAAATGCGCGCACGCCACCCGCAGCGTGCCGCTGGGGTCGGTACGCTGGCGTTCGCCGGCGATTTCATCGGCGATCCGCGTCAGGCCGCGGGTCTTGAGCAATACCTTCTCCCCGGCCGGGGTCAGCGTCAGCCGCCGGGTTGAGCGATGGATCAGCCGGGCGCCGGCCCAGCTCTCCATCTGTTCCAGATAGCGGCTGACCATCGGGCGCGACATCCCCAGCGCGCGCGCCGCGGCGCTGAGGCTTCCCAGCTCGCAAATTCGCAGATACACCTGCGCCGCAATTACCCTGTCCATCACGCCCCCTTTATCTGCACGATTTATGAAACTCAGCATCTCTTATTTCAGGAATTCTATCAAATGGCGAAATCCGTACAATGCTACGCATTCCCCTGTCATTGAGAATGAATCATGAAATTATCTGCTCTTGCTATTGCCACCGCCCTGTTCAGCGGCGCGGTCTTCGCGGCGCCGCTGACGCTGCAGACTTACAACCCTCAGGAGAAAGGTCTTTTTGCCGTCAACTCCACCCTCGTTTCCGGCCCGCATGAAGCGGTGCTGTTTGACGCCCAGTTCAGCGTCAAAGACGGCGAAAAGCTGGTAGACATGATCAAGAAAAACGGCAAACCGCTGTCGCGGATTGTGATCACCTCCGGCGATCCTGACTTCTATTTTGGCCTTGAGCCGCTGGTGAAAGCCTTCCCGCAGGCGGAAGTGGTCGCCACGCCGGAAGTGGTTAAACATATTGCAGCCACCAAAGCGGCAAAGCTGGCGTACTGGGGACCACAGATGAAAGACGGTGCGCCGACGCAGGTATACGTCCCGCAGGCGCTGAAAGCCAACAGCTTTACCATCGATGGCGAAAAAGTGACGATTATGCAGCCCCATGACTACGCGGCGTTCGTTTGGATCCGGGCGAACAAAACGATCCTCGGCGGCACCGGCGTGGCCTGGGGCATGCATCTCTGGACCGCCGACACCCAGACGCCGGCCAGTCGACAGCAGTGGCGCACTACGCTGGACCAGATGATTGCTCTGCACCCGCAGCAGGTGATCCCGGGACATTACCTCGGCACGCCGCCGGAGGGTGACAGCGCGGTGCGCTTTACCAAAACCTACCTCCAGCAGTTTGAGCAAGCGCTGAAGACACATAAGGACTCCGCCGGGGTGATCAAGGCAATGGAGACACAGTGGCCAGGGCTGGCGGAAACCAGCTCGCTGGAGCTCAGCGCAAAAGTTAATACCGGCGAGATGAAGTGGTAACGCCGGCGCTGCGCGAGGGAGACTGTTCTTAATCTGGCGCACTGAGGTTGCTATTGCCCTGAAAATGGACCACCCTACCTGTGGCCGCATAAAAAACGTGCGGCCAACTTTGGGTTACATTTCATCCGGTCACCACCGGGTTTGCCCTTGAAACCAGAACAGGATAAAGGAGTCAGAATGAAATCGAACCATCAGGCACGTCATCTTCTCGGTCTGAACTACAAGCTTTCCCAGCAGAAAAAAGTGGTGCTGGAAGGCGATGAAGCAACCACCCTCAACCATATCCATGCTACCGGCCGCAAACGCCGCGGTGGTTAATTTTCAGCCTGAGTGATGATAAACAACACCGTCCTGTTGCCAGGATGGTGTTTTTTTATGGCAATTGACGGCTTGTTTACCCGCTTGAAGACCTTCTGCTCTATACTCTGCCCGCTGCTTTTCCACCCGCCCTTCGCTTATCGCCGCGGCGGGACTGTGGACACGATCAAGGAGTTAGTGCGATGCAATTTACCCATAAGAAAAACCGTTCCCTGTACATCCCCTACGCGGGTCCCGTTCTGCTTGAATTCCCCCTGCTCAACAAGGGCAGCGCCTTCAGTATGGAAGAGCGCAGCAGTTTCAACCTTCTTGGCCTGCTGCCGGAAGTGGTTGAAACCATCGAAGAGCAAGCGGAACGCGCATGGATCCAGTATCAGGGATTCAAAACAGAAATCGACAAACACATTTACCTGCGTAACATCCAGGACACCAACGAGACCCTTTTCTATCGCCTGATTGGCAACCATCTCGAAGAGATGATGCCGGTTATCTATACCCCGACGGTAGGCGCCGCCTGCGAACGTTTCTCCGAGATTTACCGTCGCGCCCGCGGCGTCTTTATCTCCTACCAGAATCGCCATAATCTTGACGACATTCTGCAGAACGTCCCGAACCATAACGTCAAAGTGATTGTGGTGACCGATGGCGAGCGTATCCTCGGCCTCGGCGACCAGGGCATCGGCGGGATGGGGATCCCGATCGGCAAACTGTCGCTGTACACCACTTGCGGCGGCATCAGCCCGGCTTACACCCTGCCCATCGTGCTGGACGTCGGAACAAACAACCAGCAGTTGCTGGACGATCCGCTGTATATGGGCTGGCGCCACCCGCGTATTACCGATGACGAGTACTACCAGTTCGTTGACGACGTGATCCAGGCGATTAAGGCCCGCTGGCCGGACGTGCTGCTGCAGTTTGAAGACTTTGCGCAGAAGAACGCCATGCCGCTGCTCAACCGCTACCGCAATGAGATCTGCTCCTTTAACGACGATATTCAGGGCACTGCGGCGGTGACCGTCGGGACGCTGATCGCCGCCAGCCGCGGCGCCGGCAGCCAACTGAGCGAACAGAAAATTGTCTTCCTCGGGGCGGGCTCCGCCGGCTGCGGCATCGCCGAGCAAATTATCGCCCAGATCGTCCGCGAAGGACTCAGTGAAGAAGAGGCCCGCCAGCGTGTGTTCATGGTTGACCGCTTTGGCCTGTTAACCGACGGCATGCCTAATCTGCTGCCGTTCCAGAACAAGCTGGTGCAGAAGCGCGAACATCTGCAGGGCTGGGATACCACTAACGATGTGCTCTCCCTGCTCGACGTGGTGCGCAACGTGAAACCGAACATCCTGATCGGCGTTTCCGGTCAGCCGGGGCTGTTCACGGAAGAGATTATCCGCGAAATGCACAAGCATTGCCCGCGGCCAATCGTGATGCCGCTCTCCAACCCAACGTCACGGGTGGAAGCCACGCCGCAGAATATCCTGAGCTGGACCGACGGCGAGGCGCTGGTCGCCACCGGCAGTCCGTTTGCCCCGGTTACCGTCAAAGGCAAACAGTACCCCATCGCCCAGTGCAACAACTCCTATATCTTCCCGGGCATTGGTCTGGGGGTGATCGCCTCCGGCGCGTCGCGGGTCACCGACGAGATGCTGATGGCCGCCAGCGAAACCCTGGCGAAACACTCGCCGCTGGTGAACAACGGTGAAGGTCCGGTGCTGCCGGAGCTGAAGGATATCCAGACCGTCTCGCGGGCGATCGCCTTCGCGGTCGGTAAGGTGGCTCAGGAGCAGGGCGTGGCGGTGAAAACCTCCGCAGAAGCGCTGCTGCAGTCCATCAGCGATAATTTCTGGCTGCCGGAATATCGTAATTACCGCCGCACCTCAATTTAATCGCGCTCACCGGGCCGAACGATCGGCCCGGTTATTAATAGCGTCCGGATAATATTTCCCACCACAGAAACGCCTTTTCCGCCCATATTCATTTATCGTAAAAATAGAAAACGGATAGCATTTGCCGCGCGCCCTCCGCTGTGCAAAATAGTTGTTTCTCACCCCCTCACAACGGAATGTGAAATGCAAAAATTAACCCCTGACGCGAATAAAGCGAAGGCTATTCTGATCCGGATTGTCTTACTCCTCACGGGTAGTATCGCCATCATCGCCGGCCTGTGCCTCTCTGGCGGCGATATGTGGATGCTCACCCCGCGCGCTGAGCAGTATCAGCCCGCTACCGGCGATCTGGTGGACATCGTCATCTATACGCCGAGTAAATTCTTCTTCGCCCTGCTCTACGTGTTGTTTCTGACTCTGGTCTGGCTGTTGGCGGTGCGTAATATTCCCTGGCGGCCGATACAGCATCCGCTATTCCCGCTGATGGTACTGATTGCCGCCGGGATCTTTATTTTCCTCCATCCGGAGGTCACCCCCGGACGGGATGCCGGTGATGCTACCAACTTGCTGATTTAGTGTATAATGGTGTTTTTGAGGTGCTCCCGTGGCTTCAGTCTCCGTCTGCTGTCCCTCCTGTTCCGCTACTGAAGGCGTGATGCGTAATGGC
>NZ_JBKIUP010000011.1:0-114217 GCF_046602535.1 Klebsiella sp. 1SOBk10mer
TCTTCTTAAAATATGGCGGTGAGGGGGGGATTCGAACCCCCGATACGTTGCCGTATACACACTTTCCAGGCGTGCTCCTTCAGCCACTCGGACACCTCACCATATTGTCTTTCCCGTTGTTGTCGGGAACGGGCGCTAATGTAGGGAAATACGTATCGCCCGTCAATCAACTTTTTGCAAAATCAGCGCGTTTAGACAAACTTCGAACAACTTGCTCCTTAAACGTGCGAAATCCGTTTTTTTTGTCGCCACTCCCTTTTCACTTTGCGGCAAGGGGAAATTTGTTATGCTGGCAAACCAATAGAAAACAATGAGTAAAATAAGACGCCAGCGTCAATCGGCCAAAGGCGTCTGCTATCAGGAGCCACTATGGAGATTATTTTTTACCATCCGACCTTTGATACCCAATACTGGATCCGAGAGCTGGAAAAGCAGTTACCCGGCGCGCGAGTACGCGAGTGGAAAGCGGGCGATAACCAGCCGGCGGACTATGCCCTGGTCTGGCATCCACCGGTAGAGATGCTGCAAGGCAGGGCGCTGAAGGCCGTGTTCGCCCTTGGGGCGGGGGTGGATTCGATCCTTAGTAAGCTGCGCGATCATCCGGATATGTTGCCCTTGTCGATCCCGCTGTTTCGTCTCGAAGATACCGGTATGGGACGGCAGATGCAGGAGTATGCCGTGAGCCAGGTGCTCCACTGGTTCCGCCGGTTCGATGACTATCAGGCGTTGAAGTTGGCTTCCCGCTGGCAGCCGCTGCCCGAGTACCGCGCCGACGAATTCACCATCGGGATTATGGGCGCCGGCGTGCTGGGGGCGAAGGTTGCGGAAAGCCTGCAACCCTGGGGATTCCCGCTTCGCGTCTGGAGCCGTAGCCGTAAATCCTGGCCGCAGGTACAGAGCTTTGCCGGCCAGGCCGAGCTGGGTGGATTCCTGCAGGGGACCCGCGTCCTGATCAACCTGCTGCCGAATACCGCCGAAACCGTCGGTATTATCAACCAGACGCTTTTGGCGCAGCTGCCTGATGAGAGTTATCTCCTCAACCTTGCCCGCGGCGTGCATGTCGTAGAAGAGGAGCTGCTGGCGGCGCTGAACAACGGTAAGCTCAAAGGCGCGATGCTCGATGTCTTCAGTCGCGAACCGCTGCCGCAGGAGAGTCCGCTATGGGCGCACCCGCGGGTGGCTATGACTCCCCACGTGGCGGCAGTCACCCGCCCGATGGAGGCAATTGCCTATATCGCCGGGACCATTAGCCGGCTGGAGCGAGGGGAATCGGTTAGCGGTCAGGTCGATCGTCAGCGCGGTTATTAAGATAAGCGAACCCCGCCACGGCGGGGTTTTTGCTAATCAATAGCCCGGTTTCCTGCTATTCTTGCGGCAAACAGAAGAGGAGAATGTGATGTATCCCGTTGACCTGCACATGCATACCGTCGCCAGCACCCACGCCTACAGCACCCTGCACGATTATATTGCGGAAGCAAAGCGTAAAGGGATCAAACTCTTCGCCATCACCGACCATGGCCCGGATATGGCGGATGCCCCGCATTACTGGCACTTCGTTAATATGCGCATCTGGCCCCGCCTGGTAGACGGGGTGGGGATCCTGCGCGGTATTGAGTCGAATATTAAAAATATCGAAGGTGAGATCGACTGCTCCGGGCCGATGTTGACGTCGCTCGATTTGATCATCGCCGGATTCCACGAGCCGGTGTTTCCGCCTCAGGATAGCGCCACCCATACGCAGGCGATGATTGCCGCGATGGCCAGCGGTAAAGTGCATATGATTAGCCATCCCGGTAATCCGAAATTCCCGGTGGATATCCCGGCCATTGCCGAAGCGGCGGCCCGTTACCAGGTGGCGCTGGAGATCAATAACTCCTCTTTCGTTTCATCGCGCGTGGGCAGTGAAGATAACTGCCGTGCTATCGCCGCCGCGGTGCGCGACGCCGGAGGGTGGGTGGCGCTGGGCTCGGACTCTCATACGGCGTTTACCCTCGGAGAGTTTACCGAGTGCCGCAAGATCCTCGATGCTGTCGATTTCCCGGAGGAGAGGATCCTCAACGTTTCTCCGCGTCGCCTGCTCGACTTCCTCGAGTCGCGTGGTATGCCGGCGATCCCGGAATTTGCTGACCTTTAATTTGTATAACTGGAATAACTGAATGAACGAGTTTTCAATCCTCTGCCGCGTGCTGGGTTCGCTGTATTTCCGTCAACCGCAGGACCCGCTGCTGGTGCCGTTGTTTAGCCTGATCCGCGAGGGCAAACTGGCCGCCAACTGGCCGCTGGAGCAGGACGAGCTGCTGGCGCGTCTGCAGAAAAGCTGTGAAATGCAGTCCCTGGCGACGGACTATAATGCGCTGTTCGTCGGTGAAGCCTGCAGCGTTCCGCCGTACCGTAGCGCGTGGGTGGAGGGTTCCTCTGAAGCGGAGGTCCGGGCTTTTCTGAGCAATCACGGCATCCCGACAGGAGAAGGTCCGGCGGATCATCTCGGATCGCTGCTGCTGGCCGCCTCCTGGCTGGAGGATCATGCCACAGAAGCGCAGAGCGAGACGCTGGAGCTCCTGTTTGCCGACTATATCCTGCCGTGGTGCGGGACGATGCTGGGGAAAGTCGAAGCGCATGCGCACACACTGTTCTGGCGCACCATGGCGCCGTTAACCCGCGACGCCATCGCCGCGATGTGGGACGAGCTTCAGGAAGAAGATGAGCAATAAAATGTGATTTAAGTCACTATTATAATGCAACTGAAATCAAGTTCATTCATTTAGTGTGTTTTAGATCGCATTCTTTCGGTGCGTATCTGCTAGGATACGCGCCATGAACATACTCTTCGCAATCGCATTAACGACGGGCATTCTCTCCGGGATTTGGGGATGGGTGGCCGTCGCCCTCGGCCTGCTGAGCTGGGCCGGTTTCCTCGGCTGTACGGCCTATTTCGCCTGCCCGCAGGGCGGTCTGAAAGGTCTGGCCATCTCCTCCTGCACGGTAATGAGCGGCGTGGTCTGGGCGTTGGTGATTATCCACGGTAGCGCGCTGGCCCCACAGCTGCAGATCCTCAGCTATATGATGACCGGCGTCGTGGCCTTTCTGATGTGCATCCAGGCGCGACAGACGCTGCTGTCGTTTGTCCCCGGCACCTTTATCGGCGCCTGCGCGACCTTCGCGGCAGATGGCGACTGGCGTCTGGTGATCCCTTCCCTGGCGCTGGGCCTGGTCTTTGGCTATGCCATGAAGAATAGTGGCCTGTGGCTGGCGGCCCGTGCGGAAAAGCAAAAATCGTTCGCCAACGACAACGCCTGAACGGCGGGACGATGATATCAACAGGACCCTCAGGGTCCTGTTTTTTTTACCATCTTGTCGCCGGCGCTGCGGGATAATCTTGCTCCCGGGGGCGGGTATGCCCTAGTATCGGCAGAAAGCCGTACCCACGCGCTATGCCGACAGGAGGAGAAATGGCTGTTCAACCTGAAGTAATTCTCGGCGATATTACGACGCTTGATGTCGATGTGATTGTGAATGCGGCAAACCCCTCGCTGTTGGGCGGCGGCGGGGTGGATGGCGCGATCCACCGGGCGGCCGGTCCCGCGTTGCTGGCGGCCTGCAAGCAGGTGTTGCAGCAGCAGGGCGAATGTCCCCCAGGTCATGCGGTGATCACGATAGCGGGCGATCTTCCCGCCAGCGCGGTGATCCATACCGTGGGTCCGGTCTGGCACGGCGGCGACCGCATGGAGGCGCAAACCCTGGCCGATGCCTACAAAAACAGCCTGCAGCTGGCGGCGGCAAACAACTATCGCTCCATTGCGTTTCCGGCGATCAGCACCGGCGTGTATGGCTATCCGAAAGAGGAAGCGGCGGCGATCGCCGTGCGCACCGTGACCGCGTTTCTCACCCGCTATAACCCGCTTGAACGGGTCCTGTTCGTCTGTTTCGACGAGGAAACGGCAGCTATCTATCGTCGCCTGCTGGCGGCATGCCCCTGATTCAGCAGAATAGGCTATGATAACCGCCGATATTGACAGGAATGATGGATAGCAGGAGGGAGCAGGGTGTCAGAAGGAAAAGTACAGCAGAAGCAGCAGGCGCGCCGCGCGGAGATCGTTGCCGCTGCGCAAAGATGTTTCGCGGCGAAGGGATTGCATGGCGCCTCTGTCGCGGATATCGCCCGCGAGGCGGGTCTGAGCGTCGGTCAGCTGTATCGCATTTTTGCCAGCAAGGAAGCGATCATCGAAGCAATTGTCAGCGAAATCGTCAACGCTAGAGTCGGCGAGATGATCGATGAGAACCACAATCTGGCGCGAAAAGCGGCGGTGCTGGCGGGCAGGATCCCGACTTCGGCAGCCACCAGAAGCGACAATTATCTGTTGATGGAAATTAACGCCGAAGCCTCGCGCAACCCACGCTTGCGCGAGATCCTGGTGCAGGCCGACCGGCGGTTGAAAGAGGAGGGCGGGCGTTTGTCGCAGCGTTATCATCCCGGGCTCAGCGATGCGCGACGCAATGCCGCTTCAGAGCTCATCGCCGTTCTGACGGAGGGGGCAGCCTACCGCTGTGAGCTGAGCGCATCCACCCCGGTCGATAAAGCGGATTTAGAAGCCCTGTATAACATGATCTTCGACCGGCTGTTTGAGGAGCAAGCGTAGCGCGGCACGCCAGGCGTGCCGCAAAAGCTAAAGGTTAACTGGCCGAGGCCGGGGTTTTGGCCGGTTTGTTCATCGGTTTACCGGAGAACAGGAAACGCAGCAGCGGAATACGCAGGTGAATTTCATACAGGATCAGGGCAATACCCACCACAAAAACCAACCCGCCAATAAAGCCTAAGGTATTCGACTTGATGGCCGGGGTGATCCACGCCCCGTACAACAGCGTCAGCGGATGGTGCACCAGGTAAATAAACAGCGAAGCATTGACGAAATAGGTCACCCGCGCCGACTGGAAGTTCAGCAGGCGATGGCCGAGCGAAAAGACCACATTGACCATCCACAGCCCCAGCACCATGGTGATCACCGATTCCGTTTCATACATCCAGCCGTCGCCGGAGCCGTACTGCTGGTTCAGCCGATAGGCGATAAATCCCAGCAGCGCTGCCGCGCAGCACCATGGCGACGGCGTGGTGAACATCGCCTTTAAGCGCGGATTAATAAAGGTCTGCGCCCCCAGCACAAAGAAGGGCAGATAGAACAGCGTCTGCATGACCACAAAGTTAAACAGACCATTGCTTAGCAGGGGCGGATAGATCACGAACAATGACCGACGGATCAGCGCGTAAAGCACCCCTAGCGCAAGGAAAATCATCGTCAGCTGGCCCATAGTGACAGTGTCACCGAAAGCGTGAGCACCTCCTGCCGGGCGGCGCGTCAGCCATTTGAACAGCACCACGCCCAGCGAAGTCAGCACCACCAGGACCAGCAAAAACCACAGGTGGGAAATGAGCTCCCACGCCAGGGTGTTGAATTTGTCGTACCCGGAAAGGGTGTGCCAGTTTTCCGCCTTGCCGTTGACGTACTGCAGCATAATAAACTGAGGCAGCGTCAGCAGCGGGATGGCGGTCAGCATCGGAATGCCGACCCGTTCGACGCGCACTTTCCACCACTTTTTCAGCGGGTAGCGCAGGAACAGCATATAGGAAAAATAGCCGGAGATGACGAAGAAGACCTGCATGCGGAAGGCATGAATGAAATCATTAAACAGCGTCAGCCACCACGAGGGCTCAGCGCTGTTGACATGCCAGCTGTGGCTGGAATAAATCAGCGAAATGTGAAAAGGGATCCCCAGCAGCATCAGCCAGGCGCGGATGCTGTCGAAAAAATATTCACGCTGTACCGGAGTATTATTCATACGATTCACGACAATCTCAGATAATTCGTCTTATCACTCAAGATGATAACGCTTACATTATCAGCAACCCTACATGAACTCGGGGTACCTGTCTCCAGGATAAGCACGCAAAGTGCAAACGGGACTGCGAACTGTTTATTCCCTGCGCCGCTACGCTGAACAAAGCAGGGATTATGTTGTCGGATTGCCTGAGTTTCCATTAAAATAGATCGGATCGATTTAAGCACACAAAGGGGGAAGTGCTTACTTATATGAAACATAAACCACAGATGATGAAAATGCGTTGGTTAAGCGCAGCCGTAATGTTGTCCCTGTGTACTTCATCTGCATGGGCATTTAGCATTGATGACGTTGCAAAAGAGGCCAAAACGTTAGCCGGGAAAGGCTATGAAGCGCCAAAGAGTAACCTGCCCTCCGCTTTCCGCGATATGAAATACGCGGACTACCAGCAAATTCAGTTTAATCACGATAAAGCTTACTGGAATAACCAGAAAACCCCATTCAAGCTTGAATTTTACCATCAGGGTATGTACTTCGACACGCCGGTCACCATCAATGAAGTGACGGCCACCAGCGTGCGTAAAATTAAATATAGCCCGGACTATTTTAACTTTGGTAACGTTCAGCACGATAAAGACACGGTGAAAGACCTTGGTTTCGCCGGCTTCAAAGTACTGTATCCGATCAACAGCAAAGATAAGAACGATGAAATCGTCAGCATGCTCGGTGCCAGCTACTTCCGCGTGCTGGGTCAGGGTCAGGTATACGGTCTGTCCGCGCGCGGTCTGGCTATCGATACCGCGCTGCCTTCCGGCGAAGAGTTCCCGCGTTTTCGTGAGTTCTGGATCGAGCGACCAAAAGCCACCGACAAGCGTCTGACTATCTATGCGCTGCTGGATTCGCCGCGGGCAACCGGCGCCTATCGCTTTGTGATCATGCCGGGACGCGACACCGTGGTGGATGTCCAGTCCAAAGTTTACCTGCGTGACAAAGTGGGCAAACTGGGCGTGGCGCCGCTGACCAGCATGTTCCTGTTCGGTTCCAACCAGCCTTCTCCGGCGCTCAACTATCGTCCGGCGCTGCACGACTCCAATGGTCTGTCGATCCTGGCGGGCAACGGCGAGTGGATCTGGCGTCCGCTGAACAACCCGAAACACCTGGCCGTTAGCAGCTATGCGATGGAAAACCCGCAAGGGTTCGGCCTGCTGCAGCGCGGCCGTCAGTTCTCGCGCTTCGAGGACCTTGACGATCGTTATGACCTGCGCCCGAGCGCCTGGATCACCCCGAAAGGGGAGTGGGGCAAAGGGAAAATCGAACTGGTCGAAATCCCGACCAACGATGAAACCAACGATAACATCGTGACTTACTGGACGCCGGATCAGCTGCCGGAGCCGGGCAAGGAGATGAACTTCAAGTACACCATCACCTTCAGCCGCGATGAAGACAAGCTGCATGCGCCGGATAACGCGTACGTTATGCAGACCCGCCGCTCTACCGGCGACGTGAAGCAGTCGAACCTGATCCGCCAGCCGGACGGCACCATTGCTTTCATTGTCGACTTTACCGGCGCCGATATGAAAAAACTGCCAGCGGATACCCCGGTCGCCGCCCAGGCGAGCACCGGCGATAACGCTGAAATCGTTGAAAATACCGTGCGTTACAATCCGGTGACCAAAGGCTGGCGTATGATCCTGCGTTTGAAGGTGAAAGATCCGAAGAAAACGACGGAAATGCGCGCCGCACTGGTTAACGGTGATGACACGTTGAGCGAAACCTGGAGCTATCAGCTGCCTGCCAATGAATAAGATAACGAAGTACATTGACGCATTGCCGCTGTCGGACGCCGAGAAATCGGCGCTGCCGGACACCAGCCTGCAGGCCGTTCATCAGGCCCTGGATGACGAACATCAGACCTTCGCCCGCGAAGACGACTCCCCGCTGGGGTCGGTAAAGGCGCGGCTGGCGCACAGCTGGCCGGATTCGCTGTCTGGCGATCAGCTGGTGAAGGATGATGAAGGCCGCACCCAGCTGCATGCGATGCCGAAAGCCAAGCGCTCCTCGATGATCCCGGACCCGTGGCGTACCAACCCGGTTGGCCGCTTCTGGGACCGCCTGCGCGGACGCGATGTCACGCCGCGCTATCTCTCCCGCCTGACGCAAGAAGAGCGCGAGAGCGAGCAAAAATGGCGTACCGTCGGCACTATTCGTCGCTACATCCTGCTGCTGCTGACGCTGTCGCAGACCGTGGTGGCTACCTGGTACATGAAAACCATTCTGCCTTATCAGGGCTGGGCGCTGATCAACCCGGCCGACATGGTGGGGCAGAACCTGTGGATCTCTTTCATGCAGCTGCTGCCGTACGTGTTGCAGAGCGGCATTCTGATCCTCTTCGCGGTGCTGTTCTGCTGGGTTTCCGCTGGCTTCTGGACCGCGTTAATGGGCTTCCTGCAGCTGTTGATCGGTCGCGATAAGTACAGTATTTCCGCCTCGACGGTCGGTGACGAACCGTTGAACCCGGCGCACCGGACAGCGCTTATTATGCCGATCTGTAACGAAGACGTTGACCGCGTGTTCGCCGGGCTGCGGGCGACCTGGGAGTCGGTGAAAGCCACCGGCAACGCCGCCCATTTCGACGTCTATATCCTCAGCGACAGCTATAACCCCGATATCTGTGTTGCTGAGCAAAAGGCGTGGATGGAGCTGATTGCCGAAGTGCAGGGCGAAGGGCAGATCTTCTACCGTCGTCGTCGTCGTCGCGTGAAGCGTAAGAGCGGCAACATCGATGATTTCTGCCGCCGCTGGGGCAGCCAGTATAGCTACATGGTGGTGCTTGACGCGGACTCGGTAATGACCGGAGAGTGTCTGAGCAGCCTGGTGCGTCTGATGGAAGCGAACCCGAACGCCGGGATCATCCAGTCATCCCCACGCGCCTCGGGCATGGACACGCTGTATGCGCGTTGCCAGCAGTTTGCCACCCGGGTGTATGGTCCGCTGTTTACGGCGGGTCTGCACTTCTGGCAGCTGGGGGAGTCCCACTACTGGGGACATAACGCCATTATCCGCGTGAAGCCGTTCATTGAGCACTGCGCGCTGGCGCCGCTGCCGGGCGAGGGCAACTTTGCCGGGTCGATTCTGTCGCACGACTTCGTTGAAGCCGCGCTGATGCGCCGCGCCGGCTGGGGCGTGTGGATTGCCTACGATCTGCCGGGCTCTTATGAAGAGCTGCCGCCGAACCTGCTGGACGAGCTGAAACGCGACCGCCGCTGGTGCCAGGGCAACCTGATGAACTTCCGCCTGTTCCTCGTGAGAGGGATGCACCCGGTCCACCGAGCGGTATTCCTTACCGGCGTGATGTCCTACCTGTCAGCGCCGCTGTGGTTTATGTTCCTTGCCCTGTCGACAGCGTTGCAGGTGGTGCATGCCCTGACCGAGCCGCAGTACTTCCTGCAGCCTCGTCAGCTGTTCCCGGTGTGGCCGCAGTGGCGTCCGGAGCTGGCTATTGCGCTGTTCGCCTCGACCATGGTGCTGCTGTTCCTGCCGAAGCTGCTGAGTATAATCCTGGTGTGGTGTAAGGGGCCGAAGGAGTACGGTGGATTTATCCGCGTGACGCTTTCCCTGCTGCTGGAGGTTCTGTTCTCGGTCCTGCTGGCGCCGGTTCGCATGCTGTTCCACACCGTCTTCGTGGTCAGCGCCTTCCTCGGCTGGGAAGTGGTGTGGAATTCGCCGCAGCGTGATGATGACTCCACGCCGTGGGGAGAAGCCTTTATGCGTCACGGCTCGCAGCTGCTGCTGGGGCTGGTATGGGCGGTCGGAATGGCATGGCTGGATCTGCGCTTCCTGTTCTGGCTGGCGCCGATTGTCGTATCGCTGATTCTGTCGCCGTTCGTGTCGGCTATCTCCAGCCGGGCGACCGTGGGCCTGCGCACCAAGCGCTGGAAGCTGTTCCTGATTCCGGAAGAGTATTCGCCGCCGCAGGTGCTCAAGGATACCGATGCGTACCTGACGCTGAACCGTCAGCGTTCGCTGGACGATGGCTTTATGCACGCGGTGTTTAACCCGTCGTTTAACGCCCTTGCCACCGCGATGGCCACCGCGCGGCACCGTCAGGGTCATATCCTGGAGATCGCCCGCGAGCGTCATGTCGAGCAGGCGCTGAATGAAACGCCGGATAAGCTGAACCGCGATCGTCGACTGGTGCTGTTGAGCGACCCGGTAACCATGTCGCGTCTGCACTATCGCGTATGGGCCGCGCCGGAGAAATACTCCTCGTGGGTGAACGCCTATCAGCAGCTGGCGCTTAACCCGCTGGCGCTGAAAACGAAATAAGCCGTACGTTAATGAAAATACCGGCAGCGATGCCGGTATTTTTTTATCTGAAAGACGAGGTTGTGGATGCGAATACTACCGATCATTGCCATGGCGCTGCTGCTCAGCGGCTGCGGCAGCATTATCAGCCGGACGGTGCCCGGGCAGGGGCATGGCAATCAATATTACCCGGGCGTGCAGTGGGACGTTCGCGATTCAGGATGGCGCTATCTCACCATTCTGGACCTGCCGTTCTCGCTGGTATTCGATACGCTTCTGCTGCCGCTGGACGCCAGCCACGGGCCCTATAACTGATTAACGCTCGTCCCACTCGTCGGCCGCCGTCTGTCCCTCTTCGGTGTCCAGAGAGGGCTCGAGCTGGAATTCACCTTCATCCCACTCATGAAGCGTATTTTCCTCCAGCCACTCCTGACGGAGCTCTATCTCATCATAATCCCCATCGAAGACGCTCTGCGCGGCTTCGCCGCTAAGCATCGGTAAGCATTCGCCTTGTTCCTCTTCGTCAGCAAAAAATTCGGCCTGCCAGGCGATATCGCCATCCTGCAGCACATACTTTTGAATATTGAGCTGCTCAACGTTAGCGCTCTCTTCATCGCTGTCAGGGTTGTTGGCGAGAAATTCTTCACGTGCTGCATCAATAGCTTCTTCGAGCGTGGCATAGAACATCGAATCCTTTGGCATAGCGAATCTCCTGAGAAGAATATGAATTGAACACGATTCAATCTATAGAAGGCGCTTGGCAAGGCGTCAAGGGGCTGAGCCCCTCTGGACGTTAATTTACTGAATGGCGGTCGGGCTGCGAGGCGTCCGCGGCTGGTCGGCGCAGGCTAAGGGTCGAATAGATCGCGTTAAACAATACCACTCCTGCGGTGACAAGGAAGACGGCGCGAAAGCCGTAGTTGGCGGAAACCGAGGCGCCGATCAGGGGGCCGGTGACGTTGCCAATATCACGAAATGACTGGTTATAGCTGAAGATCCGCCCGGAGATCTGGCTGGTGGAGTTATACACCAGCAGGGTTTGCACTGCCGGCAGCAGCGCGCCGTCCGCGGCGCCGAGCAGGAACCGCAAGATACCTAACTGCAGCGGGGTCTGGACGAACGCCATCGGGATCAGCAACAGCACCGAGATAATCAGCGCCACGATGAGGATTTTTTCCGGTCCGATACGATCCCCCAGTTTGCCCAGACGGGGGGCGCTCATCAGGGCGGCAATGCCCGGCACTGAGGCGATCATCCCGCTGATAAAGGCGATATTGCTCACATTACCCGCCAGATCGCGCACGTAAAGCGTCAGGATCGGCGCAATGGAGCCGGTGGCGACCTGGATGATCAGCGAGGTGACAAACAGACTGAGCACCAGTTTCGGATTCTGCAGAGAGGAGAATACCGCCTTCGCGCTGAGCATCTCTTTTTTAGCAATTGGGACAAAATTTTCACGGATTAAAAACAGGGTAAACAGAAAGCAGATAAACAGCACTGCGGCGGTCATAAAGAAGACGGTACGCAGGCCCCAGTGGTCTGCCAGGAAACCACCCGCCAGCGGGCCGAGCAGGGCGCCGCTTACCGCGCCGGTTGACAGCGTGCCCAGCGCCCAGCCGCTTTTATGACGTGGGATCTGGGTGGCGATCAGGGCGTTGGCGTTGGGAATAAAGCCGCCCAGCAGGCCGAGTAGCGCGCGCAGCAGCAGAAACTGCCAGATATTCTGCGCCATCCCCATCAACATCATGACGATGGCCATCCCGAGGGCTGAACGCAGCAGCATGATTTTACGTCCCTTGCGGTCAGCAAGTCCGCCCCAGAACGGCGAGGCGATGGCGGAGAAGAGAAAGGTAATGCTAAAGACCAGCCCGGACCACATGTTCAGGGCGCTATGGCCGGTGACGCCGAGTTGTTCGACATAGAGCGGTAGAAAGGGCATGACCAGGCTGAAGGCAGCGCCGGTTAAAAAGCAGCCAAGCCAGGTGACGGTCAGGTTTCGTTTCCAGTTAATGGGGGTATCAGCAGACGACATAGGGTTCCACTGGCCTGCGCAGCAGGTCAAATTAAGAGAAAATATGAGCCTGCTAATTATGCGCCTGGGAAATAAATGCCGCAATGGAGGAGAGCTTTTAAAGCTAAAGCAGAGCGTAAAGCCTGAGCGGTGGGGATTCCCGGCCGGGAGGCGCGCGGCCGGGAAAGGGGATCAGTAGCGGGAGGGCGTCCCCTCGGGGCGGGTTTTAAAGCGGCGATGGAGCCACATATATTGTTCCGGGGCCATCATAATGCACTGCTCTACGATCTTGTTCATCCACGCGGCGGTGGTTTCCGCGTCGTCCAGCGGCGGGGAGCACTCTGGCGGCAGGATAATCAGTTCATAACCTTTACCGTCCGGTTTACGGCGTGGAACAAAGGGCACGATGCAGGCTTTGGACATTTTCGCCAGCATCCAGGTGCCGGAGGTGGTCGCCGCCTGGTCAACGGCAAACAGTGGGGCGAAGACGCTGGCGGTCGGGCCGTAATCATGATCCGGCGCGTACCACACCACCTCGCCTTTTTTCAGCGCGCGGATCATACCTTTCAGATCCTTGCGGTCGATCATGTCCTTGTTGGAGCGCAGCCGGCCCCAGGTCTGCA
Source organism: Klebsiella sp. 1SOBk10mer (assembly GCF_046602535.1). Lineage (NCBI taxonomy): Bacteria > Pseudomonadati > Pseudomonadota > Gammaproteobacteria > Enterobacterales > Enterobacteriaceae > Klebsiella > Klebsiella sp. 1SOBk10mer. The sequence continues at coordinate 12,772 of NZ_JBKIUP010000011.1, forward strand.
GCCAGTCGATGACCGGGTTATCGTTGGGACGATAGACGCCAATCCCCGGCTCGTTCATGCCGAACATTCGCGCGCCCATTTCCAGTGTCAGGAAATGAATGCCGATCAGCAGAATGCCGCGCTGCTGCGCCTGCACATCGCGAATATGCTCAAAGCCGATGGTGTCGGTCCAGCGGGCGATTCGGCGAACTGGCCAGAACCAGGCCATACCGGTCTCCATCAGCCCCATGCCAACCGATTCGAAGTTCATCACCACCATCCGGTGACGTTCCTGCTCGCTTTTCTCGGGGAAGCAGAGCTCAAGGTTGCGATAGGCGATCTTCGCCCGGCGCTTCATAAAGCGCATGGCCAGGCGGCCGATGGCGTTCCCGATGCGGTAGATCAGCGGGTAGGGCAGTTGGACAACCAGCCACAGCAGGCCGATACCCAGCCACAGCAGCCAATAGCGCGGATGCAGCAGCGCCGGAGAAAATTTAGGCAAATGAGTCATTTCATACCCGTATCAGTAAGCAACATCTTATATTATCGCATTTTTTTACCGGCCAGCCAAAGGCGGCGACAGCCACATTGTTTTGTTAAGTGGGGGGCGACCGGGTGAGAAAAATGTAGCGTAAAATGTAGGGATGTAAATTAATAAGCTTTGCTATATCATGCCCGCCGTTTATTTCCTCATTTCTATGTCGAGCAGGTACACCATGCCAGTGTTACACAACCGCATTTCAAATGAGACGTTAAAGGCGCAAATGCTGGCTGAAACCGAGCCGCGCACGACGATCTCGTTCTATAAATATTTCACCATTGTCGATCCGCAGGCGACCCGCGATGCGCTGTGGGTTGCCTTAACCCAGCTGAAAGTCTTTGGCCGCATCTATCTGGCCCGGGAAGGGATCAACGCGCAAATCAGCGTGCCGCAAAGCAACGTTGAAGCCCTGCGTGAGTTTCTCTATGGCTTCGATCCGGCGCTGGCGGGGCTGCGTTTCAATATCGCTCTCGAGGACGACGGTAAGTCGTTCTGGGTACTACGCCTGAAAGTGCGTGACCGCATCGTTGCCGACGGCATCGACGATCCCTCCTTCGACGCCTCCAACGTCGGAGACTATCTCAAGGCGGCTGAGGTCAATGCGATGCTTGACGATCCGGATGCCGTGTTTATCGATATGCGCAACCACTATGAATATGAGGTGGGCCATTTCGAAAACGCGCTGGAGATCCCGGCGGATACCTTCCGCGACCAGTTGCCGAAAGCCGTGGAAATGATGCAGGACCATAAAGACAAGAAAATTGTCATGTATTGCACCGGCGGTATTCGCTGTGAAAAAGCCAGCGCCTGGATGAAGCATAACGGCTTCAATAAGGTCTGGCACATCGAGGGTGGCATCATCGAGTACGCCCGCCGCGCCCGTGAGCAGGGGCTGCCTGTGCGTTTCATTGGCAAAAACTTTGTCTTTGATGAACGGATGGGCGAGCGGATCTCCAATGACGTTATCGCGCACTGTCATCAGTGCGGCGCGCCGTGCGACACCCATACCAACTGCCTGAACGATGGTTGCCATCTGCTGTTTATCCAGTGCCCGAGCTGCGCCGAGAAGTTTGCCGGCTGCTGTAGCGAAGCCTGCATGGAAGAGCATAAGCTACCGGAAGAGGAGCAGCGTAAGCTGCGCGCCGGGCGTGAAAACGGCAATAAAATCTTTAATAAATCTCGTGGTCGGCTGAACACCAAACTCGGGATCCTCGATCCTGAGCCATCAGAAAAACCATAACCAGACGAGATCGATGATCGCCAGCAGCAGCCAAAGCGCCAGGTAGATCATAAAGTGCTCGCGGACGTTATTGACCAGCAAATTAAACAGGCGACGCATAATCGCTCTCAATGACTAACGGCCTCGACAGAGGCCGTTTTTTTTGCCCGACGGCAAAAGTGCCGCATTCCATTACGCGTTAAATCGCGCCAGCGAGAAGGGCGCCAGGTTGAAGCTCGATGCTTCGCCCTGAGCAAACTGACTGGCAATTTCCCCCAGCACCGGGGCAAACTTAAAGCCATGCCCGCTCAGACCGGTGATTAGCAACGTGTCTGGTCTGCCGGGTAACGTATCGATAATAAAATCTTCATCGACGGTATTGTCATAAGTACAGGAGGCGCCGTGCAGGCAGCCGCCGATCCCTGGCAGGACGTTGCGCAAAAAAGGAAACGATTCGGAGCCATCGCTGGCGACAGCGCCAAATGCCACTCGCTCCTGCGGCATGGAGATCGGTTGACCGCCGTTATGCTTGCCAATCTTCAGCTCGTTATCTTCTGCCGGGAAACCGTAGTATTGATCGCCGTTGGGCAACTCGCCGGTGAAGGCCGGAAAGTGATTCTTGCTGCTGTAACGGCCATCGGCCTGGTACCAGGCAAACACCTTACGTACCGGCTGGATGGGGAGGTCCGGGAGCAGGCGGGTGACCCAGGTCCCGGCGCTGATCAGCAGCTTTTTACCATGATATTCACCGTCGAGAGTATCGATGGTGATCCCGTCAGCATGGTGATGAATAGCCGAGACCGGACAGTTGAATAGCTGCGCGCAGCCTGCTTCCCGCGCCAGACGGATCCAGGTTTCGACGGCCAGCTCGCTGCGCAGTACGCCGGAAGCGGGTTCGAAAATCGCCCGATAGTCCTCGGGGAGGCGTATCTCTGGCCAGCGCTGCATTACGGCCTGGGCATCCAGCTCTTCCACCTCAAGCTTGAACGCACGGGCGCTGGCGGCGACGTTGGCGAGAAAAGCGGAGCTGGCGGGGCCGAGGTTAATGACGCCGGTGCGTTCAAACACGGCTTCGCCACTGATCTCTGCCAGTTCATCCCATAGCTGCTGGGCACGCAGCACCAGCGGAACATATTTCTCACCTTCGCCATAGGCGTGACGGATAAGACGGCTGCTGCCGTGATGGCTGCCTTCCTGGTGGGGAGGTTGATGGGCGTCGGTCATCAGAACATTGAGTCCGGCACGGCGCGCATAATAGCCAGCGGCGGCGCCGACGGAGCCGCTGCCAATAATGATAAGATCGTATTGCATGGTGAGTTCCGGGTAATTGCCTTGTTAGCAGGGTAATTAACTCCCTGTGCTTATACAAGCCCGAAAATAATTCAGGCACCCGCAGGTGCCTGTTAAGTTTAATGTTAAGTCATTCGCAAGCCGCGTTAATGTCGGCGGTACTCGTTTTCCTGGTATTCGCCAGATTCAATCTTCGCAATGCCTGCTTCCAGGATTGAAATAAACTGACGTGCGACGTCCGTCGTTAGCCATAGCGTCTGGCCGATCTCAGCATCATTACTGTTTTCTTGAGTGGGGTTCTGGTAGTGCAGGCGCAACATCAGCGCATCGTAGCTATCAACGGTGCTGATGTCCCATCCAACGAGGGGATGGGTCTGAATGACTTCATTATTTTTTTCCATCATAACCCCTTATTCATATGTTAAAAGACAACAATTCTCGAGGTTTAATGCATATTTTTTGAAGCAAGTTAATTATATCAGGGATCAAGAATAAACTCGAGAAATTAAATGAAAGGCAGCATGATTTTCTTCTTTTGCCGCTTTTTTATTCAAGATAAGCGCGTAAAATGGCCACTTTAGTCGATATTGAGCAGAATAATCAGGACTATTCTGAACAGAAGAGGGGCTAAAAAAAGCCGGGGCGACCCGGCAAAAAAAAGCACAATGAGGGAGCAAACCAGAGTAACTGGATCCCGCCATGCTTCAGGAGAGATCGTGGACAAACCAGTCGTCCGCGCTTTCCCATGTTTCCTGCAGGATTTCGCTTATCCGGTCTTTGTCTTCTTTCAGGGCGCCAAACACCGAGAGCTGATTGCCGGTGGCGTAGCGGACGCTCACCTGGCTGTCGATGGCCGGGAATTGCTCGGCGATACGGCGAGAGAGTTCGTTATTCAGCGCTTCCAGCGCGCCGTTGGGTAAGGCGGTAGTTTTGGCGATAGACACTTCAATGCGCATAATTGCCCCCTGCGTTCGATACTGGTTATTTATACAGTATCCGGTTGGCGTTGACAACAGGGGGCTACGTTTTTATTTCTTCACGGTCCAGCGAACGGTTTCACCTGCCAGGAAGGGCACCAGGGTGTCATTAGGCAGGGAAATGCTGTCCACAACGGTCGTCTCTTCACACACCAGTTCAACGTAGCTCTCATTGACCGGCAGACCGTAGAAGCGCGGGCCATTCAGCGAGCAGAAAGCCTCAAAGTGCTGCAGAGCGTTCATTTCTTCAAACACCGTGGCGTAGCTGCCGAGGGCGGTCGGGGCGTTGAAGCAGCCGGCGCAGCCGCAGCTGGCCTCCTTACGGTGGCGGGCATGCGGTGCGGAGTCGGTGCCGAGGAAGGCGCGGCTGAAGCCGCTGGCGACCAGCTCCCGCAGAGCCTGCTGATGAATATTGCGTTTAAGTACCGGCAGGCAGTATAAGTGAGGACGAATACCGCCGACCAGCATATGGTTACGGTTGAACATCAGATGCTGCGGGGTGATAGTGGCCGCCAGCAGTTCATTGCCGTCACGCACATACTCGGCGGCATCTTTGGTGGTGATATGCTCAAAGACCACCTTCAGTCCGGGCAGGCGCTGGCGCAGCGGCTCCATCACGGTTTCAATAAAGCGCGCTTCGCGATCGAATATATCAATCTCGGCGTGGGTGACTTCCCCATGTACCAGTAGCGGCATCCCCAGTTTTTCCATCCGCTCCAGCACCGGCATAATGGCGTCGGTGCTGGTGACGCCGTGGCTGGAGTTGGTGGTGGCGTTGGCCGGGTAGAGCTTGGCGGCGGTGAATACGCCTTCGTTAAAGCCGCGCTCCAGCTCCGCCGGGTCGAGGGAGTCTGTCAGATAGCAGGTCATCAGCGGGGTAAAATCATGCCCGGCCGGGACGGCGTCCATAATGCGCTGGCGATAGGCGATAGCCGCCGCGACGGTGGTGACAGGCGGCACCAGATTCGGCATCACGATCGCCCGGCCATAAAACTCACTGGTATAAGGCACGACGGTTTTCAGCATATCGTCATCACGTAGATGGATATGCCAGTCGTCTGGGCGGCGGATTTTCAATACCTGGGATTGTGCTGTCATGGAAGGCTCCGGCTAATAGGTTCAGTCATCAGGGCTGTTTTTTGCCGGGCACTAAGGATAAGCGTAAACGTTTTCCTTTGCACTCATTTCCGTAAAAAATTGAGGGCGCCGCGGCGCCCTGGAGATTAATTGGTAAAGGGGATGACAATCTCGCCCGGCTTCACCTCGATGCCTTTGGCGTATTTCTTCGCCAGCGCTTCACCGGTGCTGGCGTCCTCACGCAGGACATAGGCCGGCTGCTGGCTGAAGTAACTGCGCAGCGACTGATTCAGGTAGGGGAGCAGGGCCTGAATGACCGACTGCAGCTTCTCGGGCGCCACTTTGGCATCCACCACCTCCATTTCCTGCAGGAAGATGGCGCCTTTCTCTCTGTCAAAGGTTGGCAGCGCTTTGAGCTTCAGATCGATCGTCGCTTTCTGCGTGCCGAACAGGGAGTTCAGGTCAACGTTAGCGATCCCGGTCAGCGTGACTTTGCCCGGCTCCTCGCGTCCGATGGCGCTGGTGAGGTTCTGCAGTTCGATATGGGCGTCGGCAACGCCTTTCAGACCAATATCTTTGGCAAAATGGTTTCGCTTCTGCAGGGCCTGGTTAATCTCCTGCTCGCTTACCGTGTATTGGGTCAGCTGATTACAGCCGCTCAGCAGGCCGCTGACAATCAGCGCGGCGGCGATCAAAATCTTTTTCATGGGGTTCCTCTGGCTCATACCTTCATTCATCCTGACACAAAGCATCATGACCTGTCAGCATCCTCGATACCAGCAGAATAGGCTGAAAGCAGGAGAAACCGCCGCCGCGCGCATCAGGTCCGCGGCTCCAGCATGCCGGAGGCAGAGCGTTTCGGACTAAACTGCCACCACAGCGCCAGAAAGGTGATAACCCCGATGGCCCCGAGCATCAGCCACGGCAGCTCGGGCTGACCGGCGGCTTTACCAGCATCAAACAGCCAGCCGCCGCCTGCATATCCCAGCGCGCCGCCAAAGGCGAGCCCCAGGCGGCTGAAGCCCATATAGCTGCCGCGCGCCCGGGCGTCCGCCAGCGAGGCGCCCAGCGTCTCCCGGGCAGGTTCAGCAATGATGGAACCGATGTAAAACAGGCAGATCAGGGTAAACAGCTGCTGCAAACTGCTGGTCATGCCGATGGGGAGCATGGCCAGGGTCATCACCAGCAGACCGGCCATCAGCCGGTGCTCAAGGCGAAAACGTTTTTCGCTCCAGCGGGCAATGGGATAGAGCAGGGTCAGCGAAATGGTGGCTTCGATGGCGTACATCCACTTTACGGCGGCCGGCGAGCCGGCGATGTCATTCACCATGATCGGCAGCATCAGCATCACCTGAACCGCCAGCATGTAATAGCCCGTCAGAGTCAGGACATAGGTGACGAAGCGCTTGTCCCGCAGCACCCGGCCCAGCCCCTCGCGGATCGGCGTTTTTACCGTCGAGAGCTTCCACGCCGGCAGATACCAGGCGTTAAACGCCGCGCAGGCGATAAACAGCGCGGCGCCGGCGCTGCACACCAGGCGGAAATCATACTGCAGCAGCCAGCTGCCCAGCAGCGCGCCAATCACCGCGCCGGCGCTATCCTGCATCATCAGGATGGAGAAAAAGCGGCCGCGCTGATGCGGGCGCACCAGCTTAACCACCAGCGCCGCCCGCGGCGGGTCGAACAGCGTGCCGCCGAGCCCGGAAAGTATGCATGAGAACCACAGCACCCACGGCTCATGGGCGACGGCCATCGCCGCGAAGCCGCCGGCGCGCATCAGCATACCGGTGACGATCATCGGTTTGGCGCCAAAGCGGTCGGCGATGGCGCCGCCAAAGATACCTAATCCCTGCTGCACGAGCTGGCGCAGGCCGAGCGCGATGCCGACCATCAGCGCCGCCCAGCCCATCTGATCGACAAAGCGGATGGAAATCAGCGGGAAGACGACAAAAAAGCCCAGCACGACCAGCATGTTATCGACTAACAGGAAATATTTACCCAGGCTCCTTGCCTGCGAGACGCGGGACATTTCCCCTCCAGGGAAAAATAGAGATAAGCGTGGATATTCTGCGGGCAATCTGCTGCTTTTCCCAGCGCCCTTGCGACAATATTTTTTTATCAAAATGCAAGTTTGATTGAGGCTATTCATCGAAAAGAGGAGATGGCGCAGAAAATGGTATGTTGCTGTTTTCACACCGTCGCGCAGGACAGGTATAGTGAAGGCAGCAAGAATGAAGTCAGGGGGACTGAAAAGGAAATGTTTGGCTATCGCAGTAACGTGCCGAAGGTGCGTTTGACGACGGACCGGCTGGTGGTGCGCCTGGTTCACGATCGTGACGCCTGGCGTCTGGCCGATTATTACGCCGAGAATAAGGCGTTCTTAAAACCCTGGGAGCCGGTTCGTGACGACAGCCACTGCTATCCTTCCGGATGGCAGGTGCGTCTGTCGATGATCGCCGAGTTTCATAAGCAGGGGTCTGCTTTTTATTTCGCGCTACTCGATCCGGAGGAAAAGGAGATCGTCGGCGTGGCGAATTTTTCCAACGTGGTGCGCGGGTCATTCCATGCCTGTTATCTCGGCTACTCTATTGGCGAGAAGTGGCAGGGGCAGGGACTGATGTTTGAAGCGCTGACGTCGGCGATTCGCTATATGCAGCGTACGCAGCATATTCATCGCATTATGGCCAACTATATGCCGCATAATCAGCGCAGCGGCGCGCTGCTGGCGCGGTTGGGGTTTGAAAAAGAGGGTTACGCCAAAGATTACCTGCTGATTGACGGGCAGTGGCGTGACCATGTATTGACGGCGCTAACGACGCCGGACTGGTCAGCGGGACGTTAAGGAGAGAGGATGAAATATCAGTTAACCGCGCACGAAGCGCGCGTCATTGGCTGTCTGCTGGAAAAGCAGGTCACCACGCCCGAGCAGTATCCGCTGTCGGTGAACGCCGTAGTGACCGCCTGCAATCAGAAAACCAACCGCGAGCCGGTGATGTCGCTGAGCGAAGGCGAAGTCCAGGCTCTGCTGGATACCCTGGTGAAACGCCATTATCTGCGTACGGTCAGTGGCTTCGGCAATCGGGTAACCAAGTATGAGCAGCGCTTTTGCAACTCCGAATTTGGCGATCTGAAGCTCAGCGCCGGCGAGGTGGCGGTGGTGACGACGCTGCTGCTGCGCGGCGCCCAGACGCCGGGTGAATTACGCAGTCGGGCGCAGCGGATGCATGAGTTCAGCGATATGACGGAAGTGGAAAGCGTGCTGGAAGGGCTGGCGACCCGCGAAGATGGTCCCTTTGTCGCCCGTCTGCCCCGGGAGCCGGGGAAACGGGAAAGCCGCTATATGCATCTGTTTTGCGACGACATGGACACACTGATCACGACAGTGGAAGCACTCTCGCCGCTGGAAGAGGAAGACGATCTGCGTGCCAGGGTTGAAGCGCTGGAAGGCGAGGTGGCGGAGCTGAAAGCGCGCCTCGATTCGCTGTTACACCATCTGGGGGACTAAACGTGGGGACAAGATTGCGCATTGGGGTGGTTGGCCTGGGCGGTATTGCGCAGAAAGCGTGGCTGCCGGTTCTGGGGGCGGCGGAAAGCTGGACGCTGCAGGCGGCCTGGTCGCCGGGAAAAGAGAAGGCGCTGCGGGTTTGCGAAACCTGGCGGATGCCATACGCTGAATCGCTGGATGCCCTGGCGGCGCAGTGCGATGCGGTCTTTGTTCATACGTCGACGGCTTCACATTATGAAGTGGTGAATCATTTGCTGAATGCCGGGGTTCATGTTTGCGTAGATAAACCGCTGGCGGACAAGCTGAGTGAGGCGGAGACGCTGGTCGAGCTGGCGGCGCGGCGTCGTCTGACGTTGATGGTCGGTTTCAATCGCCGCTTCGCACCGCTCTATCGGGAGCTAAAGGGGCGGCTGGGCGAGGCGGCCTCGCTGCGGATGGATAAGCACCGCAGCGATAGCGTGGGCAACGATCTGCGCTTTACCCTGCTTGATGACTATCTGCACGTGGTGGATACCGCGCTATGGCTGGCCGACGGTCAGGCGCGTCTGCGCGGTGGCGCGCTACAGATCACTCCGCAGGGCGAGATGCTGTATGCCGAACACCAGTTCAGTTCGCCCCGGCTGCAGGTCACCACCAGCATGCACCGCCGCGCAGGCAGCCAGCGTGAGTGGGTGCAGGCGGTTACGGATGGCGGGCTATATGCTGTCAGCGAGATGCGCGAATGGCAGGAGGAGTGCGGTCACGGCGTGGTCCAGCGCCCGGTCGCCAGCTGGCAAACCACCCTGGAGCAGCGCGGCTTTGTCGGCTGCGCGCGCCATTTTATCGAATGCGTGCAAAATCAGACGGTTCCTGAAACCGCAGGCGAACAGGCGCTGCTGGCTCAGCGGGTGATCGACAAACTTTGGCGCGACGCCATCAGCGAATAATCCGTTGTAACAACTGACAGTAGTAATTCATGTTGAACCCGGTAGACTATCGCCACTTTCCAGCGCCCGCATTTGCGGGCGTTTTACTCCAGGGTTTGGAATAACAGCGTAATGAACCTTTTAAAATCACTGGCGGCCGTCAGTTCGATGACCATGTTTTCGCGCGTGCTGGGCTTTGCCCGCGATGCGATTGTGGCGCGCATTTTTGGCGCCGGGATGGCGACCGACGCCTTTTTCGTCGCCTTTAAACTGCCTAATCTGCTGCGGCGTATTTTTGCCGAAGGCGCCTTCTCTCAGGCGTTTGTACCGATCCTTGCCGAATATAAAAGCAAGCAGGGCGAAGATGCCACCCGGGTGTTTGTCTCGTATGTCTCCGGATTGCTGACCCTGGCCCTGGCGATCGTCACCGTTATCGGGATGCTGGCGGCGCCGTGGGTGATCACCATCACCGCCCCCGGGTTTGCTGATACCGCCGATAAATTTGCGCTGACTACCCAATTGCTGCGCATTACCTTCCCCTATATTTTGCTGATCTCCCTCGCCTCGCTGGTGGGGGCGATCCTTAATACCTGGAACCGCTTCTCGGTGCCGGCCTTTGCGCCGACGTTCCTCAACGTCAGCATGATTGGCTTTGCGCTGTTTGCCGCGCCGTACTTTCATCCGCCGGTGCTGGCCCTGGCCTGGGCGGTCACGGTCGGCGGCGTGCTACAGCTGGCCTACCAGCTGCCGCACCTGAAGAAAATTGGCATGCTGGTCCTGCCGCGCATCAATCTGAAAGATGCCGGCGCGATGCGGGTGGTGAAGCAGATGGGGCCGGCGATCCTTGGCGTGTCGGTAAGCCAGATCTCCCTTATTATCAATACTATCTTCGCTTCGTTTCTCGTGTCGGGATCGGTGTCTTGGATGTACTACGCCGACCGTCTGATGGAGTTTCCGTCCGGTGTCCTGGGAGTGGCGCTCGGCACTATCCTGCTGCCATCGCTGTCAAAAAGCTTCGCCAGCGGTAATCATGACGAGTATTGCCGGCTGATGGACTGGGGGCTGCGTCTCTGCTTCCTGCTGGCGCTGCCGAGCGCGGTGGCGCTGGGGATCCTCGCCAAACCGCTGACCGTGGCCCTGTTCCAGTACGGCAAATTTAGCGCTTTTGATGCGGCAATGACCCAGCGCGCGCTGGTGGCCTATTCCGTGGGACTAATGGGGCTTATCGTGGTGAAGGTGCTGGCGCCGGGCTTCTATTCCCGCCAGGACATCAAGACCCCGGTCAAGATTGCCATTGTCACCCTGATTATGACCCAGGTGATGAACCTGGCGTTTATCGGCCCGCTGAAGCATGCGGGTCTGTCGCTGTCCATTGGCCTGGCGGCCTGCCTGAACGCCGCGCTGCTTTACTGGCAGTTGCGTAAACAGAAGATCTTTACCCCGCAACCGGGCTGGCTGGCCTTCCTGCTGCGTCTGATTGCTGCGGTGCTGGTTATGGCTGCGGCGCTGCTGGGCGTCATGCATATCATGCCGGAGTGGTCGCTGGGGACGATGCCGTTCCGTCTGATGCGCCTGCTGGTGGTGGTTGTCGCCGGGGTGGTGGCCTATTTCGCCACACTGCTGCTGTTGGGCTTCCGCGTGAAAGAGTTTGCCCGACGTACAGCCTAAGCGGTTGTGCGGGAATGGATGAACCCGCTTCGCCTCAGGCGAAGCGGGTTTTTTTATGATGCGCGGCGTTCGGCAGCGACGATACGGGCATTCTCCAGCAGGCGGATTGCCAGGGCGATCGCCCCGCTGACCACCGCCAGGGTAACCACCCCGTTCCAGCCGGCCAGCACGTACAGCTTGCTGCCCAGCACCGACCCCAGCGACATCCCGATGAAGACCACGGTAAACAGCAGGGCGTTAAGGCGGCCGCGGGCCTGCGGCTCGAGGCCATACACCAGGTTCTGATGCGCCACCAGGCTTGACTGCAGGCCAAGGTCGAAGCCAATCGCCGACAGGGCAATCAGCGCCAGCTGGCCATGCAGTGGCAGCAGCGGCAGTATAAACATCAGGGCGAAGGAGACGGTGACCAGCGCCGCCCCCATTTGAGTCACTTTACCGGCACCAAATTTATCGGCCAGTCCGCCGGCCAGCGGCGCGGCCAGCGCCCCGGCAGCCCCGGCGATACCAAAGCCGCCCGCTACCGCACTGCCCATGTGATAGTGTTCGGAGAGCATCACCGCCAGCGTCGACCAGAAGGCGCTGAAGGCGACAGAGAGCGCCCCCTGAGCCAGCGCAGCGCGGCGTAGCGCCGGGTAGCGCTGCCACAAATGCGCCATTGAGGCCATCAGCTGCGGATAGCTCAGCGTCGAGTGAATGGCGAAGCGCGGCAGCACCCGCCACATCACCAGGCCAATCAGCGCCACGCTGACCGCCGCCGCCTGATACATCACCCGCCAGCCAAACACTGCGCCCACCACGCCGCTGACCGTCCGGGAAAGCAGGATCCCCAGCAGCAGCCCGGTCATCACCGTGCCCACCATTTTGCCCTGCTTGCCCGCCGGGGCGAGGATCGCCACCGCAGGGACGATATCCTGCGCCATGGTCGCCGCCATACCGATCAGCAGACTGACCACCAGCAGTGAGCTGAGCTGGCCGGTGAGGCTGCACAGGAGCAGCAGGAGCGCCAGCAGCGCGCTTTTCACCAAAATCAGCCGGCGGCGATCGTGGCGGTCGCCGAGCGGGAGCAGGAACAGAATGCCGAGCGCATAACCCGCCTGCGTCAGAGTAGGGACCAGACCCATACCTTCTACCGTCAGGTGGAGATTGGCGCCCATCAACGGCAGCAGCGGCTGCGCGTAGTAGATAGAGGCGACGCTAAAGCCGGCGCCGAGCGCGAGAATGAAGATAATCCAGCCTGCGTCGCGGGTGGAAAGGGAAGTCGGTGTCATGATCAATACCTCGTGAATGCGATGGGGCTATTTTTCCCTGAATGCGGCTGGCGCGGTAGCCGGGCTGGTGGTAAAACGGTTATACGTAGCACGTATAGGCAAAAGAAAAATGAAAAGACAGGAGCGTATAGATCGCATTGAGCTGATGCGTACCTATATTCGTATTATAGAGGCAGGGTCGCTCTCCGCCGCGGCGGGGCAGATGGAGACCACCCAGGCGACCGTCAGCCGCCGCCTGCAGTCCCTTGAAGGGCTGCTGGGAGTCAAGCTGATCCTGCGTACCACCCATGCGATGAAGCTCACTGACGATGGCGAACGTTGCTACCGTCACGCCCGCCAGCTGGTGGATGCCTGGCTGGCGCTGGAAGATGACCTGCGTATTGCCGACGATCGGCCGGTGGGGGTGCTGCGGGTGAGGGCGCCGCACGCTTTTGGCCAGCAGCAGCTGCTGGGGCCGCTGGTCGCCTTTCTCCAGCGCCACCCGCAACTGTCGGTGGAGTGGATGCTGAATGATAATACTGTCGACTTTCTCAGCGATAATATCGACTGCGCCATCCGCGTGGGGGCGGAGGTGGATCCGGCCACGGTCTCCGTGCTGCTGGCGGAAGTGCCGCGCTGCGTGGTGGCCTCCCCTGAACTGCTGGCGAAGTACCCGCCGTTAACCTCGCTGGAGGCGTTATCCGGCCTGCCGTGGATCGCCATTAACACCTTTTATCAGCATGAGGTGCGGCTCCGACATCAGGTCAGCGGACAGCTCGTCTCCACGGCGATCACCCCCTGTCTGAGCACCGACAGCCTTTACGTCGCGCGTAACACTGCGCTGGCGGGGCTGGGGGTGGCGATGGTGTCCAGCTGGGCCGTGGCGGAGGATCTTGCTGCCGGAAGGTTGACAGAGCTGTTCCCGCAGTGGCGTCCCGCCTCGCTGCCGGTCCACCTGGTCTATCCCTGGGCGCGCTATTATCCGACGCGGCTGCGTAAATTCCTCGACCTGATGCGGGAGATCATGCCGGACCTCGCCGGCATGCAGCCTCCGCAAAGCGCATAAAAAAACCGGCCAGGAGGCCGGTTTTTTATTTAGCACGCTTACTCGACGGGCTGTGGGCGGGTCGGTTCAGCGGTGGCTTTATGGGTGGCGCTATGACCGCCGGCGGCGCCTTTGCCTTCAAAAGCGAATGGCGGGCGCACCCAGGTGCTGTGGCGCGGCGCTTCCGGGACATAGTCCGGCGCTGGCGCACGGGTCATTGGCGCGGTGGCATGGCGATGACCCGCCACCACTACCGGCTTACTCACCGGAGGCTCGGCTTTGACCGGCTCGACAGGCGCGGCTTCGACAACCGGTGCGTCAACAACCGGTGCTTCAACTGCGGTTTCCGCCGCCGGCGCGATGGCTTCCACTGGCGCTTCAACGACAGGCGCCGTTTCCACCACTTCAGGTTCTACCACCACCGGCTCGGCGTCGAGCGTCGCTGGCGCGATAGCCTGAGGCGCTTCGACAGCCGGCGCTTCGGTGACCAGCTCCTGCGGCGCTGGCTCGACGGCTGCTGGCGCGACACCCTCCGCAGCATCAACCACCACCGGCTCGGCGGCTACGACCGGCTCGACGACCACAGGCTCGGCGGTAACCGGCTCCATGGTAGCCGGCTCGACGGTGACCGGGGCAGCGGTAACGGTTTCAACGACGGCAACCGGGGTCGCGACGGCCGCGACGGTTTCCACAAGGTTGTCGTTCTGAACCTGAACCTCTTCCGGCTGCTGATCCTGCGGACGAACCACCGGGTAGCGGATCCAGACTTTACCGGAAGCCATCTCCGGCGATGCGCAGGCCACGGTCAGCGGCATTGGCGACTGGGTCGGATAGCGTTCGTCACGATAGCGACGACGACGCTGACCGCTGACGCGCAGGTGACGCGGGGAACGACGTGAGCGACGCGGCATACCGTTCGCTTCACGGGATTCGCCATTTTCGTCCTGGTCAGCCACGCTCTCCACTACTGCTGGCAGCTCGCCTTTCACCGGCTCGCTGCGCGGAGCGATAACTTCCGCCACTACGGCTTCTGGCACGATCTCGGCAACCTGCTCAACGACAGCGGACTCAACGCGTACTTTCTGTGCCAGCTGGCGCGGTTTACGACGCGGCAGGGTCTGCACACGCTCTTCCTGCTCCGTCTCCTGCGCTACCGGCTCTTCGCGAGTCTGCGCTTTGGCTTCCTGCTGCGCCTGACGTTTGTCGTCATTGCGGCGGCGGGTGCGTTCGCGGCGCGGCTGCTGCTCGTCACGAGATTTCGCTTTCTCCGCGTCGTCGCCTGAGGTCTGGCGAACATCACGGGCTTCCACGTTCTGCGACGGCTTCTCACGACGGTTGCGACGGTTCTCTTCACGCGATTCGCGCGGTTCACGGCCCTCGGCATTGTCCGCACGAGTGTCACGATTGTCACGGTTATCGCGGTTGTCACGATTGTCGCGGCGGTCGTTGCGATCGCGGCGGTTGTTGGCGCGCGGTTTACGGCGCTCCTGCTGACGCTCCGGTTTTTCTTCCGCTTTCTTCTCGACCTGAACTTCAGCCGGTTTGGCCTCTTCGGCGCCTGAGAAGATATTCTTCAGCGCGCTGAAGAAGCGTGAGAGCAGGCCAGGCTGCGCCGGTGCGGTGGCCGCGACCGGTGCCGCTGCGGCGACAGGCGCGGCGACAGGCTCTTCAAGCATCGGGGCCGGCGGCGCGTCAGGCATGACAAAAGCGGCCAGGGCCGGCTGTTCCGGACGTTTCCGTTCTGCCGGCTCATCGTCGCCCGGCAGCGCCATCTCTTCTTCATGCAGCTTCGGCAGCAGGTAGCTCAGCGTTGAGGTCTCTTCACCTTTGCGCACGCGCAGGACGGAGTAGTGCGGCGTCTGCATTTCGTCGTTTGGCACGATAATAACGCGCACATCGCCCTGACGGGATTCGATAGCGCTCACCGCGGCACGTTTTTCGTTCAGCAGATAGGAGGCGATCGGTACCGGAACGATGGCGTGTACTTCTTTGGTGTTCTCTTTCAGCGCTTCTTCTTCAATCAGACGCAGAATAGAGAGCGACAGCGATTCGTTATCACGGACGGTACCGGTGCCGGAGCAGCGCGGGCAGACGTGGTGGCTGGATTCGCCCAGCGACGGGCTCAGGCGCTGGCGGGACATCTCCAGCAGGCCGAAGCGCGAGATATGGCTGATCTGAATGCGCGCCCGGTCCTGACGGACGGCTTCGCGCAGACGGTTCTCCACAGCGCGCTGGTGGCGAACCGGAGTCATATCGATAAAGTCGATAACGATCAGGCCGCCGAGGTCGCGCAGACGCAGCTGGCGGGCAATCTCGTCAGCCGCTTCGAGGTTGGTGTTGAACGCCGTCTCTTCGATATCGCCGCCGCGGGTGGCGCGGGCGGAGTTGATATCGATCGCGGTCAGCGCTTCAGTGCTGTCGATGACGATAGAGCCACCGGACGGCAGACGCACTTCACGCTGGAAGGCGGATTCAATCTGGGATTCGATCTGGTAGTGGCTGAACAGCGGGATTTCACCGGTGTACAGTTTGATTTTGCTGCTGAAATCAGGACGACCCAGCGCGGCGATATGCTGGCGCGCCAGCTCGAGCACTTTCGGATTATCGATCAGGATTTCGCCGATATCCTGGCGCAGATAGTCACGGAAGGCGCGGACAATGACGTTGCTTTCCTGGTGGATAAGGAACGGCGCCGGACGGCTTTCCGCGGCTTTCTGAATCGCTTCCCAGTGTTTCAGACGGAAGCTCAGGTCCCACTGCAGGGCTTCGGCAGATTTGCCGACGCCAGCGGTGCGAACGATAAGGCCCATGCCGTCCGGAAGCTCCAGGCTCGCCAGCGCTTCTTTCAGTTCGGTACGGTCGTCGCCCTCGATACGGCGGGAAATTCCCCCCGCGCGCGGGTTGTTCGGCATCAATACCAGATAGCTGCCCGCCAGGCTGATAAAGGTGGTGAGCGCAGCGCCTTTGTTGCCGCGTTCTTCTTTATCAATCTGCACGATAACTTCCTGACCTTCACGCAGTACGTCTTTGATATTAGGACGGCCGTGCGCATTGTAGTTGGCGGGGAAATATTCGCGGGCGATTTCTTTGAGGGGGAGGAAACCATGACGCTCTGCGCCGTAATCAACAAACGCGGCTTCAAGGCTGGGTTCAATGCGGGTGATTTTGCCTTTGTAGATGTTCGCTTTTTTCTGTTCGTGCCCGGGGCTTTCGATATCCAGGTCGTACAGGCGCTGCCCATCAACAAGGGCGACGCGCAACTCTTCCTGCTGAGTTGCGTTGATTAACATTCTTTTCATCGTAACTTACTCATTATTCTTACATTGACGACTAAGCTGCGGGCAGAGTAATGCCTTTCCGGGGGAAAACCGATGGCCTCGTGTCTGGTTCACGTCGCCAACCTCACGGTTGTCGCGCGCTTAAGAGGCGCAGAGTGTCGGTCGCCTGTGTTTCAAACGGAAACACAGCGCAATTATTCAGGGGAACAGCCTGGGATGTATCACCAGAGAATATTCCATTTATACTCGTCGTCTTTCGCGTTGCAGGCATGATGGCTTAACCTGCTCACCTCGATCAGCGGATCCAGATGAGCTCCCGGGAGTCCCGGAGTTGACGCCTTCCTGCGACTTGAAATCCATAGAGCCTGTACCGGTAAGGACTGCAACCCGCAGCCCGCTAACTGTCTGAAAGATCACAACGTCTTACGCCATTGCTGCGTGGGCGATCGGTCAGACAAAACTGGTCATTCCGCTAATGTCTTGTTCTAACAAGATGCAATACGGAAAACGGTCTCATTATTCCATTGCTAACCTTGTTATAGCAAGTTGACTTTCACCTTTTATCACCCGGTTACTCACAGTTTTATCACCTGCCCATACAGATTGTTCTAATAACAAACAATATGGCGGTCAGGCAAACCGTGAAAACAGGATAATGATAAATATAAGCATATAAAAATGAGTGGCGCTAATGCGTCCGGCTATTTAGAATCGCGCACCATGAAAACTGAGACCCCAACCGTAAAAATGGTTGCCATTGCTGCTGATGAAGCGGGGCAACGTATCGACAACTTTTTGCGTACCCAATTGAAAGGCGTACCGAAGAGCATGATTTATCGCATCCTGCGTAAAGGCGAGGTGCGGGTGAATAAAAAACGCGTGAAGCCGGAGTATAAGCTGGAGGCGGGCGATGAAGTCCGTATCCCGCCGGTGCGTGTGGCGGAACGTGAAGAAGAGGCGGTATCGCCGCATCTGCAGAAAGTGGCGGCGCTCTCTGAGGTGATCCTCTATGAAGACGATCATATTCTGGTCCTCAATAAGCCTTCCGGTACCGCGGTACATGGCGGC
The DNA here is from genome assembly GCF_046602535.1 of Klebsiella sp. 1SOBk10mer. Lineage (NCBI taxonomy): Bacteria > Pseudomonadati > Pseudomonadota > Gammaproteobacteria > Enterobacterales > Enterobacteriaceae > Klebsiella > Klebsiella sp. 1SOBk10mer. Next base: position 30,571 of record NZ_JBKIUP010000011.1, read on the forward strand.
AGCGGCCTGAGCTTCGGCGTGATTGAAGGGCTGCGCGCCCTGCGCCCGGAGGCGCGCTTCCTTGAGCTGGTGCATCGGCTCGACCGCGATACCTCTGGCGTGCTGCTGGTGGCGAAAAAGCGCTCGGCGCTGCGTTCGCTGCACGAGCAGCTGCGTGATAAAGGCATGCAGAAAGACTATCTGGCGCTGGTGCGCGGCCAGTGGCAGTCGCATACCAAAGTGGTGCAGGCCCCGCTGTTGAAGAACATTCTGCAGAGCGGCGAGAGAATCGTCCGCGTGAGTCAGGAAGGCAAGCCGTCAGAGACGCGCTTCAAAGTGGAAGAGCGTTATGAATTCGCCACTCTGGTGCGCTGCAGTCCGGTCACCGGACGCACGCATCAGATTCGCGTTCATACCCAGTATGCCGGCCATCCTATCGCCTTTGACGACCGCTATGGCGACCGCGAATTTGACAAGCAACTCTCTGGTACCGGCTTAAACCGCCTGTTCCTCCACGCTGCTGCGCTGAAGTTTACCCACCCGGGGAGCGGGGAGGTGATGCGCGTTGAGGCGTCGCTGGATAACCAGCTGAAGCACTGTCTACAGGTGCTACGGAAGAGCAAATAAGTGCAACGGCGGAATCAGTTCCGCCGTTTTTTTTACCTCAGCCTAACAGCGGGTTGTAATTTTCGCGGCGCAGCATCTGACAGAGCGCGATCAAGGGTAAACCGACCAGCGTATTCGGATCTCGGCCTTCCAGCCGTTCGAACAGCGTAATACCTAACCCCTCGCTCTTAAAACTCCCGGCGCACTGCAGCGGGTTCTCTTTACGCACATAGCCTTCGATCTCTTTATCGCTGAGATGCCGGAAGTGGACGTCAAAGGGCTCGCATTCGGTTTGCAGATGACCGCTGGCGGAGTTGTACAGCGCGAGCCCGGTATAAAAGGTAATGATCGACCCGCTCGCCTTTCTCAACTGCCTGCGGGCATTTTCCTCGGTGTGCGGTTTGCCGGTGATCTCACCGTCCAATACGCAAACCTGATCGGAGCCTATAATAAGGTGATTGGGGTAGCGCGAAGCCAGGCTCTGCGCTTTGGCCTGCGCCAGCCGGGTGACAAGCTGACGCGCGGATTCTTCAGGGCGGGGCGTTTCGTCGACGTCAGGCGCCGCACATTCAAATGGTAACCCCAGTTTTTCCAGCAGCATGCGCCGCCAGGGAGAGGTTGACGCCAGGATAAGTTGAGACATATTTTTTCATCCACATATAGCGCTTCGCAGAGCATCATCTTAAACTATGCGCCGCAATGTGTGCGAATAAATGGCAAAAGGCAACCTGAGGCTGCCTTTTTCTTTGACTCTATGACATTACAAAGTTAATATGCGCGCCCTATGCAAAAGGTAAAATTACCCCTGACTCTTGATCCGGTACGCACGGCTCAAAAACGCCTTGATTACGAAGGCATCTATGCCCGCGATCAGGTTGAACGTGTAGCCGATTCTGTAGTCAGCGTGGACAGCGATGTGGAATGCAGCATGTCGTTCGCTATCGATAACCAGCGTCTCGCCGTTATTACAGGCGATGCGAAGGTGACGGTAACCCTCGAATGCCAGCGTTGCGGGAAACCGTTCTCCCATCACGTCCACACCACGTATTGTTTTAGCCCCGTCAGAAATGACGAACAGGCCGAAGCACTACCGGAAGCGTATGAGCCGATTGAGGTTAACGAATTCGGTGAAATCGACCTGCAGGCAATGGTCGAGGATGAAATTATCCTCTCCCTGCCCGTAGTTCCGGTGCATGATTCTGAACACTGTGAAGTGTCCGACGCGGACATGGTCTTTGGCGAACTGCCTGAAGAGGCACAAAAACCAAACCCATTTGCCGTATTAGCCAGCTTAAAGCGTAAGTAATTGAGGAGTAAGGTCCATGGCCGTACAACAGAATAAACCAACCCGTTCCAAACGTGGCATGCGTCGTTCCCATGACGCGCTGACCGCAGTCACCAGCCTGTCTGTAGACAAAACTTCTGGTGAGAAACACCTGCGTCACCACATCACTGCCGACGGTTTCTACCGCGGTCGCAAGGTTATCGCTAAGTAATCACGCGATACTCGCAGGATTTCCCGTTGCAGGCCATGGCGGGCGTGTACGTACCTGGGCACTCGGTTAACCCGGTAACCAGAGGCGTCAATGCCCGGATTGTTGCGTCTGCAGCGTGAAAATTCGCGGGTGCCAGCGTGATGAAGCTTAGTGAGGACTCCCCGGGCAACTGGGGAATCACCGAACCGGGCAGCGACGATACCTTGACACGTCTAACCCTGGCGTTAGATGTCATGGGGGGCGATTTCGGCCCATCCGTGACAGTGCCTGCAGCACTGCAGGCACTGAACTCTAATTCGCAACTCACACTTCTTTTAGTCGGCGATCCCGACGCCATCACGCCATTACTCGCCAAAGCTGACTTCGAACAACGTTCGCGTCTGCAGATTATTCCTGCGCAGTCAGTTATTGCCAGTGATGCGCGACCCGCACAGGCTATCCGCAGCAGTCGCGGAAGCTCAATGCGCGTGGCGCTGGAGCTTGTGAAAGAAGGGCGGGCGGAAGCCTGCGTCAGCGCCGGCAACACCGGCGCGCTGATGGGCCTGGCGAAACTGCTGCTCAAACCGATTGAAGGTATTGAGCGGCCGGCGCTGGTGACGGTGCTGCCGCACCAGCAGAAGGGCAAAACCGTGGTGCTGGATCTCGGCGCCAACGTCGATTGCGACAGCACGATGCTGGTGCAGTTCGCGGTGATGGGGTCAGTGCTGGCGGAAGAGGTGGTTGGCATTGCCAATCCTCGCGTCGCCTTGCTGAACATCGGCGAAGAAGAGATGAAAGGCCTCAGCAGCATCCGCGATGCTGCTGCAGTGCTCAAAACGCTGCCTTCCCTCAACTACATCGGCTATCTTGAAGCCAATGAACTGTTGACCGGAAAAACCGATGTGCTGGTTTGTGATGGATTCACGGGCAACGTCACACTAAAAACCATGGAAGGTGTTGTCAGAATGTTCCTTTCACTGCTGAAATCTCAGGGAGAGGGCAAAAAACGGTCGTGGTGGCTGCTGTTACTAAAACGTTGGTTACAAAAAAGCCTGGCGAGGCGATTCAGTCACCTCAACCCCGACCAGTATAATGGCGCCTGTCTGTTAGGATTGCGCGGTTCCGTGATCAAGAGTCATGGTGCTGCCAATCAACGCGCCTTTAGCGTCGCGATAGAGCAGGCAGTGCAGGCGGTGCAGCGGCAAATTCCTCAACGGATCGCCGCGCGCCTGGAATCTTTATACCCAGCTGGTTTCGAGCTGCCGGAAAGCGACAGTGACGTGAACGCCCGACAGCAAAGCGGGACGAATGGACACCACTGACGCCGCGGCGGTTGAACGAGGCGGGTATATTACCCAAGAGTGACTGAGCGTACATGTATACGAAGATTATTGGTACCGGCAGCTATCTGCCCGAGCAAGTGCGTACAAACGCCGACCTGGAAAAAATGGTAGAGACCTCTGACGAGTGGATTGTCACCCGCACAGGTATCCGTGAGCGTCGTATTGCCGCAGCGCATGAAACAGTTGCTACGATGGGCTTTGAAGCCGCAAAGCAGGCGCTGGCGATGGCGGGCGTGTCCGCGGAGCAAATTGGTCTGATCATTGTTGCGACCACCTCCGGCACGCACGCGTTTCCGAGTTCGGCATGCCAGATTCAGTCTATGCTGGGCGTCAAGGGCTGCCCGGCGTTTGACGTCGCGGCCGCCTGCGCCGGTTTCACCTATGCGCTGAGCGTCGCCGATCAGTATGTCAAGAACGGCGCGGTGGACTATGCGCTGGTCGTCGGCGCTGATGTGCTGGCGCGCACCTGCGATCCGGCCGATCGCGGGACGATTATTATTTTCGGCGATGGCGCCGGGGCGGTGGTGCTGGGCGCCTCCGAAGAGCCTGGCATTATCTCGACGCATCTGCATGCTGACGGTAGCTATGGCGAACTGCTGACCCTGCCGAACGCCGATCGCGTCGATCCGGAAAATCCGATCTATCTGACGATGGCCGGGAATGAAGTCTTCAAAGTGGCGGTCACTGAGTTAGCGCACATCGTTGATGAGACGCTGGCCGCGAATAATCTTGAACGTTCTGCGCTGGACTGGCTGGTGCCGCATCAGGCAAACCTGCGGATCATCAGCGCGACGGCGAAGAAACTGGGCATGTCGATGGATAACGTCGTAGTGACCCTCGACCGCCATGGCAACACCTCCGCGGCGTCAGTCCCTTGCGCGCTGGATGAGGCCGTCCGCGATGGCCGCATTCAACGTGGGCAGCTGATTTTGCTGGAAGCCTTTGGTGGCGGTTTCACCTGGGGTTCCGCGCTGGTTCGTTTTTAGTATAAGGATTTAAACATGACGCAATTTGCTTTTGTGTTCCCGGGACAGGGCTCGCAGGCCGTAGGCATGCTGGCCGATATGGCGGCGACCTGGCCGGTCATTGAAGAGACCTTCGGTGAAGCTTCCGCAGCGTTGGGTTACGATCTGTGGGCGCTGACGCAACAGGGCCCGGCAGAAGAACTGAATAAGACCTGGCAGACCCAGCCAGCGCTGCTGACCGCCTCCGTGGCGCTGTACCGCGTCTGGCAGCAGCAGGGCGGCAAAGCGCCGGCGCTGCTGGCTGGTCACAGCCTCGGCGAATACTCCGCGCTGGTTTGCGCGGGCGTTATCGCTTTCGCTGATGCCGTTCGCCTGGTTGAACTGCGCGGCAAATTCATGCAGGAAGCTGTACCGGAAGGTACTGGCGCCATGTCAGCGATTATCGGTCTGGACGACGCGGCTATTGCCAAAGCCTGTGAAGAATCGGCCGAAGGGCAGGTCGTCTCTCCGGTGAACTACAATTCCCCGGGCCAGGTGGTTATCGCCGGTCACAAAGAGGCCGTTGAACGCGCAGGCGCCGCCTGTAAGGCCGCGGGCGCTAAACGGGCGCTGCCGTTGCCGGTGAGCGTGCCGTCTCACTGTGCGCTGATGAAGCCAGCTGCGGAGAAACTGGCGCTTGAGCTGCAGAAAATCACCTTCAACGCGCCGACGATCCCGGTGGTAAATAACGTCGATGTGAAGTGCGAAACCGCGCCTGACGCCATTCGCGACGCGCTGGTACGCCAGCTGTATAGTCCGGTTCAGTGGACTAAAACCGTTGAGTTTATGGCTGCTCAGGGCGTAACGCATCTGTATGAGGTTGGCCCGGGTAAAGTCCTCACCGGCCTGACCAAACGTATTGTTGACACCCTGACCGCTTCCGCGCTTAACGAGCCGGCGGCGATGTCTGCGGCGCTTGAGCAATAAAAGAGGAAAACCATGAGTTTTGAAGGAAAAATCGCGCTGGTTACCGGTGCAAGCCGCGGTATTGGCCGCGCCATCGCTGAAACGCTCGTCGCCCGCGGCGCGAAAGTTATCGGTACTGCGACCAGCGAAAGCGGCGCGCAGGCGATCAGCGACTATTTAGGCGCCAACGGTAAAGGTCTGATGTTGAATGTGACCGACCCGGCATCTATTGAATCTGTTCTGGAAAATGTGCGCGCAGAGTTTGGCGAAGTGGATATCCTGGTGAATAATGCCGGGATCACTCGCGACAACCTGTTAATGCGCATGAAAGATGACGAGTGGAACGATATCATCGAAACCAACCTGTCATCGGTTTTCCGTCTGTCAAAAGCGGTAATGCGCGCTATGATGAAAAAGCGTCATGGACGTATTATCACTATCGGTTCTGTGGTTGGTACCATGGGAAATGCGGGTCAGGCCAACTACGCTGCGGCGAAAGCGGGTCTGATCGGCTTCAGTAAATCACTGGCGCGTGAAGTTGCGTCCCGCGGTATTACTGTAAACGTTGTTGCTCCGGGCTTTATTGAAACGGACATGACGCGTGCGCTGACCGATGAGCAGCGTGCGGGTACGCTGGCGGCAGTTCCTGCGGGGCGCCTTGGCACCCCAAATGAAATCGCCAGCGCGGTTGCATTTTTAGCCTCTGACGAAGCAAGTTACATCACTGGTGAAACCCTGCACGTCAACGGCGGAATGTACATGGTCTGACCGAGATTTGTGCAAAACGTTCAGGAACCGCGCACTTCGCACGGTTCTCTGTGCGGTTTTGTGCGAAAAGATTTGCGTTCTTAGGGCAAACGGCCTCAAAATAGCGCAAAATCGTGGTAAGACCTGCCGGGATTTAGTTGCAAATTTTTCAACATTTTATACACTACGAAAACCATCGCGAAAGCGAGTTTTGATAGGAAATTTAAGAGTATGAGCACTATCGAAGAACGCGTTAAGAAAATTATCGGCGAGCAGCTGGGCGTTAAGCAGGAAGAAGTTACCAACAATGCTTCCTTCGTTGAAGACCTGGGCGCTGATTCTCTTGACACCGTTGAGCTGGTAATGGCTCTGGAAGAAGAGTTTGATACTGAGATTCCGGACGAAGAAGCTGAGAAAATCACCACCGTTCAGGCTGCCATTGATTACATCAACGGCCACCAGGCGTAAGTGAACATCTCCAGGCGGTCATTCGACCGCCTGAGTTTTATCTTTATTTGTCCCACAAGAATCTATTTTCCCTCCCTGGAGGACAAACGTGTCTAAGCGTCGTGTAGTTGTGACCGGACTGGGCATGTTGTCTCCTGTCGGCAATACCGTAGAGTCTACCTGGAAAGCTCTCCTTGCCGGTCAGAGTGGCATCAGCCTGATCGACCATTTCGATACTAGCGCCTATGCAACGAAATTTGCTGGCTTAGTAAAGGATTTTAACTGTGATGACATCATCTCGCGCAAAGAGCAGCGCAAGATGGATGCCTTCATTCAATATGGAATTGTCGCTGGCGTTCAGGCCATGCAGGATTCTGGCCTTGAAGTGACGGAAGAGAATGCTACCCGTATTGGTGCCGCAATCGGCTCTGGTATTGGCGGTCTCGGCTTGATCGAAGAAAACCACAGTTCGCTGGTCAACGGCGGACCGCGTAAGATCAGCCCATTCTTCGTTCCCTCCACAATTGTTAACATGGTGGCCGGCCATCTGACCATCATGTTTGGTCTGCGTGGACCAAGTATCTCCATCGCGACCGCCTGTACTTCAGGCGTGCACAACATCGGTCAGGCTGCGCGCATTATCGCCTATGGCGATGCCGATGCGATGGTGGCAGGCGGTGCGGAAAAAGCCAGTACCCCGCTTGGCGTGGGCGGCTTTGGCGCAGCGCGGGCGCTCTCCACGCGCAATGACAACCCGCAGGCGGCAAGCCGTCCGTGGGATAAAGATCGCGACGGCTTCGTGCTGGGCGACGGCGCGGGCATGGTGGTGCTGGAAGAGTACGAGCACGCAAAAAAACGCGGCGCGAAAATCTACGCCGAGATCGTCGGCTTCGGCATGAGCAGCGATGCTTACCATATGACATCACCGCCGGAAGATGGCGCGGGCGCCGCGCTGGCGATGGTGAATGCCATTCGCGATGCGGGCATCGAACCGGGCCAGATCGGCTACGTCAACGCCCACGGCACCTCGACGCCGGCTGGCGATAAAGCGGAAGCGCAGGCGGTTAAGTCTGTCTTCGGCGATGCGGCGAGCCGCGTACTGGTGAGCTCCACCAAATCCATGACCGGGCATCTGCTGGGTGCGGCAGGGGCGGTAGAGTCGATTTACTCTATCCTGGCGCTGCGCGATCAGGCGGTTCCGCCGACGATCAACCTCGACAACCCGGATGAGGGCTGCGACCTCGACTTCGTTCCGCACGAAGCGCGTCAGGTTTCCGGTATGGAGTACACCCTGTGCAACTCCTTCGGCTTTGGCGGCACTAACGGTTCGCTGATCTTCAAAAAAGTGTGACAGGGCTTGCCCCGGTACTGCTTTAACAAAAGGCCCGATTGTCGGGCCTTTTTTATTCGGCTTTCTCCACTTGTCCTCTGCTCCGTGTCCTGAGACACTCACCGACCAGTGAAAAGGAGTCCTTTATGTTCTTGATAAATGGCGTTGAACAGGACACGCTGGCGGCGAACGATCGCGCCGTCCAGTTTGGCGACGGTTGTTTTACCACTGCCCGTATACAGCATGGACAGGTTGCGTTACTGGACGCCCATCTGCAGCGTTTGCAGACAACCTGCGAAAAATTACGCATCCCGTTTGACGACTGGCTGACGCTAAGCGACGAGATGCAGCGTCTGGCTCGACCGCACGCGCAGGGCGTGCTTAAGGTGACCCTTACCCGCGGCGTTGGGGGAAGGGGATACAGCACGGCGGGCTGTGCGTCGCCCACCCGTATTCTGAGCGACTCTCCGCTTCCGGCGCACTACGCGCGCTGGCGGGAGGAGGGCATTACCCTGACCCGGAGCCCGGTGACCCTGGGGCGCAACCCCTGGCTGGCTGGCCTGAAGCATCTTAATCGTCTGGAGCAGGTGCTGATTCGCTCTCATCTTGAACAGACGGACGCCGATGAGGCGCTGGTCCTTGACAGTGACGGGTGGCTTACGGAATGCTGTGCCGCGAATTTATTCTGGCGTCAGGGACGGGATGTATTTACTCCGCGACTCGATTATGCCGGGGTCAACGGCATAATGCGGCAGCGCTGTATCGCGCAGCTGGCACCATCGACGTTTCGCGTTGTCGAAGTGACAGCGCGTCCCGAGGCGTTGCGGGAGGCCGATGAAGTGCTGATCTGCAATGCGCTGATGCCGCTGGTGCCGGTTCGTCGCTGGGAGGAGACCGTCTGGTCCTCGCGCGAGCTTTACCATTTTTTAGCCCCTTTGTGTGAGCTGTCTGGTTAGTATGAAGAAAATGTTACGTTTTATCCTGTTGCTGGTGGTGCTGTTGGGCATCGCCGCGGCGGCAGGAATGTGGAAGGTACGCCAGCTGGCGGACAGCAAGCTGCTGATTAAAGAAGAGACCATCTTTACCCTCGAAGCCGGCACCGGCCGGCTGGCGCTGGGGCAGGATCTCTATCGCGAGAAGGTGATCAATCGCCCGCGCGTGTTCCAGTGGCTGCTGCGGATGGAGCCTGAGCTGTCTCACTTCAAGGCCGGGACCTATCGCCTCACGCCGCAAATGACGGTGCGCGAGATGCTGCAGCTGCTGGCCAGCGGCAAAGAGGCGCAGTTTCCGCTGCGCTTTGTCGAAGGCATGCGCGTCAGCGACTACCTTCGTCAGCTGCGCGATGCTCCCTACGTGAAGCACACGCTTGAAGACGATAGCTACGCGACGGTGGCTAAGGCGTTAGGTCTTGACCATGCCGACTGGGTGGAAGGCTGGTTCTGGCCGGACACCTGGATGTACACCGCCAATACTAGCGACATCGCCATCCTCAAGCGCGCGCATCAGAAAATGGTCACTGAAGTGGCGAAGATTTGGGAAGGACGGATGGATAATCTGCCCTATGCCGATCAGAATCAGCTGTTGACCATGGCCTCGATTATTGAGAAAGAGACCGCGGTGGCGGAAGAGCGCGATCGCGTCGCGTCGGTATTTATCAACCGCCTGCGCATCGGCATGCGCTTACAGACCGACCCAACGGTGATCTACGGGATGGGCGAAGGGTATAATGGAAAGTTAACGCGTAAGGATCTGGAGACGCCGACCGCGTACAATACCTATACCATCAGCGGCCTGCCGCCAGGCCCTATCGCGGTGCCGGGCGAAGCGTCGCTGAAGGCGGCCGCCCATCCGGCGAAAACACCATACCTCTATTTTGTCGCCGACGGGAAAGGGGGCCATACGTTTACCACAAACCTGGTCAGCCATAACCGCGCGGTGCAGGACTATCTGAAAGTACTTAAGGAAAAAAATGCGCAGTAACTATATCGTCATCGAGGGGCTGGAGGGCGCCGGGAAGACCACCGCACGTCAACTGGTGGTGGAGACGCTGCAGTCGGCAGGTATTCACGATATGGTGTTTACCCGTGAGCCGGGGGGCACAATCCTTGCTGAAAAACTGCGTAGCCTGGTGCTGGATATCCAGTCCACGGGCGATGAAGTGATTAACGATAAAGCGGAAGTGCTGATGTTTTACGCGGCGCGCGTCCAGCTGGTGGAGACGGTGATTAAGCCTGCTCTGGCTCGCGGCCAGTGGGTGATCGGCGATCGTCACGATCTCTCCACCCAGGCCTATCAGGGCGGCGGCAGGGGCATTGACCGCACGATGCTGGCGATGCTGCGCGACGCCGTTCTCGGCGATTTTCGTCCCGATTTGACGCTGTACCTCGACGTTACGCCGGAAGTGGGGCTGCAGCGCGCCCGCGCCCGCGGCGAACTGGATCGCATTGAGCAGGAGTCGATGAACTTCTTCAATCGTACCCGCGCGCGCTACCTTGAGCTGGCTGCGGCAGATCCTTCTATCCGCACGGTGGATGCGACGCAGCCGCTGGATGCCGTCGCGCGCGATATTCGCGCCACGATCGCCCAGTGGATGGCGGAGCAACCGGCATGAAATGGTATCCGTGGCTGCGCCCCTCGTTCGAACAACTGGTCGGTAGCTATCAGGCCGGACGTGGCCACCACGCCTTACTGTTACAGTCTCTGAGCGGGATGGGCGGCGAGGCGTTGATTTATGCGCTGTGCCGCTTCCTGATGTGCCGCCAGCCTGAAGGGCATAAAAGCTGCGGTCACTGCCACAGCTGCCAGCTGATGCAGGCCGGTACGCACCCCGATTACTATCCGCTGAGCCCTGAGAAAGGCAAGAGCGCGCTGGGTATTGACGCGGTGCGCGATGTCAACGACAAGCTCTATGAGCGCGCGCGCCTCGGTGGGGCGAAGGTGGTATGGATTAGCGATGCCGCCTTGCTGACCGATGCTGCCGCCAACGCGTTGCTGAAAACGCTGGAGGAGCCGCCGGAAAATACCTGGTTCTTCCTCGCCTGCGAGGAGCCGGCGCGTCTGCTGACCACCCTGCGCAGTCGCTGCCGCCTGCACCACCTGTCGCCGCCGACGGAATCTTATGCCCTGGCCTGGCTGGAGCGTGAGGTGAACCTGCCGCAGGAGGCGCTGCTGACCGCGTTACGTCTGTGCGCCAGCGCGCCGGCCGCCGCGCTCGAACTGCTTAAAGAGCCGCAGTGGACGGCGCGACAGCAGCTGTGTCAGGCGCTGGCGACCACACTGGCGAGCGGTGACTGGCTGGCGCTGCTGCCGATACTCAATCATGAACAGGCGGCGGTTCGCCTGCACTGGCTGGCATCGCTGCTGGTCGATGCGCAAAAACGACAGCAGGGAATTGCCCTGGTGAGTAACCCGGATGTCTGGCCGCTGCTGGAGCAGCTGGCGCACAGTCTGCCCGCCGCCCGGCTGCAGGCGATTGCCCATGACGTCTGTACCTGCCGCGAGCAATTGCTGAACGTCGTCGGCGTCAACCGCGAACTGCTGCTCACCGAGCGCCTGCTGCGCTGGGAACATTACCTGCAACCCGGGACGGTTTTACCCGTCTCCCACCTCTGAGTGAGACATTATGTTTTTAGTCGACTCCCACTGCCATCTTGATGGTCTGGATTATCAAACCCTGCACAAAAACGTCGATGACGTACTGGCAAAAGCGGCCGCACGCGATGTGAAATTTTGCCTGGCGGTCGCCACGACGCTGCCTGGCTACCGCAGTATGCGCGAGCTGGTAGGAAGGCGTGACAACGTCGTCTTCTCCTGCGGCGTGCACCCGTTAAACCAGGATGAGCCCTACGAGGTGGAGACGCTGCGCACGCTGGCGGCGGAAGAGGGCGTCGTCGCGATGGGAGAGACCGGACTGGACTATTTTTATACCCCGGAAACCAAAGTCCAGCAGCAAACTTCGTTCCGTGACCATATCCGCATCGGCCGGGAGCTGAACAAGCCCGTGATCGTGCATACCCGTGACGCTCGCGCCGATACCCTGGCCATTTTACGCGAAGAAAAGGTGACGGATTGCGGAGGCGTACTACACTGTTTCACTGAGGACAGGGAGACGGCGGGTAAGCTGCTCGACATGGGGTTCTATATCTCGTTTTCCGGTATCGTCACTTTCCGTAACGCCGAGCAGCTGCGCGATGCGGCGCGCTATGTTCCGCTGGATCGTCTGCTGGTGGAGACCGATTCGCCATACCTGGCGCCGGTACCCCATCGCGGCAAAGAGAACCAGCCGGCGCTGGTGCGTGACGTTGCTGAATACATGGCGGTACTGAAGGGTGTGTCGCTGGAGCAACTGGCTCAGCAGACCACCGACAATTTTGCCACGCTGTTCCACATTGACCCCGCCCGCTTGCAACCTGCTTGATCTGCTTATTATTTTAAGGCTCGTAATTAATAGCCAAAGCGAGTAAAGTTCACCGCCACAAAAGTGGCGGTGAAGGTTTTTTGGCAACATCTGGATACAACTTATGTAAGCTGATGTAAATTTTTACCGGAAGGCTGATTGAAACGTGATAGCCGTCAAACAATCATCCCGTTAATTATTTTACTCTGTGTAATAAATAAAGGGCGCTTAGATGTCCTGTCCACGGCGCGGTTCTCCCCCCGGGCCAATGCGTGAAAACGTAAAAAAGTACCAAATACTCAGGAGCACTCTCAATTATGTTTAAGAATGCATTTGCTAACCTGCAGAAGGTCGGTAAATCGCTGATGCTGCCGGTATCCGTACTGCCTATCGCAGGTATCCTGCTGGGCGTCGGTTCCGCAAACTTCAGCTGGCTGCCAGCCGTGGTCTCCCACGTTATGGCAGAAGCAGGCGGTTCAGTTTTCGCCAACATGCCGCTGATCTTCGCTATCGGTGTGGCCCTCGGCTTCACCAATAACGACGGTGTATCCGCACTGGCTGCAGTGGTAGCTTACGGCATCATGGTGAAAACCATGGCGGTGGTTGCGCCGCTGGTGCTGCATTTACCTGCTGACGAGATTGCGGCAAAACACCTGGCTGATACCGGCGTGCTTGGCGGTATTATTTCCGGTGCTATCGCCGCGTACATGTTTAACCGCTTCTATCGCATTAAGCTGCCAGAATATCTCGGCTTCTTTGCGGGCAAGCGCTTTGTACCGATTATCTCTGGTCTGGCCGCTATCTTCACCGGCGTGATCCTCTCCTTCATTTGGCCGCCGATCGGTTCCGCGATCCAGACCTTCTCCCAGTGGGCTGCTTATCAGAACCCGGTGGTGGCGTTTGGTATCTACGGTTTCATCGAGCGTTGCCTGGTGCCGTTTGGTCTGCACCACATCTGGAACGTTCCTTTCCAGATGCAGATCGGCGAATACACCAACGCGGCTGGTCAGGTATTCCACGGCGATATCCCGCGCTACATGGCAGGCGACCCGACCGCGGGCAAACTGTCTGGCGGCTTCCTGTTCAAAATGTACGGTCTGCCGGCAGCGGCTATCGCGATTTGGCACTCTGCTAAACCGGAAAACCGCGCCAAAGTGGGCGGTATCATGATCTCCGCCGCGCTGACCTCGTTCCTGACCGGTATCACCGAGCCGATCGAGTTCTCGTTCATGTTCGTGGCGCCGATCCTGTACGTTATCCATGCCATCCTGGCGGGTCTGGCGTTCCCGATCTGTATCCTGCTGGGTATGCGTGACGGTACTTCGTTCTCTCACGGCCTGATCGACTTTATCGTGCTGTCCGGTAACAGCAGCAAGCTGTGGCTGTTCCCGATCGTCGGTATCTGCTATGCGATCGTGTACTACGTCATTTTCCGCGTGCTGATTAAAGCCCTGGATCTGAAAACACCGGGTCGTGAAGATACCACCGAAGAGAGCAAAGCTGGTGCAACCAGCGAGATGGCTCCGGCTCTGATCGCCGCTTTCGGCGGTAAAGAGAACATCACCAACCTCGACGCATGTATTACTCGTCTGCGTGTTAGCGTGGCGGATGTAGCGAAAGTTGACCAGGCTGGCCTGAAAAAACTGGGCGCCGCTGGCGTGGTAGTGGCAGGTTCTGGCGTACAGGCCATCTTCGGTACCAAGTCCGATAACCTGAAAACTGAAATGGATGAGTACATCCGTAACAGTTAAGACGTAGTATCGGGGAGACTAAGGCAGCCAACTGGCTGCCTTTTTTACGTGACAAGATAGGCCTTCCAGAGGCGATAACCCTGCTAACTGTCCGCCAAATGCTTATTCCCTCAGCAGCTAAGTCTATAGTTGAATAAGAAAAAGAGCTTTCAGGTTGAAAGAGAGGGAGGATGTCGCTCATACTCTTACCGGAACCTGTGCGTCTGCGTTTATCTGCAGAAGCAGGCCAGCGTACGGGATAAAACTAATAAGGAATCAGTCATGGCAGAAGAAACGATTTTCAGCAAAATCATTCGCCGGGAGATCCCGTCGGATATTGTTTATCAGGATGAGCTTGTGACCGCTTTTCGCGACATCTCCCCGCAGGCGCCCACCCACATTCTGATTGTCCCGAACGTTCTGATTCCTACCGTAAATGACGTCACCACCGAACATGAACTGGCCCTGGGCCGGATGATGACCGTCGCGGCGAAGATTGCCCGCGATGAAGGCCTCGCCGACGATGGCTACCGGTTGATCGTCAACTGCAACCGCCACGGCGGCCAGGAAGTTTACCATATCCATATGCATCTGCTGGGCGGTCGTCCGCTGGGTCCGATGCTGGCGCACAAAGGCTAACGCCATGCTAAGGACCCTTTTGGGCGCGTGTCTGGCGGCGGGGCTGCTGGCCGGATGTAGTTCACACCCGGAGATCCCGGTTTCTGACCAGCAGGCGCTGGTGATGGAGTCGAGCGTGCTGGCCGCCGGGATCAGCGCCAGCGAGCCTGTCGTCGTGGCGACGGAGATCCAGGCTACCGCCTCCTCTACGCTGTATAACGAGCGCCAACAGCCGGTCACCGTGCATTATCGTTTTTTCTGGTATGACGCCCGAGGGCTGGAGATGCACCCGCTGGAGGCACCGCGCACCATCGTGGTCCCGGCTCGCTCCTCGGTGACGTTGTATGGCAGCGCCAATATCCTGGGGGCGCATAAGGCCCGCCTTTATCTTTATCTGTAAGGGGTAATTATAATGATGAAAATGTGTCGCTATGCGTTAATCACAGCACTGGCGATATTCCTCGCAGGCTGTGCGGGGCTGCGTGAGCAGCCCGCGCCGGTAGAAGAGGCCAAACCGCAGCCGCAGCAGCCTGTGCAGCCACAGCCCACGGTGCCGACGGTACCGGCGGTGCCCTCCGTCCCGTCGCAGCCAGGACCGATTGAGCATCAGGATCAGCAGTCGGGTCAGCCGGCGCCGCGCGTGCGTCATTATGACTGGAACGGCGCGGTGCAGCCGATGGTGGGACAGATGCTGCAGGCGGGCGGGGTCAATGCCGGCAGTATTCTGCTGGTTGACAGCGTGAACAACCGCACCAACGGTTCGCTGAATGCCGGAGAAGCCACCACCGCGTTACGTAACGCGCTGGCGGGCAACGGCAAATTTACCCTTGTTTCACCGCAGCAGCTGGCGGTCGCCAAGCAGCAGCTGGGCCTGTCGCCGCAGGACAGCCTCGGCAGCCGCAGCAAAGCCATGGGCATCGCCCGCAACGTGGGCGCGCAGTATGTGCTTTATTCCAATGCCACTGGCAATGTCAACGCGCCCGAGCTAAAGATGCAGTTGATGCTGGTGCAAACCGGCGAGATTATCTGGTCAGGTAAAGGTGCGGTTCAGCAACAATAAGCTAACGCGCGACGAGCTCTTGTCGCGCTTCTTTCCCCACTATCATCCTGTCGCCTCGCTGAGCCAGACCGGCCTCAGCGGCGGCAGTGTGATTATCAGCGATGGCGACCAGCGACGAGTGCTGCGTCAGCCGCACGACCCGTCTGCCGCTGCCTGTTATTTTCGCCGTCAGTATCGTGCGCTGCGCCGGCTGCCTGCCAGGCTGGCGCCCAATCCTCTGTTTTACTCGCCCTGCTGGATGGTGGTGGAGTATTGCGCGGGTGAGGTGAAAAGCGAGTTACCTGACTGCCCGCAGCTGTCTGGCTTATTGTATGATTTGCATCAGCAACCGCGGTTCGGCTGGCGTGTTAGTCTCGGGCCGCTGCTGGCGCAGTACTGGCAGAGGAGCGATCCGGCCCGGCGCACGCCGCGCTGGCTACGTTGGCATCAGCGGCTGTGCCGCCGGGGCGAGCCTCGTCCTCTGCGGCTGGCGCCGCTGCATATGGACGTCCATGCCGGCAATATTATCCACAGCGACGCCGGTCTGAAGCTGATCGACTGGGAATATGCCGGCGATGGCGATATCGCGCTGGAGCTGGCCGCCGTGTGGATCGCCCCGGACGAGCGCCGCCAGCTGGTGGCGGCATATGCCCGACGGGCGGCTATCGACGCGCAGCAGCTATGGCGGCAGGTGGCGCGCTGGCGTCCGTGGGTACTGCTGCTCATGGCGGGCTGGTATGAAATGCGCTGGCGGCAGAGCGGGGATCGGCAATTTATCATGCTGGCAGATGAAACATGGTGTCAGTTAGACAACGAACGCAAAGGATAAGAGAGGTCAGTGTGGGCCCAGTGATGTTGGATGTTGAAGGGTATGAACTGGATGCGGAAGAGCGAGAGATTCTGGCGCATCCATTGGTGGGAGGGTTGATCCTCTTCACCCGAAATTATCACGATCCGGCGCAGCTGCGGGAGCTGGTGCGCCAGATCCGCGAAGCCTCCCGTAACCATCTGGTGGTGGCGGTCGATCAGGAAGGGGGACGCGTTCAGCGTTTCCGCGAAGGCTTTACCCGTTTACCGGCGGCCCAGTCTTTCGCTGCGCTGCTGGGGATGGAAGAGGGGGGCAAACTGGCCGCCGAGGCTGGCTGGCTGATGGCCAGCGAAATGATCGCCATGGACATCGATATCAGCTTTGCGCCGGTGCTGGACGTCGGTCACATCAGCGCCGCAATCGGCGAACGTTCTTATCATGAAGATCCGCAGAAAGCGTTGACGATGGCGCGTCACGTCATTGACGGCATGCACGCCGCGGGCATGAAAACCACCGGCAAACACTTCCCGGGACACGGGGCGGTGACTGCCGATTCGCACAAAGAAACCCCCTTCGATCCGCGTCCGGCATCGGTTATCCGCGACCACGATATGGCGGTATTCAAAAGCCTTATCGCCGAGCAGCGTCTGGATGCCATTATGCCGGCGCATGTGATTTACCCGGAGCTCGACCCGCGTCCGGCGAGCGGTTCGGCCTATTGGCTGAAAACGGTGCTGCGCGGCGAGCTGGGCTTCGATGGGGTGATTTTCTCCGACGATCTGTCGATGGAAGGGGCGGCGATCATGGGCAGCTATGCCGAACGCGGCCAGGCATCGCTCGACGCCGGTTGCGATATGATACTCGTCTGCAATAATCGTAAGGGCGCGGTCAGTGTTCTGGATAACCTGTCGCCGATCAAAGCAGAGCGTGTTACGAAATTGTATCATAAAGGTTCCTTTTCCCGTCAGGAGTTAAGGGATTCAGCCCGTTGGAAAACGGTGAGTGCCCAGCTGGAGCAGCTTCATGCGCGCTGGCAAGAGGCGAAGTCCGCGTAACGCTCTGCGGGGCGTTGTTGTCTGGTGAGGATGCGATGATTATCTATTTACACGGTTTTGACTCGAACAGCCCCGGTAACCACGAGAAGGTGATGCAGTTGCAGTTTATTGACCCTGACGTGCGGTTGATAAGCTACAGCACGCGCCATCCCAAGCACGACATGCAGCATCTGCTGAAAGAGGTTGATAAAATGCTGCAGCTTACCGCCGATGACCGGCCGCTGATCTGCGGCGTTGGACTCGGCGGTTACTGGGCGGAGCGGATTGGTTTCCTGTGCGATATCCGTCAGGCGGTGTTCAATCCGAACCTGTTTCCGCATGAGAATATGGAAGGCAAAATCGACCGACCGGAAGAGTATGCTGACATCGCCACCAAATGCGTGACCAACTTCCGCGAAAAGAACCGCGATCGCTGCCTGGTGGTGCTTTCCCGACAGGACGAAGCGTTGGACAGCCAGCGTTCCGCCGACCTTCTGCACCACTATTATGAAATTATCTGGGATGAAGAGCAGACCCATAAGTTTAAAAACATTTCGCCGCACCTGCAGCGGCTGAAAGCGTTTAAAACCCTCGGTTAAGCCTTTTCCCCTGTCTCCAAACCCGCGCCGGGTTCACCGCGCGGGTTTTTTCATGTCTACACTTATTGGTTTCGCTGAAAAAATACGCGACAAAACTTGATGCACATCAATTTTGGTATGACCAATGCACCGTTCATGGTATTCTCGACAGTGCTGAATGGTTTCATTGACGTAACTTGTTGTTAAATAAAGGCTATTTTAATAACTTTTATTTAACAATTGGTTAATAATTTTAGGGGTACACATGACTACGCCATTGAAAAAAATCGTAATTGTGGGTGGCGGCGCAGGCGGACTGGAACTGGCAACTCAGCTGGGGAAAAAGTTAGGGCGCCATAAGAAAGCGAAAATCACCCTGGTGGACCGTAACCACAGCCATCTGTGGAAGCCGCTGCTGCACGAAGTGGCCACCGGTTCTCTGGATGAAGGTGTCGATGCGCTGAGCTATCTGGCCCATGCCCGCAACCACGGCTTCCAGTTCCAGCTGGGGTCGGTGGTCGATATCAATCGTGAAGGGAAGACCATCACCCTCGGCGAGCTGCGCAATGAAAAAGGCGAGCTGCTGGTGGCTGAGCGTAAACTGCCGTACGACACGCTGGTGATGGCGCTGGGCAGTACCTCGAATGACTTCAACACCCCTGGCGTTAAAGAGAATTGCATTTTCCTCGACAACCCGCACCAGGCGCGTCGTTTCCATCAGGAAATGCTCAACCTGTTCCTTAAATACTCCGCGAACCTCGGCGCTAACGGTAAAGTAAACATTGCCATCGTCGGCGGCGGCGCCACCGGCGTGGAACTCTCCGCTGAGTTGCATAATGCCGTGAAACAGCTGCACAGTTACGGCTACAAAGGGCTGACCAACGAAGCGCTGAACGTCACGCTGGTCGAAGCGGGCGAACGCATTCTGCCGGCGCTGCCGCCGCGCATTTCCGGGGCGGCGCATAATGAGCTGACCAAGCTGGGTGTACGGGTGCTGACGCAGACCATGGTCACCAGCGCCGATGCGGGCGGCCTGCACACCAAAGATGGCGAATATATTGAAGCGGATCTAATGGTCTGGGCGGCCGGGATCAAAGCGCCAGATTTCATGAAAGAGATCGGCGGCCTGGAAACCAACCGTATCAATCAGCTGGTGGTTGAGCCGACGTTGCAGACCACCCGCGACGCGGATATTTTCGCCATTGGCGATTGCGCCTCCTGCGCCCGTCCGGAAGGCGGCTTTGTGCCACCGCGTGCCCAGGCGGCGCACCAGATGGCTACCTGCGCGCTGAATAACATCCTCGCGCAGATGAAAGGTAAACCGCTGAAGGCGTATACCTATAAAGACCATGGCTCACTGGTGTCGCTATCCAACTACTCCACCGTCGGCAGCCTGATGGGCAACCTGATGCGCGGCTCGATGATGGTGGAAGGGCGCATTGCGCGCTTTGTGTACATCTCCCTGTACCGTATGCACCAGATCGCACTGCACGGCTATTTCAAAACCGGCCTGATGATGCTGGTCGGGCGCATCAACCGCATCATTCGTCCGCGCCTCAAGCTGCATTAATCGCTGTTGCGACCCGGAGCGCGCCCTGGCGGCGCCTCCGGGCTCTTCTGCTGAACCGGCGGCGATCCCGCTCGGAATCCTCTGAATCCCTTTGATTTGCAGCGAATTCTCGCACTTTTCATCCGCTATCTGATTTGCGCCTTCCCGGGTCCGGTTGCAAAATTGTATCAACAGCAACAAAGGAGGATCTCCCGTGAATAAATCTATGTTGGCGGGTATAGGGATAGGCGTGGCTGCCGCGCTGGGCGTTGCAGCTGTCGCTGGTCTCAACGTGTTAGATCGCGGCCCGCAGTATGCGCAAGTGGTCTCCAGTACACCGATTAAAGAAACCGTGAAAACCCCGCGCCAGGAATGCCGCAATGTCACCGTGACCCATCGTCGTCCGGTACAGGATGAAAACCGCATCGCCGGTTCCGTGCTGGGCGCGGTGGCGGGCGGGGTGATTGGCCACCAGTTCGGCGGCGGTCACGGACGCAGCGTGGCGACGGTGGTGGGCGCGCTGGGCGGCGGCTATGCCGGTAACCAGATCCAGGGCGCGATGCAGGACAACGACACCTACACCACCACGCAACAGCGCTGCAAAACGGTGTATGACAAATCCGACAAAATGCTGGGTTACGATGTGACCTATAAGATAGGCGATCAGCAGGGGAAAATCCGGATGGATCACGATCCTGGCAGCCAGATCCCGCTGGACAACAACGGCCAGCTGGTCCTGAACAACAAAATCTAAAAACAGATTTGTGTATTGATTAGCCCCTCAATCGCTCAGGCTGAGGGGCTTTTTTTATCAGAAGGTTAACGCGTAATTCAGACCGAAGGTGCGGCCGCGGCCCTTGTATTCATACAGCGACGAGCTGCCGTACGTTGGGCTGTAGAGCAGCGGCGCGCGCTGGCCCCAGATGGTGATATAGTCTTCGTTAAGCAGGTTTTCGATACTGAAGGTCAGTTTTCCCACCGGCAGCGCGTAACTGCCGATAAAATCGACGGTGTTATAGCCTTCCAGCTTGTTGCCGGCGGCGTCGCTGAGGTCAAACACCTGCTGGCTCTGCACGCGCAGGCTCCACGGATCCGGCGCCCAGCCCACCCAGGCGGTGGCTTTGGACGGCGAGGCGAGGGTGACGTCCCACTTCTGCCAGCGGCCATCGGTCTGCACCTGTGATTTCAGCACGTTGAAGTTGCCGCCGACGCTCCAGTCGCTGTCCGGAATAAAGTAATCGACCGCACCCTCAACGCCGTAAATACGCCGTTTGTCGGACTGAACATCGATGGTCATATCGGTACGGTTGACGACGATGGTCTTATCCGAAGTCGAGTAATACGCCGCCAGCTGAGTGCGCAGGTTATCGCCGGTATAGCGCCAGCCCAGCTCATACGAGTTAACCTTGATCCCCTGCAGCGGCGAGTCATCGACGTTGACGCTGGAGAGCAGCGGCAGATGACCATTGACCGCCGCGCCGTATTTCCCGATGCCATAGTATTTACCCGGATCCGGCAGCTCAACGCCCTGCGAGAAGTTAAACCAGGTCTGCTGACGCTCGGTCAGATGGGCCACGATCCCGGCGTTAAACAGGAAGTTGTCATAATCGGTTTTGCCGCCTTTGATGGCGTCGGCGGAGCGCGCTTTGCCGTTGGCGATATCCTGTTGCTGGGCGTAGCCGACAAAGTCGTCAACCCGGTTTTCGGTCCACTGGTAGCGAACCCCGCCGCTGAGGGTAAAGATATCGTTCAGATCATAGCTCGACTGCAGGAACGGCGCGACGTTGGAGATACTGTATCCCGGATAGCGACCGGTGGTGTAGATCGATTCGTTGTGCAGCCCGCCGGACGCCAGCGATTGTTGCAGATCGAAGAACATCTGGTTGGCATTGAAGGTCTCATGATCGGCGTCGAGACCCCAGGTGAGATCCCATCCCGCCAGCGGCTGGCTGTTGAGGGTCAGCTTTGCCCCGTACTGATCGGTATCCTGCTGCGACGAGGAGAAGCTGCTGACCTGACCTTTGCTGAGCGTCGGGAATGGATAGAAGGTGAGGGACTCATCGCGATAGTACACCTGGCTCACCAGATTCTGGCCGAAGAAATCGGCATCGGAGTACTGGAGGCTGATCAGATGGCGCTCGGTGCCGGGGATACGATCGGAATTGAGCCCATCGGTGGTGTACGCTTTGCCGCCGCTGGTGACCGCGGACATATTTTTCCCGAGCCACAGACCATAGTCATCATCGCCCTGGCTTTTATAGTACTGGGTGACCAGCTGCAGCTGGCGGTTGTCGTCGATCTCGATCGTCCCCGTCCCCATGACGTCCAGACGATCAGAGTGCTGGAGCCCCGTTTGGGTGTTATCGAGGATCAGCGCATCGTTATTGCCGTCGTACCAACCGCCGAAACGCTGATAGGCTACCGATAAACGCCCGGACGCGTGGTCTGTCCCGCCGCTGACCGCCGCCGCGACGCGCTCATCATGATCGTTGCTGTTTGCAAACCCGCTCTTGCTGCCCACCTCAAGATCGACCTGGCGATCCTGCTGCCCTTTTTTGGTGACGATGTTGATAAGTCCGCCGGTACTGCCGCCGCCGTACAGCGAGGTTGCCCCGGAGATCACTTCGACATGCTCGATGTTGAACGGGTCGATGGCGTCGAGCTGGCGGCTGTCGGTGCGGGAAGAGTTGAGCCGGACGCCGTCAATCAGCACGACGATGGCGCGCCCGCGCATGTTCATCCCATAGTTGGTGCGCCCCTGGCTGCTGACGTCGATGCCTGGGATCAGCTGCGCCAGCACGTCTTTGAACTCTTTTCCGCCCTGGACCTGCTGCTCAATCTCCTGGCCCTCAATGACCCAGGTGGTTTGGGCCATTTCGGCAACGGTGCGATGGGTGCGGTTCGCGCTAACGATAATGCTGTCTTCTTCAGACTGAGCCGCCAGCGCAGGCAGCGCGCTGGCCAGCAGCAGAGGGTGGAGCACCCAGAGGCGCTTTTTCATATCCATTCCTTTTATGAGCAAGTTGTTTTGTCGTTGTTATGGGCCGGCGTCGGGCCGGTATTCGTTACAATGCGAAACATCTGGAAAAACTCAAAAAAGGATTTTGCACATAATGAATATCGCAATCAATATCATTTGCGTTTATCTTGCGCGAGAAAAGGTAATAAAAATCAATCTATTTTGTGGGGATAAAGCGAAACGGCGGGCGGTTCCGGCGGTTGAACACCGCCGGAAGCGGGGCGCATCAGGACTCGAGGACCAGCGGCCAGAGACGGAGGGTGGTGTCAGTGATTTGCATCAGTTTGTCAAAATCGGCGCCTTCCCGTGCGCTGATGGACATCCCCTGCAGGACACAGTTGAGAAACTGCGCCAGCTGCCCCACGTCGCGGCCCGCGGGCAGTTCGCCCTGCGCTTGCCGCTGCTGCAGAAACTGGGTTAGCGCCTGCTCCTGCATCGCATGGCGGGATTTGATGGTATTGGCGATATCCGTCGAGGAGGCGGCCAGCGCGGCGGAGGTATTAATGATAAAGCAGCCGGCCGGTGTCTCTTTGCTGGTAAAACAGGTGGCGACCGCGGTGAAGTAGTCGCGCAACGCCCGATCGACGGATTTTCCCTCAGCAAACAGCACGGCTTCGTGCTTCGCGGCAAAGCGCGAAATGTAACGGTCCAATACTGCGCGGAACAGTCCTTCTTTATTCACAAATTCCGCATACAGGGTGGGGGCTTTTGCTCCTGTCGCCTCGACCAGATCGGCGAGCGAGGTCGCCTCATAGCCGTGCTGCCAGAAGAGTGTCATGGCTTTGTCCAGCGCCGCATCCCTGTCGAACACCTTCGGTCGGCCACGGCTTTTTTTGGCGCAACTCTGAACGTCAGTTGTCATGATGCCGTTGTACCTATGTTGGTTTGGTGAATCGTCATTATAAAAATAAACGATCGCCGGGGCCAGCGCTGTTAGTTCAAAAATAAATAATTCATATGCGTATGAAAATTAAGCATTTTATAAATAGTTAAACGATCGTTATAAAAATGCGTTGACGTGTGACTTAGATCACATTAATATTTACCTATCGATCGTTAAGTTAATGCTAACGACCCTACTATAAAATTCATCTGCATAGGTATAATAATCATGAAAACCGTTAATACTCTGGCTATTGCCGCCGTTCTTAGCTCCCTCTCTTTCGCCAGCTTTGCCGCTGTTGAGGTGCAGTCCACCCCAGCCGGCCAGCATAAAGTGGGTACTATCTCAGCTTCCGCAGGGACTAACCTGGGTTCGCTGGAAGACCAGCTGGCGCAGAAAGCGGATGAGATGGGCGCCACCTCATACCGTATTACTTCGGTAACCGGTCCGAATACCCTTCACGGTACCGCGGTTATCTACAAGTAAACCCGATGCGTCGCTGCCCGGCCCCCTTCACCGGTCAGCGATGAGTAAAACCCTGTTGTACCCCTGTTTGACCCTTGCCAACAAAAAACCCGCCTGAAGGCGGGTTTTTTGTTTTCTGCGGTGTGAGGTTACAGCGACTGCGGGCCGGGGTCCGCATGACGGGTGACGTCAATGGGCATGCCCGAGCGGTAATTCATCGCGCGCTCCATCACTGTTCCGTCGGTCTGCGGCGCCTGTTTGAACGCCTTCATGGCCGCGTTAAGCGTAATAGGCAGGGTCTGCGGGTCGTCATCGATATGCTCAGACAGCGGCTGATGGACCTCAACCAGACGGCGACCGTCCGGCTCTACCGACGCCTTGATCGGCGTGTTGATAATATTCACCTTCGTGCCCGGCGAGATGGCGTTGTACAGCGCCTTGATATCGTTGTCGCGCAGACGAATACAGCCGGAGCTGACGCGCATACCGATGCCGAAATCGGCATTGGTGCCGTGCAGGAGATAGACTCCGCCATAGGCGGCGAGGCGGATGGCGTGATGTCCCATCGGGTTGTCAGGACCGGCAGGCACCACCGCCGGCAGCTCAATCCCCATCGCTTTGTAGCGCGCGCGAATGTTGGCGGTTGGCGTCCAGGTCGGATTGGCCCGCTTGTCGGACACGGTGGTAACCATTGTCGGTGTGATGGTGGTTCCGCCCAGCTGGCCGATGCCGATCGGGTAGACGGTCACTTCATTCTTGCCTGGCGGGTAATAGTAGAGGCGCAGTTCGGCAAGGTTAATCACCAGCCCTTCGCGCGGCGCATCGGGCAGCAGCGTCTGCAGGGGGATGGTCAGCACGCTGCCGGCGCGCGGAACGTAGGGGTCCACCCCGGGATTGGCCTGCAGCAGGGCCAGGAAGCCGACATTGTACTTTTTGGCAATCGCCTCCAGCGAACCGCCGTTATCCTGCACCACATGGAACTGATTCTGCCCCACCAGTCGGCTGCCCGGCGGGGGAAGGGGCCAGGTGTTAGCGCGCGCGGGCAGCGCCAGCGCAGCAACCAGCGCGACCAGCGCCAGCATCAAGGGGAAACGGATTCTCATTACCATAACTCCAAAATATATAAGTGGTTATTTTTATATGAAAAAGGAGATGAGATTATGGCGTGAGTCTGTGTGGGGAAATCCAGGCGGATTGCAAAATGTTTGTAAAGATTGCCAGATATGTGGAAAGGGGGATACGGCGTAACGGCCATATCCCCCCGCGATCAGGCGACGGCGTTCTCTTCCAGCTGGCGCATGAACTGGCGAACCCAGTCCATCCGCGTCTTACGCTCCTCGAGATCCTGCATGAACTTCAGGCGCGTCGGCCCGTCCAGGCGGAAGTGCTGCGGCTGCTTCTGCAGCAGGCCAATTAACCACACCGGATTGACGTTGTTTTTCTCGTTAAATTCGATCACGCCGCCTTTTTCGTTACTTTCCAGTTTACGGATCCCCAGCTTCTGCGCCTGCTGACGTAGACGGGCGATATCCAGCAGGTTGCGGGCGGCGTCGGGCAGGCGACCAAAACGATCGATCAGCTCGACTTTGATCTCCTCCAGATCCTGTTCGTTTTTGGCGCTGGCAATGCGCTTATAGAACGACAGGCGGGTATTGACGTCGGGGATGAAATCGTCAGGCAGCAGGGAAGGCATGCGCAGTTCGACTTCGGTCTGCTGGCTGGTGAGATCCTCCAGCGACGGCTCGCGCCCGGCTTTCAGCGCATCCACCGCATTCTCCAGCAACTCCATATACAGGGAGAAGCCGATGGTCTCCATCTGACCGCTCTGATCTTCGCCCAGCAGTTCCCCGGCACCGCGGATCTCCAGATCGTGGGTGGCTAGCGCAAAGCCGGCACCGAGATCTTCCAGCGAGGCAATGGCTTCGAGGCGCTTTTGCGCATCGGTGGTCATCGCCTTTGGATGCGGCGTCAGCAGCCAGGCATAGGCCTGGTGATGGGAGCGGCCAACGCGGCCGCGCAGCTGGTGCAGCTGGGCGAGGCCAAAATGGTCGGCGCGTTCGATGATGATGGTGTTGGCGGTGGGAATGTCGATCCCGGTTTCGATGATGGTGGTGCACACCAGCACATTGAAGCGCTGGTGATGGAAGTCATTCATCACCCGCTCCAGCTCACGCTCCCGCATCTGACCGTGGCCGATGGCGATCCGCGCCTCAGGCACCAGCTCCGCCAGTTTGTCGGCGGCTTTCTGGATGTTCTCGACGTCATTAAACAGGTAGTAAACCTGGCCGCCGCGCAGCGTTTCACGCAGGATCGCCTCGCGCACCACCAGCGCATCGTATTCGCGAACGAAGGTCTTTACCGCCAGGCGGCGCGCCGGCGGCGTGGCGATGATCGACAGATCCCGCATCCCGCTCATCGCCATGTTCAGCGTTCGCGGGATCGGCGTGGCGGTGAGGGTCAGGATATCGACATCGGCGCGCATCGCTTTGATGCGCTCTTTATGCCGCACGCCAAACCGGTGCTCTTCGTCGACGATCAGCAGCCCCAGATCGCGCAGCTTCACCTCGCTTTGCAGCAGCTTGTGGGTGCCGATCAAGATGTCGATTTTGCCTTCCGCGGCCTGCTCGAGGATCTGCGCCTGCTCCTTAGCGCTGCGGAAACGGGAGAGCATTTCGATGCGTACCGGCCAGTTGGCGAAACGATCGCGGAAGTTGTCATAGTGCTGCTGAGCCAGCAGGGTGGTCGGCACCAGTACCGCCACCTGTTTGTGGTTCTCCACGGCGAGGAAGGCGGCGCGCATGGCCACTTCAGTTTTGCCGAAGCCCACATCGCCACACACCAGGCGGTCCATGGCCAGCGGCTGGCACATATCGCTGAGGACGGCGTTGATCGCCTGCGCCTGATCCGGCGTGGTTTCAAATGGGAAACCGTCGCAGAACAGCTGATACTGTTCGCGGTCGTGTTTAAAGGCAAACCCGGCTTTCGCTGCGCGCTGGGCGTAGATATCCAGCAATTCGGCCGCGACGTCGCGTACCTTCTCGGCCGCTTTTTGCCGCGCCCGGGTCCAGGCATCGCCGCCCAGCTTGTGCAGGGGCGCGTTCTCTTCCGCTCCGCCGGCGTAGCGGCTAATAAGATGCAGGGAGGAGACCGGAACGTATAATTTGGCATCGTTAGCGTAGGTCAGCATCAGGTATTCGCCGGTGATGCCGCCCGCCTCCAGGGTAGTCATGCCTGCGTAGCGGCCCACGCCGTGTTCCAGGTGAACGACCGGCTGGCCGATATGCAGTTCGGCAAGGTTGCGAATGAGTGTGTCAGGGTTAATGGTGCGACGGGAATCCTGACGACGGCGCGCGACGCGCTCGCCGAGCAGGTCGCTCTCGCAAATCAGCGCCAGGCCGCGCTGGCTGTCGATAAACCCGTGCTCGGCGGCGCCAATCATCAGATAGCGGCCGTTGCCGGTGGCTTCCTCCAGACGCAGCACGTGTTTTGGCGCAACTTTAATCCGCGCCAGCATTTCGCTCAGCGCTTCACGGCGACCCTCGCTTTCCACCGAGAAGATCACCGGGCCGGTAAACGCTTCGAGGAAGCGGCGCAGATTATCCAGCGGCGCTTTGTTTTGCGCCTGGACGGCGATGTCCGGCAGCGTCTGGTAGCCCAGATTTGTATTTGCCGCTTTGTCCGCCAGGCGCTCGGTTTTCAGCTGTACGCGCGGCCACTTTTTCAGTTCGCTAAACAGCTCATCGCTGCGCAGCCACAGCAGTTCCGGCGGCAGGAGCGGGCGCATCGGATCGACGCCGCGGTTTTCAAAACGGGCGCGGGCTTCATTCTGGAAACGCTCCGCGCTGGTCTCGAGATCGCCGGTGTTGACGATCAGCGTGCTGGACGGGAAATAGCTGAATAACGGCGGCAGCGGCTCGCTGAAGAACAGCGGCTGCCAGTATTCGATACCGGCAGGCAGCGTCCCTTTACTGACCTGCTGATAGATATGCTCGGCATCGCGTTTCACTTCAAAGCGGTCGCGCCACTGGCTGCGGAACAGCTCGATGGCGGTCTGGTCGGTGGGGAATTCGTGCGCCGGGAGCAGGTTAATGGCCGCCACTTCCTCCAGCGTGCGCTGGCTGTCGACGTCGAACAGGCGCAGGCTGTCGATTTCATCGTCAAAGAAATCGAGGCGGTAGGGCTGGTCGCTGCCCATCGGGAACAGATCGAGCAGCGCGCCGCGGGTAGCATATTCGCCATGCTCCATCACCTGATCGACATGGCGGTAGCCGGCCCCCTCGAGCTGATCGCGCAGCGCATCGCGCGACAGGCGCTGACCCTTTTTCATCACCAGCGCGTGGCCGTGAAGGAAGCTGTGCGGACAGACGCGCTGCATCAGCGTGCTGACCGGGACGATCAGCACGCCGCGCTGCATGGTGGGTAACTGGTAAAGGGTGGCAAGACGGGAGGAGATGATGTCCTGATGCGGTGAGAAGCTGTCATAAGGGAGCGTCTCCCAGTCCGCCAGCCCCATCACCATGCTGTCGGTGAACTGCCTGATCTCGTCGTTCAGACGCAGCGCGTTTTGCATGTCAGGCGCCACCAGCACCACCGGGCCCTTGTGGCGTTCGGCCATCTCCGCCACCAGGGTGGCGCAGGCTGCGCCGGTCAACTCGCCAAGCTGGCGCTGGTCACCGGCTTTCACCGGCAATGAGTATCGATATTGTTCAGGCATAGACGGTTTCATGGTCTCTTAGGGATTCGCTCTGCCGATATGGAGGGCAACTCGCTGATATTCAATAGTGAGATTATCCGCGATTGGTCTGGATTCGCCAACCCGAATTGCCATCGCGTGTTGGGTGAAGAAAGGTCAGCGCTGTCGATAAGCGTAAAGATAAATAAGTAAGTACTTATCTATCCGTTTGTATTTGCTTGGGTTTTAGGATTTTTGCTAATAAAGTCGTCAGGTATCAGTCATTTACGCTGCCCCTAATCGCTTATATACTCGGGAATCGGCTATCAGCAACCAGATGGATGACATGTATCAACCTGCCGCACTCTTTATCGGCCTGCGCTATATGCGTGGGCGAGCAGCCGACCGCTTCGGTCGCTTCGTCTCCTGGCTTTCCACCATCGGTATTACCCTCGGCGTCATGGCGCTGGTGACGGTCCTGTCGGTGATGAACGGCTTTGAACGCGAGCTGCAAAACAACATCCTGGGGCTGATGCCCCAGGCCATACTTAGCGCCAAACAGGGTTCGGTGAATCCCCAACAGCTGCCGGAGCGCGAGGCGAAACTCCAGGGCGTAACCCGGGTGGCGCCGATCACCACCGGCGACGTGGTGCTGCAGAGCGCGCGCAGCGTGGCGGTCGGGGTCATGCTGGGCATCGACCCGGCGCAGAACGATCCCCTGACCCCGTATCTGGTGAACGTCAAACAGAGCGATCTGCAGGCGGGTAAATATAACGTTATTCTCGGCGAGCAGCTGGCGGGTCAGCTGGGGGTTAATCGCGGCGATAAAATTCGCCTGATGGTTCCTTCCGCCAGCCAGTTTACGCCGATGGGCCGCGTGCCGAGCCAGCGCCTGTTTACGGTCATCGGCACCTTCGCTGCCAACAGCGAAGTCGATGGTTATCAGATGCTGACCAACATCGACGACGCTTCCCGTTTGATGCGCTATCCGCTGGGGAATATCACCGGCTGGCGCCTGTGGCTGGATAAACCGCTGCAAGTGGATACCCTCAGCCAGCAGACGCTGCCGCCGGGCACCCAGTGGCAGGACTGGCGCGAGCGCAAGGGTGAACTGTTCCAGGCGGTGCGCATGGAGAAAAATATGATGGGCCTGCTGCTCAGCCTGATCGTCGCCGTCGCGGCCTTCAACATTATTACCTCGCTGGGGATGATGGTGATGGAGAAGCAGGGCGAAGTGGCGATCCTGCAGACCCAGGGGCTGACGCCGCGGCAGATTATGGCCGTCTTCATGGTGCAGGGCGCCAGCGCAGGGATCGTCGGCGCGCTGCTGGGAGCGGTGCTTGGTGCGCTGCTGGCCAGCCAGTTGAATAATTTAATGCCGATCATCGGCGCCTTCCTTGACGGCGCGGCGCTGCCGGTGGCGATTGAGCCGCTGCAGGTCGTCGTTATCGCACTGGTGGCGATGGCGCTGGCATTGTTGTCTACGTTGTACCCTTCCTGGCGCGCTGCCGCCACTCAACCCGCTGAGGCTTTACGTTATGAATAAGATCCTGCTGCAATGCGACAACCTGTGCAAACGCTATCAGGAAGGCAATGTGCAAACCGATGTCCTGCACAATGTCAGCTTCAGCATTGATGAAGGCGAGATGATGGCCATCGTCGGTACCTCCGGCTCCGGCAAAAGTACCCTGCTGCATCTGCTGGGCGGCCTCGATACCCCCACCTCTGGCGACGTGATTTTCTCCGGCCAGCCGATGAGCAAGCTCTCCACCGCCGCGCGCGCCGACCTGCGTAACCGCGAGCTGGGCTTTATCTATCAGTTCCACCATCTGCTGCCGGACTTTAGCGCACTGGAGAACGTGGCGATGCCGCTGCTGATTGGCAAAAAGAAGCCGGCGGACATTGAACGTCAGGCGAAAGCGATGCTGCAGGCGGTCGGGCTTGAACACCGCAGCCATCACCGTCCGTCGGAACTCTCCGGTGGCGAACGCCAGCGGGTGGCGATTGCCCGCGCGCTGGTGAACAAACCGCGACTGGTATTGGCGGATGAGCCGACCGGTAACCTCGACGCTCGCAACGCCGACAGCATCTTCCAGCTGCTGGGCGAACTGAACCTCGCGCAGCGCACCGCGTTTCTGGTGGTGACCCACGACCTGCAGCTGGCGAAGCGGATGAGCCGCCAGCTGGAGATGCGCGATGGCCGCCTGACCGCCGACCTGACCCTGATGGGGGCCGAGTAATGGCCTCTCCGTTATCGTTACTGATTGCATTGCGTTTCAGCCGCGGCCGGCGGCGCGGCGGCATGGTGTCGCTGATCTCGGTGATCTCCACCATCGGTATTGCGCTGGGGGTGGCAGTGCTGATCGTCGGCCTCAGCGCGATGAACGGCTTTGAGCGCGAGCTGAATAACCGCGTGCTGGCGGTGGTGCCGCACGGTGAAATCGAACCCGTGAACCAGCCGTGGAATAACTGGCAGGAGGCGCTGGCTAAGGTGCAGAAAGTGAAGGGGATAGTCGCCGCGGCGCCCTATATTAACTTCACCGGCCTGGTGGAAAGCGGCAGCAATATGCGCGCCATCCAGGTGAAAGGGGTCGACCCGCAGCAGGAAACCCGGCTCAGCGCGCTGCCCACCTTTGTGCAGAATAACGCGTGGGCCGGCTTCAAGGCCGGTGAACAGCAGGTGATTCTGGGTAAAGGCGTCGCTGATGCGCTGCACGTGAAGCAGGGAGACTGGGTGTCGATCATGATCCCTAACGCCGACGCCGACCATCAGCTGCTGCAGCCGAAACGCGTCAGGCTGCATGTGACCGGTATTTTGCAGCTGAGCGGCCAGCTCGATCATAGTTTTGCCATGATCCCGATGCAGGATGCGCAGCAGTACCTGGAGATGGGCGGCAGCGTGACCGGTATCGCCATCAAGGTCACGGACGTTTTCCATGCTAACAAGCTGGTGCGCGACGCCGGCGAGGTGACCAACAGCTACGTCTATATCAAGAGCTGGATCGGCACCTACGGCTATATGTATCGCGATATCCAGATGATCCGCGCCATTATGTACCTGGCAATGGTGCTGGTGATCGGCGTGGCCTGCTTTAACATCGTCTCGACGCTGGTGATGGCGGTCAAAGACAAGAGCGGCGATATTGCGGTGCTGCGCACGCTTGGCGCAAAAGACGGCTTAATTCGCGCGATTTTCGTGTGGTATGGTTTATTAGCCGGATCGGTAGGCAGCCTGTTTGGGGTGGTGATCGGCGTGATCTGCGCGTTGAACCTGACGTCAATCATCAACGGCATCGAATACCTGATTGGGCATAAATTCCTCTCCGGCGACATCTATTTTATTGACTTCCTGCCGTCAGAACTGCACTGGCTGGACGTCTTTTATGTGCTGGTGACAGCACTGTTGCTGAGTTTGCTGGCCAGCTGGTATCCCGCCCGCCGCGCCAGCCGTATCGACCCGGCGAGGGTGCTGAGTGGCCAGTAATTTATCGTCATCGTCGGCCTGGCTGACGACACAAGAGGAATTGCTGAAATGTACTATGGATTTGACATTGGCGGCAGCAAGATAGCGCTGGGCGTATTTAATCAGGAGCGGCGGCTGCAGTGGGAAAAACGCGTCGCCACGCCGAAAAGCAGTTATGAGGATTTTCTCCAGGCGGTAGAGGCGCTGGTCCGCGAGGCCGATGAGCGCTTCGACCAGCAGGGGTCGGTTGGGATCGGTATCCCGGGGATGCCGGAAACGGCGGACGGCACGCTGTATGCCGCTAACGTGCCTGCCGCCAGCGGCCGGCCGCTGCGCGCCGACCTCAGCGCGCGGCTGGGGCGCGATGTGCGCCTCGATAATGACGCCAACTGCTTCGCGCTGTCGGAAGCGTGGGACGATGAGTTTACGCAATACCCGCTGGTGATGGGGCTGATCCTCGGCACCGGCGTGGGCGGCGGCCTGGTGTTGAACGGTAAATCGATTACCGGACATAGCTATATCACCGGCGAGTTTGGTCATATTCGTCTGCCGGTGGATGCCCTGGAGGTGGTCGGGCGTGATTTTCCGCTGCTTCGCTGCGGCTGCGGCCAGCTGGGCTGCATTGAAAATTATCTCTCCGGCCGCGGTTTTGCCTGGCTGTATGAACATTTTTATCAGCAACCGCTCACCTCGCCGGAGATTGTGGCGCAGTGGCAGCAGCACGATCCGCGCGCCCAGGCGCACGTAGAGCGCTATCTCGATCTGCTGGCGGTGTGTCTGGGGAATATACTGACCATTGTCGACCCGGATTTGCTGGTGCTCGGCGGTGGATTATCTAACTTTACGGCCATTAGCGAAGGGCTGGCGCAGCGATTACCGCGCCATCTTCTGCCGGTCGCCAGGGTACCGCGCATTGAGCGCGCGCGCCACGGCGATGCCGGGGGAATGCGCGGTGCGGCCTTCCTTCATCTGACTCATTAATCACAGAGGTAGCTATGCAGTCGCGCCGTTTACATCGATTGAGCCGTTTTCGTCGCAATAAACGTCAGTTGCGTGACCGTCTGCGTCAGCGGATTTTCTTTAGGGAGGACAGGATGAAGCCTGAAGCGATGGCCAAACCGAGAGTGGTGGTGTTAACCGGCGCGGGCATATCGGCGGAGTCGGGGATCAAAACTTTCCGCGCGGCCGATGGCCTGTGGGAAGAGCATCGGGTGGAAGATGTGGCGACGCCGGAAGGCTTCGCCCGCGACCCGGCGCTGGTGCAGGCGTTCTACAACGCCCGCCGTCGTCAGCTGCAGAGTCCGGAGATCGCGCCGAACGCGGCGCATCTGGCGCTGGCGCGTCTGGAGGATCTGCTGGGCGACCATTTTCTGCTGGTCACCCAGAATATCGATAATCTGCACGAACGCGCCGGCAACCGCCGGGTGATCCATATGCACGGCGAGCTGCTGAAGGTGCGCTGTTCGTGGAGTGGCCAGGTACTGGAGTGGACCGGCGACATCACCGCAGAGGACAAGTGCCACTGCTGCCAGTTCCCGGCGGCGCTGCGTCCCCACGTGGTCTGGTTTGGCGAAATGCCGCTGGGGATGGACGAGATCTACAGCGCGCTGGCCGAAGCGGATATCTTTATCGCCATCGGCACCTCCGGCCACGTTTATCCGGCGGCCGGCTTTGTGCACGAGGCGCGGCTGCACGGCGCCCACACCGTTGAACTGAACCTGGAGCCCAGCCAGGTGGGCAGTGAGTTTGCCGAAAAGCACTACGGACTGGCGAGCGAAGTGGTGCCCGCCTTTATCGATAAGCTGCTGCAGGAAAACGCGCTGTAAACTGAAGCAGCCTGCCGGGGACGAGGGCGACGCCCGCCGCCTCCGGCAGCGCTGCTGACAAGGGTGATACGTCATGACAGGAGTCAGACCATGCATAATCCCCTGGTCATTGAATCGATCGCCTTGATCGCGGCCATTCTCGTTGGCGTCTGGAGCCAGCGTGCTTTACCGCTACACGCCGACAGCCGACCGATCCTCTTCCTGCTGTGTCTGTTCGTCGGCACCGGCAGCGCATTGTGCCTGCTGCTGGATGGTTTAGCCCTGTTGCTAACCGGCCAGATAGCGACCGGCGGTGTGCGAATATACGGCCCGTTGCTGCTGCTGGTGGCGCTGTGGAAACCCCTCAACGGGGTTGTCGGCATCATGGAGGGTGTTTTGCAGCGGCGAGCCGCAAAAGGGAAGGGCAAAGGCCAGCGCGACGGCGGACGACGCTGATCCGCTTCCCCCTGAGACGCGCATAACTTTCTCCTGGCTACCGTCAGCCCCCGGCGGTCGCTCTGACGATATCGCCCGGACCGGCGCCGGGCAATGACCTCCATCCTGCCATTCTCGGCTTCTCCTTTCTGAGCGATTTCCTACTCTATTTTGTGCGTGACCGCTGATTTCTGTACGTTTTTTTGTGCATACCGGCAAATGTAGACCAGATTCAATAGGCGTCCGCACGTTCGCGCCGCGACCCTGTTCCCCCGCCCGGAAGTCTGCAAAGGAGACCCCGCCATGCCGTCACCGATGATTTATCAGGATCTCACCACCACCGCGCTGCTCAGCCATGCGGCGCAATACCACAGCGAGACCGAGATCGTCTCGGTGAGCGCTGGCGGTGAGAAGGAGCGCAGCAGCTGGGGGGAGGTGGCCTGCCGAGCTCAGCGGCTGGCGTCGGCGCTGGCATCATTGGGGCTGCCACCGGGCGCCCGCTGCGCCACCCTCGCATGGAACAACCGTCGCCACCTGGAGATCTATTTTGCCGTCGCCTCCGGCGGCTGGGTAACGCATACCGTCAATCCGCGGCTGTCGGTTGACCATCTACTGTATATCCTCAACGACGCTGCCGACGAAGTGCTGTTCTTTGATCAGACCTTTTTGCCGCTGGTAGCGCAGCTGCTGGCGCAGCTGCCGACGGTGAAACACGTCGTGCTGATGGAGCCGCGCAGCGAAGCGGCGCTCAGCCAGCTGCCCTCATTGCTGTTTTATGACGATCTGTTGCAGCAGGGGACAGTAGACTACCGCTGGCCGCAGTTGAATGAACTGACGCCGGCCTCGCTCTGCTATACCTCGGGAACCACTGGCCGGCCGAAAGGGGTGTTGAATACCCATCGTTCGCTGGTCCTGCACGCTTTGAGCGGCAATCAGCCGGACGCCGCCGGGATATCGGCCAGGGACAGCCTGTTGCCGGTGGTGCCGATGTTCCATGTCAACGCGTGGGGGACGCCGTTTATCGCCGCCATGGTCGGGGCGCGGCTGGTGCTGCCGGGGCCGCACCTCGATGGCGACAGCCTGCTGCAGCTGCTGGCTGCCGAGAAAGTAACCGTGGGGTTTGGCGTGCCGGTGATCTGGGCCGGCTTGCTGGCGGCGATGCGTCGGACAGACGTGAGAATGCCTGAATTCAAACGTGCGCTGGTTGGTGGCTCCGCGCTGCCGCCGTCGATGGCCGAGGCCTTTCAGCGCGATTACGGCATTGCGCTGACCCACGCCTGGGGAATGACCGAAACATCGCCTATCGGCACCATCAACACGCTGTTGAGCAAACATGACGCCCTCCCGGCACAGGAGCAGCAAAAGCAGCGTACCGGTCAGGGGCGGCCTATTTTTGGCATCGAGCTGCAGGTGGTCGACGTGGATGGCGAACCGTTGCCCCGGGATGGTCAAAGTCAGGGGTATCTGCAGGTGAGGGGGCACTGGGTGGTAGAGCAATACTATGGTCAGGACGACAGCGCCCTGACCGCGGCAGGCTGGTTTGATACCGGCGATATCGGTACGCTCGACGCCAATGGTTATCTGGTGATCAGCGATCGGGCAAAGGATATTATCAAGTCCGGTGGCGAGTGGATCTCCACCGTTGAGCTGGAGAATATTGCCATCGCGCATCCGGCGGTACGCAGCGCGGCGGCCATCGCCGCCCGCCACCCGCGCTGGGACGAACGGCCGGTGCTGCTGTGCGTCCGCGCGGAAGGGGGGGAAGTGGAGGAGAGCGATCTGCTGGCCTGGTTTGAGAAACGGGTGCCTAAATGGCAGATCCCGGACCGGGTGATATTTGTCGATGCGCTGCCGGTCAGCGCCACGGGTAAGGTGCTTAAAAACCAGCTGCGCCAGGCCTACGGGGAAATTTTAATGAGTGAGGGACAATGAGCCACGCGCGACCCGGTCTGACGACCTGCTCTCAGTATGACGCAGCGCTGCACGCCTTGTCGGCGGCGCGCCAGCGCTGGGCGGAAACCTCAGTGAACCGTCGTCTGGCGCTCCTGCGCCAGATCAAGGATGCCCTGGCCAGCATAGCGCCGGCGTGGGTGGAGGCGGCGGCGAGGGCTAAAGGGCTGCCGGCGGGGGATCCGCTGACGGGCGAAGAATGGCTGGCGGGCCCCTGCGCGCTAATGGTCGGCTGCAACGGGCTTATCGCCACCCTGGAGCAACTGGAGGAGAAAACCTTTCTGCGGCGGATCCCGCTGAGGACGCTGGCGGACGGCCGGCTGGCGCTGCGGGTGGTGCCCGGCACGCTCTGGGATCGGCTGCTGCTCTCCGGTATTCGCGCTGAAATTTGGATGCAGCCGGGAGTCACCCGGGCCAATCTCGATCGCTGCGCGGCAGCCGCATACGACATCCCGCCGGCCGCGCGGCAGGGCAAGCTGGCGCTGGTGCTCGGCGCCGGAAATGTGGCCTCTATCGCGCCGCTGGACGTGTTACACAAGCTGTTTATTGAAAATCAGGTCTGCCTGCTGAAGCTCAACCCGGTGAATGATTATCTGCACGATCTGCTGGCTCAGGCTCTGGCGCCGCTGATCGCCATGGATGCGCTCCGCATCGTCACCGGCGACGCTCGGGCGGGGGCGTGGCTGACCACCCATCCCGCTGTCGATGAGATCCATATCACCGGATCGCGGGAGAGCCATGACGCCATCGTCTGGGGCGACGGGGAGGCCGCTCGCCAGCGTCGGGCCGCCGGGATGCCGCTGAACCCGCGCCGGGTGACCTCAGAGCTGGGCGGGGTCAGCCCCACCATTATCGTCCCCGGGCCATGGAGCGAGGCGGATATCGCTTTTCAGGCGCAGCAGCTGGCGACGCAGAAAATGAACAACGGCGGGTTTAACTGCGTGGCCAGCCAGGTGCTGATCCTGCAGCAGGGCTGGGAGCCGGCGTCGGCCCTGCTTAACCAGCTGTACCGGCTGATCGCCGCCAATACCCGCCAGGACTATTACCCCGGTGCGGAAAACCGGTTGACTAACTTTCGCCTGCGCGCCCGCCAGCCGCTGGAGATAGCGCGCGGCGATGCGCTGCCGTTGATTGTGGCGAACACCGAGGATGACCCCGACTTCTGCCAGCAGGAGGTCTTTGGTCCGGGGCTGTCGATCACCCGCCTTGAGGCCGACAGCGCGGAAAGCTTTCTGCGTCAGGCGATCGGCTATGCCAATCAGCGGCTGCAGGGCACGCTGGGGGCCAATATTGTGATCCACCCGCGCACCCGTAAAGCGATAGGGCGTAAGCGTTTTAACGCGCTGATCGCCGAGCTGCGCTACGGCACGGTGGCGATCAACTGCTGGAGCGGGGTAGCCTTCCTGTTAGCCCCTTGCCCGTGGGGGGCGTTTCCTGGCCATACGCTCGACGATATTCAGAGCGGGCGGGGCAAGGTGCATAACAGCTTTATGCTGGAGAAAGCCGAGCGCACGGTGATTGAGGCGCCGTTTCGGCCGTTTCCGCGCAGTCTGTGGCATGGCGAACTGACGCTGATGCCTTTGCCGCCCTGGTTTATTACCCACCGGGGGCAGGAAGCGGTGGCGCAGCGGCTGGTGGATTTTTACCATCGGCCGCGCTGGCGCAAGCTGCCGGCGATCCTCTGGCGCGCGCTGAGAGGCTAAACTGAGGGGGAAAAAAAGGGCGGAACCGCGGTTCCGCCCTGCGGGATTAGCGGCCCGCTTTCAGCTTCTGGTAATACTCTTCATAAATGGCGCTGGCGCTGCCGACGTCATTCTGCCATTCGCCTTTTTCGATGGTGGCGGCGTCCGGATAGAGCGATTTATCGTTGGCCACTGCCGGGCTGAGCATTTTGCGCGCCGCCAGGTTTGGCGTGGGGTAGCCGATGGTTTCCGCGACCTGTTTGGCGACATCCGGGCGCAGCAGGAAGTTAATCAGCTTCAGCGCGCCGTCGACGTTCTTAGCATTTGCCGGAATCGACAGGCTGTCCATCCAGAAGATGCCGCCTTCTTTCGGCCAGATCACTTCCAGCGGAGTACCGGCCTGGCGTGCGACGTAAGCCGAGCCGTTCCATACCATCCCGAGGTTCACTTCGCCTTCCATATACGGGTTCGCCGGGTTATCGGAGTTAAACGCCGCGACGTTGGGCATCAGTTTTTTCAGCTCGTTATAGGCGGCTTCAATCTCTTTCGGGTCGGTCGTGTTGCCGGAATAACCCAGCTTACGCAGCGCCATCTGGAACACTTCGCGTGCGTCGTCGGTCAGCAGCAGGCTGCTTTTGTATTCCGGTTTCCACAGGTCGGCCCAGCTGGTGACGGTTTTCGGATCGATAGCGTCGCTGTTGACGCCGATGGCCGTCGCCCCCCAGATGTAGGGGATGGAGTAGTCGTTATTCGGGTCGAACGGTTTGTTCAGCATCTGCGGATCGAGGTTGCTGAAGTTAGTCAGCTTGCTCTTATCGATCTTCTGCAGCATGCCTTCTTTGCGCATCTTGTCGACGAAGTAGGTCGACGGGACGACCAGATCGTACGCTCCGTCTTTATAGGTCTTGAGCTTGGCGTACATGGTTTCGTTCGACTCGTAGGTCGAGTAAATAACCTTGATGCCGGTCTCTTTGGTGAACTGCTCCAGCAGGCCCGGCGGCACATATTCGGTCCAGTTGTAGAAGTAGAGTGTTTTGCTGTCGTCCGCGTGGGCAGCGCTCATGCCGATTGCCAGAGCGCCCGCCGCGAGCAGGTGGCGTGACCATTTTTTCATTTTAACGTCCCCTGAGTTTTATCACGTGCAATTAACTGACTGGCGATGACCATCACCAGCGACAGAACCAACAGTATCGTTGCCAGGGCGTTCACCTCTGGCGAAACGCCGACCTTCACCATCGAATAGATCTTCAGCGGCAGGATTTCATACCCCGGACCGGTGACGAACGAGGAGACCACCACGTCATCCATCGACAGCGTGAAGCTCAGCAGCCACCCGGCGGCCACCGCCGGCAGGGCCAGCGGTAGGATGATTTTACGCAGGATGGTCATCTCGCTGGCGCCCAGATCTTTCGCCGCCTCCAGCATCCGCACGTCAAAGCCTTTCAGCCGGGAGTATACGGTGACCACCACAAACGGCAGGCAAAAGGTGATATGCGAAAACAGCAGCGACCAGAAGCCAAGCTGGACGCCAATCAGCATAAACAGCACCAGCAGGGAGATAGCCATGACAATATCTGGCGACATCATCACTACAAACAGCATACCGCTAACGAACGGTTTGCCGCGAAAGCGATAGCGATACAGCGCCACGGCGGTCAGCGAGCCGATAAGGGTGGCGAAGGTCGCCGAAAGCACCGCCATGGTCAGCGAGTGCTGGGCGGCCTGCAGCAGGCTATCGTTGTTCATCAGCAGGCTATACCAGTCGGTGGTGAACCCCTGCCAGTTGATGCCGAAGCGCGACCGGTTAAACGAGTTAACGATCAGGATAATAATAGGGATGTAGAGATACGCGTAGATGGCGGTCATAAAGCCGCCGCGCAGCAGTCGACCGATCATTCCAGCTCCACCTTTTTATTCAGCAGGCGCGCCGCGCGCCAGTAAATCAACAGCATCAGGCCCATCACCAGGGTTAAGGTAATGCTGGTTGCCGCGCCGAACGGCCAGTCGCGAATATTGAGGAACTGGCTCTTGATCACGTTGCCGATCAGCAGGTTCTTGGCGCCGCCCATCAGGTCGGAAACGTAGAATAGCCCCATCGCCGGCAACATCACCAGCAGGCAGCCGGCGATAATCCCCGGCATGGTTAGCGGAATGATGATGCGGATAAACGTCTGCAGCTTGCTGGCGCCGAGATCTTTCGCCGCTTCCAGCAGCGGACGGTCCAGTTTCTCAATGCTGGAGTAAAGCGGCATCACCATAAACGGCAGCAGGATGTATACCAGACCGATAATCACCGCCGACGGGGTGAACATAATGCGTATCGGCGTGTCGATCACTCCCAGCCACAGGAGAAACTCGTTAAGGTAGCCTTTGGTGCTGAGGAAAATCTTCAGCCCGTAGATGCGGATCAACGAGTTGGTCCAGAAGGGAACGATCAGCAGGAACAGCAGCAGGGGGCGCACCTTCTGCGGCAGCCGGGCAAGGAACCACGCAAACGGGTAGCCCAGCGCCAGGCAGGCGAGGGTCGCCAGCAGCGCCATGTTCAGCGAATGCAGCAGCACGTCGTAATAGAGCGGATCCAGCAGCCGCGAGTAGTTGTCCAGCGTGAAGACCAGCTTGACGAAGTTAGCGTCGTCGCGGGTCAGGAAGCTGGTGGCGATGATCATCAGATTGGGCAGAAAGACAAACAGCACCAGCCAACCGACGATGGTGGCGATCACCACATTCTGGAATTTACTGGTGTTCTTCATCGGCCAGCACCACCTCCCAGCTCTCTACCCAATTGATAGACATTTTCTGATCAAGAGAGTGGTCGAAATCCGGGTCGTCTTCGTTAAAGAATTCGCTGACCATCACCATTTTGCCGTTTTCCAGCTCCACCACCGACTCGAGGGTCATGCCCTTATAGTTGCGCTCGCGGACATAGCCTATCAGGCCGTCGGCGTCGCTGTTGTGGTGGATCTCATCGACGCGCAGATCTTCCGGGCGCAGCAGGACATGCAGGCGCTGGCCGGCCTCCACCGCAAAATTGACGGTGATGTTGCATTCACGCCCTTCCACGCTGGCCCGCACGCGCTGTTCGTCTAGGCGTTCAATGACCGTGGCGTCGAAGATATTGATCTCGCCGATAAAGCTGGCGACGAACAGGTTTTTTGGCTCTTCGTAGATCTCGCGCGGGGTGCCGTCCTGCTCAATTTTGCCATCACGCATCACCACGATGCGATCGGACATGGTCAGGGCCTCTTCCTGGTCGTGAGTGACGAAGACGAAGGTGATGCCGAGCTTACGCTGCAGCGCTTTCAGTTCGTTCTGCATCTGCTTGCGCAGCTTGTAATCCAGCGCCGAAAGGGACTCATCGAGCAGCAGCAGGCGCGGTTTGTTGACCACCGCGCGGGCGATGGCCACGCGCTGCTGCTGGCCGCCGGAGAGCTGGTGCGGTTTGCGCTGGGCAAAGGCCTCCAGCTGCACCATCTTTAAGGCATCCATCACCCGCGGTGTGATTTCCGCCGCCGGGGTTTTCTGCATCCGCAGGCCAAAGGCGACGTTCTCGAACACCGTCATATGCGGAAACAGGGCGTAGCTTTGGAATACGGTATTAACGTGGCGGTTTTCCGCCGGAACATGAGTGATATCGTGATCTTCGAGATGGATCCGTCCGCTGTCGACGTTTTCCAGGCCGGCAATAAGGCGCAGAACGGTGGTTTTACCGCAGCCAGAGGGGCCAAGCAGGGTGAGAAACTCACCATTGTTGATGGTCAGGTTAAGGTTATCGATGACCGTTTTACCATCAAAGCTCTTGCGAATTCCCGCCAGATGCACCAGCGGCGAACGCGAACGCGGTTGTATATTCAATTTTTGACTCTGTCCCATGTAGACGCAACGGAAATTTCCGGCCGCTGCGGGGTTTGTGATTAACCACCTTTGGGGTTGCACGTTTTTAATAAGGGCCAGCATTCTACGGCAAACGAGGGTAATCGCCAATCCTTGATACGCCCGCATAGTCTACCTTTACACCATAACGTCGGTTCCGTTATTAAATTTCGCTTTACGGGCTAAAAATGACCTGACGCAATATTTGTCTTTTCTGGCTTATCAATAATGTTGTCACAAAAGAAGAGGGTGGCTACATGGATAAATTGCTTGAGCGTTTTTTGCAGTACGTTTCTTTGGACACGCAGTCGAAGCCTGGCGTTCGTCAGGTCCCCAGCACGGAAGGGCAGTGGAAGCTGTTACGCCTGTTGCAGGCGCAGCTGGAAGAAATGGGACTGGTCAAGGTAACGCTGAGTGAAAAAGGGACGGTAATGGGAACCCTGCCCGCCAACGTTGAGGGCGATATCCCGGCCATCGGCTTTATCTCTCACGTCGACACCTCCCCGGATTTCAGCGGCAAAAACGTTAACCCGCAGATTGTCGAAAACTATCGCGGCGGCGATATCGCGCTCGGCATTGGCGATGAGGTGCTCTCTCCGGTGATGTTCCCGGTTTTGCATCAGCTTTTGGGGCAGACGCTGATCACCACCGACGGGAAGACGCTGCTGGGGGCGGACGACAAGGCCGGCATCGCCGAAATCATGACCGCGCTGGCGACCCTGCAGGCGAAAAACATCCCCCACGGCGATATCCGCGTGGCCTTCACCCCCGATGAAGAGGTGGGAAAAGGGGCGAAGCATTTCGACGTCGAGGCCTTTGACGCCCGCTGGGCCTACACCGTAGATGGCGGCGGGGTCGGCGAACTGGAGTTTGAAAATTTCAATGCCGCCTCGGTGACCATTAAGATCGTCGGCAACAACGTGCACCCCGGCACCG
Source organism: Klebsiella sp. 1SOBk10mer (assembly GCF_046602535.1). Lineage (NCBI taxonomy): Bacteria > Pseudomonadati > Pseudomonadota > Gammaproteobacteria > Enterobacterales > Enterobacteriaceae > Klebsiella > Klebsiella sp. 1SOBk10mer. The sequence goes on from NZ_JBKIUP010000011.1 coordinate 73,340, forward strand.
CGAAAGGGGTGATGGTCAACGCGCTGTCGCTGGCCGCGCGCATTCATGCCGAAGTGCCGGCCGACGAGGCGCCGGAGACCACAGAAGGCTATGAAGGCTTTTATCACCTCACCAGCATCAAAGGCAGCGTCGATCGGGCCGAGATGCACTACATCATCCGCGATTTTGACCGCAAGCACTTTGAGGCGCGCAAGCGCAAGATGATGGAGATCGCCAAAAAGGTGGGCAAGGGGCTGCACCCGGACTGCTATATCGAGCTGGTGATCGAGGACAGTTATTACAACATGCATGAGCAGGTGATTGCCCACCCGCACGTGGTCGATATTGCCCGCCAGGCGATGGTGGACTGCGATATCGAACCGCAGATGAAACCGATCCGCGGCGGTACCGACGGCGCGCAGCTCTCGTTTATGGGACTGCCGTGCCCGAACCTGTTTACCGGCGGCTACAACTATCACGGCAAACATGAGTTTGTCACCCTGGAAGGGATGGAGAAAGCGGTGCAGGTGATCGTGCGTATCGCCGAGCTGACGGCGGCACGAACAGGGAAATAACCTTCGCAACCAGACCGGTCATTCTGCTTGTCGCATAAGATGCCGGATGGCGGCTTTGCCTTATCCGGCATACGGTCCAGCCGGTGACTGCAGAACCCGTAGGCCCGGCAAGCGCAGCGCCGCCGGGCAGGATGGAGACTCAGTCGCCAAAGAACCAGTAGCCGCTGTTGACCAGCGCCGCCAGCATGGCGAGGAAGGAAGGATCTTCCAGCGCATCGCCAAAATGGTCGGCGCGCAGCGTCAGGTGGGTAGCTAAGGCGTCCAGCGCCGGACGGTGCGGGGAGTTGATCTTCTCCCCATTGACGAACACCTCGCCGTCAATGCGCAGCACCCGCAGGCCGCCCAGGCGTTCCAGGGTATCGCCCTGCTGCAGGGCATCATAAATCTCGTCAGGCTGATACGGCGGCTCCGGCGGCGCGACGTCAAGTTCATGACGCGACTGGGTGATAAACTCGCCGAACCACTGCTTAAAGTGCTCCGGTTGGTTAATCAGCCCCAGCATCATCTCGCGCAGGCGGTCGAGTTCGGCCGGTAAAATATCCGCCGGATGGTCGCGCGACGGCACGTCCGGATCGGCGTAGCGCTGGCTGCCCAGTTCGCGCTGGAGAACGTAGTCGGCAAATCCGCTGAACAACTCGCGGGCATTCGGCGCGCGATAGCCGACCGAATAGTTGAGCGAGTTTTCCAGCGAATACCCCTCATGCGGGAATCCTGGCGGAATATAGAGAATATCCCCCGGCTCCATCTCTTCATCGATAATCGCCTCGAAGGGGTCAACCTGCAGCAGGTCCGGATGCGGGCAGTGCTGTTTCATCGGCACTTTTTCCCCGACGCGCCAGCGTCGACGACCGGTGCCCTGAATGATAAACACATCATACTGATCCAGATGCGGGCCGACGCCGCCGCCCGGTACTGAGAAGGAGATCATCAGGTCGTCGATACGCCAGTCCGGCAGGGCGCGGAACGGATGCATCAGCGCCGCAGACGGCTCATGCCAGTGGTTAACCGCCTGCACCAGCAGGGACCAGTTGTTTTCGCTCAGGTGATCGTAGCTTTCGAAGGGACCGTGACTGACCTGCCATTTTCCATCCTGATGGCTGACAAGGCGGCTATCGACCTCGCTCTCCATGGCCAGTCCAGCCAGTTCGTCCGGGCTCAGCGGGTCGATAAAATTGGCGAAGCCGCGCTTCAATACCACCGGCCGTTTTTGCCAGTAGCGTTCGATAAAGTCGGGCCAGTTAAGCGTTAATTGATAATCCATATTGATATTCCACTGCAGGTGTCTGACAGGGATTATAACGGATGCGGCGCCCCGGCGATGCAGGCGCCGTGAAAAAACTCAACGATTAACTCTCTTTATCTTCCATCAGCTGGCGGCCAAACACCACCTCCATGCAGGCGCCGCCGAGCAGGCTCTCGCCGGCGATGATCTCCCCGTCATATTGTTCGACGATTTCCCGGGCGACGGAGAGCCCCACCCCCTGGCCGGGACGCAGAGTATCCGCCCGCTGGCCGCGGTCGAAGACGGCGCGGCGCTGGCTCAGCGGGATCCCCGGCCCATCGTCTTCCACCAGGATGTGCAGATGGCTGTCGGTGGTCTGGCGCACGGAAACCTCCACGAACTCCAGGCAGTACTTACAGGCGTTATCGAGAACGTTGCCCATCACTTCCATAAAATCGTTCTGCTCGCCGACAAAACTGATCTCCGGCGAGATGTCGAGCGAGATATTGACCCCCTTGCGCTGATAGACCTTATTGAGGGCGGAGGTCAGGCTGTCGAGCAGAGGGGCGATCGGATGCAGCTCCCGGCTCAGCAGGGTGCCGCCGCTGCGCATGCTGGCGCGATGCAGATAGTAGCCAATTTGTTGCGAGATACGGCTGATCTGCTCCAGCATCACTGGCTCCGCCTCGTCGACGCTGATCTTCTCGCCGCGCAGCGAGCGCAACGTGCTCTGCATCACCGCCAGCGGCGTTTTCAGGCTGTGGGTGAGATCGGTGAGGGTGGTGCGGTATTTGTCATAGCGTTCACGCTCGCTGCGAACCAGCCGGTTAAGGTTGCTCACCAGTCGGGTCAGCTCGCGGGTGGTGTTGGGATTGAGCTTCTCGCGGTGATGTTCCTCCAGCTCGCGCACCTCTTTGGCCAGCGACTCGATGGGGCGCAGGCTCCACCAGGCGGCGACCCACAGCAGGGGGATCACCAGCAACAGGTTGGCGGCCAGCACGTAGATAAACCAGCTCCACACCATATAGCTGCGCTTGAGCTCCACCGGGATGGTGTCGACCACCACGATACTGAGCTGGGGCATTTTGCTGGTGGCTGGGTAGAAGTTGATCGCCACCGAGTGGGTCATCTCCGAATCGTCGCCCTGTTCGCGGATGGCGTCCAGCTGTTCCTGAACCTCATGGTTATTGCGCAACAGCATACTGCTGCTGTCGACATCGGCTTCAATTTCATGGAAGCCATTGCGTTTCAACCAATCCGGTTGAATGCGCTTCGTCAGCCAGGGGACATCGCGCTGCGCCCACAGTAGTTTGCCCTTCTCATCGTAAATAAGGGTCACCGTCGGGCTTTCCATATTCAGATTTTCCGGGATATCGACATCAATGGCGCCGTTCTCCCATTTGGCCAGCATATAAAAGAGATTGCTCTCGCCGCGTAGCAGACGGAAGGTGGTTTTATCGAAGCTGACGCTGTAGCCCACCAGCGCCACCATGCCATAGGCCAGGGAGAGCACCAGCACCACCCCGGCGGTCGCCAGCAGGAAGCGAACCCGTAATGACAGCGGGAAAATATGCCGCAACAGTCCCTTCATCAGCGCAGTTCGAACAGATAGCCCTGGCCGCGCACCGTGGTGATGACGTCCTGCGGGTATTCAGCCTGAATTTTCTTACGCAGCCGGCCCATCAGCACGTCGATGGTATGGCTTTCACGCAGTTCGGCATCCGGGTAAAGCTGGAGCATCAGGGAATCTTTACTGACCACTTTGCCGCGGTTGCGGATCAGGGTTTCCATAATCGTGTACTCAAAGGCCGTCAGCTTGATCGGCTGATCGTTCACCGACAGCTCGCGGCGGGAGAGGTCGACCTGAAACGGCGGCAGAGAGATCACCTGCGAGGCCAGGCCGCTGTTGCGGCGCAGCAGCGCCTGCATGCGGGCGGCAACCTCTTCAATATGGAAAGGCTTGGTGACGTAATCATCCGCCCCGGCGCTGAGCACTTCGACTTTATCCTGCCATCCTTCGCGGGCGGTCAGCACCAGCACCGGCAGCGACACGTCATGGCTGCGCCAGCGACGGATCAACGATAATCCATCTTCGTCCGGCAGGCCGAGATCGACGATGGCGATATCCGGGAGATGTTCGCCCAGATAGTAATCCGCTTCCTTGGCATCCTCTGCGGCATCGACCTGATGGCCCAGCTCCTGGAGCTGAACTTTGAGGTGGTGACGCAGCAGGGCATTATCCTCAACCACGAGTACGCGCATGGCTGTTCTCCCTTGCAATTTCGAAAGTAGTCTGACGTTTATTATATACGCAAAATATAAACAGCTGTTAAATAAAGCTTTTTATACAAACGGCGTGGAGCATCGCCGGGCAGGCCGGCGTTGAGCGGCGCCTTTTGCGCAGCGGGTATGGAACTCCTTCATTCTATGCGTAATTTCAGCAAACGCCCAGCGGCTGGGCGCGGCAGTGAGCGGGTTGGTGATGTTAATTTTTTGTGTAATAGTGCTCGAATCCTCCCTCAAGAACGCCGCAGGTTATTCATTATGTCTCAGCAGCAGAGCGCGGATTGGGTCAGGCTGGCGCAATCGCCCAGCCGCACGGAGCGCATCGAAGCCTTCTTCGGCGGCCACGGCTACGAGCCGCACCGGCATGATACCTACGCCATCGGCCAGACGATCGCCGGCGTGCAGAGCTTTCACTATCGCGGCGGGCTACAGCACAGTCTGCCCGGCGGGACGATGGTCCTTCACCCGGACGAAATACACGATGGCGAGGCGGGCACCGAGGCGGGGTTTCACTACCGCATGGTCTACATTGAGCCAGCGCTGATCCAGAAGATACTCGGCGGCAGGCCATTGCCGTTTATCCCCGGCGGCCTGTCGGCGGATCCACGGCTAGGTCGCGCCGTGCAGCCGCTGTTGAAAGCGGTCACGGATACCTTCGAGCCGCTGGAGGAAGAAGACGCCCTGTACGACCTGGCGCAGACCCTGGCCGTGGTCGGCGGGCAGCGTTCCCGTCGCCAGGCGTTTGATTATCAGGCGGCGGAGAGGGCTCGGGAGTATATCCATGCCTGTTTTATGCAGGATATGACCCTCGACACCCTGTCGCAGGTCAGCGGCCGGGACCGCTGGAGCCTGAGCCGTGATTTCAGAACGCTGTACGGCACCAGCCCGTGGCGCTACGTCATGATGCGCCGGCTCGATTTTTGTCGCCAGCGGATGCGCGCCGGGGAGCGTCTGGTGGATATTGCCGCTGACGCGGGGTTTGCCGACCAGAGCCACATGACGCGCCAGTTTATCAGCCGCTTTGGCCTCTCTCCGGGGCGCTGGCTGCGGGCGATCCGCGGCTAAGGCGGCGCAGGTTGCACAATCGTTCAAGCGTCAACGCGGCGAGGCGAACTATGCTGACTGCCTTTATCACAAGGAGACAGCCTATGTATCAACTCGTTAATCTTGCTCAGAAATTTTCCCTGTTCAGCGAACAATGGCAGCCCAAAGTGGTGGCCGAAATGAATGACTATCAGTTCAAGATCGTGCGCATCGCCGGCGACTTTATCTGGCACAGCCACCCGGAAACCGATGAGACGCTGATGGTGGTGGAGGGGGTATTGCGCGTGGACTTTCGCGACGGACATGTGCTGGTGAAGGCCGGGGAGATGATCGTCGTGCCGCGCGGGGTGGAACATAAGACCTCGACGGAGACGGAAGCGAAGCTGATGCTGATTGAACCGCGCGGGGTGTTGAATACCGGCCACGAGGGCGGCGAGCGGACGGCGGTGAACGACGTTTGGATCTGATCGCTTTCCGGCGATAAAACGCCCCTCTTTCCGGCGGAAAGAGGGGCAGGGCGATTACTTCAGCTCGTCAACCATGGTGATTGCCCGGCCGATATAGTTGGCCGGGGTCATCGCTTTGAGACGCACTTTTTCCTCTTCCGGCAGGGCGAGGCTGTCAATAAACTGCTTCATCCCTTCCGCGTCAACGCGTTTGCCGCGGGTCAGCTCTTTCAGCTTCTCGTACGGTTTTTCGATACCGTAACGACGCATCACGGTCTGGATCGGCTCAGCCAGTACTTCCCAGTTGTGATCCAGTTCATCCAGCAGGCGATCCTGGTTCAGCTCCAGCTTGCTGATCCCTTTGAGGGTGGACTGATAGGCGATCAGCGCATAGCCGATGCCCACGCCGAGGTTACGCAGAACGGTGGAGTCGGTCAGGTCGCGCTGCCAGCGGGAAACCGGCAGTTTGCTGGCCAGGTGCTGCATGACCGCATTGGCCAGGCCGAGGTTGCCTTCGGAGTTTTCGAAGTCAATCGGGTTCACCTTGTGCGGCATGGTGGAGGAGCCGATTTCCCCGGCGATGGTCTTCTGTTTGAAGTGGTTGAGCGCGATGTAGCCCCACACGTCGCGATCGAAGTCGATCAGAATGGTGTTAAAGCGCGCGATGCAGTCAAACAGCTCAGCGATATAGTCATGCGGCTCGATCTGCGTGGTGTACGGGTTCCACTGAATGCCCAGCGAAGTAACAAACTCTTCGCTGAACTGATGCCAGTCGACTTCCGGGTAAGCGGCGATGTGGGCGTTGTAGTTACCCACCGCGCCGTTGATTTTACCAAGGATTTCCACCTGGTTCAGCTGACGGTACTGGCGCTCCATACGGTAGGCGACGTTGGCCATCTCTTTACCCATGGTGGACGGTGTCGCTGGCTGGCCGTGGGTACGGGAGAGCAGCGGCACATCGCGGTACTGGGTCGCCAGATCTTTTACCGCGTCAATCAGTTTGCGCCAGTAAGGCAGAACCACTTCGTCGCGGGCGGTTTTCAGCATCAGCGCGTGGGAGAGGTTATTGATGTCTTCAGACGTACAGGCGAAGTGAATAAACTCCGACACGGCGTGCAGTTCGGCGATGTCAGCGACTTTCTCTTTCAGAAAGTACTCTACCGCTTTCACGTCGTGGTTAGTGGTGCGCTCGATGGTTTTGATGCGCTCGGCGTCTTCGACGCTGAAATCGGCAACGATTTTGTCAAGGAAACCGTTTGCGTCGGCAGCAAAAGCAGGAACTTCCTTGATCGCTGCGTGGGCGGCCAGTTTTTGCAGCCAACGTACTTCCACCTGAACGCGGAATTTCAGCAAACCGAATTCGCTGAAGATACCGCGCAGCGCGCTGACTTTATCGCCGTAGCGGCCGTCTACAGGGGAAACGGCGGTCAGTGAGGATAATTCCATAGATCACAACTCCGGGGTTAAATGAGCAAGAATTTGCTTTGCCTGGTTAACCAGACGATTACGGGAAAACATAAGCTGGAGACGTCCGCCGCCCACCTGATGCCAGAGCACCGCGGCGCGAATACCCGCCAGCAGCGCTGAGCGAACTTTCGCCTGCACCTGCGGGCTTTGCAGCACGGCAGGGGAGCCGGTCACCTGAATACGCGGGCCCAGCGGGCTTATCACGTCGACATAGATGCCCGCCATGGCGCTGAGCAGCGTTTCGGACTGCAGGTCAAAGTGCTCCAGCTGACGATGCAGGCCGGCGATGCGGTTGCCGAGCGTGTCCATCGCCCCTTTACTGGCGGCGAGCTTGCGCTCCAGCACCATCAGGCTCAGGGTATAGCGGGTGAGTTCCGCATTGAGGCCCTGGCGACTGCTGGTATTGAGCACCCCGAGCAGCGTTTCAAGGCCGAGGCGAAGATTGGCTTCACTGCCACCGAACACCGCCAGCGTCGACTCGGGATCGAGGTCGATGATGCTGTTCAGCGACACATGCAGGGCATCGCTGTCGCAATGTCCCTGATGCGCCAGTTGCTGAACCAGTCGCGCCGCCTGGCAAACGCCAGCCAGCGCCAGGGTGATGTCATAGTAATTCTTCGCCACACATACTCCTTGTCAGCCGCCGGGGCGGTTCGTCCCGGCGGAAATAACGCGCGTTCAGGACTGCAGAGGCAGTCGTTGTTCAATAATTCCGCCGCCGAGACACACTTCACCCAAATAGAATACCGCGGACTGGCCCGGTGTCACCGCCGCGACCGGCTCATCGAAGCGGACTTCGATACGGTCTTCATCCAGCGCGGTAACGGTGCAGGGGATATCGGTCTGGCGATAGCGGGTTTTCACCGTGCAGCGCAGGGTGCCCTGCAGCGGTTCACGGTTTACCCAGTGCAGCTGTTGGGCAATCAGACCGACGGACATCAGGCGCGGGTGGTCATGGCCCTGGGCGACGATAAGAATATTATTCTCAACGTCTTTATCGACCACGTACCATGGATCTTCGCTACCCTCTTTGGTGCCGCCGATACCCAGCCCTTTACGCTGGCCCAGGGTGTGGTACATCAACCCCTGATGGGTACCGATCTCCTCGCCGTCGACGGTGAGGATTTTGCCCGGCTGCGCCGGCAGGTAACGGCCAAGGAAATCGCGGAATTTACGCTCGCCGATAAAGCAGATGCCGGTGGAATCTTTTTTCTTCGCGGTGATCAGATCCAGCTCTTCGGCGATCTTACGCACCTGCGGTTTTTCCAGTTCACCCACCGGGAACAGGCTCTGGGCAATCTGCTCGTGGCTAAGGGTATAAAGGAAGTAGCTCTGATCTTTATTGCCGTCGAGTCCGCGCAGCAGCTGGCTTTTACCGTCTACATCGGCGCGGCGCACATAGTGCCCGGTGGCGATGTAGTCGGCGCCGAGGTCTTCGGCAGCAAACTCGAGGAAGGCTTTAAATTTGATCTCTTTATTGCACAGAATATCCGGGTTCGGCGTGCGGCCGGCTTTGTACTCTTCCAGGAAGAGCTCAAAGACGTTATCCCAATATTCGGCGGCAAAGTTAACGGTGTGCAGTTCAATGCCCAGCTTATCGCAGACCGCTTGCGCATCGGCAAGGTCGGCGGCGGCGGTGCAGTATTCCTCGCCGTCGTCTTCCTCCCAGTTCTTCATGAACAGGCCTTCCACCTTATACCCTTGCTGCAGCAACAGGTACGCGGAGACCGAGGAGTCGACGCCGCCGGACATGCCGACGATCACTTTTTTCTGGCTTTCTGACATGGAAATACTCGCTACATTGAACTTCGAGGCGGCGTATTCTAGCACGCGCTCACCGTTCATTCACCCCCTGTGAACGGCCAGTTAAAGGCGCCAATCAGCGACAGCGGCTGCCGCGGGTCCTGCAGGTAGCAGCGAATGCTTTCGGCAACCAGCGGCGAGCGCAGGTTTGGCGCGTTAAGAATTTCCTCAGCACTGAGCCACAGGCAGCGATCGATATCGCTGTCGTGCGGTTCAGTGGCGCACGGATCGCTAAGTTCGATAGCGAACAGGAAGCGCAGAAACGGGGTGTTATCGGGAGCCAGCCACTGATGCATGCGGATGAAGTGCTGCGGCGTGGCGCGAATGCCGGTCTCCTCCCACAGTTCACGTTCGGCGGCCTGCAGCAGCGTTTCATTGGCCTCGAGATGGCCCGCCGGCTGGTTCCACAGTGCTTTGCCGTTAATGGTTTCTTCGACGATGAGAAATTTATCCTGGGCGTGAACCACGCAGGCAACGGTGACATGAGGTTTAAACATCGCTTTTCCTTTTCAGTTATTCGGCTTTGCGCCAGTCGCCGTTGGCCAGTCCGTCGAGCGTATAGCCGCCCATGGCGTAGCGGATCAGACGCAGGGTGGGGAAGCCGACGTGGGCGGTCATCCGGCGCACCTGGCGGTTGCGTCCTTCGTAGAGCGTAATTTTCAGCCAGCGGGTGGGAATCGATTTGCGCTCACGAATCGGCGGGTTGCGCGGCCACAGCCAGACGGGTTCCTCCACAAGTTCTACGCCGGCAGGCAGGGTGGGGCCGTCGTTGAGGGTGACGCCGTCGCGCAGCGCGGCCAGCGCCTCGGGCGTGGGTTCGCCTTCCACCTGAACATAGTAGATCTTGCCGGTGCGCTTACCCGGCTGGGTCAGCTTCGCCTGCAGCGCGCCGTCGTTGGTCAGCACCAGCAGGCCTTCGCTGTCGCGATCGAGCCGACCGGCAGCATAGACGCCCGCCACCGGAATAAAATCTTTCAGCGTGCTGCGCCCGGCCTCGTCGGTAAATTGCGGCAACACATCATAGGGTTTATTGAACAAGATCACAGTTTTTGGCTGGCGTTCTTTACGTTGTCTGGTGACTTGTTGTGTGCTGAATCGCTCAACGCGATGTTTTCTAAATGAAGTTTTCTGCATGGTATTTTCAGGCTCTATCAATTGCCGCATTATAGCCTAATTACGAATGCCTTTCATGGACGCAAACATTCAGGTAGTATTGACATGCTCATTACAAATTATTAACAAAAAATTGCTCAAACCGATTCGCACTACAGGCAGGAAGGCGACACGGACGCGATAGCTCCGGTTAGCGGGAAGACCCGGTACTCCGAAGCTGGCCGACTCAGCCAACACCAGGCTCGCGTGAAGAGGGAAGAGCAGAACCAGAAGCGCTCGAAGGAGAGGTTAATGGAAAGCAAAGTAGTAGTTCCGGCGGAAGGTCAAAAAATCACCCTGCAAAACGGCAAACTGAACGTCCCTCACAATCCGATTATCCCGTTCATTGAAGGTGACGGTATCGGCGTTGACGTTACCCCAGCGATGCTGAAAGTGGTTGATGCCGCCGTTGAGAAAGCCTATAAGGGCGAGCGTAAAATTTCCTGGATGGAAGTTTACACCGGTGAGAAATCGACACACGTCTATGGCCAGGATGTCTGGCTGCCAGCTGAAACCCTCGATCTGATTCGTGACTACCGCGTTGCTATCAAAGGTCCTCTGACTACCCCAGTCGGCGGCGGCATTCGTTCCCTGAACGTGGCGCTGCGCCAGGAGCTGGATCTCTACGTCTGCCTGCGTCCGGTACGTTACTACCAGGGCACCCCGAGCCCGGTTAAGCACCCGGAACTGACCGACATGGTTATCTTCCGTGAAAACTCCGAAGATATCTATGCAGGCATCGAGTGGAAAGCCGACTCTGCTGAAGCAGACAAAGTGATCAAATTCCTGCGCGATGAGATGGGCGTGAAGAAAATTCGCTTCCCGGAACATTGCGGCATCGGCATCAAGCCGTGCTCTGAAGAAGGCACCAAACGTCTGGTTCGTGCAGCCATTGAGTATGCGATCACCAACGATCGTGATTCCGTCACTCTGGTGCACAAAGGCAACATTATGAAGTTCACCGAAGGCGCGTTCAAAGACTGGGGCTACCAGCTGGCTCGCGAAGAGTTCGGCGGCGAGCTGATCGACGGCGGCCCGTGGGTGAAAATCAAGAACCCGAACACCGGCAAAGAGATCGTGGTAAAAGACGTGATCGCCGACGCCTTCCTGCAGCAGATCCTGCTGCGTCCGGCGGAATACGACGTTATCGCCTGTATGAACCTCAACGGCGACTACATCTCTGACGCGCTGGCGGCACAGGTTGGCGGTATCGGTATCGCCCCGGGCGCCAACATCGGCGACGAGTGCGCGCTGTTCGAAGCGACTCACGGTACTGCGCCGAAGTATGCTGGCCAGGACAAAGTGAACCCGGGCTCCATCATCCTGTCCGCAGAAATGATGCTGCGCCACATGCAGTGGTTCGAAGCCGCAGACCTGATCGTTAAAGGCATGGAAGGCGCTATCGCCGCCAAGACCGTGACCTATGACTTCGAACGTCTGATGGAAGGCGCTAAACTGCTGAAATGTTCAGAGTTTGGCGACGCGATTATCGCGAACATGTAATCCCGTTAGTGGATTAAGTTAAAGCGGGAGCCGATGGGCTCCCGTTTTTTTATCGCATTCAGGCCGTTATTTTGCCGGACGCTCGCTGCGCGGTACCATGGTCGATTTCCCGCAACACAATGTCCATCAAAGCCATGCGCTTACAACAGGGCTAGCTCAGTTTACCGCGAGATCGCAAGTGGGTATGGATTGAACGCCAGGGGTCTTACTGATGGCCCGACCGGCTTAAACCGGTGCCGTTCGGCGAAAATGTGATGTAGCCTAAACTCAGGCTATCCACCCACCTTCAGATTAAACAGCCGGGACAGCGCCGCTCTGCCGCTATCCGTCACTTGCACTTCCCGATATCCCGGCGTGCGGGTGATCCATCCTTTCTGCTCAAACAGCGCCATCAGCGCCGATCCGGCGTCGCCTCCCAGATGAAAACGTCTTTCGCTCCAGTCAAGACAGGGGCAACAAGGCTTACGTCGCGGGCGAGCGTTAAGTACCGCGCCCAGGCTTTCAAGCTGGGTTTTACCGGCTGACGTCAGGGCCAGGCCATCGGCCGTCAGCCATTTTTCCCGCAGCATAAACTCATAAATCTTCACCGCCAGCTCGCCCGCCAGATGGTCGTAGCAGGTGCGAGCGTAGCGAAGTGTCACCGGCGTGCTGGTGGCCAGCGCCTTATGCGACTGCATTGAGACGCCCATCAGGTTTTCCAGCAGCCCGGCGATATGCGCGCCTGCCAGGCGGTAATAGCGGTGGCGCCCCTGCGCGAGACACACCACCAGCCCGTTGCTGAGCAGCCGGGCAAGATGTCCGCTGGTGGTGGAGGCGGAGACCTCGGCGACCGTGCTGAGCTCGGTCGCCGTCCATGCGCGCCCGTCCATCAGCGCGCAGAGAATGCTGACCCTTGACGGGTCGGAGAGGGCAGAGGCCACCATCGCCATCGCGGTTTCCAGTGCCGCCTCTGGCTCACTGTCTTGCTGCGTTTTCAGGAGATTCATTCAGAAAGTATGGCCCATTTTTTGGTCACTTCCGCTGCCCGGGTGTCATCATCGGTAAGAAGAATGAGCCGGTTACGGTGGTCGCTGTACTGTACCAGAATATTAATACCGTTGCGGGCAAGGGTGTCGGCAATGTCTCCCAGTTCCCCGGGGCGTTCCTGGGGTAACTTACGTATCAGAGGACGGCATACATCGCTGACCGTAAAGCCGGCCTCGGTCAGCACCCTGCGGGCTGTCTCACCGTCCTCCACCAGAAAATGCGCATGTCCGGCATCAGGCGTGGTGAATACCCCACCACCTTCGAGGCCCACACCGTTGTTGCCCAGCGCTATACCCATTGCGCCAAGCGAGCCCGGCGTGTTGTTGAGAATGATGTGAATATCATACATCTGGCTGTGCTCCCCGATCCGATGAGTAATCCCGGAACACGCGGGCAACGCGTATTCTGTAGTATGAAAAAATCGATGCTTTGCCTTCGCGCTGGGCAGCCAGATGCCGCTCATTTTGCTGCCAGTTGGCCACCGATGCTTCATCTTCCCACCAGGATAGCGAAAGGATTTTGCCGGGCGAATTCAGGCTCTGAAAACGCTCGATGGCAATAAACCCCGGCGTGTCTGAAAGCAAAGGCGTCAGCCCGGCCGCCAGCTGAAGATATCTTTCCTGTGCTTCCGGTAAGGCGTCGGCCTCAAAAAGTACTGCAATCATAAGTCTGCTCCGTGGTGAATGTCCGTGCAGTCTAATGACGACCAGAGCAGGATGCTTCGGCGTGCAGCGAAGTGTGGCTGAGGTTGGATACCCCAGCCACATTTCCTGCGCACCGGATGATCGCGCCAGAAACGAGTTACTCTGCGTTAAAGATAATAAATTCAGGCTGGTAGCTGACCGGGAAATTGACCGATCGGGCGATAAAACAGACGTGATGGATCTGCTGATGAAGGGCCGCGGCGGCGTCGAGATCGGTACCTGGTAATACGGTGATTTTCGGCCGGAGGGTAGCAGAAATAAAGCGACCCGCGCCCCCTTTTAATACTTCACCCGTTGCCACCGGCGAGTCCTGATATTCCATGACCGTAATGCCGGCATCTGAGGCCAGATGTAAGTACCACAGCATGTGACAGGCAGAGAGAGAAGAGAGCAGGAGATCTTCCGGGTTCATTTTGCCGGGATCGCCGCCCAGTAATGGATCATTTGAACAATGAATGGGTTCTTTTCCCTTTACCGCGATATCCCAGGTCCGGGCATAAGCCTTGTAACCCGAGGTACCCGTGCCCTGATTGCCGGTCCATGTGATATGACTGGTATAAGCATGTTCCATTGGTTTGCCTTTCTCTGTAGAGGGATGAATTTCTTCACTGCGGTATCGTCCAGTTGCATTGCCTGAACGAAGCCGCAGGTAGAATCGCAAGGTTGTCATGACGTTGGCTCGAATGGTATAATGGTATACCATTTATGAATGATGTAAAGAGAGCCAAATGAACGCTGCTACCCGTTCGACCGCCGATATCCTTGCCAGTGAGTTAAAAATCTTAATCAACAAGGGGGCATTGCGAGATGGCGACCGGCTTGTGGAGCGCGACCTGGCCTGCCAGTTTTCTGTCAGCCGTATCCCAATGAGAGAAGCGATACAGCAGCTTGAGCGCGAAGGTCTGGTTGAGATTTTCAGAAATCGTGGCGCGGTGGTGAAAACGCTGACGGCCGCAGATGTCGATGAAATTTATCAGCTGCGGGCACTCCTGGAAGGTGAAGCCATTTTTCATAGCCTGGAGAATATGGACCCGGAAACGCTTGCCCGGGCAGAGCTGGTGCATCAGCTGCTGAGTAGCGCTTCTGAACCCGAGCTGCAGGGGAGGTATAACCGCGAGTTTCATGAACTGCTGTATCGGAAGTGTAACAATCAGCGCCTGTTGAAGATGATCGGTGAATTGCGCGAGCAGATTGAAAGATATGAGCTTTTTCAGAACAGACTGCTGTCGGATACGCTGAAATTCCAGGATGAGCATCAGCAGATCCTGATGGCCTGCCAGCAAAATAATTCACAGGAGGCTCGGGCATATACTGTGAAACATATTCTTTCAGCAGGTGAAATCCTTCGCGCCTATATTGTAAGCCGTTAATGGTTGCGTAAAGCGGCTGCGTTGTTCACGCATAAATTGCCATCCGTCTCAGCTCAATGCTATAAGAAAAGAGCCGTTTTAATGGCGCTTATGTTTTATCTGTAAAGAATAAGTGAAGGTCAGATAATGATTACGTCAGTGCAGCCAACCACCACCGTCACCACCACGACCGTAACCTGCGGTGGTGTGGGCGTATCTGTGACCGGCTCCTGACAAACAGATCCTCACTCCCCGCCAATGTGGACGGGGAGAGACCTCTCCGTTCGTGACAGACTGAATGGAGACCCATCATGATTTCATCTGAGGATGCCCTGTTAATTATCGATATGCAGCAGGGGCTTTTCCGTGGCCCGGTTTCCCCGTATCAGGCCGATGCGCTTCTGGCGAACGTTTGCCTGCTGATTGAAAAAGCGAGACAGGCTGAGGTGCCCGTCTTCTTTGCCCGCCATACCGGAGCTGACGACTCTCCGTTCTCCGCGCAAAGTCCATTAACTCAACTGCTGCCTGAGATGGGTGTTAACGGCGAGCGGGATATCGTCTTTATTAAAAAGTACCCTTCCTGTTTTCAGCAAACTGACCTTGCGCATCAGCTCGCTCAGGCCGGCGTAAAACAGCTGGTTATTGCCGGGATGAAAACCGAATTCTGCGTGGACACGACCTGCCGAGCGGCATCGGCGCTGGGATTACGGACGGTGCTGATCTCAGATGCGCACTCAACCATGGATAACGAACGTTTATCAGCGCCTGACATCATTGGCCATCACAATGTCACCCTTGCCGGGCCATTTGTGACGCTGTCGACCGCCGCAGAGTGGCGCTTTTCGGCAGCGAAATAAGGATGAAGAAAGGGAGCCCGAGGGCTCCTTTACGCTACGCCTGCTCATCCGGTTTTACTGCCCATGGCGGCGCAGGGTGGAGGCGGGGTGGCGCCGGAGCGCCTCTTCGGGACGCACCGGACGCCGCACTAGTTCGCCGCCGCAGTTCGGGCAATGGCCGTTAAGCCGCGCCGTCATGCAGTCCTGGCAAAAGGTGCACTCGAACGAACAGATAAACGCTTCGCGTGAGTCTGGCGGCAGATCTTTATCACAGCATTCGCAATTCGGGCGTAACTCGAGCATGACCTTCTCCTGTGGTTAACGGCTGTATCAGCGACGGCCGGCCAGCGCATGCTGTTTTTATAGCACGGCGCAGACTGGCCTCCGAGGGATTTCGCTGCGTTAATCTCCGCCTCAAAGCGTTGCCTTTCCGGGCTGCATCCCCGGCACGAGGATCACTTTGCGGCATGCCTCTTCACGTTTCTCAAAGATCTGATAGCCGCGCGCGGCCTCCTCCAGAGGCATATGGTGAGTGACAATCTCCTCCGGGGTGAGCAACCCTTGCTCAATAAGCGCCAGTAGATCCGGCAACCAGGCATGGACGTGGGTTTGCCCCATTCTGAAGGTCAGCCCTTTATCAAAGGCATCGCCAAACATAAATCCGTGAATGAAACCGGCGTAAACCCCGGGTACGCTGACGATGCCGCCGCGGCGCACGGCAGCGATGCACTGGCGCAGCGCTTTCCCGCTGCTGCCCTCGATTTTCAGGGTGCTGAGGACGGTTTCCGTAAGGCTGCCTTTCGCCTCGAAGCCGACGGCGTCAATCACCGCATCGACGCCGCGATGGCCGGCGGTGTTGTCGATAATCCACTGCGCCGGATCGTCATGGTGGTCGAAGTTTATCGGGATCGTGCCATAGCGCCGCTGCGCGAAGTCGAGTCGGTAATCGTTATGATCGATGATAAATATCTGCTCTGCGCCATTGAGCCTGGCGCAGGAGGCACACAGCAGGCCAACCGGGCCGGCGCCAAAAATAGCCACGCTGCTGCCGGGTTTGACCTCGGCGTTTTTTACCGCCTGCCAGGCGGTAGGCAGAATATCTGACAGAAACAGCACCTTTTCATCGGGTAAGGTGTCCGGCACTTTAAACGGTCCGGTATTGGCTTTGGGAACCCGCACATATTCCGCCTGGCCGCCGGGGATCCCGCCGTACAAATCGCTGTAGCCGAACAGGGCCGCCGGTGGCGAAATGCCTTTTCGGTTGAGCGTCGCCCCCTGGCCGCTATTGGTGCTTTCGCAGGCGGCATATTGCTGCAGGCGACAAAAGAAGCAGTCTCCGCAGGCGATGACAAACGGGATAACCACCCGATCGCCTTTACGAACCGCGGTGACCTCGGAACCGGCTTCCACCACTTCCCCCATAAATTCATGGCCGAAAATATCACCATGGTGCGTGCCGGGGATCTTACCGCGGTAAAGGTGCAGATCGGAACCGCAGATCGCCGTCGCCGTGACGCGCAGAATAATATCGTCCGGCGCCTCAAGGGCCGGGTCGGGCATGGTGTCGACGCTGACATGATGGGGGCCATGATAAGTGAGTGCTTTCATAAAGTCTTCTCCTGGAGAGAATGGCTGATAGCAGCAGGCGAAAAGGCATTGTGACCTAACGTTATTGCCGCCGATAAACCACAGTAAAAATAAAGCGTAGAGTACTTATAATGGAACTGCGTGATATTCCACTCAGTGAATGTATTCCACGCTTCGCTTATTTAGCGGCTGGTTTGTTGAGGTTATTTGAGGTTATTTGCCTATTCCCCTTATGTATGCCAGGCTTAATCGGGCATGATATTCGCTCCGTTTTATTTTCCAGCCGCTTCCCCAGCGGCTTTTTTTTGCCTTAAAAAAAGAAAAAATCTGAATTTCAACCAGACTAAGGGCGTTACTGCCGCTTCGTTATATAACCCAACAGGAGTACTCCGCCGGTATAAATAATTCTTTGCCACAGTGGTGCTCTGTGTGCATTATTTCCCTGAACACAGTAAGTTAGCGGGAATGTACCGTCTGGTTATTTTTGATGTGTTTTGTAGAATTATTCCGAATTACTCCTAAAAGGCATCAAAAACACGGGATAATAATTTGACTAACCAGCATTACCCGCTAGATTTAAATATCGAACGACGAGTGATACGGAATATTTTCGTATCGTACTGACATAACCGATATACATGAGGTGAAATATGGCAGAGCATCGTGGTGGTTCCGGAAATTTTGCTGAAGACCGTGAAAAAGCTTCTGAAGCAGGTCGTAAAGGTGGTCAGCACAGCGGCGGGAACTTTAAAAATGATCCGCAGCGTGCGTCTGAGGCGGGTAAAAAAGGCGGACAAAACAGCCACGGTGGTGGCCGCAAGTCCGATAATTCCTGATTATCCTTTTCCTTGCACCCTGAAGTGAAAGTATCTCCTGCGAGTCTGTCACAGACTCGCAGTTATTTTCTGACTCCAGAAGGTATTTCTATGAATATGAAAAGCATTGAAGATGTATTTATTCACCTGCTCTCAGATACCTACAGCGCAGAGAAACAATTAACCCGCGGGCTGGCAAAACTGGCCAGAGCGGCGTCCAGTGAAAAACTCAGCGCGGCGTTCAATGCTCATCTTGAAGAAACCCAGGGCCAGATTGAACGTATCGACCAGATTATTGAGCAGGAATCTGGTCTGAAAATCAAACGCATGAAATGCGTGGCCATGGAAGGATTGATCGAAGAGGCCAATGAAGTCGTTGAGAGCACGGAAAAAAATGAGGTACGCGATGCCGCGTTAATTGCCGCTGCGCAAAAGGTCGAGCATTACGAAATTGCCAGTTACGGTACCCTGGTTACCCTGGCGGAACAGTTGGGTTATAAAAAAGCGGTCAAATTGCTGGCCGAAACCCTGGAAGAAGAAAAGCAAACCGATGTTAAATTAACCGACCTGGCGGTAGGTAATATTAATAAAAAAGCGGAAAAATAAACGCTCCCTGACACGAGGAAATCACGATGAATCACATTGAACATTATCATGACTGGCTACGAGATGCGCATGCCATGGAAAAACAGGCAGAATCCATGCTGGAATCAATGGCTGGCCGTATCGATAATTATCCGGATCTCCGTGCCAGAATCGAACAGCATATTAATGAGACCAAACGGCAAATTACCGTGCTGGAAGAGATCCTCGACCGCAACGACATTTCGCGCTCGGTGATTAAAGATTCGATGAGTAAAATGGCGGCTCTCGGCCAGTCCATTGGCGGAATGTTTCCTTCCGATGAAATCGTCAAAGGCTCGATCAGCGGGTACGTTTTCGAGCAGTTTGAGATCGCCTGCTATACCTCTCTGCTGGCGGCCGCTGAAAAAGCGGGCGATACCGCCTCCATCCCAGCCATTGAGGCCATCCTGGCGGAAGAGCGGGAAATGGCCGACTGGCTGATCAAACATATTCCTCAGACCACGGAGCAGTTTCTCCTGCGTTCAGATGCTGACGGCGTAGAAGCGAAAAAATAACCCAGGAGGCAGGCCTATGTTTCGTCATGTGAAACAACTGCAGTATACCGTGCGCGTTGCTGAACCCAACCCGGGGCTCGCGAATTTACTGCTCGAACAGTTTGGCGGCCCTCAGGGCGAGCTGGCCGCCGCGTGTCGTTATTTCACTCAGGGATTAAGCGATGACGATCCCGGCCGTAAAGACATGCTGATGGATATCGCGACAGAGGAGCTAAGCCATCTGGAGATCATTGGCACCCTGGTCGGCATGCTAAATAAAGGCGCCAAAGGGGCGCTGGCGGAGGGCACCGAGAGCGAGGCGGAACTCTATCGTTCGCTCACCGCCAACGGCAACGACAGCCATATTACGTCGCTGCTCTACGGCGGCGGTACTCCGCTGACCAACTCGGCGGGCGTGCCGTGGACAGCGGCCTACATTGATACTATCGGCGAACCCACCGCAGACCTGCGATCGAACGTCGCGGCGGAGGCGAGGGCGAAGATCGTCTATGAACGGCTGATCAACGTGACCGACGATCCCGGCGTGAAGGACGCGCTGGCGTTCCTGATGACTCGCGAAGCGGGGCATCAGCTCTCTTTTGAGAAAGCGCTGCAGTCGATTCGTAATAACTATCCACCGGGCAAACTGCCGCCCATTAGCGAGTACGCGAACACCTACTACAATATGTCTGAGGGTGGAGAAGTACGCGGCAGCTGGAACAGTGACAAACACTTCGATTATGTCAAGGATCCGCAGCCGGCCGTGGATGGCGGAGATGGCAGCGCCTCTGTCGGCCTGACGCCGGAGCAGGAAGCGCTGTGCAAAGCGATGCTGAAGCGAACACAGTCTGACCCGCAGGGTGATCCTTTGACCGGCGCCGAACTCGGCGCCGGTAAGCAAAACACGTCATCATCGGCTAAGTGATGTTCGCATAAGCCCCGGCTGCGGCCGGGGCGTTTCACAATGATGGTGCGGATTATGTTTGAATTTGACGCGTTTCATCTGGCCCGACTGCAATTTGCCTTTACCGTTTCCTTCCATATTCTGTTTCCGGCCATCACCATCGGTCTTGCCAGCTACCTTGTGGTGCTGGAGGGGATGTGGCTGAGAACCCGGGATAACGTCTGGCGCTCGCTCTACAACTTCTGGCTGAAAATTTTCGCCGTCAATTTTGGTATGGGCGTGGTTTCCGGATTAGTCATGTCCTATCAGTTCGGCACCAACTGGAGCGGATTCTCTCAATTTGCCGGCAGTATTACCGGCCCGCTGCTGCTGTATGAAGTGCTGACAGCCTTCTTCCTCGAAGCGGGATTCCTCGGCGTGATGCTGTTCGGCTGGAGCAAGGTGCCGCCAGCGCTGCATTTTTTTACCACCTGCATGGTAGCCCTTGGCACCCTGGTCTCCACCTTCTGGATCCTCGCCTCCAATAGCTGGATGCAGACGCCGCAGGGTTTTACCCTCGAAAATGGCCACCTCATCCCGCAGGACTGGCTGGCGATTATCTTTAATCCCTCGTTCCCGTATCGCTTATTCCATATGGCGATCGCCGCGTTTCTCAGTAGCGCCATGTTCGTCGGGGCCTCCGCCGCCTGGCATCTGCTGCGCGGCAACGACTCGCCGGCCATCCGCAAAATGCTGTCGATGGCGATGTGGATGGCGCTGCTGGTGGCGCCGATCCAGGCGGTGGTGGGTGATATGCACGGTCTTAATACCCTCGAACATCAGCCGGCGAAGATTGCGGCGATTGAGGGACACTGGGAAAACCGGCCCGGCGAGGCCACCCCGCTGCTGCTGTTTGGTCTGCCGGATATGGAGCAGGAGCGCACCCGCTATGGCCTGGAGATCCCGGCGCTCGGCAGCCTGATCCTCACCCATAGCCTGCATAAGCAGGTGCCGGCCCTGAAAGATTTCCCGAAAGAGGACCGGCCCTATTCGCCCGCCGTGTTCTGGTCGTTTCGCATTATGGTGGGGATGGGGGTGTTGATGATCGCCTTAGGGATCTGCAGCGCCTGGCTTCGCTATCGGCGGCGGCTGTACCATTCGCGTCCCTTCCAGTGGTTTGCGCTCTGTATGGGTCCCGCCGGTCTGATTGCGCTGGTCGCCGGGTGGGTGACCACCGAGATGGGCCGTCAGCCGTGGGTGATCTACGGTTTGCTGCGCACCCGGGACGCGGTGTCGTTGCACAGTACGCTGCAGATGGCTATTAGCCTGCTGGTGTTTATCGTGGTCTACTGCGCGGTGTTTGGCGTGGGGTATTACTATATCTTCCGGCTTATCAAAAAAGGGCCGCAGCCGGTGACGGAGCTGACCTCGCAAACCGCAGGCACCCCGGCGCGTCCGCTCTCGGCGGCAGAGCCGGTGCGGGATGAGGAGAACGCATCATGAGCATCGATATCTCGGTGATTTGGTTTGTCATCATTGTCTTCGCCACGTTGATGTATATCGTGATGGATGGTTTCGATTTAGGCATCGGAATGCTGTTCAGCGTGGTGCATGACGCCGAAGAGCGCGACGTGATGGTTAACAGCGTGGCGCCCGTCTGGGATGGTAACGAAACCTGGCTGGTGCTCGGCGGGGCAGGGCTGTTCGGCGCCTTTCCGTTGGCTTACGCGGTGATCACCGATGCGCTGGTTATCCCGCTGACGGCGATGCTCATCGGCCTGATTTTCCGCGGCGTGGCGTTTGAGTTTCGCTTTAAAGCGGTTCCCTCGCATCGCACCTTCTGGGACTATGCCTTCGCTGGCGGCTCGCTGCTGGCGACCTTCAGCCAGGGGATTGTCGTCGGTGCGTTTATCAACGGCTTTGCGGTGGCTGACCGCCGCTTCGCCGGCTCGACGCTGGACTGGCTTACCCCCTTCAATCTGTTCTGCGGTCTGGGGCTGGTAGTAGCCTATCTGCTGTTGGGCACCACGTGGCTGATCATGAAAAGCGAAGGCGCGTTGCAGCAACGGATGCGCGAGCTGACCCGCAAGGCGCTGCTGGCGTTAATGGCGGTGATCGCGGTGGTCAGCGTCTGGACGCCGTTGGGCTGGCGCTATGTGGCGGAACGCTGGTTTACGCTGCCCAATTTCTTCTGGTTTGTGCCGGTGCCGATCCTGGTGCTGACCCTGAGCTTGTGGATCTGGCGCCTGAGCGCGCGCCCCGCAAGCCATGCTCGTCCCTTTATCCTGACGCTGGGCCTGATATTCCTCGGCTTCAGCGGGCTGGGAATCAGCGTCTGGCCGAACATTATTCCGCCGCACATCTCCCTGTGGGATGCCGCCGCGCCGCCCTCCAGCCAGGTATTTATGCTGCCGGGGGCGCTGCTGATCATCCCGGTGATCCTGATGTATACCGCCTGGAGCTATTACGTCTTTCGCGGCAAAGTGTCCGGCAGCGAAGGCTATCACTGAGCGAGATACGCGCCGGCGGCCCGGGAATGAACCAGATAGTCGCGGGCAGACCGGCGATCCGTTCCCTCCTTGCTTGGGCAGGGTGTCAATATGGGGGCGCACCGGCAGCCCGAAGCCGTCGGTCAGGTCGGCGCTTAAGATACCGATCGTTATCTTCTCCACCCGGATCACCGCAGGGTCAAAAAGGGTTCCGGGCCTGGAGACGGCGGCAAAGCCCAACAGGCGCAAGGTGTCACCCGCCAACAGGAAAGCGTACCCACGCGATGGGCGTTCAATCAGGGGCAGGCTGTGACTTCCTGCGAGCCACAGAGCCCGCATGATGCTGGCCTGACGCCCGCCGGGGAAGGCGGGCAGAGGCTTACGCTTTTGGCGACTTGATCTTAATAATAAATCGCTCATTCACCCGGGTGATCCTCGCGCCAATGTCGCCAAACTCGGTGGCGATTTTAAAAAAATCGTCTGCGGCGACGTCAAAATCGAGTTCGATTTTCTGATGTTGTCCTGTCGCCAGTAACTCATAGAAATGGTCAAGGCTGCGGGCTTTTTCGCTGGGCATCGTATTTCTCCATGGTCAACCAATCAGCAGGGCGTTTATGACTTATAGCGCATTCCGGATTATTCAGCAGAATGGTAATGGCGCCTGATATAAGATTATGCAATGACAGTAAGAGTGAGGTAGGGCGATATTATTCCGTGTTGTTAAACCGTGCGGTCGCGCGTTTGCCGGCGATACCATGACGGCAGGAACCATCCTGCGGCGTCGGCTGATAATAGACATTGTTTGATGACAATTTGATGTCAGTAAAATGAACCTGCAAGGGCTCGGGATTTCATATCGCTAAATAATTTTTAATCTGTGGCTGTTAAGGTAGTTCTTAACTACCTTATGGTGATGGGGCTTTATTTTTATGGCCAACGGCGAGGGAACAACGATGCAATTACTTGATTTATTCGCAGGCTTATTGTGGTTAAGCAGCGTTATTTTCCTGCTGTTTGTTCTTGATGTAGTCATCACCCGTTATCTTTATCGTAAATAACCGACAGAGGCGACGGCGCTGGGCATAGGGTACCGCGCCGGAGGATGATAGTATAACGCCGGGACTGATTCAGGAAGGAATGTGCGGTGCTCGGGAGAATTGATTACGATATTGAAAAATACCAGTTTACCGAAGCCGGTGAAACGTCGCGGCTGCGGGAGCAGTGGCGAGAAGTCTATCAGGAGTGCCGTCAGCTGCAGGCCGGGGCAGAGGAGCGTCTGCGCATTGCGTTGCTGAACGTCGACTATGTCACCAGCTTCGAGCTGCCTTTTCGCCTGCTGCTGGTGCGCGCGCCGCAGCTGATCGCCGACGTCCGCGAGACGCTGCAGCTCAGTCGTAAAGCCGCCGTTTTCAACGGCAAACGTTACGGCTGCGTCTACAGTTTGAAGCAGGATTTACAGGCTGTACCGGAGAGCTTTCATTACCACCTGACAAACCGTATTCGTCGCGTCGAGGCGACGGGCCAGACGGCGGCGCCGTACCAGCAGATCGCCCGGGAGATTAAACCAGCCCGGGATCGACTCCGCCAGGCATTAATCGCCGGCCTGCCGGTTACCGCGCTTGATGCCCTGTTCTGGTTCGGCAGTCAGCGGGTGGCGGCGGACATTGCCCAGCTGCGCCGGTCCGGTATGGCTATTGTCACTGAGGAGGTGGAGGTCAGCGACACTCTGTTCAATACCACCCGGCGGGTACCGGTTTATCGTCTGACCAGCGCGTGAGCGGGTCTCGCTTCGCCCAGCCGCTGCCTCTGCAGGCAGTCGACCATTGCGCCATCAAACCAGACGCACAGCCCTCTGGCGGCATGCCGCGGAGCCGGTTCCAGCCACGCGCTGGCGCTGAGCATGACTAGCATCAGCGCCAGCGGAACCCCGTATATTCTTCTCACTACCCTTTTCCCACTTCGCCTCTTTTGCCAGTAAGATAGCGGGAAAATATGACGTTTCGTTGACCCGTCTGCCTGATTTATCGCCTGCAGACGGCGTGGCAGGCGGGCCGTGCCGGGTGATGCGTTATTGATCTTCGGCATAAAAATGCCAAAAACTGGCGGCTTGTTTTTTTCGGTTTTATTACTCCATGCTTTTTTCCCCGTAGGGAAAAAGCATGAAGCCGCAATGCCTGGTGATGGATTATTTTGTAACTGGCTGGTTTGAAACGATATTTTAATTTTGACTTAGGTGGGGATGACAGCGGTGGCAAATTTATATTAATTCACTTTACCGATCAATAAATTATATCTTGATAGCTTTTAGCTATCGAATGTTTCTTATCGATCATTTTAAACTATTTTTGTTGGCGGGAAATATATGACATGCTTTAACCCTTTCTTATTTCTGGTATTTTTTAAATGGTTAAAGAAAACGTGAAAAATACCTCTTATCGCTTCGTTCTGGAGCCCGCTATTAGCGATGATGGTGCCTACCACTCGTGGGAATTGCTCACTAAAGACATTATAGCACCCGCACAAAATAACACCTCCGCGCCCACGTTTTCTTTCTCCACGCTTACCGAACGCGACAAGCTTGCACTATTTACCCGGCAAATCGAATTGCTTTCCGTCTTTGATTTTTCCCAGGTCGATAATAAGCCGATCTCGCTGAATATTGATGATTTATTAAGCCATTTTATTCTGACCGACCGCTATCTGTGTGATTTTCTGCGCGCCAGTAAATACATCGCCTTGGAAATAAATGAGAATTTTCATGAGTTTATCGCCGGTCGCGAACTGACGGCGCTGAGCACGCTGGCGGCGCTTTGCCCGGTCTGGCTGGATGACTTTGGACGCGGACGAACGACTTTCCGGCTGCTGGAGCGATTTCGCTTCGATTGCGTCAAAGTGGATAAAGATTATTTCTGGGACAAAGAAAACGATCCCGCTTTGCCTGGGCTGTTACAGGCTATTCATACCCTGACCGGGCATGTGATTGTGGAGGGGATCGAAACCGAAAAGCAAAAACGGTTAATCACTGCGGCCGGGGATATCATTGGTCAGGGCCGTTACTGGAAGGATGAATATATCTTTCTCTGCTGCTGAGCCCCCACCGGGGCGAGGTTTCGGTGACCTGCCATTCTTTTCTTATCCAGTTTTAAACGAATGCTTTGTTACAGATAGGCTTTATTCCCGCGATGATAATCCCGTCTCTTTTACTTGCCTGAAGGATAACTCATTGTGAATACACGCTTGCGTAACACCCTGATCGCCATTGCGCTGACCACCTGCTTCACTGCCGCCAGCCAGGCGTCGACCTCGGCTGACGTGCCGTCTGTCTCGCAGGACCCGGTCGTCCAGCATCTGAAGCTGAGTGAGGAGCAGGTCGCCAAAATCCAGGCGCTGCGTCAGGGATTCGAAAACAATGTGAGCCAGATTAAAATCAGCGGCTATCAGGACGGCGCCCTGGCCGACGTTATTCACTCCGGGAAATGGGATGAAGCTAAAGTCAAACAGCAGCTGGCTGCTTTTGGCCAGCTGGATCAGCAGGTGCGCTACTATCGTGTGAAATACTACTTTGACGTCAGCCAGGTGCTGACTGCCGAGCAGCGTGAGCAGGTGAAAAAAGACCTCGCCGCGGCGATTAATTAACCCGGCCTTCGCCATCCGCTCCGGATGGCGCTGAATCGGGCGACAGACGCCGCGTGTCCGGCGCCAGTCGCCCAGCTTGACTGACTTACTGACCGTGGCCGTTTTCCAGACGGGCGAAATACTCCGGAGCAAACGGACGCGGGTCGACATCGGCAAACGGCGCACGCTCAAAGTGTGGCTTCAGCGCCCAGGGGACCGTGCAGTCAAAAATCGTCTTGCAGCTGATACCTTCCCCGCGGATCGACGGACTGTATTCCGGCGTCTGGGAAGGATCGAGCTGGTGACCGCGGATACCGGGGAGGGTGGTGATGCTGACATCCCCCTGCATGCGGGTGGTCATCGCCCACAGGATATCGTCGCTGTCAAAGATATCGACATCCTCATCAACCAGAATGATGTTTTTCAGTTCGGAATAGGTCGCCAGTGCCAGCAGCGCAGCCTGTCCCTGACGACCTTCGTCGGCGGGCTGACGTTTTTTCACCTGCAGGATCCCCAGAAATTTACCGCCGCCCGCGGTGTGGGCGTAGACATTTTGTAAGAAGCCCGGGATGGCAGCCTCGACGGCATTCCAGATACTGGCTTCCGTCGGCAGCCCAGCGAGGGTGGTATGCTCTTCCCCCGGTCCCACCAGCGTCTGCAGGATCGCATTGTGCCGCATGGTGACCGCTTTGACTTTGATCACCGGCAGCGACGGGTTGGCGCCGCCGCAGTAGCCGGGAAATTCCGGCATCGCGTGGCCGCTGTTGGTGTGCTGATCCTCTCTGACGCGCACGCCGGGCAGCAGTTCGCCTTCAATAACGATCTCGGCGCGGGCGATGGCTTTCTCCGGGACGCTGACGCCCTGCACCAGCTCCACCGGGCGCTGACGCAGCGCGCCGGCCACGCCCAGTTCGTTATAGCCAAACGGCGTGGTGGGGGCTTCGAAGCAGGCGCCAATATAGATGGCCGGGTCGAGACCCATATTGATGGTTATCGGCAGCGGTTTTCCGGCTGCCTCGGCTTTCTGGCGAAACACTTCGATATGGCGGCCGGCGGCAAGAAACATCGACAGCTCATCCCGGCCCTGCACGCACAAGCGGTGGATGGTGACGTCGGTGAGCGAGGCGTCGTCAGGATCGCTGGCCAGCGCCAGGCCCAGGCAGAAGAAGGGGCCGGCGTCGATCGGGGTGTTGGTAGGCGCCGGGAGCAGGGTGCGCAAATCAAAGTCCGGATCGTCGGCCAGAAAGATCTGCTCCTGACAGGGGGCGCTGTCGGCCGGGACCACTACCGGCGCGACCGGTGTTTTCACCGCTTTACCCACCTCCAGCGCCAGCTGCGAAGCTTCGCAGCCCAGCAGCAGCGCTGCCCGCTGGCGGCTGGCGTGCATGCCCACCAGAATGCGCGAATGCGGATAGCCCTTAATATTGTTAAACATCATCGCCGGGCCAATGCGGGTGGGGCGCTTCACGGTGCCGCCGGCGCCGATATGGCGATAGACGCCGGCCAGCTCGGCGTTAGGGTCCACCGGA
This sequence comes from Klebsiella sp. 1SOBk10mer, assembly GCF_046602535.1. Lineage (NCBI taxonomy): Bacteria > Pseudomonadati > Pseudomonadota > Gammaproteobacteria > Enterobacterales > Enterobacteriaceae > Klebsiella > Klebsiella sp. 1SOBk10mer. Next base: position 100,768 of record NZ_JBKIUP010000011.1, read on the forward strand.
TGATTGGTTTCGAGGTACTGATTGTCATGCTGTTGCAGCAGCGCGATGGCGTCGCGCAGATCCTGAATCGGTGCGGTCATGATGTTCTCCTTAGCGTGTCGATGCGCACAGTATGCTTAGCAGGCTAATGGTTATCAATTGCATCATTCATGCTTTATTGATAACATTTTTATTATCAATCAAACCCACCGGAGTCCGGCCATGTCCTTGCGAGCGTTACGCCATTTTGTGGTCGTTGCCGAAGAGTTACATATGCACCGGGCGGCGGAGCGGTTGCATATCGCCCAGCCCGCCCTCAGCCAGCAGATCAAACAGCTCGAGCAGCGTCTGGGGGTGGTGCTCTTCTCCCGCGCTAACCGCCGTCTGACCCTGACCGCCGCGGGCGAGGCCTTTTGGCAGAAGACGCGGCTGGCGCTGGAGATGGTCGACCAGGCGGCACTGGACGCCCAGCGCACCGCGCGGGGCGAGCAGGGAAGACTGCATCTGGGGTATGTCTCCAGCGCGATGTACGACAGCAAACTGCCGGGGCTCCTGCGCGAGCTGCGCGCCGACTGGCCGGGGATTGAGCTGTCGCTGGTGCATGGCGATGTGCAAATGCTCTACGAAGCGCTGCGGGATCTGCGCCTGGATATCGCCATCATCCGCGCGCCGCTGGCCTCGCCGCCGGACGCGCTGGTGGTCAGGCCGTTTATGCGGGAAAAGCTCTGTCTGGCGCTCTATCAGCAGCATCCACTGGCAGGGGTAGGGGCGCTCAATCTGGCCTCATTGCGCGCGGATAACTGGATCTCTCTTAACGATCCGCAGGGCACCGGGCTGGAGCAGGTATTTATTGACGCCTGCCGCGTCGCGGGCTTTACGCCGCAGGTGGCGCAGCGGGTCAACGACGTCACCTCGATGATTAGCCTGGTCTCCGCCGGGGTCGGGGTGGCCCTGGTTCCGGTCTCGGCGCGGGCCTTACGCCTCGATAACGTGGTGTACATCGATCTTCAGGACCGGCTGGCGGAGAGTGAGCTGAGCATGGTTTACCACCGCCATATCCGTTCGGCGGTAGTACGGAAAGTCATCTCGCTGCTCAATGCGACTGAGCACTCACCCGGTTAACCGGTCTTCAGGCGGCCAAAGCTGACAATCCTTGAGCGGCCCAGCTCTTTCGCCCGGTACAGCGCAGCGTCCGCCGCGCGCAGCAGGCTGTCGCTTTGGGTATGCTGCGGATAGCTGGCGATACCAATCGACACATCCACCTGACCTATTTCGGTCAGACCATCGCGCAGCGTCATATTATGCACCTGGGTATAGATCTCGCTGGCGCACTGGTGCGCCTCGGCTTCGTCAATGCCGGGGAGCAGCACCAGAAACTCCTCGCCGCCGTAGCGGAAAGCCATGCCGATATCGCGCACCGCGCGCTGCACGATGGTGGCGACGCTCTTAATCACCAGATCCCCGGCCTCGTGGCCGTAGCGGTCATTGATGGCTTTAAAATGATCGATGTCGATCATCAGACAGCTCAGCGGGGTGTGGGTATGGACCGCCAGCGCCATCTGTGAATGCAGCGCTTCGTCAAGATGATGGCGATTACGCAGGCCGGTCAGGGAATCGAACAGCGCTTTTTCCAGCAGGGCGCTGCGTAAGCGCTGATTGGCCAGCGCCAGGCCCAGCGCTTCCGCCATCAGCTCAAGGTAGGCCCGGGAAGGGGCGTCACTGGCGGTAACGTTCTGAAAGGTCAGCAGCCCGATGGCTTCGCCCTGGGCGATAAGCGGTACGCAGAGCGACTGGCCGGCGTGCTCCTCCGGCAGATGATAGCAGGTGATATCGGGTTCGCCCTGCACCGGCGGATGGCTGAGTCCCCGACGTATCGCCCAGCAGTCGTCGGGTGAAAAGGGCGTCGTCTCCCCGGCGGGCGCCAGCCACTGCGCCACGCAGCGCATCTGCCAGGGATCGGTATCCAGAATATACAGTTTCCCGGGGATCGTCGGGGCGATATTCGGCGCAAACAGTTCCGCCACCTTAATCACATCCTCAATGGTTTCACAGCCCTGCAGCCGCTGGGTCATGCGCGCCAGCAGTTCGCGGATCGCCCAGTCGGCGTCGCGCTGCTGCTCCAGCTGCTGGCGAGCCAGGCCGTTCTCGCGAAAAATGCGGATGGCCTGGGCCATATCGCCAATCTCATCCACCTGAGTGAACTGCGGCGTCTCCACCGCATAGTCCTGGGAGGCGAGACGCTGCACCACGTCGCTCAGGCGAACCACCGGGTAGAGCACCCGGCGTTTGAGAATAAAGCCGAGGACGAACAAAAACATCAGGGCGGTCAGGCCGACCATGATTTCCGACAGGGTTCGCCAGATCCGCGAGCGGTCGGTGGCCTGGTCAATGGCAACGGCGGCGCGATTTTCGAGCATCTGGCGGAAGCGATCGATCTGCGTCTGCATACGTTCCAGCTCGGTCTCGTACGCTTTGCCATACAGTATCGCGATGGCCGCTGGCGCATCGCCGTTGGCGACATGCGCCAGGGCGGCCTGCTGTTCATCCTGAAGTTCAGCGGCAATCTGCAGGCCATCGTGCAGCAGCGCCAGCTCCTCGCGGTTGGCGCCGTTATCTTTCAATCTGGCCAGCCGCAGCTCAATGCTTTTGTCGCTCCGCTGCAGCTGCTGATACTGCTCCAGCGTCTCCGGCGAGGGCTTAACCACGTATAGCCGGGCGAGGTCAGACAACGCCCAGGCGTCGTTTTCCACCTCGTCGGAGAGGGTATCAAAGACCTGGCGCTGCTGTACCGCCTGGCGTTCGACGCGGTCAGCGCTGGAGGCCATGAGCATGGCGCTCCCGGATGCCAGCGTCAGGCCGACGGTGATCCCATAGGCCCAGTTGGTGATGGTGGCGATTCTCACCCTGTGTTTCCTTGCATGCAGATGAAGCGGTTTTAATTATAGAACCCGCCCCCGGTTATGACGGCGGCCCGCTTCAGGGGCGGTGCTCGCTGCGGGGGTGTTCAAGGGTCTGAAGAATGATGGCGTGTAGCGTTTCCGCATGGTGGCGTAAAACGAGAAAGACATCGCGATCCAGAGCGCCATTTATAACATCCGTTTCCATAATCTGTAAGGCCTCCTGCCAGGCCATCCCTTTACGATAAGGGCGATTTTCGGTCAGGGCGGTGAAAATATCGGCGATGGAGATAATCCGGTCGGCGAGGGTCAGGTGATCCTTTTCGAGATGCAGAGGGTAGCCGCTGCCGTCCAGTTTTTCATGATGATTCGAGGCCCAGTTGATAATGTCGCCAAGCTCGCTGTAGTCGCTCAGGAGATCTCCGGTCATGTAGCTGTGCTCGCGTACCTGACTCAGCTCGTCGTCATCCAGCTCCCCCTCTTTTTCCAGAATAGAAAGAGGGATATAAACCTTACCAATGTCATGCAGATAGCCGGCAACCTGTATTTGCTGGCAGGTGGGCTCTGGCAGCTGCATCCAATGGGCAAGCTGGCGGGCGATTTCCCCCACCATAATACTGTGGCTGGCGGTAAAGCTGCTGTAGGTGTCGACAATTTTGGCAATCAGCAGGCAGACATCTTTCAGACCGTCAATATCCAGATATAGCGTGTTGATGGGGGCAATAATTTCCAGCAGCCGTTGAATATGCCCGGGATGCAGGTGCTGCCAGAAGCTCGCATTTTCAGCGACCTCGCACAGGGTATCGCAGAGCAGCGGATCGATCTCCCGGTGCAGGGTGACGAACTGCTCCACCACTACCCGCGTGGGCCACGCGGCCACGCGGCTATCCGCCGGCAGCAGCCGTTCAAAGGCATCGGCGAAATAGACAATATGCTGTTCGCGGCTGCCGCGGTGCTCCGGGCTAAAGTGGTGGTCGCGAATAAAGGGGACGATGGGCTGGAAGGTTGCTAACCCCTCAAGCATCGCCGCCCCCTGGCGCTGATGCGGATCGTGGATATTATCGATGGCATCCAGCGAATGGATGGTGCGTCTATCACCCAGTACGCCGATATCGTGCAGCAGCGCGGCGCAAAAAATGGTCTGCTGACGCTCGGCAGGCAGCCCCAGCCTTTGCGCCAGCGTCAGCGCGATTAAGGCCGTTCGTTGCATATGCCGGTGCAGTTCAGGGTTAATGATCTGAATGACGTTGGTGGTCAGCATCAGGGCCGACTTCAGGGCAATGCGCATTTCTGTTCTCCGTTCGCGTCACCTGGCGGGCATAAATGACCTCGAGGGTGACGGAAGTGTCGATAATCTGATCGCAATGCGTGTTGTGTGTTGCTGAACGAGTAAAATCTCATAATGTATGGGGTCATGGCGCCTGCCCGGTTCAGATCCAGTCATGCACCAGATTTGGGCGATGTTGAGGCGAGAACCTTATTATTGTCTGATAGTTAACCATTTACCCCCCGTAAAAGATATCAATTCTGGCAAGCCCTTTGCATTAAGCAAGCGTAAGTTTGATTAATGTCTATGAAGGGAGTGACCTGTATGAATTTTAGAGCATTACTTGCCATTGCGTTACTGACGATAAGCAGCCTGGCGTTTAGCGAGACGCGTTTACCGCATATTGTCATTTTAGCCACCGGCGGGACGATTGCCGGCTCGGCGGCCAGCAATACCCAGACGACGGGCTATAAAGCCGGGGCAATTGGCGTGCAGACGCTGATTAACGCCGTGCCGGAAATCAGTAAAATTGCCCACGTCGAAGGTGAGCAGGTGGCGAATATCGGCAGTGAGAATATGACCAGCGATATTATTCTGCAGCTCTCGAAGCGGGTGAATGCGTTATTAGCCCGGGATGATGTCGATGGCGTGGTGATCACGCATGGCACCGACACCCTCGATGAAACCCCTTATTTCCTCAATCTGACGGTGAAAAGCAATAAACCGGTGGTCTTTACCGCCGCGATGCGTCCGGCGACGGCGATCAGCGCCGACGGGCCGATGAATCTGCTGGAAGCCGTCACCGTCGCCGCCGACCCGGATGCCCGCGGGCGCGGGGTAATGGTGGTGCTTAACGACCGCATCGGCGCGGCGCGCTTCGTCACCAAAACCAATGCCACCTCGCTGGATACTTTCCGGGCGTCGGAGGAGGGTTATCTTGGCGTCGTGGTGGGGGGAAAACCCCAGTTTGAAACGCGGGTGGATAAGATCCACACCCTGCGCTCGGTCTTCGATGTGCGTCAGCTGAAGGCCCTGCCGAAAGTGGTAATCATCTATGGTTACCAGGACGACCCGGAGTATATGTACGATGCGGCGATCGCCCATCATGCCGACGGTATTATTTACGCCGGCACGGGGGCAGGTTCGGTGTCGGTACGTAGCGCCGCCGGTATTAAAAAAGCGCAGCAGGCGGGCATCGTGGTGGTGCGCGCCTCCCGCACCGGCAGCGGCGTGGTGCCGCCGGACGACAGCCAGCCCGGGCTGGTGGCCGATTCCCTCAATCCAGCGAAAGCGCGTATTCTGCTGATGACGGCGCTGACGCAGACCAAAGATCCGCTGCTGATCCAGCAATATTTCCACACCTACTGATCCTCTGCCGCCGGGGCGTCCATCACGTCTTCGCTGCGGTTTGCCCTACAGTGACCCGATGTCGGGTCACTGTCCGCGCTAAACACGGTGCTTTATGCCGGTAAGGCGTAAAGAAATATTTTTTAAGCGGCGGGTAAGGGCGGTATTAACGCGCAAACAATTGCCAGGGCGCTTATTTTTAAAGCATCTTTAAATAAGTCTATTCTTAATTATTCCCTTAAGGCGATTTTAATATTCCTTATGCTGACGGATAAAAAATGAGTCACGCTGAAGGAGGAACCCTTTTATTTTTTCGCGGCACAGACGAAGAGCTTGGAGACGCGGGCAGGCTGCGGGCCGTGTGGCTGAGCGGGCATCAGACCCCGGCAGACAAGGCGTTCTCGCGTCGGGTTTCGATTATGTCCGGTAGTAACGCTGATGATTAGCGTGAAAATGATATGCACGATGAATATATTAAGAAGAGGATAAGATTTAAGTTTACATTTAGTAACATTTGTGCCGCAATTATGTTTTTTTGTCAGCACGTTGTTTTTTACTTGCCGGAGGGAATTTCAGCGGATTAGTATTGTCCTACTTGCTGTACGTACCGCCTAATGATGATAAATGGATTCTGTTTTCCTTAAGCGTTACCACATAATTAATGTTTACAGGAAAAATCATGGCCTGCGTATTTAATAAACAACTTTTACACCCGCGCAACTGGCTGACCTGGTTTGGGCTCGGCATCCTCTGGTTGATTGTACAACTGCCTTATCCGCTGCTGCATTTTATCGGCACCAGTGCGGGTCGTCTTTCCCGACGTTTTCTCAAACGCCGCGAACATATCGCCCGGCGCAATATTGAACTCTGCTTCCCGGAGATGTCGCCGGCGGCGCGCGAGACCCTGATCGATCAAAACTTTATGTCGCTGGGAATGGGGCTGATTGAAACCGGCATGGCCTGGTTCTGGAGCGACGAACGGGTCAAAAAATGGTTTGATGTCGAGGGCTTTGCCAATCTTAATCATGCGCTTAGCGGCGGGAAAGGGGTGATGGTCGTCGGCGTGCACTTTATGTCGCTGGAGCTGGGCGGACGCGCCATGGGGCTGTGTCGTCCAATGATGGCCACCTATCGTCCGCATAACAGTCCGCTGATGGAGTGGGTGCAAACCCGCGGTCGCCTGCGCTCGAACAAAGCGATGATCGATCGTAACAACCTGACCGGCCTGGTACATGCCTTAAAATCAGGCGAAGCGGTATGGTTTGCTCCGGACCAGGATTACGGCCCCAAGGGCAGCGTGTTTGCGCCGTTTTTCTCCGTCCCGCAGGCGGCAACCACCAACGGCACCTATGTGCTTTCCCGCTTATCGGGGGCGAAAATGCTGAGCATCAGCATGGTGCGCAAGCTGGATCGCCAGGGCTACAGCTTGCACATTAGCGAAGTGATGAATGACTATCCGGGTGAGGATAAGCAGATCGCCGCCGGCTATATCAACAAGGTGATTGAGCGCGAGATCCTCCGCGCCCCTGAGCAGTATCTGTGGGTGCATCGCCGTTTTAAAACCCGCCCGCTGGGTGAACCTTCCGTCTATTAACCTTCCCGCACAGGCTGCGCTTTCAAAATCCCGACAGTTGGGGTAACGTGAGCTGGATCATGTTTTAGTCGTGCGCGAAGGAGTGCAGAGTGTTCGCTGAGTTTGGTGTTCTGAATTATTTGACTTACCTGGTCGGGGCGGTGTTTATCATCCTCGTCCCTGGCCCTAATACGTTTTTTGTGCTGAAGACGGGCATTGCCCACGGCGTGAAGAAAGGCTATCTGGCGGCGGCGGGCGTCTTTATTGGCGACGCGGTGCTGATGTTTCTGGCCTTTGCCGGCGTGGCGACGCTGATTAAGACCACGCCGGTGCTGTTTAACGTCGTCCGTTATCTCGGGGCGATTTACCTGCTGTGGCTGGGGGGCAAAATGCTCTATGCGGTGCTGACCCAGCGTGACGGCCAGGCCGACGCCAGCGCAGAGCCGGCGAGCGCGATCCTCAAGCGTTCCCTGACCCTGAGCCTGACCAACCCGAAAGCGATTCTGTTTTATGTGTCGTTTTTCGTGCAGTTTATCGATGTCAACGCCAAAGCCCCCGGGGTGGCGTTCTTTATTCTGGCGCTGACCCTTGAGGTGATTAGCTTCTGCTATATGAGCTTTTTGATCCTCTCCGGCTCGTTTGTCACCCGCTACGTCAAAACCCGCAAGAAGCTGGCTAAACTTGGCAACAGCCTGATTGGCCTGGTTTTCGTTGGGTTCGCCGCGCGCCTGGCTACCCTGCAGTCCTGATCCCCACGGGCCGGTTACCCACAGACCGGCCCGCCGCCTCTTATTCTGTCCTGTAACAAAAACCCTTCATTTTTTATTGCATTGGTGTTACATATACAGCCGTTTATCGCTCAGCAAAAAGGAAGCCCGGATGATTCTGCAAAAACTCCTCAGCAATAAAAACTGCAAAAAATACTGTCTGTCGCTCGCGGCGGTGTTTGCTATCGCGCTGGCGGTGGTGGGACGGGCGACCTTTGGCGGCGTGGTGAGCGAGTACAATATGCCGTACTCGGAGTGGACGACGTCTATGTTCTTCCTGCAGGGGGCGATGGTGACAGTTTACAGCATCGTCTTTACCGCGCTCTTCGCTATTCCGCTCGGCTTTATTTTCCTCGGCGACGAGCGTCAGGATTAAGCGTCAACGGGCGAACCGCGGTTCGCCCTGTCTTATCGGCTCATCAACAGCGTGAAGCATTAATCATCGTCATGATAATGGTGATGGTGGTGGTGGCGATGGTGGTGATACCCATCGTCAACAATGCATCCCGATAACAGCGTGCACAGCGCGATAATCAACGGTAACACGATCGGCTTTTTCATCCTTACTTCTCCCGCTATTTTTCTTTCCCCGTGGCCGAGAATGCCGCGGCGGATAACGTGAGTGTAAAGCGTTAACTTATTGATGGGATAGGATAACTCCGCAATATCGTCGCGGCGATCACCACCAGCCGAACTGGGCGCCGGCCACCGCCACGATGGCGACAACCAGCATAATAATGGTGCTTTTTTTCATTATGCCCCGCCCGGCGCCGCATAGCCGCCGACAAAAAACCAGCCGAGAAAGACGACGGCGATGATAAAGATCGCCACCGGGAAAAGAATACCCAATTTCATGATAGTGTCCCTGTACCCACGAATGATGCCCTGCATGATACTGGATATCGCGTGACTTTAGTCAATATGAATAAAATTCTCCTGCCGGCGAGACTTCTTATCCTGATACATCGCCTCATCGGCAGCGCGTAAGGCCGCTTCAACATCGATACTCTGCGGATCGCAGATGACCACCCCGAAGCTGGCGCCCTCATAGTTGATACGCTGTTCGCCGAGGAAGTAGACCCCGCACAGGGCCTGGCGCAGGGTGGTGACATACGCCTGCTGCGCTGCAGGTGGCTGGGCGCTACCGACGATCAAAAACTCATCGCCGCCAAGGCGGCCAACGATATCTTCACGGCGCGCGACGGCGGTGAGTCGTTCACCGACCTGCACCAGAAAGCTGTCGCCGCACGGATGGCCGAACCGATCGTTAATGGCTTTGAAACCGTCGAGATCGATAAAAATGAGCGCGACCTGTTGCTGCTGAGCGCGGGCGGAGGCAAAGCGTAGCGCCAGTTGCTTAAATAGCGCGCGGCGGTTAGGGAGCTGGGTGAGCTCATCGGTAGACGAGTGCAGCTCCAGCGCGACGTTTGCCGCCTGCAGCTGTTGCACCAGGGTGTCTTTTTCCACGTAGTGGGAAATGAGCTTCGCGAACAGGCCCATGACCTGTTCACCTTCAAGGTTATAAGGCTGTTGTTGCCGGCTGGTGGCGCAGAGGGTACCGAACAGAGATCCGTCGGCCAGGCGCACAGGAATGCTTAAAAAGGTGGCGATCCCCAGCTCCTGGGCGGCGATACAGGAGTGCCAGCGACGGGCGACGTCATTGCTAAACGTACACTGATCCTCAAGGGCGCGTTTGCACAGGGATTCATCCCAGGGAACGGAAAACCCTTCCGGGATCTGCATTTCGCTGCTGTTGTGGGCGAACATGATCTGTTGCCGCTGGGCGTTGATATCGATGCGGGTAAGGTAGGTGGACTCCATTCGCGTCACCGCCTCCAGCATCTCCAGCAGCTGGCGCACCAGGGTTTCCAGGGACTGTTCCGTAGCGAGGGTTTGCGACACCCGGGCAAGAATAAAATCTGACATGAATAATACAGCTCCAGCACGCCAAACGTCACCCCAGCATATTGGGCTGCAAACGGACATCAGCGTCGAATAAACAGTGATATTTTTAAATTTATCACATCTTTCTGGGGAATACTTGTCGACTCGCCGGGAAAAAAAGCCCCGTCGAAGGGAGATCACTCAGGAAACCGTGGATTTCAACGTGATGATAATGATGCTTCCTCCATTAATTATAAAATGCGCCGCGAACTGTGGCGTACTAGCAATCAAGTACACTGCCGTAACGAGATGATGGCCTGTATTATGGAATCACTCGACGGTCAGGGAGAGTAGCGATTATCGGATTGATATGTTGGCCACTTTCCGCATAGCGATGCATAAAAGGAGCTGTGCTGGTATGGCGTTCGTGTCACTGAGCCGTACCATGATGGTACCGTGCACTGGCGTTTGTTGTGTTTTTTACGCAAAAACATCGCCATCTATCAAGGGGTTACTACTAAGGCGCTGAAAACGCCACTCAAGACGACCCTGTCGCCCCTTGGAGTTCTGTCAATAACTGTACGGGTAACACTGGGGCGGACAAAAAAATACAGGCTGAAAGGGCTGACGTTCCGCTGAATATCGAAAACTTGAGACGATATTCACTCAAGCAAAGGCCGGTGATAACGATTGGTTGAGGAAAGCGTCCATCAAGAAATCAACTCATGAAGTTGTGCGCGAAAGATGAGCTCGTCTATTGATGACGGCTCTGCATAGTCATGAGTCCAAAGGTTGACGCAGGTAAGCAGACAAAAGCGCTGATAAAAGCAAAAAAATTAGTGAACAAGCAATAGTCAGTATTGCGGGGGGGGGGGCGGTAGGGCATCTCATCAACAACGACAACGGAGCTGCAATCGTAGAGCATGCTAATTATTACTTAATCGAACCATCAGAGTTTACAGATCAGGATTGCATACTTATTGTGAAGAACTCACAAATATGAAGATGCATCGTTTGGGAACGGTGTTTTTCTGATAAATTGGTTTTACGTGCATAACGTATGTGTTTGATTTATAGTTAGCTAAATTCGTCTGCGGACATAGTGGTAAAATTGCGAGTTATCTAACATAAGTAATAAGGTTTGAGCAGGTTTTTAAAGTCAAGCCACTAAATTAATAGGGGGTAGGATGAGGCTTATTTATGTTACAATTGAGGGTTTTTGGGGGGTTAAAGATGTATCACTTAATTTTTACAGTGATTATAATTTTATTATTGGGCCAAATGGGATAGGCAAAACAACTGTATTGAATTTGATAACCTCTGTATTTAAAGTCGATATAGATGCTATAGCAAAGGTTCAATTTGACCGTGTATTGATAGGTGTTATTGGTCTTGACAATAATCTATACCATATAGATGTGATAAAAGGGATTGGCGATGATGATGATTGCGTTATTACTTTTCAAATTCTCAATTTAAGTAATGATTTTAAAGTTTTTTCTAGAATTTTTAAAACTGTGCTACATGATAGAAGTGATGATTATAATAGGCTTAGAAGGTTTTCAAGAAATTATTTTCAACACGAGGATGCAAAGAAAATAATTAATGAGATGATAAATATTGTATGGCTTCCGATAGGGAGGTTTACTCCTGAAAATGATAAGGAATACAGGTTGTCCGCCTATGGAAGTACAGTTGACATGCGGCTTGATGCCGTGCTTGAAGGTATAGTAAAATATGCATCGGTAATCAATAAAAATATTTCTAACGAAATGTCCGAGTTCCAGAGAGATGCTTTGATCTCTTCTATAGATTCATCTTATGCTGAGGGGTTGAAAAAGAATAAAAACGAACACAACTCATCTCACGATATGAATGCTTTGATGGAAGTTTTTCAGGAAGTTGGCATCCCTGAATACAAATATAAACAGCGCGTTTTAAAAATGTTCACTGTTCTTGAAGAAGTGGTGAGTAAAATTAATGAAGGAAAAGAGAATATGTTAACTCAGGAGGAAGTGACAAACGCATTTAGTTTATCTAGAACAAGATACCTTGTTGAGCGATATAATGAATATAAAACGAAAAAAGATTTAATCTCCAACAAGATTAATTTGTTTATTGAGCAGTTAAATAAGTTGTTTAGTAATAGGAAGGTTTTTTTTATAACTGACTCAAATGAGCTTTCATTTATTAGTGAGGGGCGTGGTGATTTGAGTTTGTTTGATTTATCTTCAGGTGAAAAACAATTAATAATATTGCTTGGCGAGGTGCTTCTCAATGAAAGCACTCCCTGCGTATTTATAGCTGATGAACCTGAGATTTCTCTTCATGTTTCATGGCAAGAAATGCTTGCAGAAGTAATGGGTCAATTAAATAGCAACATGCAAGTTATTTTGGCAACCCATTCTCCTGACATTGTATCAAAAAGAACCAATAATATAATTTCAATGTAAGGTGGCTGTATGGAGACGGTGTATTTTACCAGAACCACTGGTGGCTTAACTGCTCAAAGCTATTTCTATGGCTCTGAGTATATGGTTTATATTGAAGGTAAGGATAAGGAATCAAAGGGTACTACATACGATGAAAAGTATTACAATGCTATTCTGAGCTATCTCCTTCCAGGGAAAAAGGTAACAATTAAAGTAGTTGGCTCCTGCCATGATGTGTTGCACATATACAGACAAATATTAAATTCTAATATTTCGAATACTATTTGTTTTATTGATCGGGATTATAGCGGGGTTACATTTAATCATATTTCTGATTACAGGTTAATTAGAACTTATGGTTATAGTTGGGAGAATGATTTTTGGTCTACTGAACTATGTTATTTCATGATAAATAGCTTGACTAATCACAATCCTAATGCGCTTAACGAGTTTGCTACTAAGCTTAAGTTTGGTGTTTCACGGTTAGCGTTCCTACATAAAATAAATGTCGCATGCACTTTCCTTAATTTCAATATCTTGGCTTTAGGATGTAAGGGGCAAGATGGGATAATATATGATTCTGAATCTCTTTTTTTAGTTAGTAATTCTGAGATAAAACGAATAGTTCTTCCATTGAAAAAACATCCGGAAATAAAAGAGTTGCGTTTTTTTTATAAGCAAATCGAAGCGTTGCCAGAAAGATTGATTCAAGGTCACTATTTTGAATACATCATGTTACGTGCAATAAAAGATGTTTCCAAAAAATACTCTCCTGAAAAAATTGCAGCGTCTGAGAAAATAATTAAAATTATTTCTTTTTCTCAATTTATGATAAGGCCATCGAATTTTTTACCTCCGGCAGTTTTGGATTACTATCAAGAGAAATTAAATTTATTTTTAGAGAGATAGTGCAATACTTGTTATTTTATTTGGTGTTGGTTCTTTTTTTAAGAAACGAAAATAAAGGTAGGCGACAAATGTTATTCGTGATCTGTCAATTGTTATATATAAGCGACCAATTAAAGAAACTTCATGTTAATATGTGGTTCAATAAGGCGAGTGTTAATATAAAGCACATATAGATTCGTGATCTGGTTTGTTATGGAAATGAATTGATATGTAGTTGTGTCTAAAGTGAGAGACATTGATGAAATCAATAAATTTTACTATTTCTGAATGGATTGGGGTGGTTATGTAAGTATCCCGCATAATCGTGCCATTCACATTTAGAGATCCTCCGGCATAATCGCTCTGCCAACAAAGGAGATCGCTATGCGTAAAGCCCGTTTTACTGAGCATCAGAT
>NZ_JBKIUP010000012.1:0-101793 GCF_046602535.1 Klebsiella sp. 1SOBk10mer
ACGTGTTCACTCTTGAGACTTGGTATTCATTTATTGTCCGAAGACATTAAGAATCCATGTCACTTTGAGTGCCCACACAGATTGTCTGATAAATTGTTAAAGAGCAGTTGCAACGCGGCTTTCAGCTCACCGTTGCGAGGTCCCGTATAATACGTTTTCCTCATTCAGAGTCAAGCCCTTATTTTGCTTTTCTCTGTCGGTTTTCAGCGCTGAACTTCATCGCCGAAACCCTGCTGACCCGGCGGCTCGCTTGCCGTTGTTCCGTGTCAGTGGAGGCGCATTATAGGGAGTTCTGAGACGTTGACAAGCCCTGTTTTCAAAAAATTATTCAACCGTCTCTTTTTTGTGCAAAACGCCGTTAAAGCGGTAATTTTTCCAGCGTCGAGAAGCCATAGCGATGCAAAACGGGTAAAAGTTGTTCCGTTTCTGCCGTCAACGCCATGCAGAATGCTTTATTCTCGTCGCTGGACTTCGCATCCGGCGCTTCATGCTCTAACAGCCAGGCGGTGCGACGGGCAATCGCCGCGCCGGAATCAATCAGCCGCGTGCCTTCCGGCAGAACGCGCTGCAGCTCCTCCTGTAAAAGAGGAAAATGGGTGCAGCCCAGCACCACCGTATCCGGCGGCTCCTGCATCCGCAGCCACGGGCGCAGGATACGGCGCAGCTCTTCTAACGGCACAGGCTCGCCGTGCAGCTTCGCTTCCGCCAGCTCCACCAGCTCCGCCGACCCCAGCATCTCAATCCGACATTCATTGGCAAAGCGATCGATCAGCTCACGGGTATAAGGACGCTTTACGGTACCGCGCGTCGCCAGCAGACCAACAATGCCGTTCGCCGTTAAGCGGGCGGCGGGCTTGATCGCCGGCACCACGCCAACAACGGGGAAGGCGAACTTTTCACGCAGGGCAGGCAGGGAGACGGTACTGGCGGTATTGCAGGCGATCACCGCCAGCGCCAGGGGATAACGCTGCTGGACAGCGGTGACGATTTCCACAACGCGCTCAACGATAAACTCCTCGCTCTTCTCGCCATAGGGGAAGGCAACGTTATCGAAAGCATAGATGTAATGCAGATTCGGCAGCAGCTGCCGAATCTCATTATAAACCGACAACCCACCGACGCCGGAATCAAACACCAGCACGGTGGGACGTGGATCAGAAGGTGTAGCTGCCAGACAAGGTGTATTCCCGTCCTGCAGATTGGTAGCCATAAACTGTCTCGTAATCTTTATCGAACAGGTTGGCTATTTTACCACGAACTGTCAGGTGTGAGGTGACGGGATACGATAAACCGACATCCCAGAGGCTCAACCCACCCATATTGACGGTACGCGAATTGTCGTAATCATAATCGTAGCGCTTGCCGATGTAGTGATACGTCACATCCCACCCCAGATCGTAGACCTGGCCGTTCAGCTCGTATTTCACCTGCTGCTTCGCCCGGCGATAGAGGATCTTGTTAGTTTCATCATCGCGAGGGTCAACATACTGCAGCGTCAGATGGTGCTCCACCGGCCCTGTGGTGACATTTCCCGTCCACTCCAGCCCCTTGATCGTCGCCGACTTGACGTTGTAATAGGCGTTGTTGTCGTAATCGATGAGGTTTTGAATCTCATAGCGATACGCGGAGAGACGCCAGTCGACCGGCCCCGTTAACCCTTCAAGGCCCGCTTCCCACTGCTTCGACTCCTCTGGCTTCAGGTTCGGGTTAGAGGCGATGCCAAAGCGTTCTGCGCCGTACTGCTGCCCGAGGGAGGGGGCGAGGAATCCTGTGCCGTACGAGAGCGTTGTCCGATAACCGTCGATAAATTCCCAGCCTGCCGCCGTCTGCCAGGTACCGTGCCAGCCAAACTGCTCGTCATGATCCTCACGGCCGGAAGCTTCCAGCGTCACGCTGTCAATCTGCTGCTGGCCCGTCAGATAAAGACCGGTGGTATCGCGCTTATACACGTCGGTACTGGTCGTTCCGCTGGATTTCAGCTTCTCCTGTTTCCAGTCTACGCCGCCGCTCACCGCGCCATGGCCCACCACAACATTATTTCCCCACTGGATATAGCGCTGTTCCATATCATCCAGGGTGGTGCCCGCGGCATAGCGGCCAGCGTCGCTGCTGTAGTTGTAATCTTTAATACGCTGATAGTTCGCAATCAGCTGGGAGGAGTAAATTCCGGAGTGGTAGTGCAGACCGGTATCCCAGGATTGGGTATAGGACTGATTTTCATCGTTTCCACCTGCGTAGCCCCAGTTACCCTGGTCATAGTCAGCATTGGCGGAATAACCATAGCCGCGGAAGAATCCCGAGAAGTTATCATCGAACTGATGCTGTACCCCGCCCCACAGCATTTTATTGCGGTAGCCGTCGCGATCGCTGTCGCCGCTATAAGAGGAGTTCGGCTGGACGTTAAACCCTTTGGTGGTCTGATAGGCGCCGGCAGCGGTAACCAGCGTATCGCCAAACCGCTTGTTGAAGGCGCCATCATAGGACTGATAGCCGTTCGTTCCCGCGCCGGCGTTGATCTGCGAACGCTCAGCGTCGGTCATGGTGATAATGTTCACCACCCCGCCGATCGCTCCGGAGCCATACACCGCGGAGCGCGGGCCGCGGATATATTCCACCCGCTGGACCAGAGAGATAGGGATCTGACTGATATCCACGCCATTGGAGATCCCCGGACGCGCCATCGGCACACCATCGATCAGCACCAGCACGTGGCGAGCCTCCGTCCCCCGAACATACAGCGAAGCGCTCTGCCCCATGCCGCCATTGCGGGCAATATCGACCCCGGGAAGACGACGCATGACATCGTTTAAATCTTTGGACTGCCAGCGATCGATGTCATCACGCGTCACTATATCGGTCGGCGCCAGCACGGTATTGACCGGCTGTTGAAAACGGTTTGCTGTCACCACCAACGTATCTGAATTGCTATCCTGCGCCCAGCCGGAAAATGCCGTGACGGATAAGGCCGTCATCAGCGAAGCTTTTTTAATCATTGTAAAAGCATCCGAAACAGAAAAAGGATGCCGCAGGTTTTATCAGTTGCTCGCGACGATAAAACCCAGTGCGACGTATTCCGGCAGGTCTTCGGGCTTGGAGGCTGTTTCAAGAAATAATGACTTCCCACGGCTAACCGCAGTGTCTGCACCGAGTGCGCTCATTTCTCACCTTCCTTACCGCTGCGCGTCAGCCCCAGATTTCCACTGGGTTCCCTTTTAACTCACAGGACCGGTAGGCGAATGCTACAATCAGAATCATATAGATGTCCAGACTGCTAATTATATTTCCCGCGGCATTCGAGGCTGGACATCCCCGGCGCTTTCCCTACAATCCCCGCGTACTTATTTTATTCAGGATACATCATGACCCCCGAACACCTTCCTACCGAACAATACGAAGCGCAACTGGCAGAAAAAGTCGTCCGTTTGCAAACCATGATGGCGCCTTTTGCCGCGCCGGTTCCGGAAGTGTTTCGTTCGCCGGTCAGCCACTACCGTATGCGCGCCGAGTTCCGTCTGTGGCACGATGGCGACGACCTGTACCATATAATTTTCGATCAGCAGACCCGGTCGCGGATTCGCGTTGACAGCTTCCCGGCCGCCAGCGCGCTCATCAATCAGCTGATGACCGCCATGCTGGAGGGCGTACGCAACAATCCCGTGCTGCGCCATAAGCTGTTCCAGATTGACTATCTGACCACCCTCAGCAATCAGGCGGTCGTCTCGCTGCTGTATCATAAAAAACTCGATGATGCCTGGCGTGAGCAAGCGGAGGCGCTGCGTGACGCCCTGCGAGCCCAGGGGCTCAATGTGCATCTCATTGGTCGGGCGACCAAAACTAAAATCGAGCTCGATCAGGATTATATAGATGAACGTCTGCCGGTTGGCGGTCGGGAGATGATCTACCGTCAGGTGGAAAACAGCTTTACCCAACCGAACGCGGCAATGAACATTCAAATGCTGGAGTGGGCGCTGGATGTCACCAAAGGAGCGACCGGCGACCTGCTGGAATTGTACTGCGGCAACGGTAACTTCTCGCTGGCGCTGGCGCGTAATTTCGATCGCGTCCTGGCCACCGAAATCGCCAAACCGTCGGTGGCGGCGGCGCAGTACAACATAGCCGCCAACCATATCGACAACGTGCAGATTATCCGCATGGCGGCGGAAGAGTTTACTCAGGCGATGAACGGCGTGCGTGAGTTTAACCGGCTGCAGGGTATCGATCTGCAAAGCTATCAGTGCGAGACCATTTTCGTTGATCCGCCGCGTAGCGGGCTGGACAGTGAAACGGAAAAAATGGTGCAGGCCTATCCGCGTATTCTGTACATTTCGTGCAACCCGGAAACGCTGTGCCGCAATCTGGAAACGCTAAGCCAGACGCATAATGTTACCCGGCTGGCGCTGTTCGACCAGTTCCCGTATACCCATCACATGGAATGCGGCGTGCTGTTGACCCGGAAATAGGCCAAAAAAAACCGGCAACGTCATATTGCCGGTTTTTTATCACTGGCGGCTTATTCGGCTGCCGTATTTTTGCGGTTACGCATCTTGTAGCCGATCCAGAAGACCATCACGACGGACAGAACGGCCGGGAAGAAGTTAGAGCCGATATCAGGGTACTCCGCACGCACGACGGTGCTGTACAACAGCACCCCGAGAATAAAAAAGGCGGCGGCGAGGCCCGGTAGCCCGACGGGCATACTGCGATTCTGATAGCGCTGATGCAGACAGTAGACCGTCAGCAGCAGGGATAAGATGGGGAAGACGGAAAACGGAACTATCGAACTGAACAGCGCCGCAAAGGCGCCATTAATAGATAACCCGGCAATCAGCGCCAGCAGCAGCGTACCTTTATCTTGAACTGAGTGTTTCATTGCTCGTCCTTCACGTTATTCGGAATGGTGTGACATTTTTTCTTGTTCACGGCGATACCAGTAATACGCGCCTTTAGAGATCATTCTGAGCTGCAGTACCAACCGTTCTTCCAGCTGTCGGCGCTGTTCAGGGCCGACATCCAGCGCTTCCGCGCCAGCGCTAAAAACGATGGTAACCATAGCTTCAGCCTGCGCTTCGGTAAAGGCGCGCGGCATATGGTTTTCGAGTTCTAAATAGTCGGCGAGTTCCGCAATAAAGTGCTGGATCTCGCGTGCGACGGCGGCGCGAAACGCCGCAGAAGTTCCCGAGCGCTCGCGCAGCAGCAGGCGGAAGGCGTTCGGGTTGTTACCGATAAACTCCATAAAGGTCGAGACCGAGGTGCGGATCACGCTGCCGCCTTTGGCAATCCGCTGGCGCGCCTGGCGCATCAGCTGGCGCAGCATCAGTCCGCTCTCATCGACCATCGTCAGGCCTAACTCATCGACATCGCGAAAATGACGATAAAAGGACGTCGGCGCGATCCCTGCTTCCCGCGCCACTTCACGCAAGCTCAGGCTGGCGAAACTCCGCTCAGCGCTAAGTTGGCTGAATGCCGCTTCCACCAGCGAACGGCGGGTTTTTTCTTTTTGTTGTGCTCTTACGCCCATCACGATGTATGAATCCTTCCAATAGCCCTGCTGGCACTATACCAGAGATTAAAACTAATCGGTTTGCCCTGGATTGTGAATGATTGTTTACGAGCCGTTTCTGCTTTTATGCCGCAAAAAAGCACAACGATAATTGGGTTAAAGCGCAGCGAATGTTATCATCGTGTTTATTTTATGTATAAAACAGGTGAGTAATGCCATGTCACACTCTTGGGATTATGATGCAATAGTGATTGGTTCCGGTCCTGGCGGCGAAGGCGCCGCCATGGGCCTGGTGAAACAGGGAGCACGCGTTGCCGTCATCGAGCGCTACCATAATGTCGGCGGCGGTTGCACCCACTGGGGCACCATCCCGTCGAAAGCCCTCCGCCATGCCGTCAGCCGTATTATCGAGTTTAACCAAAACCCCCTCTACAGCGACCACTCCCGCCTTCTTCGCTCTTCTTTCGCCGACATCCTTAACCATGCCGACAGCGTCATCAACCAGCAGACTCATATGCGCCAGGGATTCTATGAGCGCAACCACTGTGAAATTCTGCAGGGCAATGCCCACTTCGTTGATGAGCATACTCTGGCGCTGGAGTGTCATGACGGCACGGTTGAGACGGTGACCGCGGAGAAATTCGTTATCGCCTGCGGCTCTCGCCCCTACCATCCGGCGGATGTCGATTTCCACCACCCGCGCATCTATGACAGCGATTCGATTCTCAGCCTGCAGCATGAGCCGCGCCATGTGATCATTTACGGCGCCGGGGTAATCGGTTGTGAATATGCGTCGATCTTCCGCGGCATGGAGGTGAAGGTCGATCTGATCAACACCCGCGATCGTCTGCTGGCCTTCCTCGATCAGGAGATGTCAGATTCGCTCTCTTATCACTTCTGGAACAGCGGCGTGGTCATTCGCCACAACGAGGAGTATGAGAAAATTGAGGGGGTGGATGACGGGGTGATCATGCACCTGAAGTCCGGTAAAAAACTGAAAGCCGATTGCCTGCTGTACGCCAACGGCCGCACCGGCAATACCGACACTCTGGCGCTGGAAAATATCGGTCTGCAGACCGATAGCCGCGGTCAGCTGAAGGTCAACAGCATGTATCAGACCGCCCTTCCGCACATCTATGCGGTTGGGGATGTCATCGGCTATCCGAGCCTCGCCTCCGCGGCGTACGATCAGGGACGCATTGCCGCCCAGGCGCTGGTGAAAGGCGAAGCCTCAGCGCATCTGATTGAAGATATCCCGACCGGGATCTACACCATTCCGGAAATCAGCTCCGTCGGGAAAACCGAGCAGCAGCTGACGGCGATGAAAGTGCCGTATGAGGTGGGTCGCGCTCAGTTTAAACACCTGGCGCGGGCGCAAATCGTTGGCATGAGCGTGGGAACCCTGAAGATCCTGTTCCATCGGGAGACCAAGGAGATCCTCGGCATTCACTGCTTTGGCGAACGCGCAGCCGAAATCATTCACATCGGCCAGGCAATCATGGAGCAGAAAGGTGGTGGTAACACCATTGAGTACTTCGTCAACACCACCTTTAACTACCCGACCATGGCGGAAGCGTACCGGGTTGCCGCGCTGAACGGCTTAAACCGCCTGTTTTAACGCCTTGTCGAAATGGCCATCCATCGTGCCGCGGATGGCCTCCGCCAGATGTTCGTAGCGGCTGCGCAGCGGTGAGCCCGGACGGTAAACCAGACCGATGGTGCGTCTTGGCTCTGGCTTAATGCACGGCAGGTAGACCACGCCATCGCGTTTTCTTTCCTGCGGCACCGCCAGCGCAGGCAGCAGGGTAATACCGCTGCCTGCCGCTACCATATTGCGCAGCGTTTCCAGGCTGGTCGCGCGGAAGTGGGTATCCTCATCCGCCCCCGCTTCAAAGCAGAAG
Organism: Klebsiella sp. 1SOBk10mer; assembly: GCF_046602535.1. Lineage (NCBI taxonomy): Bacteria > Pseudomonadati > Pseudomonadota > Gammaproteobacteria > Enterobacterales > Enterobacteriaceae > Klebsiella > Klebsiella sp. 1SOBk10mer. The sequence goes on from NZ_JBKIUP010000012.1 coordinate 7,402, forward strand.
CCCATCGCCTGATCGCGCAGGCAGTGCCCATCCTCCAGCATCAGCAGCTTTTCACCGGCCAGATCCGACATCGGCACCCGATCGCGGTTTGCCCACGGATGATCCTCATAGATAGCCAGCATCATCGGCTCATCGAACAGCGGCACCTCGATAAAGGCCTCGCTCTCTTTGACCAGCGCCAGGATGGCGCAGTCGAGCTTACCGCTGTCGAGCTGAGCCAGCAGCTGATGGGTCTGCGCTTCGTGCAGATACATTTCCAGCTTCGGGAAGGTCTGATGCAGCATCGGAATGATGTGCGGCAGCAGGTACGGGCCAATTGTCGGGATCAGGCCGATATGCAGCGGCCCGGACATGGTTTCCCCTTGTTGGCTTGCCATCTCCTTGAGCACTTTTACTTCGCGTAACACGGTACGCGCCTGATCCACCAGCAACAGCCCCGCCTGGGTAAACAGAACCTTACGGCTGGTGCGCTCCAGCAGCATGACGCCAAGCTCATCCTCCAGCTTGCGGATCTGTCCGCTGAGCGTCGGTTGGCTCACATGGCATGAGTCAGCCGCCCGCCGGAAGTGGCGGTGTTCGGCGAGCGCTACCAGGTATTCAAGATCGCGAATATTCATTATTCATCCTCCATCGCCACGATAGTCCATGGCGATAGATAGCATAGCAACGAACGATTATCCCTATCAAGTTTTCTGTTCAATAATACACCCATAAAGACGGTGAACCTCTGAAAACCACTGGCCCGTCACACTGTTTCTCTACCCGAACAACTAAAGCCAACGTGAACTTTTGCGGACCTTGCGTCCGCTTTTTTTTTTGCATAAAAAACCCGGCGTCGCTGGGCTCGGCCGGGTCAGGGGGGGCAGATATCTAAGGATTAGCTCAGACGGGCCTTCGCCTCGCCGATAGCCTGCGCCACCTGCTGCGGCGAGACGCCGCCTTTTGCCGCGCGTTTATCCAGGCAGGACTGCAGCGACAGGATCGGATAAACATCGTCCACAATCACCGGGCTGAATTTCTGCAGATCGGCCAGGGCCAGCGCTTCCAGCGGTTTCCCTTGCGCAATGGCTTCCACCACCGCTTCACCGACAATATGGTGCGCCTCGCGGAACGGTACGCCTTTCGCCACCAGATAATCCGCCAGCTCCGTGGCGTTGGCATAGCCCTGCTGCGCCGCTTCCGCACAGCGCGGACGTTTTACCTGGATGCCATCCAGCACCAGGGTCGCCATATGCAGGCAGTCGAGCCAGGTATCCAGGGCGTCGAAAAGCCCCTCTTTATCTTCCTGCATATCTTTGTTGTAGGCCAGCGGCAGCCCTTTCAGGGTCATCATCATGCCGGTCAGCGCGCCCTGCACGCGACCGCATTTGCCACGGATAAGCTCCAGGGCGTCCGGGTTTTTCTTCTGCGGCATCAGCGAGGAGCCTGAGGTTACGCGGTCGGAAAGCTCGACGAAATTCGCCTCGCCGGAGTTAAAGAAAATCAGATCTTCCGCAAAGCGCGACAGATGCACCATGCCGATAGAGGCATCGGAAAGCAGCTCCAGAACATGGTCACGGTCGGACACGCTGTCGAGGCTGTTTCGGGTGGCGGAGGCAAAGCCCAGCCACCCGGCCAGCTGCTCGCGGTCGATCTCATACGCCGTTCCCGCCAGCGCGCCGCAGCCCAGCGGGCTAACGTCGAGGCGCTTCAGCGCGTCCTGCAGGCGGCTTTCGTCGCGCGCCAGCATTTCGACATAGGCCAGACACCAGTGCGCGAACGTCACCGGTTGGGCGCGCTGCAGGTGGGTGTACCCCGGCATCACCGCGTCCTGGTTCTGCTGGGCCGTCTCCACCAGCGCGCTCTGCAGCTGGCGGTTCGCCGACAGCAATTCGACAACGGTATCTTTGCACCACAGTTTAAGATCGGTAGCGACCTGGTCGTTACGGCTGCGGCCGGTATGCAGTTTCTTGCCCAACTGGCCCACTTTGTCGATCAGTTTGCCTTCCACCCAGCTGTGAATATCTTCGGCATCGCTGGCGAGGATTTGCTGCGGATTGGCGCGCACCTCTTCCAGTAGCACATTCAGCGCTTCTTCCAGCTGCTGCTGTTCAGCGGCACTCAGAACGCCGACCGTTACCAGCGCTTTCGACCAGGCGACAGAGCCAACGATATCCTGCTCCGCCAGACGATAGTCGAAGCGCAACGAGTCATTGAACTGTTTAAACCGTTGATCTGCTGCCTGTGTAAAACGCCCGCCCCAAAGTGCCATAACATGCTTCCTTTATTCGTTAGTTCCGCCGGTGGCGTTGTGCCTCCCCGGCCTACGGTCTTGTAAGCCCGGCAGACAACGCGCCGCCGGGCATGAAATCTTAAGCCAGAATACGTGTGCCGATAGGCGTGCCGTTAAACAACGCCGGCAGCTGCTCGGCGTGACGCCAGGAGGCGATGTCCACCGGACGGCCCAGAGCGCGCGCGGCGTCGAGGGCCGCATTCACTTTGACAATCATGCCGTCGGTGATAATCCCCTGCTCGATCAGTTGCTCCGCTTTCTCGGCGGTCATCTCGGCAATGCGCTGCCCTTTACCGTCGAGGATACCGCTGACGTCAGACAGCAGAATCAGATCCGCCCCCAGGGTAGCCGCCAGCGCCGTCGCCGCCTGGTCAGCATTGACGTTCATCAGCTGGCCCTCATCGGTCACGCCGATAGAGCTCACCACCGGCAGGTAACCGCCCGCCAGCAGGGTGTTGATCAGCGTCGGAGAGCCCGGCTGCGCCAGCCCGACATGGCCCAGCTCAGCATCCAGCTGCGTCACCTTCACGCTATCGCCATCGCCGAGGAACAGGCCGACAGAGGCCAGACCGTGCTTTTTCGCCCACGCCAGCAGCGTCTTGTTAGCGGTTCCCGCCAGCGCGCCGGTGATGATGTCGATTTGCTCAGCCGGCGTCACCCGCAGACCATTTTTCTTCTGCACCGGCAGATTGAGCTGCTTCATCAGCTCATCCACCACGCAGCCGCCGCCGTGGACGATAATCAGCGGACGCTGGTGCGCTTCACGGTAATTGACCAGCGCGGTAAACAGACGCTCCAGCGCTTCTTCGCTATCGAGTAATACGCCGCCGAGTTTGATAATTAATGGGTTCATCATCACACCTTAAATAAGAGACTGCGTCTCAGCGAAGCCGAAACGAATATTCGCGCACTGCACCGCCTGCGCTGCGGCGCCTTTCAGCAGATTATCTTCTGCCGCGACGACGATGAGATGATCGTCCTGCACGGCAAAACCGATATCACAGAATGGCAGACCTTCGACGCTTTTCACTGCGGGCACGCCTTTATCATATAAACGTACCAGCGGTTTATCGGCGTAAGCCTGCTGGTAAACCGCCGCGATCTGCGCATGGCCAACGCCCGGCTTCAGGCGGCAGGTAATGGTTTCCAGAATACCGCGTTTAAAATTACCCAGGTGCGGGGTAAAAATCACTTTCGCTCCGAGGTGGCTGGCAATCTCCGGCTGATGACGATGGTTAAATATGCCGTACGGCTGCAGGCTGACTTCACAGAAGCTGTTGCCGATCGCGGCTTTGCGTCCCGCGCCGCTCACCCCGCTGGTGGCGTTGATCACTGGCCACTGGTTGAGATCCAGCAGACCGGCATCGATCAGCGGCTTCAGCGACAGCTGCGCCGCCGTTGGGTAGCAGCCAGGCACCGCGATTAACTGCGCTTCTTTAAGCGCATCCGCGCTCCACTCCGCCAGACCATACACCGCCTGTTTGAGCAGGTCGGGATGCTGATGAGTGAAACCATAATATTTTTCGTAGAACGCCCCATCGTTAACGCGGAAGGCACCGGAGAGATCGAACACCACGCAGCCGGCGGCAAGGAACTGCGGCGCCAGATCGTGACTCACTTCGTGCGCGGTGGCGAGAAACACCACGTCCACGCCAGCGCTGAATTCGCTGATATCGGACATCGGCTGCAGCGGCATATCGACAATGCCTTTGAGCTGCGGATGCAGGTCGGAAATTAATTTTCCCGCATCATTGCTTTGCGCGGAGACCGTCAAAGCGGTTATGTTCATATGCGGATGACGATTGATATAGGTCACCAGCTCTGCGCCGGCATAACCACTGGCACCCACAATCAGCGTATTTAACATTGGAAGCGCATCTCCTTACATTCGATGGGTTTTCTTACGCTCAACGATATTGTATTTTTATTCACAATAAATGCATGAATATTGATACTATCACGACCCAAGGTGTGTCAACAATGAAAAACAATTTACCGCCCTTTATCGAGATCTACCGCGCGTTGATCGCCACACCGTCCATCAGCGCGACCGAAGAGGCTCTCGATCAAAGCAATGAGTCTTTAATCAATTTGCTGGCCGGCTGGTTCCGCGATCTCGGCTTCAACGTCGAGGTACAGCCAGTGCCGGATACGCGCCATAAATTCAATCTGCTGGCCAGCACCGGACACGGCGCCGGCGGCCTGCTGCTCGCAGGGCATACCGATACCGTGCCGTTCGATGATGGCCGCTGGACGCGCGACCCGTTCACCCTCACCGAACACGATAACAAGCTCTACGGCCTCGGCACGGCCGATATGAAAGGCTTTTTCGCCTTTATTCTCGACGCCCTGCGCGATGTCGACGTCACCACGCTGAAAAAACCGCTGTATATTCTGGCCACCGCCGACGAAGAGACCAGCATGGCTGGCGCGCGCTATTTTGCCGAAACCACCCAGCTGCGCCCGGACTGCGCCATCATCGGCGAGCCCACCTCCCTGCAGCCAATCCGCGCCCATAAAGGACATATGTCCAACGCGATCCGTATTCAGGGCCAGTCCGGCCACTCCAGCGATCCGGCGCGCGGGGTCAACGCGATCGAGCTGATGCACGACGCCATCGGCCGGATTATGCAGCTGCGCGATCTGCTAAAAGAGCGCTACCACTTCGAGGCGTTCACGGTCCCTTACCCGACCCTCAACCTCGGCGCCATCCATGGCGGCGATGCCTCAAACCGTATCTGCGCCTGCTGTGAACTGCATATGGACATCCGCCCGCTGCCGGGGATGACCCTCAACGACCTTAATGGTCTGCTGGGCGAGGCGCTGGCCCCGGTCAGCGAACGCTGGCCAGGCCGCCTGACGGTCTCGGAGCTGCATCCGCCGATCCCCGGCTATGAGTGCCCACCGGACCATAAGCTGGTGCAGGTGGTTGAGAAACTGCTTGGCGCCCAGACCGACGTGGTGAACTACTGTACCGAAGCGCCGTTTATCCAGACGCTGTGCCCAACGCTGGTTCTCGGCCCGGGCTCGATCAACCAGGCCCATCAGCCTGACGAGTTTCTGGAGACGCGCTTTATCAAGCCGACGCGGGAGCTGATTAGCCAGGTGGTCCACCACTTCTGCTGGCACTAAAATCGCCCTCTTTTTCCGCCCCGTTCTCCCGGGGCGGAACGGTGACGATCGTCACATTTCCATAAGCGATGCTTATCCAGCGCCCCCTGAGTTAAATTTCGCAAATTACGGGTATTTACTCGTTTGCTGAAGCGATTTCGCAGTAATTGACGTGGGGGTATTTACGTGGCTTTATAAAAGACGGGTTGCTTATCCGTTGCTCACGTTCCAGCGCAGCGGATATAACAAAATAAAATGAGATGGGGTGTCTGGGGTAACATGAACGAACAATATTCCGCATTGCGTAGTAATGTCAGTATGCTCGGCAAGGTGCTGGGCGATACCATCAAGGATGCACTGGGAGAAAATATTCTTGATCGTGTCGAAACTATCCGTAAGTTGTCCAAATCTTCACGCGCCGGCAACGAAGCTAACCGCCAGGAGCTGCTGACCACGCTGCAGAATTTGTCTAACGACGAACTGCTGCCGGTAGCCCGTGCCTTCAGCCAGTTCCTGAATCTGGCTAACACCGCTGAGCAGTACCACAGCATTTCGCCGAATGGCGAAGCGGCCAGCAATCCGGAAGTCATTGCGCGTACCCTGAGAAAGCTCAAAGACCAACCCAATCTCAACGAAGAGACCATCAAAAAAGCGGTGGAATCTCTTTCCCTGGAGCTAGTGTTAACCGCCCACCCGACCGAGATCACCCGCCGGACGCTGATCCATAAAATGGTGGAAGTGAACAACTGCCTCAAGCAGCTGGATAACAAAGATATCGCGGACTACGAGCACCACCAGCTGATGCGCCGTCTGCGCCAGCTGATCGCCCAGTCCTGGCATACCGATGAAATCCGTAAGCACCGCCCTTCCCCGGTCGATGAAGCCAAATGGGGCTTCGCGGTGGTGGAAAACAGCCTGTGGGAAGGGGTGCCTAACTACCTGCGCGAGCTGAACGAACAGCTGGAAGCCAACCTTGGCTATCAGCTGCCGGTGGACTTTGTCCCGGTGCGTTTCACTTCGTGGATGGGCGGCGACCGCGACGGCAACCCGAACGTGACCGCCGATATCACCCGCCACGTGCTGCTGCTCAGCCGCTGGAAAGCGACCGATCTGTTCCTTAAAGATGTGCAGGTGCTGATCTCCGAGCTGTCGATGGTGGAGTGTACCGACGAATTGCGCGCCCTGGCCGGCGCCGAGGGCGCTCAGGAACCGTACCGTTACCTGATGAAAAAACTGCGCACTCAGCTGATGGAGACCCAGGCCTGGCTGGAAGCGCGCCTGAAAGGTCAGAAGCTGCCGAAACCGGCGGGACTGATCACGCAGAACGAGCAGCTGTGGGAGCCGCTGTACGCCTGCTATAAATCGCTGCAGGCCTGCGGCATGGGCATTATCGCCAACGGCGAGCTGCTCGACACCCTGCGCCGCGTGAAGTCTTTCGGCGTACCGCTGGTGCGTATTGATATCCGTCAGGAAAGCACTCGCCATACCGAAGCGCTGGGCGAAATGACCCGTTACCTCGGGATCGGCGATTACGAAAGCTGGTCAGAAGCCGACAAACAGGCTTTCCTGATCCGCGAACTGAATTCCAAACGTCCGCTGCTGCCGCGCCAGTGGGAGCCGAGCGAAGAGACCCGCGAAGTTCTCGACACCTGCAGAGTGATCGCCGAGGCGCCGCGCGGATCGATCGCCGCCTACGTGATCTCGATGGCCAAAACGCCGTCCGACGTGCTGGCGGTTCACCTGCTGCTGAAAGAGGCCGGGATTGGATTCGCCCTGCCGGTGGCTCCGCTGTTCGAAACGCTGGACGACCTGAACAACGCCAACGACGTCATGACCCAGCTGCTGAATATCGACTGGTACCGCGGCTTTATCCAGGGCAAACAGATGGTCATGATCGGCTACTCTGATTCCGCGAAAGACGCAGGGGTGATGGCCGCCTCCTGGGCGCAGTACCAGGCGCAGGATGCGTTGATCAAAACCTGTGAGAAAGCCGGGATCGAACTGACGCTGTTCCACGGTCGCGGTGGCTCCATTGGCCGCGGCGGCGCGCCGGCCCACGCCGCGCTCCTCTCACAGCCGCCGGGAAGCCTGAAAGGCGGCCTGCGCGTTACCGAGCAGGGTGAGATGATCCGCTTTAAGTATGGCCTGCCGGAAGTCACCATCAGCAGCCTGTCGCTCTATACCAGCGCGATCCTCGAAGCCAACCTGCTGCCGCCGCCGGAACCCAAACCGCAGTGGCGCGACATCATGGCCGAGCTGTCCGACGTGTCGTGCAAGATGTATCGCGGCTATGTGCGTGAAAACAAAGATTTCGTACCTTACTTCCGCTCCGCCACTCCGGAGCAGGAGCTGGGCAAACTGCCGCTGGGTTCGCGCCCGGCAAAACGTCGCCCGACCGGCGGCGTCGAGTCGCTGCGCGCCATTCCGTGGATCTTCGCCTGGACCCAGAACCGCCTGATGCTTCCGGCCTGGCTGGGCGCTGGCGCTGCGCTGCAGAAGGTAGTCGAAGGCGGAAAACAGAGTGAACTGGAAGCGATGTGTCGCGACTGGCCGTTCTTCTCCACCCGCCTCGGCATGCTGGAGATGGTTTACTCGAAGGCCGACCTGTGGCTGGCTGAGTATTACGATCAGCGCCTGGTGAAACCGGAGCTGTGGGCGCTGGGTACCGAGCTGCGCAAGCTGCTGGCTGCCGATATCAACGTCGTGCTGGCCATCGCCAACGACTCCCATCTGATGGCTGACCTGCCGTGGATCGCCGAGTCTATCCAGCTGCGTAATATCTATACCGACCCGCTGAACGTCCTGCAGGCGGAACTGCTGCACCGTTCACGCCAGGCTGAAGAAGAGGGCAAAGACCCGGATCCGCGCGTTGAACAAGCGCTGATGGTCACCATCGCCGGCGTCGCCGCCGGTATGCGTAACACCGGCTAATCAATGTTTTTCCCCCGGCCGCCCGGCCGGGGGATTTTTCACCCGTTTTAGTGGTGCAACATCTCATCAACGATCTGTTCTTTATCCAGCGCATACGGATAATAGGTCGGCCAGTTATCCATCTCTTTCAACAACGCTTCCTGTGATTCATTGCCCATGAAAATATGGAAATGCTGCGATTTACGCGGACCAATGATATGGTCGCTGAACTGGACATATTTTGGCGCGTTGGCATCGCCCTGCTGGCACTCGAACAGATAACGTACGCCCTTCTTACCGGAGGCGTAATGCAGAATTTTGAAGCCTGAATAGCGGTATTTGCAGCTGTTGACGGTCTCGCCGACGTGGAACTCAATCACGTCATCTTCAATGCCAATCTGTTCCACATCGGTGGCGTAGCCCTTCTTATAATAGGCGCGATACTCCTCCACGCTCTTGCCGCCGGGCTTTTTCGCCTTCTGCTCCAGCACCGGATCGAGATCGCCGTTGAGCAGATATGGGTTCACCGACTGCCAGACGCCCTCCCAGTCGCTCAGCGCGCGGTCCTGCACATCTTTATCCGCAAAAATGCCTTCGCTGGCCTGACGCTCCACTTCGGTTAGCGCCGGCCCATGGCTATGGTTGCCGTGGGCGAACGCCTGGGCGCTGGCTAGCGCCATGCCGAGTCCCAAGGCCAGCAGGGGGATCTTTCTGGTCATTACTCTCTCCTGAGTTTGTTATCAATGGCGACAAATTGTTACGATATAACATATCTTAAGTGAGAAGCAATAGCGACAGGCTGGCGCTTTTACCGCTGGAATAATGTCCGGTATGATGAAAAGGGTGATGCGCGGGGCGGAACAATGATGGACAACGATATCAATCAACTTATTGATGCATTGCTAAAAAAGCAGACCAGCCTCGGCCGGGTTTATTTCGCCGGCGAGACGCGCTCGCCTGCTGAACCGGTGGTGCAGGTTGATTTTCCCCGTCTGAATATCCTCCTCGATGGGCAATTGCGCGACCAGGCGCTCGGCGATAACGCCCCGCCCCTGGAGACCCATGACGTGCTCTATATTCCTGGCGATAGCTGGAACTGCCCACAGTGGCAGGCGCCCTGCCTGCTGTTAAGCATCCTGTTCGCTAAGCAGCAGCTGGAGTGCTCGCTGCAGCGCTGGAATGGCAAGACGATCGCCGTTGTTGAAAAACTACAGGCGCTGCGTCGCGGGCCGCGCGTCGGTTCCTTTCTGCTGCAGGCGCTCAACGAGATCCGGATGCAGCCGCAGGAGCAGCAAACCGCCCGCAGCATCGTCATCAGCCTGCTCAGCCACTGCCATGATCTTCTCGGCAGCCAGGCGCAAACCTCCTCGCGCAGCCAGGCGCTGTTCGAGGCAATCCGTCAGTACATCGAGGTCCATTACCCGGAGCCGCTGAGCCGGGAATCGGTCGCCCAGGCGTTCTATCTCTCTCCTAACTATCTTTCTCATCTGTTCCAGAAATGTGGGCCAATGGGCTTCAATGAATATCTGAACCACATTCGTCTCGAACAGGCCCGTATGCTGCTGAAGGGCCACGATATGAAAGTGAAAGACATCGCCCACGCCTGCGGCTTCGCCGACAGTAACTACTTCTGCCGCCTGTTCCGCAAAACCACGGAACGCTCGCCGTCTGAATACCGCCGCCAGTACCATAGCCAGCTGACGGAAAAATCATCCCCGGTAAAAAACTAGATTTTTGTGTGTTAAACCTGACTTTTGTGCGCGCTATAGTTTCCTCTCATCCCAGGCAGCGTCGATAAATGTGATCTAAATCATCCTTAATCGCGATGCGTACATTTATCCAGTTTTTGGCAAATTTGTCATCTGGCGATCCTTCAAACGAAGGCCGTATGCTTACCTCAACGACAGCACCGAATTAAGCATTGAGGAAAACACTATGGAACTCTATCTGGATACCGCCAACGTCGCCGAAGTGGAACGCCTGGCCCGCATCTACCCGCTGGCCGGGGTAACCACCAACCCGAGCATTATCGCCGCCGGTAAAGTCCCGGTCTGGGATGTACTGCCGCGCTTGCAAAAAGCCGTTGGCCCGGAAGGGATTCTGTTCGCGCAGACCATGAGCCGCGATGCGCAGGGCATGGTGGCAGAAGCCAAACGCCTGAGCAACGCCGTGCCGGGCATCGTGGTCAAAATCCCGGTCACCGCCGAAGGCCTCGCCGCTATCAAGCTGCTGAAGAAAGAAGGCATCCCGACCCTTGGCACCGCCGTCTACAGCGCTTCACAGGGTCTGCTGGCCGCGCTGGCCGGCGCAAAGTACGTCGCGCCTTACGTTAACCGCGTCGACGCTCAGGGCGGAGACGGCATCCGCATGGTGCAGGAACTGCAATCCCTGCTGGAAATGCATGCGCCCGAAAGCAAAGTGCTGGCGGCGAGCTTCAAAACGCCCCGTCAGGCGCTGGATTGCCTGCTGGCTGGCTGCGAAGCCATCACCCTTCCACTAGATGTAGCGCAACAAATGCTCGGCACCCCTGCGGTAGAGTCAGCCATAGAGAAGTTTGAACAGGACTGGAATAACGCCTTTGGCACGCTGAACCTGTAACCGGACCCGCGCGCCGCCTGTGGGCGGCATCACGGTCATCGAGGAGGAATCGTAATGGATCGCATTATTCAATCACCAGGCAAATACATTCAGGGCGCAGGCGCCATCAAGCGCCTTGGCGACTATCTGAAACCGCTGGCCGAACGCTGGCTGGTCGTTGGCGATAAATTCGTGCTGGGATTCGCGGAAGAGATGCTACGCAAAAGCCTGGCCGATGCCGGCCTGGCGGCGGAAATCGCGCCGTTTGGCGGTGAATGTTCGCATAATGAAATCAATCGCCTGCGCGATATCGCCGGCAGTGCGAAATGCACCGCCGTGCTGGGGATCGGCGGTGGTAAAACCCTGGATACCGCGAAAGCGCTGGCCCATTTTATGAAGGTGCCGGTGGCGATCGCCCCTACCATCGCCTCCACCGATGCGCCGTGCAGCGCGCTGTCGGTGATTTACACCGACGAAGGGGAGTTCGACAGCTATCTGATGCTGCCGCATAACCCTAACATGGTCATTGTCGATACGCAGATCGTTGCCGGCGCGCCGGCTCGCCTGCTGGCAGCCGGAATTGGCGATGCGCTGGCCACCTGGTTCGAAGCCCGCGCCTGCTCACGCAGCGGCGCCACCACCATGGCGGGCGGGAAATGCACCCAGGCGGCGCTGGCGCTGGCCGAGCTGTGCTACAACACCTTACTCGAAGAGGGTGAAAAAGCGATGCTGGCCGCCGAACAGCACGTGGTCACTCCGGCGCTGGAGCGGGTGGTGGAAGCCAACACCTATCTGAGCGGCGTCGGTTTTGAAAGCGGTGGCCTGGCGGCAGCCCACGCGATTCATAACGGCATGACGGCCATCCCTGACGCTCACCACTATTATCACGGTGAAAAAGTGGCGTTCGGCACCCTGACGCAGCTGGTGCTGGAAAACGCGCCGGTGGAAGAGATCGAGACCGTCGCCGCGCTATGTCACAGCGTTGGGCTGCCGATCACCCTGGCGCAGCTGGATATCAAAGGCGACATCCCGACCAAGATGCGCCTGGTGGCGGAAGCCGCCTGCGCTGAAGGCGAAACCATTCACAATATGCCGGGCGGGGTTAACTCCGACCAGGTCTACGCCGCGCTGCTGGTCGCCGACCAATATGGCCAGCGCTTCCTGCAGGAATGGGAATAATCCAGAGCAAAACAAAACACCCGGCGTCAGCCGGGTGTTTTTTATGTTTATCTGCCGGACGTGTCGCCCACTGGCGGCGGAAACGGCAAGCACTCAGGCCGGACGCACGCCCAGCGTATGGCAGATGGCGTAGCTCATTTCGGCGCGGTTCAGGGTGTAGAAGTGGAAATCTTTTACCCCTTCCCGACTTAAAATCTTCACCATGTCCATAGCGATGTTAGCCCCCACCAGCTGACGGGTTTCGGCATCGTTATCCAGACCTTCGAACATTTTCGACATCCACACCGGGATACGAACGTTGGTCATATCCGCAAACTTTTTCGCCTGTTTAAAGTTGGATACCGGCAGGATACCCGGAATAATTTCCACGTCGATGCCCGCTGAGACGCAGCGATCGCGAAAACGCAGGTAGCTTTCCACATCGAAGAAGAACTGGGTGATCGCGCGGTTGGCGCCTGCCTCGACTTTGCGTTTCAGGTTGAGTAAATCCGCCTGCGCGCTTTTCGCTTCCGGATGCACTTCCGGATACGCGGCAACAGAGATATCGAAATCCCCCACCTCTTTCAGCAGGCTGACCAGATCGGCGGCATACATCTCCGGTTTACCGCTGCCCGGCGGCAGGTCGCCGCGCAGCGCGACGATATGGCGGATGCCGTTGTTCCAGTAATCCTGGGCGATAGTGCGCAGCTCATCGCGAGTCGCATCGATACAGGTCAGGTGCGGCGCCGCTTCCAGACCGGTTCGCTCTTTAATGCCCTTGATGATGCTGTGGGTGCGATCGCGCTCGCCGGAGTTCGCGCCATAGGTCACCGAGACAAACTTCGGTTTCAGACTGCTCAGGCGATCGATGGATTTCCACAGGGTTTGCTCCATTTCACTGGTGCGCGGCGGAAAGAATTCAAAGGACACATTAATCTGGCCCTGGACTTCCGCCAGGCTCTGATTCAGGGCTTCCCGCTGATTGGCGTGAAAAAAGCTCATACCTTACCTCATCAATCGCATGTAATGGCTGTTGTATTGCGAACTTCTATACGTTTAGACGTCCAGATGTAAAAATGACGGAAAAGCGCGCGGGCGTCAATAGAAAAATCTGCGTAAAGAGTGAGGAAAAGGCGGCCAATATGAAAAAAATTCATCTTCCGGCCAGAATGGATGCCGCGCAGGAAGAATTCGATCCGATGAAATTTGAAGCAGTTCAAAAAACCAGCATCTCCCCATGTTGGCCATAGCGATTGTTATTGCAGCCGCTTATCGCTTGGTTCAGAGTAAGTAGAACGTTCTACTAGAACGTTCTACTTACGCAATAATGCTTATAAAATCTATTCGGGGATATCACCATGAGTCTGTGGTCAGGGTTCATAAAATCATTATCAAAACTGTCGATGATCGGCCGCGCCTTGATGCTGCCGATTTCGCTCCTCCCGGCCGCCGGCTTACTGTTGGCCTTCGGGGATAAATTCCATATGCCCTTGATGATGAACGCCGGCGGTATCATTTTTGATAACCTGCCAATGCTGTTCGCAATTGGTTCAGCCGTGGGGCTGGCATCAGAATCGGGTATCGCTGCGCTGTCGGCAGCCGTCTCCGTCTTCATCACTAATATCACCATTAGCACTGTGCTCGGCATTACGCCGGAGATGGCCTCTCAGGGCGGAAAATATGCCATGGTCGTCGGCATCCCGACGCTGCAGATGGGGGTTTTTGGCGGTCTCATCTGCGGTATTCTCGCGGCGTGGTGCTATAACCGCTTCCATGCGATGCAGTTGCCTGAGTTCCTTGGCTTCTTCTCGGGTAAGCGTTTCGTGGCGATCGCCACGGCATTTCTCTCATTTATCCTCGGCCTGCTGTTGCCTTATGTCTGGCAACATATCCAGGCCGGTATTGACTCACTGTCGATGGTGGTAAACGGCGACAACCAGGCCGCATCGACCTTTATTTTCGGCCTCGTTGAACGGGCGCTGATCCCACTGGGACTGCACCACATATGGTATCCCTCCTTCTGGTACTCTTTCGGCGATTACACCACTCAGGCAGGCCAGGTGATCCACGGCGACCAGACCATCTGGTTTAAAATGCTGGAAGAAGGGGTGAAATCTTTTAGCTCCGATAGCTACCAAAACGCTGGGAAGTTTATGCAGGGGGAATTCCCGCTTATGCTGTTCGCGCTTCCAGCTGCCTGTCTGGCGATGTATCACGAAGCGCATACTAAGAATAAAAAAATCGCGGCCGGTATTCTCTTCTCTGCCGCGCTGACCTGCTTCCTGACCGGCATTACCGAACCCGTAGAATTTACCTTTATCTTCGTGGCGCCGATCCTGTACGTCTTCAACGCCATCATGGCGGGGCTCTCGTACATGACAATGTATCTGCTGCATGCGCATATCGCTAAATCCTTCTCGGCGGGGCTAATTGACTATATCTCCTTCGGTATTCTGCCGTCGCTGAACGGCTATCAAACCCACTTCCTCAACGCGGTTATCGTTGGCGTGCCGATGGGGCTAATTTATTATTTCACCTTCCGGTTCGTTATCCGTCGCTTTGATGTGAAAACACCAGGCCGTACCGATATCACTGTCACCGCCGATGATAAAACCGACGCGGAGCTGGCAACGGAGATCGTCAATCTTCTCGGTGGTTCACAAAATATCGATTCCGTCGGGGCTTGTATCACCCGCTTGCGCCTGGAAGTGGCTGAGCGCGATGCGGTTGATAAAGATGGCCTCAACGGCATCGGCGCACGCGGGGTGGTCTTCGTCGGCGATAACGGCATCCAGATTATTTTTGGCGCCAGGGCGCAATTTATCGCGCAAACCATGTCGGGGATGATTGGCAAATAACAAGAAGGTGTTATGGTGTGGAAGTAGGCTTACCGTGGGTAAGCCTATGTCTGCGATCTGACGGTAATACACGCGTTGTCATGGAGCGATTTTGAAGAAAGTCAGCATTATAGATGTGGCGAAACTGGCCGGCGTCTCCGTTTCGACGGTGTCGCTGGTATTACGCCAGAAAGGGAAGATCTCCGACGCCACCATCGAAAAAGTCAACGCGGCCATCCAGGAACTTGGCTATGTACATAACGTCGCCGCCGCTAACCTTCGCGCCAATACCACCAATTTGATCGGCCTGATCCTGCGCGACTTCAACGACAGTTTTTCCATTAAAGTGATGGCGAATATCGTCCAGGAGCTGGAGAAGCAAGGCTATATGGTGATCCTCGGCCAGCCGCGCGACGATCATGACTATCTGGCCCGCTGCCTGCTGTCGTTTAAACAGCAGGGCGTCGCCGGCGTGATATATCTTGATGCCGATACCACCAGCAATGCGCTGCCTGCGGCGTTACAAGCATGTCCTCTGCCGCTGGTCGCCGTCTCGCAAACGCCGCTCTCCGGCCATCATGACCAGGTGGTCCGCGATAATCGCCAGGCCGCCAGTATCGCCGCCCGCTATTTGATTGAACGCGGCCATCGCTACATCGCCTATATTGGCGGACAGGATAATGACCTGATTCGTCAGCAGCGGCTGCTTGGCTTATACAGTACGCTGGAGAAAAACGGCATGACCGTACGGGAGGAATTTGCTCCTGCCTGCAGCGACAATACGCAGGCTGCCAGTATCGCTACCCGCCAGTTGCTGGAAAAAAATAATGCCATTACCGCCCTGCTGTGCCACTCACCGGATGCAATGATTGGCTGCCTCAGCGGCATTCATCAGGTTGGACGCACGGTGGGAAAAGATGTCTTTCTCACTCAGCAGGTGGCGCTGGTGGGTTTTGAAGACATGATGCACGTTAATTTGACCTCGCCATCCTTCACTTATGTCTCTTCCGCCAGCGAAGAGACAGGACGTCAGGTAGCCTCGCTCATTATCCGCAAAATCAAAGAACCTGCCCTGCCGACCCAGCGCATTACCCTTTCCGGACAGCTGGTGGCTCGAGAGTCAGCCTGAGGCTCGAGAGTCAGCCTGAGGCTAGCCAGTCGTCAGGTGCTCATCCAGCAGTGAGAGCCATTGCTGCACGGATTCTGCCCGGTGAGGCGCATAGATCACCCCAAGGCTTAACGGCATGCTGTCGCCTTCAGCGACAGGACAGAACACCACCCCCTGACGCTGGATTGCGGAAAAGGACGCCGGCAGGAGGATCATGCCTTCCCCACGCGCAATTCTCGCCAGCAGCACATCATGTTCGGCAGGCTCTTCCACATAAGCGGGGGTATAGCCAGCCCGGTCGAAAATGCGTCGCGTGTAGTCAAAGAAATCGGGGTTACGCTCACGTTTAAACCAGAACAGCGGCCGGTGATTGAGCGCGCTTAGCGTTAACGCTGGTGTGGCGGCTTCCGGCCAGGAGGCTGGCACTGCCGCGATGAGCGGCTCCTGATACGGCAATGGGTGCAAGTGCAGCCCTTCAGTATTGAGCGGCAGCGCAACCAGCGCCGCATCGAGTTTGCCTTTGCGCACCTGCTGAGCCAGCGCCGGTGAAGCGTGGCGGGTGATATGCAACGCGCGGGTATGTTCGCTCAGCGCAGATTCAACAGCGGCGAAAATGCCTTGTTCGAAGGCGGTAGTCACGCCCAGACGCAGAGACGGCGGCGAGTGAACGGAGAGCTCACTCAATGCCGCCAGCGTGCGTTCCTGGAGCGCCAGCATGGGCCGAATCATCGCCAGCACCTCTCTGCCCGCGTCGGTAAGGATCAGGCCTTTGCTATGGCGCTGAAACAGCGTCACCCCCAGCTGCGCTTCCAGATGGCGCATATGGCGACTCAGCGGCGGCTGCGAGATAAATAACCGCTGCGCCGCCCGGCTGATGTTATTTTCCTCCGCCACCACCGCAAAGGCGCGCAGCAGGCGGATATCGAGAGAATGCAATCGCGAAGTTGTCATACTGAAAAGGTATCACGAAAAGGGTATTACTCAAGTCCGGCAAACTTCCCTACCCTTCCTCTCAACGCATCATCACAGAGAGGAAAAAACGATGTCCAGCGAACGTTATATCACCGGTCAGGAAATGCTTCAGCGTGTGGACGGTCGCGGCGGGGAAGCCGTCGTCGACAGCCTGCGGGATATCGCCCCCGACTTCGCCCGCTATCTGATTGAGTTCCCCTTCGGCGATATTTACGCCCGGCCAGGGCTTGATTTGCGCAGCCGGGAAATCGCCACCATCGCCGCGCTCACCGCGCTGGGTAACGCCGAGCCGCAGCTGAAAGTGCATATTGCCGCGGGATTAAATGTTGGTCTGACGCAAGAGGAAATTACGGAAGTGATCATGCAGATGGCGGTCTACGCCGGATTCCCGGCGGCGCTAAACGGCCTGTTTGCCGCTAAAGCGGTTTTTGCGGCGCACTAACAAAAAAGACCAGGCCTGGCCTGGTCTTTTTCTCGGGATTACAGCAGCTGCGCCAGACGGTTAATATCCGACTGGATCGCCCCGGCGGTCACGTCACGCCCGGCGCCGGGCCCGCGGATCACCAACGGATTATCACGATACCAGCGGCTTTCGATAGCAAACACGTTATCGCACGGCAGCAGCGCCGCCAGCGGGTGCTCTTCGCGTACCGCTTCCACGCCGACGCGAGCTTTGCCGTTGGCATCAAAGCGCGCCACGTAGCGGAGCACCAGCCCCATCTCGCGGGCCGCCTCCAGGCGCTGCAGCATCTGCTCGTTCAGCTCTTCGCCATTCTCAAAGAAGTGATCAACCGAACCCTCTTCACAGTGCGCCGGGACCAGTGATTCCACGCGCACCTGATCCGGTTCGATGTCATAGCCCGCTTCCCGCGCGAGGATCACCAGCTTGCGCATCACATCTTTACCGGACAGATCGACACGCGGATCCGGCTCGGTCAGCCCCTGCTGCCACGCCTGATCCACCAGGTCGGTGAACGGCACGGTGCCATCGAACTGCAGGAACAGCCAGGAGAGCGTTCCCGAGAAGATACCGCTCAGGCCGAGGATGGTATCGCCGCTGTCGATCAGGTCGCGCACCGTATGGTTCACCGGCAAGCCGGCGCCCACGGTGGCGTTATACAGCCAGTGGCGCCCCGTCTTCTCAAACGCGTCGTGGATCTGGCGATACTTATCGCTGCTGCTGGCCCCCGCCAGCTTGTTGGCGCTGATCACGTGGAAGCCATGGCTGGCGAAATCAAGATACTGGTCGGCCAGCTGTTCGCTGGCGGTGACGTCCAGCACCACTAAATCATCGTACGGGTGCGCGCGCATCCACAGGAACAGCGACTCTTCATCCTGCTCCACCGCTTCATCGTTGAAGAAAGCCAGCGCCCGGCTGGCGTCCAGCCCGTCATAGTTCAGCAGACTGCGTTTACTGTCGACCACGCCGGCGAGAACAAACTCAAAGCCGGTGCGCGCCGAGAGCGTGGTTTGTTCACGGGCGAACAGCTCCAGCCAGCGGGAACCGATGTTTCCTTTGCCGAACAGCATCAGGCCAATACGCTTTTCGGCACGAAACAAGGACTGGTGCAGCCCCTGGATCAGGCTTTCCGTCGGCCCGGCGCGCAGCACGGCCACCAGGCTGATTCCTTCTTCCGACTGCCAGGTGAACTCCACTGGCTGCCCTTTCAGCTGCTGCCAGAAACGGTGGCAATGCAGGGGGTTACGGGTGACGCCAGCGCCCACCATCGCCACCAGCGCCAGCTTCTGACGCAGACGCAGCTCGCCCGGCAGACCTGCTTCATCGAGCAGCTTCAGCGCGCTGTCGGCCACCTCGGAGGTATAGCAAAACTGCAGCAGCTTGCGGTCGGCATGGACGCCAACGGCTAACGGGCGCAGCTGGGCGCGTTTGAGCAGGGCGTCCAGCTCTTTATGCGCCAGTTTGAAATCGTGACCGGCCGGCACCTGGAACTCCACCAGGCAGACGTCGTCATGGCTGGTGACAATCCGGGCGCCAGTACCGGAGGCCAGTACGCGCTCAATGCGCGTGGAACCCTGTTCCGGCGTATAGCTACAGCGTAACTGCAGATCGATATCGCTGGCGGAAACCGGCTGTAGCGTGCGGGCATGGAGCACCGGCGCGGCCAGACGCGCCAACTCGCTGGCTTCGTCCAGACGCAGCAGCGGCAGCAGACAGGCGTCTTTCACCTTGCGCGGATCCGCGCTGTACACCCCGGCGACGTCGCTCCAGATAGTGACGCGGGAAGCGCCCGCCAGCGCACCGATCTGGGTGGCGGAGTAGTCAGACCCGTTACGGCCCAGCAGGACGGTTTCACCGGCCTGGTTGCGGGAGATAAAGCCGGTCACCACCAGACGTTTGTTAGGATGCTGCGCCATCAGCTGCTGCAGCAGTGGATAGGATAATCCTTCATCCACCTGCGGCTGCGCGGCACGTTCCGCGCGCAGGAACGCGCGCGCGTCAAGCCAGGCGGCTTCCATTCCCAGCTGGTTGAGAACCGCCGCCATCAGGCGCGCGGACCACACTTCCCCATGGCCGACCACTTCCGCATAGACCGCTTCGGAAACCCCGCCGTCCAGCAGACCAGCCAGACGCTCAAGGTCGTGGATAAAGGCGGCTATCAGCGTATCCGCCGCCGCAGGCTCCACCAGACCGCCAATCAGTTCGGTGTGATAGCGGCGAAGCGACTGCTGAACCTGATGCGCAGCAAGGCGATCGCTCTGGCTAAGCTTAAGCCAGCTGATCAGCTGGTTGGTGGTGCTGCCAGCGGCGGAGACGACCATCATGTCCCCCGCCTGCGAATACTCCTTCATGATCCCCGCGACGCGCAGGTAACATTTCGCATCCGCTAAACTACTCCCACCAAATTTGTGCAGCTGACGACCCTTCGCCCCTGCCTGCGCAATCACACTCATCTTTATTCCTCGTTTGCTGCCCGGAAGCCATTTTCCAGGTCGGCAATTAAATCTTCACCATCTTCAATACCGGTCGAAATACGCAGGAGCGTTTCTGAAATTCCGGCGGCGGCACGCGCTTCAGGCGCCATGCCGGCATGCGTCATCGTTGCCGCATGGGAAATCAGGCTTTCAACGCCCCCCAGCGATTCCGCCAGTGTAAACAGCGACAGCCCGCTCAGGAAACGGCGCAGCGTCTGCTCGTCACCGTCCAGCTCGAAGCTTAACATTGCGCCAAAACCTTTTTGCTGACGCGCCGCAATTTCATGCCCCTGGTTTTCCGGCAGCGACGGATGATACAGCTTTTTCACCAGTGGCTGGGTTTTCAGATACTCGACAATCGCCAGGGCATTACGCTGCGCCACTTCCATGCGTGGAGAAAGCGTCCGCAGCCCGCGCAACAGCAGATAGCTGTCGAAGGCGCTGCCGGTGACGCCAATATTATTCGCCCACCATGCCAGTTCAGTGACAGTCGCCGGATCGCTGGCAATCACCACCCCGGCCACCACATCAGAGTGACCATTAAGGTATTTAGTACAGGAGTGCAACACCAGATCGGCGCCCAGCGCCAGCGGGTTTTGCAGCGCCGGACTCAGGAAGGTGTTATCGACCACGCTGATCGCCCCGGCTTCGCGCGCCAGACCACAGATTTTCGCAATATCCACTACCCGCAGCAATGGATTACTTGGGCTTTCGACCAGCACCAGCTTCGGTTTTTCCGCCAGCGCCGCCCGCAGCGCCTGCTCATCGTTTTGATCGACGAACTGAACGCGATAGCAGCCGCGCTTCGCCAGGCTATCGAACAGACGGTAACTGCCGCCGTAGCAGTCGTGCGGCGCCACCAGCAGATCGCCAGGCTTAAGGAACACCGTCGTCACCAGCAGGATCGCCGACATACCGGTATTGGTCAGCACCGCGCCAGCGCCGCCCTCCAGCTCCGCTAAGGCACGCTGCACCACATCACGCGTCGGGTTGCCGCGGCGGGAGTAGTCGTGAGCGCGAGGTTCATTAAAGTCGGTGAAGTTATAGGTACTGGAGAGGTGGATCGGCGGGACAACGCAACCGTACTGCTCGTCGTCATTTAAACCGCTACGCACTGCGATGGTGGCCTGTTTACGCGTCATGTTGGGAAGTTCCTGGGCTGAATCGGTGAAAAGTCAGGCTCCAGAGTAATCATTGTCACAATAGACGTCAATACATCTGGACATCTAAACTTCTTTGCGTATAGATTGAGCAAAGTGCAAATAGCCGTTAAAATTATATGCATTAGCGCACGTCGGCGGCGGCTTATCTCATGTCAGAAAGCCTGCGCTTACGGTAAACTACGCGCAATTATAGCCCGGGCGGAATATTCTGGCCCTTCACTAATAAACAGAGGATTAAGGTATCTCATGGCTGAATGGAGCGGCGAATATATCAGCCCATACGCTGAGCACGGTAAGAAGAGTGAGCAAGTAAAGAAAATTACGGTTTCCATTCCTCTGAAGGTGTTAAAAATCCTCACCGATGAACGTACGCGTCGTCAGGTGAATAACCTGCGTCACGCGACCAACAGCGAGCTGCTGTGCGAAGCGTTCCTGCATGCCTTTACCGGACAACCGTTGCCTAACGATGAAGACCTGCGTAAAGAGCGCAGCGATGAGATCCCGGAAGCAGCGAAAGCGATTATGCGTGAACTGGGTATCGACCCGGATACGTGGGAATACTGAGACAATAAAAAGGGCGGAAGCACTCTTCCGCCCTTTTTCTTTCTCGCCCAGGCAGGCGAGAGACACAAAAAAGCCGCCCTGAGGCGGCTTCTTCTGGCAACTTACTTGCTGCCTGGGATGCTGAAGCGCTTGTTGAAGCGGTCAACACGGCCACCGGTAGCAACATCACGCTGTTTGCCGGTGAAGAACGGGTGGCATTTGCCGCACACGTCGAGGTTCAGGTCATGACCTACAGTGGAGCGGATTTTCATGACATTACCGCAAGAACAGGTAGCAGTAATTTCGTCGTAATTTGGGTGAATACCTTTTTTCATGGGAGAACCTCAGTTAAGGCCGCGTCGCTCTTCCAGCCCTAACGCCAGACACCACGCGATATTAGTAATTTCCCGTCGCCCTCTACGCTGCTGACAGCGTGAAGCACACGGTAATGGTCAATCTTCAATGCGATATAAAGCGCATCAAAGGCGGCGAATCATACAGAATTTGACCAGCATATGCAAACTGATCCGCGCCGCCTTATCGTAATGTGTATACTATCCCGCCAGATTTCAAGTCAGGAAGATGACATGCCCGTCGCCCACGTTGCCCTACCCGTTCCGCTACCGCGCACCTTTGACTATCTGCTGCCTGACGGCATGGCGGTCAAAGCGGGCTGTCGGGTGCGGGTGCCGTTCGGCAAACAGGAGCGGATCGGCATTGTCGCGGCGGTCAGCGAGCGCAGCGAGCTGCCGCTGGACGAGCTAAAACCGGTCGCGGAAGCGCTGGACGACGAACCGGTCTTCTCCGGTACCGTCTGGCGGTTGCTGATGTGGGCGGCTGAGTACTACCATCACCCGATCGGCGATGTGCTGTTCCATGCGTTGCCCATTCTGCTGCGCCAGGGTAAACCCGCCAGCGCTACGCCGCTGTGGTACTGGTTCGCCACCGAGCAGGGGCAGGCCGTCGATCTTAACGGTCTGAAACGCTCGCCGAAGCAGCAGCAGGCGCTGGCGGCGCTGCGCCAGGGCAAAATCTGGCGTCATCAGGTCGGCGAACTGGAATTTAATGAAGCGGCGCTGCAGGCGCTGCGCGGCAAAGGGCTGGCGGAGCTGGCCTGCGAAGCGCCCACCCTCACCGACTGGCGCAGCGCGTATTCGGTGGCTGGCGAACGCCTGCGTCTTAATACCGAGCAGGCCACCGCCGTCGGCGCGATCCACAGCGCCGCCGATCGCTTCTCCGCCTGGCTGCTGGCGGGTATTACCGGCTCCGGGAAAACGGAAGTGTATTTGAGCGTGCTGGAGAATGTGCTGGCGCAGGGGCGCCAGGCGCTGGTGATGGTGCCAGAGATCGGCCTGACGCCGCAAACCATCGCCCGTTTTCGCCAGCGCTTTAACGCGCCGGTGGAAGTCCTGCACTCCGGGCTCAATGACAGCGAACGTCTCTCGGCCTGGCTGAAGGCGAAAAACGGCGAAGCGGCCATTGTGATCGGCACCCGCTCCTCGCTGTTTACCCCGTTTAAAGACCTCGGCGTCATCGTCATCGACGAAGAGCATGACAGCTCCTACAAGCAGCAGGAGGGCTGGCGCTACCATGCCCGCGACCTGGCGGTATGGCGCGCCCACAGCGAACAGATCCCGATAATTCTCGGCTCGGCGACGCCGGCGCTGGAGACCCTGCATAACGTCCGCCAGGGCAAATACCGCCAGTTAACCTTAAGCAAACGCGCGGGCAATGCGCGCCCTGCCCAGCAGCACGTGCTCGATCTCAAAGGGCAACCGCTGCAGGCAGGTCTGTCTCCCGCGCTGATTGGCCGTATGCGTCAGCATCTGCAGGCGGATAACCAGGTGATCCTGTTTCTTAACCGCCGCGGCTTTGCGCCAGCGCTGCTGTGCCACGACTGCGGCTGGATAGCGGAATGTCCGCGCTGCGACAGCTACTATACGTTGCACCAGGCGCAGCACCATCTGCGCTGCCACCATTGCGACAGTCAGCGCCCTATCCCGCGCCAGTGCCCCTCCTGCGGCTCCACGCACCTGGTGCCGGTGGGTATCGGCACCGAACAGCTGGAGCAGGCCCTGGCGCCGCTGTTTCCTGACGTGCCTATCTCGCGTATCGACCGCGATACCACCAGCCGCAAAGGGGCGCTGGAAGAGCATCTCGCCGCCGTCCATCGCGGTGGGGCGCGTATTTTAATTGGCACCCAGATGCTGGCCAAAGGCCACCACTTCCCGGACGTCACCCTCGTCTCCCTGCTGGACGTCGACGGGGCGCTGTTTTCCGCGGATTTCCGCTCCGCCGAGCGTTTCGCTCAGCTCTATACCCAGGTCTCCGGGCGAGCGGGGCGGGCAGGAAAACAGGGCGAAGTGATCCTGCAAACCCACCATCCGGAACACCCTCTGCTGCAGACCCTGCTGTATAAAGGCTACGACGCTTTCGCCGAACAGGCGCTGGCAGAGCGGCAGACAATGCAGCTACCGCCGTGGACCAGCCATGTGCTGATTCGTGCGGAAGACCATAACAACCAGCAGGCGCCGCTGTTTTTACAACAGCTGCGCAATCTGCTGCAGGCCAGTCCGCTGGCCGACGACAAGCTATGGGTGCTCGGTCCGGTTCCGGCGCTGGCGCCGAAGCGCGGCGGCCGCTGGCGGTGGCAGATATTGCTGCAGCATCCTTCGCGGGTGCGCCTGCAGCATATCGTCAGCGGTACGCTGGCGCTGATCAATACGCTGCCGGAGGCGAAAAAAGTGAAGTGGGTGCTGGATGTCGATCCTATTGAAGGGTAAGCCTTCTCTTGCGAGCCGGATCGAAAAATTCAACAAGCATCACGTTTTTCATGAAAATTCTGTAACTCACTGCCGCGACTATCTGATAAAAAAGATGCAGCAGTTAGCGCGCAAGGGAAATGCCAGCGCCATTCAGCGAGGAGAAACCAGGTGAAGCCCAAAAAACAAGTGGTTGCCGCCACCATGAAAGACGTCGCCTTAAAGGCAAACGTTTCCACGGCAACCGTGTCCCGAGCGTTGATGAACCCTGATAAGGTGTCGCAAGCCACCCGTAACCGGGTCGAGCAGGCGGCGCTGGAAGTCGGCTATTTACCGCAGTCGCTCGGACGCAATATGAAGCGCAACGAATCGCGGACGATCCTCGTGATCGTTCCGGATATCTGCGATCCCTTTTTTAGCGAAGTGATCCGCGGTATTGAAGTCACTGCCGCCGAGCATGGATATCTGGTGTTAATCGGCGATTGCGCTCACCAGAATCAGAAAGAAAAAACCTTTATCGACCTTATCATCACCAAGCAGATTGACGGCATGGTGCTGCTCAGCTCGCGCCTGCCGTTTGACGCCAGCGTGGAAGAGCAGCGCAATTTGCCACCGATGGTCATGTCGAACGAGTTCGCGCCGGAACTGGAGCTGCCCACCGTCCACATCGATAACCTGACGGCGGCCTTTAACGCGGTAAACTACCTTCACGAGCTGGGACACCAGCGTATCGGCTGCATCGCCGGCCCGGAAGATATGCCGCTGTGCCATTATCGCCTGCAGGGTTACGTGCAGGCGCTGCGCCGCAGCGGTATCACCGTTGATCCGCACTATATCGCTCGCGGCAACTTTACCTTCGAAGCTGGCGCCAATGCGCTGGAGCAGCTGCTGTCGCAGCCGGTACCGCCCACGGCGGTCTTTTGCCATAGCGATGTGATGGCGCTGGGCGCCTTATCGCTGGCGAAACGCCGCGGTCTGAAAGTGCCGGACGACCTGTCGATTGTCGGCTTCGATAACATCGCGTTGTCTGAATTTTGCGATCCGCCATTGACCACCGTGTCACAGCCGCGTTTTGATATCGGCCGTGAAGGAATGCTGCTATTACTTGAGCAAATGCAGGGTCATAACGTGAACAGCGGCTCGCGCCTGCTCGATTGCGAACTGATAGTTCGCGGCAGTACGCAAAAAATCAGACGATAACCATCAGGCTTTCGGGCCTGCTCTTCTGGTCAAAGGCCCGCCGCTTAAGTAACATGGCGGGCTGACGAACGAATATAAGACAGCGAAACGATAGTGGCACAACGAGATTATGTACGCCGCAGCCAACCGGCTTCTTCGCGGCGCAAAAAGAGCACTACCCGAAGCTCAAGGAATAAGCAAAGCAGCCTTCCGGCAATTTCACCGGCTATGGTGGCGATCGCGGCGGCTGTGCTGGTGGCCTTTATCGGTGGACTCTATTTCATTACGCACCATAAGAAAGAAGAAGCGGAAGCGATGCAAAATCGCCAGGCCGCCGGCAACGGCTTGCCGCCAAAACCGGAAGAGCGTTGGCGCTATATTAAAGAGCTGGAAAGCCGACAGCCGGGCGTTCGCGCGCCGACCGAACCGACCGCCGGCGGCGAAGTGATGAAACCGGAGCAGCTGACTGACGAACAGCGCCAGCTGCTGGCCCAGATGCAGGCCGATATGCGTCAACAGCCGACTCAGCTGACCGAAGTGCCGTGGAACGAACAAACGCCGGCCCAGCGCCAGCAGACGCTACAGCGCCAGCGTTTAGCGCAGCAACAGCAGCAGGCGCAACAGCAACAGTGGGCGCAAACTCAGCCGCAGACCGTGCAGCAGCCGCCGCGCGTTCAGCAGCCGAAGCCGGTCCAGCAGCAACAGCCGAAGCAGACCGCGTCAAACCAGCAGCCGTACCAGGATCTGCTGCAGACGCCAGCGCATACCAATACCACGCAGCCGCGTACCCAGGCCGCGGCGCCGGTAACTCGGGTGGAAGAAGCGCCGAAAACCACCGCCGAGAAGAAAGACGATCGTAGCTGGATGATCCAGTGCGGCTCCTTTAAAGGCGCCGAGCAGGCCGAAACCGTCCGCGCTCAGCTGGCTTTCGAAGGGTTTGCTTCGCACATCACCACCAACAACGGCTGGAACCGCGTGGTCATTGGCCCGCTGAAAGGCAAAGAAAGCGCCAACGAGATGATCACCCGCCTGAAGATGGCTGGACACGCGAACTGCATTCGTCTCGCCGCCAGGGGTTGAAACCCTCAAAAACCCCCCCATCTATAATTGCATTCGGCCCCGCGGACAGCGCGGGGCCCCTGTTCCGCTTTTGCAACCAAGGGGTCTGCTCGTGACTACAATTGTAAGTGTTCGCCGTAACGGCCATGTTGTTATTGCCGGTGATGGCCAGGCCACGCTGGGCAACACCGTAATGAAGGGCAACGTGAAAAAAGTGCGTCGTCTGTACAACGACAAAGTGATTGCCGGTTTCGCTGGTGGCACCGCCGACGCCTTCACGCTGTTCGAACTGTTTGAACGTAAACTGGAAATGCACCAGGGCCATCTGGTGAAGGCCGCCGTTGAGCTGGCTAAAGACTGGCGAACCGATCGGATGTTGCGCAAGCTGGAAGCGCTGCTGGCCGTCGCGGACGAAAACGCGTCGCTTATCATCACCGGTAACGGTGACGTGGTACAGCCGGAAAACGATTTGATTGCTATCGGCTCCGGCGGTCCTTACGCCCAGGCCGCGGCCCGCGCGCTGCTGGAAAACACCGATATGGGCGCGCGCGATATCGCCGAGAAAGCGTTGGATATTGCAGGTGATATCTGCATCTATACCAACCATTTCCACACCATCGAAGAATTACCTTCTAAAGCGTAAGGATCTCCCATGTCTGAAATGACCCCACGCGAAATTGTCAGCGAACTGGACAAACACATTATCGGCCAGGACGCCGCCAAGCGTTCTGTTGCTATCGCCCTGCGTAACCGCTGGCGCCGGATGCAGCTTAACGAAGAGCTGCGTCATGAAGTCACGCCGAAAAACATTCTGATGATCGGCCCAACCGGCGTCGGTAAAACCGAAATCGCTCGTCGTCTGGCGAAACTGGCCAACGCGCCGTTTATTAAAGTTGAAGCGACGAAGTTCACCGAAGTGGGCTATGTCGGTAAAGAAGTGGATTCTATCATCCGCGATCTGACCGATGCGGCGATCAAAATGGTTCGTATGCAGTCCATTGAAAAGAACCGTTACCGCGCGGAAGAGCTGGCTGAAGAGCGCGTACTTGACGTGCTGATCCCACCGGCGAAGAACAACTGGGGCCAGACTGAGCCGTCGCAGGAACCGTCTGCGGCGCGCCAGGCGTTCCGTAAGAAACTGCGTGAAGGCCAGCTGGACGATAAAGAGATTGAAATCGATCTCGCCGCGGCGCCGATGGGCGTTGAAATCATGTCCCCTCCGGGCATGGAAGAGATGACCAGCCAGCTGCAGTCCATGTTCCAGAACCTCGGCGGCCAGAAGCAGAAACCGCGTAAGCTGAAAATCAAAGACGCAATGAAGCTGCTGATTGAAGAAGAAGCGGCCAAACTGGTCAATCCGGAAGAGCTGAAGCAGGAGGCCATCGACGCTGTAGAGCAGCACGGTATCGTCTTTATCGACGAAATCGACAAAATCTGTAAGCGCGGCGGCAACACCTCCGGCCCGGACGTCTCCCGTGAAGGCGTACAGCGCGACCTGCTGCCGCTGGTGGAAGGCTGCACCGTCTCCACTAAGCACGGGATGGTCAAGACCGACCACATCCTGTTCATCGCCTCGGGCGCGTTCCAGGTGGCCAGCCCGTCCGATCTGATCCCGGAACTGCAGGGGCGTCTGCCGATCCGCGTTGAGTTGAAGGCGCTGACCACCCACGACTTTGAGCGCATCCTGACTGAACCGAACGCCTCCATCACCGTGCAGTACAAGGCGCTGATGGCGACCGAAGGGGTGAATATCGAATTTACCGAAGACGGTATCAAGCGTATCGCTCAGGCCGCATGGCAGGTAAACGAAACCACCGAGAACATCGGCGCGCGCCGTCTGCACACCGTGCTGGAGCGCCTGGTGGAAGATATCTCCTATGATGCCAGCGAGATGAACGGCCAGACCGTCACTATCGATGCCGAATATGTGAGTAAGCACCTGGATGTTCTGGTGGCAGATGAAGATCTGAGCCGTTTTATCCTATAATCCGGTGCAATGCATTTTCATCACTGTTGATGGGGGCTATCGCCCCCATTTTTATTGGCTAGAATAACTATGACTGATATCAGCCGTTCTCAGGCGTGGCTGGAAAGCCTGCGTCCTAAAACGTTACCGCTGGCATTTGCCGCGATTATTGTTGGCACCGTCCTTGCCTGGGAGCAGGGGCATTTTGATCCCTGGGTCGCCCTGCTGGCGCTGATCACCGCCGGCTTGCTGCAAATTCTTTCCAACCTCGCCAATGACTACGGCGACGCGGTCAAGGGGAGCGATAAACCGGACCGCATCGGGCCGCTGCGCGGGATGCAGAAAGGGATGATTACCCCCCAGCAGATGAAGCGCGCCCTGATTGTCACCGTCGCGCTGATCTGTCTGTTTGGTCTGGCGCTGCTGTGCGTCGCCTGGCAGAGCGTCGGCGATTTCATCGGCTTCCTCGCGCTGGGTGGCTTGTCGATCGTGGCCGCCATCACCTACACGGTGGGCACCCGCCCGTATGGTTATATCGGCCTTGGTGATATTTCGGTACTCGTTTTCTTCGGCTGGCTGAGCGTCCTCGGCAGCTGGTATCTGCAAGCGCATAATGTGGAAGCGGCCATCTTTCTGCCGGCAACGGCCTGCGGTCTGCTGGCGACCGCCGTGCTGAACATCAATAACCTGCGTGATATCGACAGCGACCGGCAGAACGGGAAGAACACCCTCGCCGTGCGCCTGGGGCCGGTGAATGCCCGCCGCTATCATGCCTGCCTGCTGCTCGGCGCCCTGCTGTGTCTGGCGCTGTTTAACCTGCTGGCGCTGCATTCAGCCTGGGGCTGGCTGTTTATTCTCGCTACGCCGCTGCTGGTCAAACAGGCGCGTTACGTCCTGCGCGAATCCGATCCGCTGGCGATGCGGCCGATGCTCGAAAAGACGGTCAAAGGGGCTTTACTGACCAACCTGCTGTTTGTTATCGGGATTATTGCCAGTAAGCTGGCGGCTTAACTGACAAATATCAATTAACAATTGATGATTTTGCCAACAATGCGATTCGCGGGATATACTAAAAACTCTCGCAGCAACTGAACGTTAAGCCTATGAAATACGATACTTCCGAGCTTTGTGACATCTACCAGGAAGATGTCAACGTCGTGGAACCGCTGTTCTCTAACTTTGGAGGACGGTCGTCGTTTGGTGGACAGATCATTACGGTAAAATGTTTCGAGGATAACGGGTTGCTCTACGATCTGCTCGAGCAGAATGGCCGTGGTCATATTCTCCTGATCGACGGCGGCGGCTCAGTACGACGCGCGTTAATTGACGCTGACCTGGCGCGTCTGGCCGTACAGAATGAATGGGAAGGGTTGGTGGTCTATGGCGCGGTGCGCCAGGTTGACGACCTTGAGGAACTGGATATCGGCATCCAGGCGCTGGCGGCCATTCCGGTCGGCGCAGCTGGCGAAGGCATCGGCGAAAGCGACGTGCGCGTCAATTTCGGCGGCGTGACCTTCTTCAGCGGCGACCATCTGTATGCCGATAACACCGGGATGATCCTGTCGGAAGACCCGCTGGATATCGAATAAGCCTTGCGCCATAAAAAAGGCCTTCTCCATGAGAAGGCCTTTTGTTTATCCGGCGCGTAACTTAGTACAGTTTCTTCGCGCAATCCAGCCAGTCGTTCTTGAACGGACGCTTCATGTTCTCGATGGCATCGATGATGTCGTGGTGCACCAGCTTCTCGTTCTGGATGCCGACGCAACGGCCGCCATGGCCCTGCAGCAGCAGCTCAATCGCATAGGCGCCCATGCGGGAAGCCAGGATACGGTCGTAAGGAACCGGGGAACCGCCGCGCTGAATGTGGCCGAGGACGGTGGCGCGGGTTTCACGGCCGGTCTCTTTCTCGATGTAGCTGGCCAGCTCGTCAACGTCGCACATGTGCTCGGTGATCGCCACGATAGCGTGTTTTTTCCCTTTCGCGATGCCGGCTTTGATTTCAGCCACCAGATCGTCGCGGGTATATTCCACTTCCGGCACCATGATGAACTCACAGCCGCCAGCAATCGCCGCCGCCAGAGTCAGGTCGCCGCAGTAACGGCCCATCACTTCCACCACGGAGATACGCTGGTGCGAAGAGGAGGTGTCGCGCAGACGGTCAATCGCTTCCACCACGGTGCTCAGAGCGGTGAAGAAGCCGATGGTGTAGTCAGTGCCTTTGATATCGTTGTCGATGGTGCCCGGCAGGCCGATGCACGGGAAGCCCATCTCGGTCAGGCGCATCGCCCCCATATAGGACCCGTCACCACCGATAACCACCAGCGCGTCCAGGCCGCGCTTCTTCATGTTTTCGATAGCCACAGCGCGGATGTGTTCTTCGCGGAATTCCGGGAAGCGAGCGGAGCCCAGGAAGGTGCCGCCGCGGTTGATCATGTCGGAAACGCTGTAACGGTCGAGCTGAACCATACGGTCTTCGTACAAGCCGAGGTAACCGTCATAGATTCCAAAAACTTCCAGACCTTCCGTTAATGCCGCGCGCACAACGCCACGAATTGCTGCGTTCATGCCCGGCGCATCACCGCCACTTGTCAACACACCGATTTTCTTAATCATGACTACCTCTGAACTTAGGAAGCAAAAAATAATTCTGTTGCCTGAAGCGCTCCCTCACCAGGAGTGCACGACGCTAATGACAATAGTATATCAAACGCCTCAAGCTGAATTGATTCAGGTCAGACCAAACGGCGGTAATTTATACAAAAAATGCCGAGCTGACCCACATTTTTACATCGAATTTACAGACTATAACCTAACGCTCAAAAAAGCCCTGCTGCGCCGCTGGCACCACAGAACTGGGATCCTGATGGATAATGACATCGGATCCCGGGAAACGGCGCAGAATCGCCTGCTCCACCTGGTCTGCAATCACGTGGGCTTGCACCAGCGGGAGGTTATCTTCCATTTCCAAATGAATCTGAATAAAGCGGGTCGGCCCTGACTGCCGCGTTCGTAGATCGTGTGCCCCGCGGATGCCGGGCCATGCGGTCACGATGGTGATAATGTCCTGACGCTCCTCGTCAGGCAAAGCGCGGTCGAGTAACGACTGAACCGCCTCATAGCCCATCCGCAGCGCGCTATATAAAATATAGATGCCAATTCCTAAGGCAAACAACGCATCGGCGCGATGCCAGCCGTACCAGGATAGGCCCAGCGCCACCAGAATGGCGCCGTTCATCATAACATCAGACTGATAATGAAGCATATCCGCCCGCACCGCCTGGCTCTGGGTTTTTCGCACCACCCAGCGCTGGAAAGTCACCAGCGCCAGCGTGCTGACGAGAGCGATCAGCGTCACAACGACCCCGACGCCGGCGGCCTGCAGCGGCTCCGGACGCACCAGGTGCTGAATACCGGTGAGAAACAGGAACAGCGCCGAGCCGGAGATAAACATGCTTTGCGCCAGCGCCGCCAGCGACTCCGCTTTGCCGTGGCCAAAGGTGTGTTCTTCATCAGCTGGTTGCAGCGAATAGCGAACCACCAGCAGGTTGGTCAGCGAGGCGGCAATATCCACCAGCGAATCCACCAGCGCAGCCAGAATACTGACTGAACCGGTATACCACCACGCAAAAATTTTGATCAAAAGTAACGCAGAGGCCATCGCTGTCGCAGCGATAGCGGCGCGGCTGACCAACCGGCCATAAGATTGATTCATATAGGCTCCTTCTCCTGCACTGCGCTTAGTATAACCTGAACTTGTGACGCTCACGGGAAAGGCGAAGAAGTTGATTTGCCGAAAAAAGGGCAAAAAAAACCCCCTCATCATGAGGGGGGAAGACAGGGATGGTGTCTATGGCAAGGAAAACAGGGTTTGTTACTGGGGTTGCAGGGTGTTGCTACTACTCGAAAGCATCATCGCTGAGCCTTTCTGCATCCTTGCAACCTCACGCAACTGATCCATACGTTGCTGGTGCTTAGCATTTAAAACCGCTTGCTGCTCTGGCGTAAGCAGGTGGTACATCTGGTTGCGGACCTTAGCCATCTCGACCTGGCGAGCAACCTGTTCCTGCGCCATCTTTTCTGCCTGAGCGCGCACAGCGTTTTCATCAAAATTTTCTGCGGTGACAAGGCGATGCATTGTCTCCATTTCGCTAACATTAACGGGGAGCCTGTCGTGGCGTGCCCGTTGCATAAGATCCCGTAACTGCTGACGTTGCTGCTCGGTTAAACTTATGCCGTCAAACATATGGCTCTGGCTACCGCGCTGTCCCCCTTCGTCTCCGGGGAGCCAGTTAACGCTGGTAACGACTTCAGCGGCCTGGCTAATTGCACTTAGCGCCAGCGTTGAGGCCATGACGGCAGCGATAACATTGCGCATCACATACTCCCAAAACGTTTGTGTCGCGATTCAACGAGAGACAGTCTACGATTCAGGCTGCAAACATGCGTCAGGGGGTGTAAAACAACGTAAAGTCATGGATTAGCGGGCCTTGATGACGTAATTTCTGCCTCGGAGGTATTTAAACAATGAATAAAATCCTGTTAGTTGATGATGACCGGGAGCTCACCTCCCTGTTAAAAGAGCTGCTCGATATGGAAGGTTTTAACGTGCTGGTGGCCCATGATGGGGAACAGGCGCTGGCCCTTCTGGACGACAGCATTGATTTATTGCTGCTCGACGTAATGATGCCGAAGAAAAACGGTATCGATACGCTGAAAGAGCTGCGTCAGACACACCAGACACCGGTTATCATGCTAACAGCGCGCGGGAGCGAGCTGGATCGCGTTCTCGGCCTCGAGCTGGGCGCAGATGACTATTTGCCTAAGCCGTTCAACGATCGTGAACTGGTGGCGCGTATACGCGCGATTCTGCGCCGTTCCCACTGGAGCGAACAGCAGCAGACGACCGAAGCCGGTTCGCCGACCCTGGAAGTGGATGCCTTAAGCCTCAATCCGGGCCGTCAGGAAGCCAATTTCGATGGCCAGACGCTGGAGCTCACCGGCACCGAGTTCACCCTGCTCTATCTGTTAGCGCAGCATCTCGGCCAGGTGGTGTCACGCGAACATTTAAGCCAGGAAGTGTTAGGCAAGCGCCTGACGCCGTTCGACCGCGCTATCGATATGCATATTTCCAACCTGCGGCGTAAGCTGCCGGAGCGCAAAGATGGCCATCCGTGGTTTAAAACGCTGCGTGGCCGCGGGTATCTGATGGTTTCAGCTTCATGATTGGAAGTTTGACTGCACGCATCTTCGCCATCTTCTGGCTCACGCTGGCGCTGGTGTTGATGCTGGTGCTGATGTTGCCCAAACTGGACTCCCGGCAGATGACCGAGCTGCTGGAAAGCGAGCAGCGTCAAGGCATCATGATCGAGCAGCACGTTGAGGCCGAGCTGGCCAACGATCCGCCGAACGACCTGATGTGGTGGCGTCGTCTGTTTCGCGCCATCGATAAATGGGCGCCTCCTGGGCAACGCCTGCTGCTGGTGACCAGCGAAGGCCGCGTGATCGGCGCAGAACGCAACGAGATGCAGATCATTCGCAACTTTATCGGCCAGGCCGATAACGCCGATCATCCGCAGAAAAAACGCTATGGCCGCCTGGAAATGGTGGGCCCGTTCTCCGTCAGGGATGGGGAGGATAACTATCAGCTGTATCTGATCCGTCCCGCCAGCACCTCACAATCCGACTTTATCAACCTGCTGTTTGACCGGCCGCTGCTGCTGCTGATCGTCACAATGCTGGTTAGCGCCCCGCTGCTGCTGTGGCTGGCGTGGAGCCTGGCGAAACCAGCGCGTAAGCTGAAAAATGCCGCCGACGAGGTCGCCCAGGGCAACCTGCGGCAGCATCCGGAGCTGGAAGCTGGACCGCAGGAGTTTTTAGCCGCCGGCGCCAGCTTTAACCAGATGGTGACGGCCCTGGAGCGGATGATGACCAGCCAGCAACGGCTACTGTCCGATATCTCGCACGAGCTGCGCACGCCGCTTACGCGCCTGCAGCTGGGCACCGCCCTGCTGCGCCGCCGCAGCGGTGAGAGCAAGGAGCTGGAGCGCATCGAAACTGAAGCGCACCGGCTGGACAGCATGATCAACGACCTGCTGGTGATGTCGCGCAATCAGGCGAAAAACGCCCTGGTGAGCGAGACGGTCAAAGCCAATCAGCTGTGGAGTGAAGTGCTGGACAACGCGGCGTTTGAAGCCGAGCAGATGGGTAAATCCTTCACCGTTGAGTATCCTCCGGGCCCGTGGCCGCTGTACGGTAACCCCAATGCGCTGGAAAGCGCGCTGGAGAACATCGTCCGCAACGCCCTGCGCTACTCGCACACGAAGATTTCCGTCAGCTTCTCGGTGGATAAAGACGGGATTACGGTTAACGTCGATGACGACGGCCCGGGAGTCAGTCCGGAGGATCGCGAGCAGATTTTCCGGCCATTCTACCGGACCGACGAGGCGCGCGACCGCGAGTCCGGCGGCACCGGCCTGGGGCTGGCGATTGTCGAAACCGCTATTCAGCAGCACCGTGGCTGGGTGAAGGCCGACGACAGCCCGCTGGGCGGTCTGCGCTTAACCCTCTGGCTACCGCTGTATAAGCGCACCTGATGCTATCCCGGCTTGCGCTACGCTAAGCCGGGAGCATCCCCGGAAATACTCAATATGGGGGAATTATTTCCCCCATAATCTCCGCGAACTATCCTCGATCTTACCGCTTAAACGGCGCTTCTGCATGGTTCTGCTCCAGCTCACCGACAGGCCCGCGGCCGACAATAAGCGGTGGTACTGATCGTCATCAAACGGCATATGCCAGGCAATCGCCCCGGCCTCATGGACGCTGACCTCACTCAGGCGAGAGACCAGCTCGAGCGGTGCATCGCTGGAGACTTTCCCCCCGGCGATCACCCGATACAACCAGCCGGTCTTCCCGCTGTTTTGCATCAGCTGAGCCATGTCATTGATCGAAAAATGAAAGTTGAGCTTGAAGCACGGAGAGCGCGGCTGGGTGACCTGGATCAGCGCCTCGCCCCAGCGAAAGATATCGCCAATGCAGACGTTTTGTTCGGTGAGCCCGGTGGTGGAAAGGTTTTCGCCGAACGCCGGGGCGCAGAACCGATCGGCCTGCTGGGGGAATTCACGGATCCAGTCGGCATAGTGTTCGCGCGGATAGTGACACAACGCGCGGTCCGGCCCGCCGTGGATTTTCTTCTCCGCCTGCTCATCCCCTTCGAGACCGAGATCGCCGAGCTGCAACTCGCCGTCAACCTGGATTTTGCCGATCGCGCTGGGACGACTGCCCGTGTAGTCCCTGATTTTGCCAACAAAGACATTCACCGGATAATGCATCTCTGCTCTCCTTGCTACCGATATAAAAAAAGCGAGCCATCAGACTCGCTTCTCTCTTAGCACATTGCAACCTTATTTTTTGGCGGCAAAACGCGCTGCAGCTTCGTCCCAGTTCACCACATCCCAGAAGGCTTTGATGTAGTCCGGGCGACGGTTCTGGAATTTCAGGTAGTAAGCGTGTTCCCACACGTCCAGACCCAGGATCGGGAAGCCGGAAGCGCCGGAAATGGCTTCGCCCATCAGCGGGGAATCCTGGTTAGCGGTGGAGACAACGGCCAGTTTGTCACCTTTCAGGACCAGCCACGCCCAGCCGGAACCGAAACGGGTAGCAGCGGCTTTTTCAAATTCCGCTTTGAAGTTGTCCACAGAGCCGAAATCGCGCTCGATAGCCGCTTTCAGATCGCCCTGCAGGGTGGTACCGGTTTTCAGGCCTTTCCAGAACAGGCTGTGGTTCGCGTGGCCGCCGGCGTTGTTACGCAGTACGGTTTTTTTGTCAGCCGGCAGCTGATCCAGCTTGGTGATCAGCTCTTCAGCGGACAGGTTAGCGAACTCCGGCAGGCTTTCCAGCGCGGCGTTGGCATTGTTCACGTAGGTCTGATGGTGTTTGGTGTGATGGATCTCCATCGTCTGCTTGTCGAAGTGCGGTTCCAGAGCATCGTAAGCGTACGGCAGGGATGGCAGGGTATAGCTCATAATCATCTCCATTATTGTCGAGCGGCTCAAGTGTTAACGCCGCGTAAGCAGTTTGTCCATTATAGTTAATTAAATGGTATTGAAAATGCTTATCAATGCCGTATTTTTCATATGGATATAACCAGAAGAAATACCCGCCGTTTTGTGATGTAGAACAACTAATTAAGCCCATGGTTGCCAGAGTTCGCCATCCTGTGGCAACGTCCTGAAGGCGGCCAAAGCGGCTAATTTTTACACTCATCGCATCGGAAGCCGCCGTCTCCGATAAAAAAAGATGAGGATAAAATCAATGAACCACGCGATTACGATGGGTATTTTTTGGCATTTGATAGGGGCCGCCAGTGCCGCCTGTTTCTATGCCCCGTTCAAGAAAGTAAAACACTGGTCGTGGGAAACCATGTGGTCGGTCGGGGGGATCGTCTCCTGGCTGATCCTGCCCTGGGCCATCAGCGCCACGCTGTTACCCGATTTCTGGGCCTACTACCGCTCCTTTAACGCCTCCACGCTGCTGCCGGTCTTTCTGTTCGGCGCCATGTGGGGTATCGGTAATATCAACTATGGCCTGACCATGCGCTATCTCGGCATGTCGATGGGGATTGGCATCGCCATTGGCATCACGCTGATTGTCGGTACGCTGATGACGCCGATTATTAACGGTCAGTTTTCGGTGCTGATGCACACCCAGGGCGGTCAAATGACGCTGCTCGGCGTGCTGGTGGCGGTGGTTGGCGTTGGCATCGTCACCCGCGCGGGCCAGCTGAAAGAGCGCAAAATGGGCATCAAAGCCGAAGAGTTCAATCTGAAGAGAGGGCTTCTGCTGGCGGTGATGTGCGGTATCTTCTCGGCAGGGATGTCGTTCGCGATGAACGCCGCCAAACCGATGCATGATGCCGCCGCGGCGCTCGGCGTCGACCCGTTATATGCGGCGCTGCCAAGCTACGTGGTGATTATGGGCGGCGGGGCGCTGGTTAACCTTGGCTTCTGCTTTATTCGTTTGGCAAAAGTGAAGAGCCTGTCCGTCAAAGCCGATTTCTCGCTGGC
Source organism: Klebsiella sp. 1SOBk10mer (assembly GCF_046602535.1). NCBI lineage: Bacteria > Pseudomonadati > Pseudomonadota > Gammaproteobacteria > Enterobacterales > Enterobacteriaceae > Klebsiella > Klebsiella sp. 1SOBk10mer. The sequence goes on from NZ_JBKIUP010000012.1 coordinate 45,018, forward strand.
CAAACCCCTCATCATCAGCAACCTGCTGCTTTCCGCCCTCGGCGGCCTGATGTGGTATCTCCAGTTCTTCTTCTATGCCTGGGGCCATGCCAGCATTCCGGCGCAGTATGACTATATGAGCTGGATGCTGCACATGAGCTTCTACGTACTGTGCGGCGGTCTGGTGGGTCTGGTGCTGAAAGAGTGGAACAACGCCGGTCGTCGTCCGGTGAGCGTCCTGAGCCTCGGCTGCGTGGTGATCATCATCGCCGCCAACATCGTCGGTCTGGGAATGGCCCGTTAAGCACCGGAGCATTTGCCTGACAAAGACGCGCTTCAGGCGGCGGCGCGACTGCGCTGCCGCCACTGCCCCGGCGACATGCCGATTTCCCGGCTGAACACCACCGAAAAGTAGTTACTGTCCTCAAAGCCGCACTGCATGGCGATATCGCCGATTAAGCGCTCGGTATGCTGCAACAGATACTGCGCATGGCAGATCCGCAGCTGGCGTAAATAGTGATTGATGGTCATCCCGGTTTGCTGGCGAAACTGCTGACGTAGCGCCCGCTCGCTGCCGCCCTCCTGCTCGCAGAAACGCTCCAGGACAAAGGGGCGGCTCAGGCTGGCCGCCAGCGCGGCCAGCAGTTTGTCCAACAGCGCTTCGCGCTGCGTCGCCGCCAGATTATCCGTCGCGTAGCGATGCCGCTGGAGGGTCAGCGCCAGCTGAGCAAACAACAGCTCGGCCATCGCATTCCCCTGCGCATCGTGCCGGGAACACTCATGCTCAAGCTGACTAATCACCTGACGCGCCTGCGCCATACCGGTGCTGCCCATGCGCCAGTGGGGCTTCCACGGGGTGCCGAAGAGGCCAGGGATCGCCCCCGCCCAGTCGAAATTGAGCTGCAGCCGCTCCGGGCAATAGATGATGTTCTGCAGAACCAGATCGTTAACGGAAGCATAGGAGTGTTTATCTTCGGCGCGAATATAGAACAGATCGCCGCGGGTAATGCGCCAGGGACGGTCGTTGAGAACATGCAGCCCGTTGCCCCGCCACACCAGCACCAGCTCGCAGAACTCATGGGTGTGTTCAGCGAAGACGTTTTGCGGGTAGCGGTCAGCCACCGCCACCGCCTGCGTGGCGGAAGGGAAAAATTCCTCTTTACGTAGAATCAAACCGGCCACGGCTCACACTCCCAACGCGGATAACGGCGCATTATTCGCGTTTTTGCTCCGCAATACGTTGACTCCTCTCGCGTTACTGAAGAATAGCGTCGCGCCCCTGGCGGATATCGCGCGGCGACCAGGAAAACTCGCGGCGAAAAAGCGTCGAAAAGTGGTTACTGTCGCCGAATCCGCAGCGATAGGCGATATCCGTCACGCTTTCATCGCTGTGGCGCAGCAGGTGGCGGGCTTTCATCAGGCGCACCCGATTGAGATAGCGCTGCGGCGTCAGGCCGGTCTGCTGCTTCAGCTGACGGTGTAGTGTACGCAGCGATAGCGAAAACTGCGCCGCCACCTCCTCCCAGCAGATCTCCTGCGCAAAATGGTCTTCCAGCCAGGCCAGCAGCTGATTAAGCCGTGCATCGTTGTTGGTGGCCTCTTCCGCAAGGCTGCTTTTCCGCAGCAGCACCAATAGCTGCATAAACAGGATCTCACGGCTGGCGACGGCATGGGTATCCGTTTCGCTCCCCATGGCCTCCATCTGCGCCACGATATGCCGCACCTGCTGCAGAACCGTCTGGTTCACCCGCCAGTGCGACGGGTAGTTGCCCTCCTGCTCCTGGGGCAACAGCTGGCTGACCCCGGCGAGAAACCGAAACGCATCCGGCGCGCGATAAAGCACGTTGGTCAGACACAGATTGTCCGTGTGCTCGTAAAGATGCCGGTCGTGATCGCGAATAAAGCAGACCGAGCCGCCGCCGATGGTATAGGGCTGGCCATTGAAGACGTGAATGCCCGTACCCTGCTCAACGATGACAATTTCATGAAAATCATGGTGATGCTCAGGAAAGGCCGACTGAGGGAGGCGGGGTTCAATAGCCACCGTCGAGATCCCGGCCTTAAAGAAATCCGTACTGTGCAATATGGTCATGATGCCACCCTCGTAATGAGAAAAATTATCAGTCACCGGCTGATAGTAATGAAGGGTTGGCTATCCAGCCTTCAATTTTTGACCGCAAAATTCGTAAATCCTGCCGCTTTTTCAAGAATCAGCCGGAAAGATGCGGAACTGCGGACCCCATCACATCCTCCTCACCACCGCCCAAAACCGCAATTTGTGATTTTCCTCACGGTCACCTTTGCTTTCTTGCCAGCGGCCAGTTTCGGCTGTCCGTAGCGAGAAGGTGTGAGTCAGCGCCCTTTTTTAGACTGCGGACAATGATTTTAAGAAGGATCGTTTCATGAGTATTCGTCATTGTGTCGCCGTCGATTTAGGCGCCTCCAGCGGGCGGGTCATGCTCGCCAGCTATCAGTCCGGGCCGCGCGCCCTGACGCTGCGTGAAATTCATCGCTTCACCAACAGCCTGCAGAAGGTCGATGGCTTCGACTGCTGGGATCTCGATAGCCTCGAAGGCGAGATCCGCCGCGGGCTGGAGAAAGTGTGTGAGCAGGGCATCCTGATCGACAGCATCGGCATCGATACCTGGGGCGTGGATTATGTCCTGCTGGATAAGCAGGGTCAGCGCGTCGGGCTGCCGGTCTCCTATCGTGACGATCGCACCCAGGGCCTGCTACGTCACGCTGAAGAACAGCTGGGCCGGGCGGAGATCTATCGCCGCAGTGGCATTCAGTTTCTGCCGTTTAACACCCTTTATCAGCTGCGCGCCCTGGTGGAACAGCAGCCGGAGCTGGTCAGTCAGGCCGCCCATGCCCTGCTGATCCCCGACTATTTCAGCTTCCGCCTGACCGGCAATCTGAACTGGGAATATACCAACGCCACCACCACCCAGTTGGTCAACATCCACAGCGATAACTGGGATGAGACGCTGCTGAACTGGACCGGCGCGCCGCGCGAGTGGTTTGGCACCCCGACGCATCCCGGCAATGTGACAGGCCACTGGATCTGCCCGCAAGGCAACCGTATTCCAGTGGTCGCCGTCGCCAGTCACGACACCGCCAGCGCGGTGATCGCCTCCCCGCTGGCCGACCGCCACGCCGCCTATCTCTCCTCCGGCACCTGGTCGCTGATGGGGTTTGAAAGCCTGACCCCTTACACCTGCGACGCGGCGCTGCAGGCCAATATCACCAACGAAGGCGGAGCCGAAGGCCGCTATCGGGTGCTGAAAAATATCATGGGCCTGTGGCTGCTGCAGCGGGTGCTGAAAGAACAAAACGTCAGCGACCTGCAGGGGCTGATCGCCCGCACTGCCGCGCTGCCGGCGTGTCGCTTCATCATTGACTGCAATGACGACCGCTTTATCAACCCGGCCAGTATGAGCGCCGAGATCCAGGCCGCCTGCCGCGGATCCGGCCAGCCGGTTCCTCACAGCGACGCCGAACTGGCGCGCTGCATTTTCGACAGCCTGGCGCTGCTTTACGCCCGGGTGCTTAACGAGCTGGCGGCGCTGCGCGGCCAGCCCTTCAGCCAGCTGCATATCGTCGGTGGCGGCTGCCAGAACGAACTGCTCAACCAGCTGTGCGCCGACGCCTGCGGGATCGCCGTCGTGGCCGGCCCGACAGAGGCCTCCACCCTCGGCAATATCGGCATCCAGTTAATGACCCTCGACGAGCTGGCCAGCGTCGATGAGTTTCGTCAGGTGGTGCGCGGCAATGCGTCCCTCACCGCCTTTACCCCCAATCCTGATAGTGAAATTGCCCGTTTCGTGGCGCAGTTTCAGCCACAACAGACCAAGGAGCTTTGCGCATGACCACTCAACTTGAACAAGCCTGGGAAATTGCTAAGCAGCGCTACGCCGCCGTCGGCGTGGATGTCGAGGAGGCCCTGCGCCAGCTGGACCGTCTGCCCGTCTCCATGCACTGCTGGCAGGGTGACGACGTCGCCGGTTTCGAAAACCCGGCGGGAAGCCTGACCGGCGGCATCCAGGCCACCGGCAATTACCCGGGCAAAGCGCGCAATGCTCAGGAGCTACGCGCCGACCTTGAGCAGGCGCTGAGCCTGATTCCGGGGCCAAAACGTCTCAACCTGCACGCTATTTATCTGGAAGCCGACGCGCCGGTGGCGCGCAATGAGATAAAGCCGGAGCACTTTAAAAACTGGGTCGAGTGGGCGAAAGCCAACAAACTGGGGCTGGATTTCAACCCCTCCTGCTTCTCGCATCCGCTGAGCGCCGACGGCTTTACCCTGTCGCATGCCAACGATGAGATCCGCCAGTTCTGGATCGACCACTGCAAAGCCAGCCGCCGCGTATCCGCTTATTTTGGCGAGCAGCTGGGCACCCCGTCGGTGATGAATATCTGGGTGCCGGACGGCATGAAGGACATTACCGTTGACCGCTTCGCGCCGCGCCAGCGGCTGCTGAACGCGCTGGATGAAGTCATCAGCGAAAAATTCGACCCGGCGCACCACATTGACGCCGTCGAGAGCAAGCTGTTCGGTATCGGCGCCGAAAGCTACACCGTCGGCTCCAACGAGTTCTATATGGGCTATGCCACCAGCCGCCAGACGGCGCTGTGCCTGGATGCCGGCCACTTCCACCCGACGGAGGTCATCTCCGACAAGATCTCCGCCGCCATGCTCTACATCCCGCGCCTGCTGCTGCACGTCAGCCGCCCGGTGCGCTGGGACAGCGACCACGTGGTGCTGCTGGATGATGAGACTCAGGCCATCGCCAGCGAAATCATTCGCCATAACCTGTTTGACCGCGTGCACATCGGCCTCGACTTCTTCGATGCCTCCATCAACCGCATCGCGGCCTGGGTGATTGGTACCCGCAATATGAAAAAAGCGCTGCTGCGCGCCCTGCTGGAACCGACCAACCAGCTGCGCCAGCTGGAGAACGACGGCGATTACACCGCCCGCCTGGCACTGCTCGAAGAGCAAAAATCCCTGCCGTGGCAGGCCATCTGGGAGATGTACTGCCAGCGTCACGACACGCCGGCGGGCAGCCAGTGGCTGGACAACGTGCGGGCTTATGAGAATGCGGTTCTGAGCCAGCGCGGGTAATGCACGGGCTTCCCCGGGTCGCGGCTGACGCCTTACCCGGGCTACGAACTGCGCGATGTTGCCAGAGCGCACCGAACCGTTCCCTCTCCCCTGTGGGGAGAGGGTTAGGGTGAGGGGCTACCCCCACCGAATTAACAGGAAAGACAAGACTATGCAGACCATTATCGACGCCTGGTTCGTCCAGGGCATGATCAAAGCCACCTCCGACGCCTGGCTGAAAGGCTGGGACGAGCGCAACGGCGGCAACCTGACGCTGCGTCTGGATGAGGCGGATATCGAACCTTACGCGGCGGATTTCCACGCTAAACCCCGCTATATCGCCCTCAGCCAGCCGATGCCAACCCTGGCCAACCAGCCGTTTATCGTCACCGGTTCCGGCAAATTCTTCCGTAATGTCCAGCTCGACCCGGCCGCTAACCTTGGCGTGGTGAAAGTCGACAGCGACGGCGCGGGATACCATATCCTGTGGGGTCTGACGGAGGATGCGGTGCCGACCTCCGAGCTGCCGGCACACTTCCTGTCGCACAGCGAGCGCATCAAACTGACCGACGGCAAGGACCGGGTGATCATGCACTGTCATGCCACCAATCTGATCGCCCTGACCTACGTCCTGGAGAACCACAGCGATCTGTTCACCCGCAAGCTGTGGGAAGGTAGCACCGAATGTCTGGTGGTCTTCCCGGATGGCGTCGGCATTCTGCCGTGGATGGTGCCAGGCACAGATGAAATCGGCCAGGCGACTGCGGAAACCATGCAAAAACACTCGCTGGTGCTGTGGCCGTTCCACGGCGTCTTCGGCAGCGGCCCAACCCTGGATGAGACCTTCGGCCTGATCGACACTGCCGAGAAGTCCGCCGAAGTGCTGGTGAAAGTCCTATCCATGGGCGGGATGAAGCAGACCATCACTCGCGAAGAGCTTATCGCTCTTGGCAAACGCTTCAACGTCCAGCCGCTGCAGTCCGCGTTAGATCTTTATCCATAACAACATCGCGCCCCGCTCACCGAGACGGGGCGAAGCCTCACCTGCAAACCCTACAAAACTGACTCATGTGGAGTAAAAGCAATGAAAACAAAGACAAGCTTGATCCTCACCGTTGCCGCCCTGGCGTTGTCCGGTTCCGCCTTAGCAGAAGTTAAAATCGCCCTCGTGGCGAAATCGCTGGGAAATGGCTTCTTCGAAGCCGCCAACGTTGGCGCCCAACAGGCCGCCAAAGAGTTAGGTGATGTCAAAGTGATCTACACCGGCCCGACCACCACCACCGCCGAAGCGCAGATCGATGTGCTGAACGGGTTGATCGCCCAGGGGGTGGATGCGATCGCCATTTCCGCCAACGATCCGGACGCGGTGGTGCCGGTGCTGAAAAAAGCGATGCAGCGCGGCATCAAAGTGGTTTCCTGGGACTCCGGCGTGGCGCCGGCAGGCCGCCAGATCCATCTTAATCCTTCCAATAACGCCTTAATTGGCGAGACCAACGTCAAGCTCGCCGCCGATGCGCTGAAGGCGCTGAACGTGGAGAAGGGGGATGTGGCGGTGTTAAGCGCCACCCCGACCTCCACTAACCAGAATATCTGGATTGAGGAGATGAAAAAGGTGCTGCCGCAGTATCCGTCCGTCAATCTGGTGACCGTCGCCTACGGTGACGATCTGTCGGATAAAAGCTACCGCGAAGCGGTGGGCCTGCTGAAATCATATCCGGATCTGAAAGTCATTGTTTCGCCGTCATCGGTGGGAATTGTTGCCGCCGCGCAGGCGGTGAAGGACCAGGGAAAAATTGGCAAAGTCTATGTCACCGGGCTGGGGCTGCCGTCGGAAATGGCCGGCGCGATCAAGTCTGGCGCCAGCAAAAGCTTCGCCATCTGGAACCCGATTGACCTCGGTTACGCCGCCACCTATCTGGCCGACGATTTAGTCAAAGGCACGGCGACCAAAACCGAAGCCAGTATGGGCAAGCTGGGCAAAGTGAAGCTGGACGCCGAAGGGAATGGCGCGATGGCCGAGCCGTTTGTCTACGATGCGAGCAACATCGATAAGTTCTCGAAAATTTTCTAACCCTTGTTCCCTCACCCCGGCCCTCTCCCAGAGGGAGAGGGGGAATGGCTGGCCCTCTGCGCGATGCGGCCTGCGGGCGCCGGACCGTTCCCTCTCCCCTTTGGGGAGAGGGTTAGGGTGAGGGGCGATTTTACGGAGAACTATCATGTCAGCATCAACGCCACTGCTGTCGCTGAAGGGGATCACCAAGATTTTTCCCGGTGTGCGCGCCCTTGAAAACGTGCAGCTCGATCTCTGGCCCGGCAAAGTGACCGCCCTCATCGGCGAAAACGGCGCGGGGAAATCCACGCTGGTCAAAGTGATGACCGGTATTTATCAGCCCGAAGAGGGGGAGATCCTCTATAAAGCGATTCCCATTCATCTGCCAACGCCGGAGTCGGCGCATAAGATGGGGATCACCGCCATTCACCAGGAAACCATACTGTTTGACGAACTTTCGGTCAGCGAAAATATTTTCGTTGGTCAGTATCTTTATAAAGGGCTGCTCAAAACGCTCGACTGGCCGGCGATGCACCGCCGGGCTGGTGAGATCCTCGCCCGGCTGGAAGTCCAGATCGACCCGCGGGCAACGTTAAAAACGCTCAGCATCGCCCAGCGGCACATGGTGGCGATTGCCCGGGCGCTGGCTTTCGACGCCCAGGCGGTGATCCTCGATGAGCCGACCGCCGCGCTTTCCCAGCATGAAATCCTGGAGTTTTATCACATCGTTGAGCGTCTGAAGCAGGACGGCAAAGCGATCCTGTTTATCTCGCATAAGTTCGATGAAATTTTCGAGCTGGCCGACTATTACACCATCCTGCGCGATGGGGTGTACGTCAGCTCCGGGATAATGAGCGATATTACCGAAGAGCGGATGGTGTCGATGATGGTGGGCCGGGCGATCAGCCAAACCTACCCGAAAGTCGACTGTACCCCAGGGGAAACGGTGCTGGAGGTCAACGATCTTTGTCATCCTACCGAGTTTGCCGATATCAGCTTCAGCCTGCGCAAGGGAGAAATTCTCGGCTTTTACGGCCTGGTGGGCGCCGGACGCACCGAGCTGATGCAGGCGCTCTCCGGCGTAACGCATCCCTCCTCCGGCGAGATCCGACTGAACGGCAGCCCCATGCGCTTTCGCCAACCCGCCGACGCTATCCGCGCGGGCATCGTCTGCGTACCGGAAGAGCGACAGAAACAGGGGGCGATCATCGCCCTGCCTATCGCCCAGAACATCAGTCTGCCGCAGCTGAGCAAGCTCAATCCTAACGGCGTCCTGAACGACGCCCGGGAATGGCGGCTGGCGGACGAGTACGCCTCGCGCCTGCAGGTTAAAGCCTCCAGCTGGCGGCAGCCGGTGGAGACCCTCTCTGGCGGCAACCAGCAGAAAGTGGTGATCGGCAAATGGCTGGCGACCCAGCCCGAGGTGATCATCCTCGATGAGCCGACCAAAGGCATCGATATCGGCTCAAAAGCCGCTGTGCATCAGTTTATGTCCGAGCTGGTCAGCCAGGGGCTGGCGGTGATTATAGTCTCGTCAGAGCTGCCGGAAGTGATGGGCATGGCCGACCGGATTATCGTGATGCATGAAGGGCTGATGGTCGCCGAGTACCGGGCCGGGGAAGCGACGGCGGAAACCATCGTTAGCGCCGCCAGCGGCATCGGCCAGGAGGCAGCATGATGGGACACGCATGGCTGAAGCATCGCGAAGCGCTGCTGGCGCTGGTCATCATTTTGATGATCGGCGCCATTGGCAGCCGGGCGCCGTCGTTCGTTTCACCGGGTAATCTGGTGGAGATGTTTAACGATACCGCCATCCTTATCATTCTCGCCCTCGGACAGATGATGGTGCTGCTCACCAAAGGCATCGATTTGTCGATGGCCGCCAACCTGGCGCTGACCGGGATGATCGTCGCCCTGCTCAATGCCCATAATCCGGGTATTCCGGTGGTAGCGCTGCTGGCGCTGGCAACCCTGCTGGGCCTGCTGATGGGGATGATTAACGGCCTGCTGGTCTGGCGCCTCGGCATTCCCGCCATCGTGGTGACCCTGGGCACCATGAGCATTTATCGCGGCATTATCTTCCTGCTGACCGACGGCGGCTGGGTTAACTCACATCAGATGAGCGCTGATTTTCTCAGTCTGCCGCGCAGCACCCTCCTGGGATTGCCGCTGCTGAGCTGGTGCGCCATCGCCGCGCTGCTGCTGGTGGGTTACTTCCTGCGCTACAGCCGCACCGGCCGGGCCTTGTATACCGCGGGCGGCAACGCGACGGCGGCGTATTACACCGGCATTAACGCCGGGAAAATGCAGTTCGTCAGCTTCTGCCTCTCCGGCGCGCTGGCTGGCTTCTGCGGCTATCTGTGGATCTCGCGCTTCGCCGTCGCCTATGTCGATGTGGCGAACGGCTTTGAGCTGCAGGTGGTCGCCGCCTGCGTGATCGGCGGTATCAGCACCATGGGCGGAAGCGGACGGGTACTGGGCTGCCTGTGCGGCGCGCTGTTCCTCGGGGTCATCAATAATGCCCTGCCGGTGATCGGCATCTCGCCGTTCTGGCAAATGGCGATTTCCGGGGCGGTGATCGTCATGGCGGTGTTGCTTAACGAGCGCGGCAATCGCGGTCACGGGCGGTTAATCCTGCGTAACGCGGCGTTAGCCCGACAGAAACAGGCGGTAAAATCATGAGCAAGATGATGGTATCTGAAGAGATGAAAAACGCCCCGGCCGCGCCGTCGCCGCTGCGCCGCCTGCTGTGCTGGGAAGGGTTTTTACTGGCGGTCACCCTGGCGGTATTTATCGGCAACGCGGTGGCTTCCCCGTACTTCCTCAATATCTGGAACCTCTCGGACGCGACCTTTACCTTTACCGAGAAGGCGATCGTCGTCCTGCCGATGGCGATGCTGATTATCGCCCGGGAAATCGATCTGTCGGTGGCCTCGACGATGGCGCTCAGCTCAACGGTGATGGGCTTCTGCGCGGCAGCGGGGATGGGCACCCCGCTGCTGGTGGTCATCGGCCTGGGCGTAGGTCTGCTGTGCGGCCTGTTCAACGGCTTGCTGGTGACTCGCTTTAACTTGTCGTCCATTGTGATCACCATCGGCACCATGAGCCTGTATCGCGGCATCACCTATATCCTGCTGGGCGATCAGGCGCTCAACCACTACCCGGAGAGCTTTGCCTGGTTCGGCCAGGGGTACGTGTGGGGGGCGCTCTCTTTTGAGTTTGCGCTGTTTATCCTCCTCGCGGCTGCCTTCACCTTCCTGCTGCATAAAACCAACTTTGGCCGCCGAACCTACGCCATCGGCAATAACCCGACCGGCGCCTGGTACTCCGGGATCAACGTGAAGCGACATAACCTCGCGCTGTTCGCGCTGGTCGGGCTGATGGCCGGGCTGGCGGCGGTCCTGTTGACCTCACGGCTCGGCAGTACCCGCCCCACTTTGGCGATGGGCTGGGAGCTGGCGGTTGTCACCATGGAGGTGCTCGGCGGCGTCAATATTCTTGGCGGTTCCGGCAGCATGCCCGGGGTGATCATCGCCGCCTTTCTGATGGGGCTGGTGACCTTCGGCTTGAGCCTGCTGAACGTCCCCGGCATCGTGATGTCGGTGATTATCGGCGCGATGCTGATCGTGGTGATCTCCCTGCCGATTATGGCCCGGCGGATGCTGCAGCGAAGACGATGTTAATTTCCCCCTCGCCCTGGCCCTCTCCCCAAGGGAGAAGGGCGGGATGAGGGGAAACGGATATCCCAAAATCAACATTAAGGAGAATTATCATGAGTTTTATGTTGGCACTACCTAAAATCAGCCTCCACGGCGCAGGCGCTATCGGTGATATGGTCAAGCTGGTAGCGGGCAAACAGTGGGGCAAGGCGCTGATCGTCACCGACGGTCAACTGGTGAAGCTGGGCCTGCTGGACAGTCTGTTTTCCGCGCTGGATGAACAGCAGATGGCTTATCAGCTGTTTGACGACGTGTTCCCCAACCCCACCGAAGCGCTGGTGCAGCAAGGCTATGCGGCGTACCAGGCGGCCCGCTGCGATTACCTGATCGCCTTCGGCGGCGGCAGCCCGATTGATACCGCCAAAGCGATAAAAATCCTCACCGCCAACCCAGGCCCCTCCACCGCCTACTCCGGCGTCGGCAAAGTGAAAAACGCTGGCGTGCCGCTGGTGGCCATCAACACCACCGCCGGCACGGCGGCGGAGATGACCAGCAACGCCGTGATTATCGATAGCGAGCGTCAGGTAAAAGAGGTGATTATCGACCCGAACCTGATCCCGGATATCGCCGTCGACGACGCCAGCGTGATGCTCGACATCCCACCAGCCGTTACCGCCGCCACCGGCATGGACGCCCTGACCCACGCCATCGAGGCCTTTGTCTCCGTTGGCGCCCATCCCCTCACCGACGCCAACGCCCTCGAGGCCATCCGCCTGATCAACCTGTGGCTGCCGAAAGCGGTAGACGATGGGCACGATCTGCAGGCCCGCGAGCAGATGGCGTTTGGCCAGTACCTGGCGGGCATGGCGTTCAACAGCGCCGGTCTCGGGCTGGTACACGCCCTGGCCCATCAGCCTGGCGCCACCCACAACCTGCCACACGGAGTGTGCAACGCCATCCTGCTGCCGATCATCGAAAACTTTAACCGCCCGAACGCGGTGGCGCGCTTCGCCCGCGTGGCGCAGGCGATGGGCGTCGATACCCGCGGCATGAGCGATGAGGCTGCCAGCATGGAGGCCATCAATGCCATCCGCACGCTGAGCAAACGCGTAGGGATCCCCCAGGGCTTCAGCCAGCTTGGCGTCAGCAAAGCCGATATCGAAGGCTGGCTGGACAAAGCGCTGGCCGACCCGTGCGCGCCGTGTAACCCGCGCCCCGCCAGCCGCGATGAGGTACGCGAGCTCTATCTGGAGGCATTATGATCCGCAAAGCCTTTGTGATGCAGGTGAACCCTGACGCGCACGAGGAGTATGCACGTCGCCACAACCCCATCTGGCCGGAGCTGGAGGCGGTGCTGAAAACGCACGGCGCGCACCACTACGCCATTTATCTCGATAAAGAGCGCAACCTGCTGTTCGCCACGGTGGAGATTGAGTCGGAAGCCCGCTGGGAGGCGGTCGCCAGCACGGAAGTGTGCCAGCGCTGGTGGAAATATATGCGCGAGGTGATGCCCAGCAACCCGGACAACAGCCCGCTGAGCGCGGAGCTCAAAGAAGTGTTTTATCTGGCGTGAAACCCCGCGACGCCGGAGAGTACCTTCCCCGGCCTCCCCCCATGCGGGCTGGAGGCCGGTTCAACGGCGATAATGCAAAACAGGGGACACGATCCTTTACGCTCCCCTGTTTCTCTCGTCCATCATCCGGGGAAAAGTGCGTATTTGTCTTTATCCGCATCGGTAATTTCTCTTAATACCCGGCAAGGTACGCCAGCGGCAACCACATTCGCCGGTATAGAGCGATTTACCACACTGCCCGCGCCTATGACTGAATTCTGGCCAATCGTTACCCCGGGATTAATAATCACCCCCGTGCCTAACCAGACCCCATCTTCAATCACTACCGGTAATGAAAACTGTTGATGCGTATGGCGCAGCGCGGGGTGGATGGGATGCCCGGCGGTGGAGATAGTGACATTTGGCGCAAACATGACGTTATTGCCGATGATAATGTCCGCATCGTCGACCAGCGTGAGGTTAAAATTGGCATAAAAATTATCACCAATCGTCGTATGGATCCCATAGGCAATATTGATCGGCGGCTCTATCCAGCATTGTTCGCCGACTTTCGCGAACATGCGCTGAATAATATCGTTGCGCAATTCCTGATTAAACGGATGCGAATGATTATATTCATAGGCCCGTGCTTTACCCATCAGCCGCTGCTCCGGCAAGCCATATCCTGCATCCAGGTAAAGCTCACCGCTGTTCATACGTTTTTTCATATCCATCATGACATCTTCCTTCTCTGTCAGGCACCACCCTGTGCCACGGAATGTTGATAATTAAACGGTCATCGCATTATCGCGCAGCGGCTCACTTTTCGCCTTGCCCGCTAACGTAAACGCGGATATTAAGGTGACCGTCAGGGCTATTCCGCCGAGGATCATATAGGTCTCCTGGAAGCCGATCCGATCATACATATTGCCGGCGAAGGCGGAGAGGAAGATCGCCGCCACCTGCTTGGCGAACTGGAAGCCCACCAGATAAATGGTCGCCGACAGCCGGACATCAAACACGCCGGTGATGTATTTAAAGGCACCCACCAGCAGGAACGGCACTTCCAGCGCATGGAGCATCTTCAGCGCCACCACTTCCGCGGCGGTGGTGGCGAAGGAAGAGCCAATCATTCTGGCCGCCATCACCATCCCGGCGATCAGCAGGGTATTCTTCGCTCCGATGCGGTTAATAATCCACGGCGAGCTGAACATAATGATGGCGTTACATATTTCTCCCGCGGTGGTGGCGAAACCAAAGGCACGGGTGCCTGCTTCCGGGGTCGCGAAGAACGATTTGAAGAAGGTGGCGAACTGCTGATCGAAAACGTCATACACGCAGGCCACGCCGATGACATACAGAATAAACATCCACATCTTCCGCTGACGGAACATGCGCACCGCCGTTTTTAAATCGATCGCCGGGCGATTGGCGCCGAGCGAGTCCATTACCTGCGCGGACTGACTGGCCTGCGGTTTGGCGATAGCCACCAGCACCACCAGCAGCAGCGCGGCGGCCGACCCCATCCAGAACACCCATTCGGGATTAATGCTGAACAGCATGCCGGCGGTGGTGGCGCACAGCGCCCATCCCAGACAACCAAAGGTGCGCGCCTTGCCGTATTCAAACCCGCTGTTGCGGCTTACCCGTTCGATATAGGCCTCCATCGCGCCGGCGCCTGCGGAGAATACAAAGCCGATATAGGCGCCGCCGCTCAGCGCCCCAAGCCAGATGTTGGTTTTCAGCAGCGGCGCGAAAACATAGAGGAAGAAGGGAGCAATCAGCACCAGCAGAACGGTCACGATCCACATCAGATGTTTTTTCAGCCCCAGCTTGTCAGAGATCACCCCGAGAACCGGCTGGAAACAGATGGCGAACAGCGACAGGCTGGAGAAAACGAGGCCGGTTTCAGTTTTATTCAGGCCGATAACATCCGACAGCCAGATCGGCAGAAACGGAAAGCAGGTGGCCATGATGAAGAAGTAGAGAAAGAAGAACAGCCCGAAAATCCAGAAGTTGGGGTTGTTTTTGTGGGTACAGACGGTCGGGTTCATTATATTTTCCTCAAGAAGGGCCGCGACGCGGCCCGATACCATCACACGCGTTGCAGGCCAATCAGAATGGCGCTTTCCGGGTCGAGGATGGGCAGCGCCAGCCCCGCCTGCTGTAGCCACTCACCGCTCACCGTCTGCGGCGTCGTCATCCATGCCGGCAGCTTCCGCATGGTGTGGCCGCCCTCGCCGGTGATCTGAATGTTCGGATGATCGAGGAGCGTCACCTGATAGCGGGCGCTCGCCTCCAGCCCCGCCAGGCGCAGCGGCGCCATCAGGGTGTAGTCCGGCATCGCCAGCTGGCTGACGAGGAAAATCGCCTGCGCTTTATCCGGGCTGACGACGCCATGAGCAAGGGTGGTGGCGTCCGGCATATCCATCCGCCACTGCACGCCGTGATGGATCACGTCGCGCCACTGCTTATGCAGAGCCGCGTATTTCCTATACCCGGCGCGCTCTTCTTCATCGGCGCTCACCGGATCCAGCTCAAGCCCCATATGACCGAACAGCGCCGTCAGGCCGCGGAAGGCGATACTGTGCTGGCGGAAGGTGGCATGACAGTGGCGATTACCGATATGCGCGCCCATCACCTCCGGCGGGAAGAAGTAGCTCATGCCGCGCTGGATGGTGTTGCGCTCAAGGGCGTCATTGTTGTCAGAAGCCCAGAAGCGATGGCTGCGCTTGAGGACTTCATAATCGATACGACCGCCGCCGGAGGAGCAGGATTCAAATTCAATATGCGGGAAGCGGGCCACCAGCGTATCCAGCAGGCGGTAGAACTGGCGAGTCTGCGCATCGGCGGCGGCTTTGCCGTTATGGCCCGGCTGCACCAGCTCGCGGTTCATATCCCATTTCACGTAGTCCACCGCGTGTTCGCCCAGCAGCCAGCTCATCCGCTCCAGCAGATAATCAAAGGCTTCCGGAATATTCAGGTTCAGGACAAACTGATGACGCCCGGGAAGCGGCGTATAGCCCGGAAGCGCCAGCACCCAATCAGGGTGTGCCCGATACAGATCGGAATCCGGGTTAATCATCTCAGGCTCCACCCAGATACCGAACTCCATCCCCAGCGATTTCACGTGGTTGATAACCGGCGTCAGGCCGTGGGGGTATTTTTTCTCATCGAGATACCAGTCGCCGAGCGCCGCCCAGTCGTCGTTGCGTCCTTTAAACCAGCCGTCGTCAATGATAAAACGCTCCACGCCCAGGGCCGCCGCTTCATCCGCCATGCGCATGATGTAGTCCGGATCGTGGTCGAAATAGATCCCCTCCCAGGTGTTGAGATGCACCGGGCGCGGCTTGTTGCCCGGGAAGCGAATAATCCGTTCGCGCAGATAACGATGGAACTGCTGGCTCATGCCGTTCAGCCCGTTCGCCGAGTAGCTGGCATACAGGTAAGGCGTCCACAAGGTTTCCCCTTCTGCCAGCGCCATTTCGCCCGGCAGATAGAGCGCCTCGGCCTGCAGATAGCGGCGGCCATCGGTTTTCACCTCCGCCCGCAGGCGATGATTACCGCTCCAGGCCAGATGCACGCCCCAGACTTCACCCTGCATCTCGCTAAAGGCGTGGCTGCCGGTGATCAGGGCCGGGAAATGTTCGTGAGAGGTGCGCCCGCGGCGGTTCTCCAGCACAAAGCTGTCGTGCTCCAGGGTCAGGCGGTGAGGCTGAAACTCGCGGATCCAGCGGCCATGGAAAGCCATTACCTCACGAGCGCGTTCGGCGACCGGCAGCGTGACCGCCAGGCGATCCACCTGCCATGGGCTGACGCGCAGATTGGTCACGCCATGGCGCACGCTCAACACACCGCTGGCATCCAATGCGATCTCGCTGTACAAACGCAGGCCGGCATGCGGGTCTTCGCTGACCAGGGTTAGCGTCTGGCCCTCGTGCCGCACTTTGCTGGTGGCGAAAATCGGCGAGGCATCCAGCCCCTGGCGATGGCCTTCAATGCCCGGCGCGCCAAACAGACCATGGCCCAGTTCCGCCATTAAAGTGACCGGGGAATCGACATCGAGGCGGCCATTGGCGACCGGTCGCGTCAGGCTGTCGGCATCCTGCGGCGAAAAGTGGCTTAAATGCGGCCCCCAGTAGATAATTTCGGCGAAAGGGCGGGCTTTGATCACCACGTCAACCGTTGCGCTTTGCAGGCGTATAATCGAATCTGACATTAGACATCTCCATATCAAGGAATGTCTTACTGTTGATCCGAAACGTTTCGGACGCCAACCAAAACGTTTCGGATCCGTGATCGAGTTCAGGAAATTCATCTGTGGAGAGAAGTATCAGGCGGTTTCGCCGGGAATGAATTCGGGCTGCCAGAGCACCTGAAGCGAGGTCAGATCTTCGCCGGCAATTAAGCGGCGGACCATCGTGGCTATCTGGCGGCCCACCCCCTGTCGGGTGGATTGAACCACCGCGCCCACCGGGGTGTCGATGATGCTATCCTGCGGCAAACCGTCGTAGACCACCAGTGAGACGCGATCGGCGCCGGTAAGACGTCCGAGCTGAGCCAGGGCCATCGCCGCGCCGTCGCCATGGGTATTGCAGTCGGTGACAATCGCCGTTGGCGGTTCAGGCAAGCGCAGCAGCTCCATCGTTGTCTGAAACCCGCCGCGGCGGGTGGGCGGCACGCTGCGCAGCCAGGTTTCCGCCAGGCCCGCTTCGCGCAGCGCTTCCAGGTAACCGTTGCGGCGTTGGGTAATAAACGCCTGATTATTATTTTCGCTCAGCAGCGCGATGCGCCGGTGCCCCTGGCTAATCAGATGACGGGTGGCGCGATACGTGCCCGCCTGGTTATCGAAATCAAACCAGGCGTAGGGCTGCGGCAGGCGGCTACGGCCCAGCGCGAGAAAAGGAAAGCCGGAAGAGAGCAGCTGAATCAGGCGCGGGTCGTCATCCAGGGTATGCGCGACGATCAACGCATCGACGCGACGGCTCTGCACCATGCGCATATAGCCGTGTTTATCGGCCTGTTCATCATCGGCGATCAGCAGTAAATCAATCTCATAGCGCGCCAGCTCGTGGCTGATTTCTCCCACCATTTCGAGAAAGACGTTGTTATTCAGCGGCGCGGGGCGCACGGGGAAAACGAGGCCAACGGCGTCGATTTTGCCCATTTTCAGGCGACGCGCGAACGTGTTTGGCCGATATCCGCGACGCTGCGCTTCAGCCTCCACGCGAGCACGGGTCTCCTGCGACACATCATCATAGCCGTTTAACGCGCGGCTGACGGTCGTTACCGAGATCCCAAGTTCTTTAGCAATGGCTTTCAGCGACATAGGTATGCCTGTCTTCGCGGAAGAATGCGGCTAGTGTCCCGCAATACGGCTATGGCGTCCAGCGAGAGCGCGACGCCCGCCGGTGCGATGTCAGTTTTGCTCAGCGATCAGCAGGGCCTGCGTATCCGGCTCCAGGGCCTGAAACACATGCTCCTGATCCGCCGGATAGCAGATATAGTCGCCCTCGCCGAGCTCTTCCGGCGCCGACGTCAGCCCTACCCGCGCCCGCCCCTGGGTCACGATAATATGTTCCACCGAGCCTGGCGGATGCGGATGCGAAATGCGGTCGGCGCCGGGCTGGGTGAGCAGCAAATAGATGTCCCGACGCGCGCCGGGTGGACAGGCGGCCAGCAAAATAGCCTGATAGTTCGCCTGCTCCGCCACCACTTTTGTCCCCTCGCCGCGGCGGATCACCTGCGTTTTGTTCACCTGCGGCTCAAGCAGCCTGGCAAATGGAATATCCAGCGCTACGCAGAGCGACCACAGCGTTTCCAGACTCGGATTACCGTTGCCGGACTCCAGTTGCGATAGCGTGGATTTTGCGATACCCGCCCGACGCGCGACTTCCGCCAGCGAAAGCCCGGTCCGCGCCCGCTCCCGCACCAGACTTTTGGCGATAACGCTGATTGGCTGTGTCATACCCGCCCCTTGTTTTTTATATCGAACGATTTGTTCGCCTTGAAAAACGATCATTATGTGTTCATTATAATGGAAATTCGTTCGATATGGCTAAGTGATATGAAACAAACTCTCTCCAGTCTCAGCGGAGACACGATAAAAGCGATTGTTTTAGTTTGCCTCGCCGTCGGGGTGGTAGGCATGTCCTATGGGTCGCTGGCGGTGGCTTACGGCTTCCCCTTATGGGTGCCGCTCGTACTTTCGGTGTCCGTGCTGGCGGGCGCCTCTGAATTTATGTTTATCGGTATTGTCGCCAGCGGCGGTAGCCCGCTGGCCGCCGCCGCCGCCGGCCTGTTAGTCAACGCGCGCCATATCCCTTTCGGGGTGACTGTGCGCGAACTGGTTGGTCGGCGCGCCTTAAGCTTTATCGGGTGCCACATTATGAACGACGAGAGCGTGGTCTTTGGCTTGTCGCAGCCCACCCCCGCGCAGCGCAAAGCGGCCTACTGGCTGTGCGGCGCCGGCGTAGCGCTGATCTGGCCTTTGGGTACGCTCACCGGCGCCGCCGTCGGCAAACTGCTGCCGGCGCCGGAAACCATCGGGCTTGACGCGGTCTTCCCGGCAATCCTGCTGGCGCTGGTGATCCCGGCCTTTAAAAACCGTACCACGCTGATCCGCGCCGTCAGCGGCGCCGCGCTGGCGCTTGCTGCCGTGCCGTTTGCGCCTACCGGGCTGCCGGTGCTGCTCTCGTTGTTTGGTTTACTGTCGAGGAAAAAATAATGGGCAATATGACGCTGTTTATCGCCGGTATCGCCATCCTGTCGCTGGGAACCTATCTGATGCGTCTTGGCGGCGCGAAGCTTGGTAATCGGCTGGCATTTTCCGAGCGCTCGCAGGCGCTGCTTTCCGATGCGGCGACGGTGCTGCTTTTTTCCGTCGCCCTGGCCACCACTTTCTATGAAGGCGCGCATTTCGCCGGCATAGCGCGCGTTCTGGGCGTGGCTGTCGCTGTGTTTCTCGCCTGGCGCAAGGTGCCGCTGATCGGCGTGATTATCGCCGCGGCGGTGGTGACGGCGCTGCTGCGGCTGGCGGGTATGTCCTAGGACGGGTAGGCGTAATTCGCCAAACCGGTACGTTGTCCGCTAATTGTACCTTCAAGCCAGTGAATAACCGCCGTTATCTCCAGCGGGCGCTGCTGGTCTATCGTCAAAAGGGGCCCTAAAGACATGGGCTGCGCGCGCCCGGCCAGCTGGGCCAGCTCCGGCAGATACTCTTCGCCGGGGTGGCCCGGCGGCCGCGTCGCCAGCCGCGAGGCATAGCGCGCGACCGCCAGCTCGGGGGAGATATGGTTCCAGATCTCAATCACCTGCTCCACGCCCGCCTGCCGCAGCAATTTTTGCAAGGTCTCCCGCGGCTGAAAGCCGAACCAGGCGTCGATCAACCAGACCATACTGGCAGGCGACGCGCCGACAATCGACCAGATCACCTCATACGCCGCACAGCCCAGCTGGCGATTCATTGGCCGGTCGACCGGAGCCAGACGCGCCATAAACGGCTCTTTGATGCCGTCGATCGTCAATACCGGCAGGCTGAAGGTCTCCGCCAGCAAACGGGTGATGGTACTCTTCCCCGAGGCCGGAATGCCGTTGATTAAAATAGCCGTTTTGCAGACTGGGGTCAGATGTCTGTTCATAGTAACGCGACAACCTCCTCCCGGCTGCGGGCCATCCGCAGTTTGGCCATCGTGTCATTGTTATCCAGCAGCGCGACGATGGAGCGGATCCCCTCCTCGATATGCGCATTGCTATCCCGGGCGCCAAACATAATGACAATGTCGGCTTTTTCACTGTCCGCAAAAGGAATCGGCTTTTCCAGCAGCACCAGGCTAAAGCAGTTGCGTCTGACGCCGCACTCGGGTCGGGCATGGGGGATGGCAATACCTTCATCGAATACGTAATAGGCGCCATGGTTCAGGGTATTGTCGATCACCGCCTGGCTATATTCCGTCGAAATAAAGCCTTTTGCCTCCAGCGGGCGGGCAGCCAGCTTTATTACCCGCTGCCAGTCGGACTCCACAACGCCAACCTGAATGGCATCGGCCTCAATAAGCAGTTCTTTTATGGTCATTCTGTATTCCTAAATATTGCGGCGAATAATATTGCGTAAATTATCAATCTGCAGAAACAGCGTATCAATATTCTGCCGGTGGGTGGTGCTTTTGGCATATATGGATAGCGCCCGGTTGTAAGTCAGCATCAATGTTTTTTGCACCTCGCTATTGCCAGGCTGGCGCTGTAGTTCGCCTTCCAGCCTGGCAATCTCCTCCGCCAACTGACGGGACTGTTGATCATAATCCTGCAGCGGGGTTTGCTCTTTTTTCCACAACGTTTTCAATGATTCAAACATAGCAAGTTCCCTCCCTGGCGGAAGACAGGGCAACGAAATAGAGAGTGACGGAGAAAACGTTATTTAAATAACGCCATTTTTTCCATTAAGACTTCAGTGACCGCCTGGTTGGCGGGAATTAAGAATTTCCGTACGCTGTCATTCACTTTCCCTTTCTCAAACGTCGTTTTACAGCGGTCAACCCACTGCACGTTCATTTCCGTCCCGACGTTCACTTTATTAATCCCTTCGGTGACGGCCAGCCGCATATCCTCATCGCTGACGCCGGTACCGCCGTGCAGCACCAGCGGCACGCCGGTCGCCGCGCTAATCTGTTTCAGCCGCTGGTGCTGTAGCTGCGCTTTACCGGTGTAGAGGCCATGCACAGTGCCCACCGAGACGGCCAGCATATCGACCTGGGTCTCCTCCACAAAGCGTTTCGCGTCTTCGACGGTGGTAAAACAGATATCTTCCGCCGCCACCGCTTTTCCATCCTCTGACCCACCGATCGCCCCCAGTTCGCCTTCTACCGTAATATTGCGCGGGCGGGCCATCTCCACCACTATTCGCGTATTACCGATATTTTCCTCAAGGCTTAAATGTGAGCCGTCGTACATCACCGACGAAAAGCCCGCGTTCATTGCCGTCTCGATGGCCTTAATATCTGAGCAGTGGTCAAGATGCAGACAGGCTGGAATATTTTCACTGTCCGCTAATGAACGCACGGCGTCGACCAGCAAACGATAGCCGAGGTACTCCGCGGTCCCGGTTGAAATTTGGATCATTAACGGGCTGTGGCTGTTTTGCGCGGCTTTGAAAAACGCTGGCAGCATCTCAATACAGTGCAAGTTAAACGAGCCAATCGCTTTAAAATTTCTCGCTTGGGCAATTTTTAAAATCTCATTGAAATTATACAGACTCATGAACATTTTCCCCTTTCGGCTTAGCGGATTTCCCGTTGACAAACCATGCCAGTGCGGCGACAAACACAATAAATAAGGCGACAAAGAGCCAGTTATTCTGGAAGGCGTGGCCTAATACCAGACCCGAGCTGATGACGTCAGAGTCGCTGAAGGTGACGCCCGTAAAGCCATAGCTCTCCAGCATGGGCACCAGAATGGCCGGCAGAAACGTGATAAACAGGCCGTGAATAACCCCGCCGATCATCGCCCCGCGGCGTCCGCCCAGCGCGTTGCCAAAAACCCCTGCCGTGCCGCCGGCGAAAAAGTTGGTTAACAGCCCGGGGAGGATCATCGCCAGACCGAACATCGGGAAAACCAGCATGCCGATAATCGAGCCGACGGTCGTCGCCAGAAATCCGACAATCACCGCATTCGGCGCATAAGGAAACAGTACCGGGCAATCAAGAGCCGGCTTCGCATCCGGGACAATACGCATCGCGATACCGCGAAAGGCCGGCACCAGCTCATTGAGCAATAAACGCACGCCGCTATAGAGGACAAAGACCCCGGCGACAAACTGAATGGACTGCATAAAGGCATACATCAGGTAGTTAATCCCGCCGGAGAACTGCGCGATGTACTGGGGGCCCGCCGCGATAGCCGGGATGAGATACATCGGCACCATCACCACCGCCATGGCCAGATAGGTATCCTGCAGAAACTTAAAGTTATCAAGCAGCTCGAGATCTTCCGTGGAGCGGGAGCCTTTGCCGACGACCTTTGCGACGGCGGCCTGCACCAGATAACCGATGGTACAGAAGTGCCCCAGGGCCACGTCGTCAGATCCGGTAATGCGCCTGACCACCGGCTGCGCCAGGGCCGGCATTAACACCGCCATCACGCCGCCGAAGATGCCCCCGGTTAAAATCAGCGGTACGCCGGTGAGCCCGGACTTATAGCCAATCACGGCGCCGATCGTCGCCATCCACAGCAGCGCCTGGCCGGTCAGGAAAATATATTTAAGCGGCGTCAGACGGGCGATAATAATATTGACGGCAAAGATCACCAGCAGCGTCAGCGCCACTTCCGAACCTAATTCCCGATTCGCTAACCCGGCGATGGCGGCCACATCGGTAATATAGCCTTTCATGCCAAATCCCTGGGTGAAGATATCGTTCAGAAAGGTTAGCGTGGCGACAATGATGTTGATCCCGGCCATCATAATTAAGAAGCCAAGCAGCGTTTTAAACGTCCCTTCCGCGGTTTTGCCCGGCGATTTCTTTTGCAGGATCAGGCCAAGCATGGCAATAAAAGCAATAAGAATGGATGCCTGACCAAGTAAATCCTTAACGATAAACGCCACGAAGCTATTCATAATCAGCCACCTTCAGATGACGTTCTTTTAAGAATGCGACGATCTTGGTTTCAATTTCCTCTTTATCCGTAAGCTTATTGAGCACCACGACGCGTTTAATTTCCTCTTCAGTAGCATCGGCGGTTAAGATGTCGGCAAAGGTTTTTTGCGTCAAAATCATATCCGATTTAAAGGCTCCGGCTTCGGATACGGTGGTGTGTTCAATATGAGCGGGAATTTCCAGCTTTTTTAAAACTGCCTTCGCCGTCATTTCAATGGCAAAGCTTGAACCGAGGCCGCAGCCACATACGCATAAAATTTTCAGCATGGAGGGTCTCCTCAAATAATATTGAGTTGCTTGGCAAGTTTATAATGATGTCCTTCAGTATCGACCAGACGTTTTTTCATACTGACTAAATCAATCGGAATAGGTTTGTTACTGGAATTAATTATTATGGCTTTATTTTTCATACCTGACTGAATACAGCGAACCACTTCACTGGCCATAATGGTGCCCTGATAAATCTCTTCACAGGTCGGGTCACCGCTGCGTAGGCCATAACCGACAATCGTTTTACGGATTCGGACGCCGATTTGCGGTTCCAGCTGTTTGATCATGGTATCAATCGCTCCCTGAAAGCCGGGAGAGTATTCTTTGGTGTAGCCTTCTGAGCAGAGGATAACGACGCTGTTCTGCGTGCTCAGCTTCCGGGTAATCCGCTCCGCAAGCATGGCCAGCGGCATCTGCGCCTCCGGGATCAGGGCAATATCCGCATTGCATTTAATGGCGGACTGTAACGTTAATTCTCCACAATAACCTCCTAATATCTCAACCATAAAAACCCGCCCCGGCAGCGCTCTTCCGGTATTTCTTAAACGGGAGACTTCTTTAATAATCTGCTCGCAGGCCGTGGAAAAACCAATCGTATAATCACTGCCATACACGTCATTATCGATAGTCATTCCCACGCCAAAGCAATTAATATCAAATTCACTTAGGGTATTGAGAAACTGCAGGCTGCCGTCCCCCCCGGCCATAATAAGCACGTCAATACGCAGCGATTTCAGTTTTTTAGCAATCATTTCATATTCGCTGCGCTGTAGTTTGCGACTGGTTCGTCCGGAGGTAATGATCGGCACCGCGGTAATGGAGAAATCAACCAGATCGCGCCACGCGATATCCTGATGATTTTTCTCCAGCAGGCCAGGAATACCGCCATTAAACAGCGTGATGTCGGCATCAGCCTGCCTGGCAATCTGGAATATAAAATTATTCATTCCCGAAACATCCCCGCCGCTAATAACGATGCCAATTTTCATGACGCCTCCTCGCTCATTTGCCTGACGACATTTTTCCCTGACTGCAAGACTTGTATTTGCAATGGAGATCACATAATGCGTATTAAATTACGTACATGAATAGTTGACAGTCGCAACGGCGGGCTTATTTTTGTGACAAAGATCACACATGCAGAGCGTGTTCTTCATCGCTTTTCCTTTTTAATATCTTTATATTTCATAGCGTTAAAATATCGAGATATTCAACAATGAAGATGTTTCATTGGCGGTAATAATGGGGAGTTAAGAAAAGAACGGAAACGTGAGTAGTGCCACATTTTTTTCGCGGCGGTGGGGAATAGTGACTGTTTTTTGCCGAAACGGAAACAAAAAAAGCGCCCTGAGGCGCTCTTTCGACAGTAGCGTTACGCTTATTTGTTCAGTTCGGCAGTCATATGCACGCGGTTGCCGGTAAACGCTTCGGTAATTTTGTAAGACGACGCGCCTGCTGCCTGGGCCTGTGCGGCGATTTTCGCTTCCGCGCCGTCCATCGTTGCAGCGGTAGCGCTGACGGTTTCAGCGGCGAAGGAAGCAAAAGAGGCGGCCATAGCGATTACTGCGACAAAAGTTTTGATGCTTTTCATGATATAAACCCTTTCATTTAGTTGTTTAGATAAGGCGTTGTGCCTTGATGTGTTAAATAGTAGCCCGCACATCACCAAACAAAAAGCGGAAGGATTTGCTGTCATTATTCAAATTTACTGATTAACTTTTAACCCGCGATCAAACGCTGCGGGTGGGTGTAGATCGTCGCCCTGCCCGGCTTGCAAAAGCCCACCAGCGTCAGGTTGCAGCGCTCGGCGACCTCCACCGCTAAGGTGGTGGCTGCTGATACCGCGAACAGGATCTCGACCCCGCACATCGCGGCTTTCTGCACCATTTCATAGCTGGCGCGGCTGGAGACCAGCGCGGCGCCCTGCTGCCAGCCCTCGCCGATTTCCGCCCGCCGGCCCAGCAGTTTATCCAGCGCCACATGCCGGCCGACGTCTTCAAAACCGCCCGCCAGTTCGCCCGTTGACCGGACCCAGGCGGCCGCGTGGGTACAGCCGGTGAGTCGGCCGACCGGTTGAAAGTCGTTAAGATGCGCCAGGGCCTGGTCGAGATTGGCGATATCGAACGTCTGAGTGAACGGCAGCGGTTGAACCGGCTTACCAATATCATTGAGCTGCTCGACGCCGCAAACCCCGCAGCCGGTGCGCCCGGCCAGCGCGCGACGCCGGGCTTTGAGCCCCACAAAACGCCGGCTGGAGAGTTCAATCTGCACCTCAAGGCCGTTGCATACCGACACCACGTCCATGCCGAAAATCTCCCGCCGATGCTCAATAATCCCTTCGGATAAGGAGAAGCCGACGGCGAACGGCTCCAGGTCTTTCGGCGTGGCCATCATCACCACGTGGGAGATACCGTTGTAGACCAGCGCGACCGGTACCTCTTCCGCTAACTCATCTGGCTGAGGATGTTGCAGATCCTCGCGCTTCCAGAGGGAGACCTGGCGATATCCTGTGACATTCGTCACATTTTCGATTTGTTCGAGAGGCTTCTTGTTCACTTTGCTTTAACCGTATTGGAACAGGCATACACACAATGTGGTATTCTGTTTTTATCCCTTCAGGAATGAGGGAAATATGCCCTAATTCTGAACCTTTGCGGCTCTCACCGCAAAGCAAATAACTACATGTGACAATGTCGAAACAAGGAGCGAACCATGCAGGTCAGCAGAAGGCAGTTCTTTAAGATCTGCGCTGGCGGTATGGCGGGAACCACGGCAGCAGCGCTGGGCTTTGCCCCGGCGACTGCGCTCGCGGAGACACGGCAGTACAAATTGCTGCGCACGCGCGAAACCCGTAACACCTGCACATACTGTTCTGTCGGCTGTGGGCTGTTGATGTATAGCCTCGGCGACGGCGCGAAAAACGCCAAAGCATCCATTTTCCATATCGAAGGCGATCCGGATCATCCGGTCAACCGTGGTGCGCTCTGTCCGAAAGGGGCTGGTCTGGTGGACTTTATCCATTCTGAAAGCCGCCTGAAATTCCCGGAATATCGCGCGCCAGGCTCCGATAAATGGCAGCAAATCAGCTGGGACGAAGCGTTCGATCGCATCGCCAAGCTGATGAAAGAGGACCGCGACGCCAACTTTATCGCGCAAAACGACGCTGGCATCACCGTCAACCGCTGGTTGACCACCGGGATGCTGTGCGCCTCCGCCTCCAGTAACGAAACCGGCTATTTAACGCAAAAATTCACCCGCGCCCTCGGGATGCTGGCGGTGGATAACCAGGCGCGTGTCTGACACGGACCAACGGTAGCAAGTCTTGCTCCAACATTTGGTCGCGGTGCGATGACCAACCACTGGGTGGATATTAAGAACGCCAACCTGATCGTAGTGATGGGCGGTAACGCCGCTGAAGCGCATCCGGTGGGATTCCGCTGGGCGATGGAAGCCAAAATCCATAACGGTGCCAAACTCATCGTTATCGATCCGCGCTTCACGCGTACAGCGTCGGTGGCTGATTTCTATACCCCGATTCGTTCCGGTACCGACATTACCTTCCTGTCGGGCGTGATCCTGTATCTGCTGAATAACGAAAAATTCAACCGCGAATACACCGAAGCCTACACCAACGCCAGCCTGATCGTGCGTGAGGACTACAGCTTCGACGACGGGCTGTTCAGCGGCTATAACGCAGAAAAACGCCAGTACGACAAAACCAGCTGGAACTATGAGCTGGACGAAAACGGCTTCGCCAAACGCGATACTACGCTGCAGCATCCGCGCTGCGTCTGGAACCTGCTGAAGCAGCACGTTTCCCGTTATACCCCGGATGTGGTCGAAAACATCTGTGGTACGCCGAAGGCCGACTTCCTCAAAGTCTGTGAATACATTGCTGAAACCAGCGCGCCGGATAAGACCGCGTCGTTCCTGTACGCTCTCGGCTGGACCCAGCACTCCATCGGCGCGCAGAACATCCGCACCATGGCGATGATCCAGCTGCTGCTGGGCAACATGGGGATGGCGGGCGGCGGCGTCAACGCCCTGCGCGGCCACTCCAATATCCAGGGTCTGACCGACCTCGGCCTGCTCTCCACCAGCCTGCCAGGCTACATGTCGCTGCCGAACGAAAAACAGGCCGACCTGCAGACCTACCTGACGGCTAACACGCCGAAGCCGCTGCTGAAAGACCAGGTCAACTACTGGGGCAACTATCCGAAGTTCTTTGTCTCCATGATGAAAGCCTTCTTCGGCGATAAAGCGACAGCAGAAAACAGCTGGGGCTTTGACTGGCTGCCGAAGTGGGATAAGAGCTACGACGTTCTGCAGTACTTCGAGATGATGAATCAGGGCAAAGTGAATGGCTATATTTGCCAGGGCTTTAACCCGGTCGCCTCGTTCCCGAACAAAAACAAGGTCGTCGCTTCCCTGTCGAAGCTGAAGTTCCTCGTGACCATCGACCCGCTCAATACCGAAACGTCCACCTTCTGGCAAAACCACGGTGAGTCGAACGATGTTGACCCGTCGAAAATCCAGACCGAAGTGTTCCGTCTGCCGTCCACCTGCTTCGCCGAAGAGAACGGGTCTATCGTCAACTCCGGCCGCTGGCTGCAGTGGCACTGGAAAGGCGCGGACGCCCCGGGGATCGCTGTCACCGATGGCGAAATCCTCGCCGGTATCTTCACTCGCCTGCGTAAGATGTATGCCGAAGAGGGTGGCCCGGCGCCAGAGCCAGTGCTCAACATGACGTGGAATTACTCCACACCGCATGAGCCGGCGTCGGAAGAAGTGGCGATGGAAAGCAACGGTAAAGCGCTGGCGGATATTACCGACCCGGCGACCGGCGCGGTGATCGTCAAGAAAGGGCAGCAGCTGAGCTCCTTCGCACAGCTACGCGACGACGGCACGACCTCCAGCGGCTGCTGGATCTTCGCCGGAAGCTGGACACCGGAAGGCAACCAGATGGCGCGCCGCGATAACGCCGATCCGTCCGGTCTGGGCAATACGCTGGGCTGGGCCTGGGCATGGCCGCTCAACCGCCGCATCCTGTATAACCGCGCCTCCGCGGACCCACAGGGTAAACCGTGGGATCCTAAACGTCAGTTGCTGAAGTGGGACGGCGCGAAATGGGGCGGCGTGGATATTCCGGACTACAGCGCCGCCGCGCCTGGCAGCGACGTCGGTCCGTTTATCATGCAGCCGGAAGGGATGGGCCGTCTGTTCGCTATCGATAAGATGGCGGAAGGACCGTTCCCGGAACACTACGAGCCGTTTGAAACGCCGCTCGGGACTAACCCGCTGCACCCGAACGTGGTCTCTAACCCGGCCGCTCGCGTCTTCAAAGGCGATCTCGAGCAGATGGGCAAAGCGGAGAAATTCCCGTACGTCGGCACCACTTACCGCCTGACCGAACACTTCCACTACTGGACCAAGCACGCGCTGCTTAACGCCATCGCGCAGCCGGAGCAGTTTGTGGAGATCGGTGAAAAACTGGCGAATAAGCTTGGCATCAGCCATGGCGATACCGTCAAGGTCTCCTCCAACCGCGGCTACATCAAGGCCAAGGCGGTGGTGACCAAACGTATTCGCACGCTAAAAGTTGACGGTAAGGATATCGATACCATCGGCATTCCTATTCACTGGGGCTATGAGGGCGTGGCGAAAAAAGGCTTTATAGCCAATACCCTGACGCCGTTCGTCGGTGATGCGAACACGCAGACGCCGGAGTTCAAAGCTTTCCTCGTGAACGTGGAAAAGGTGTAACGGAGACGACTTATGGCTTATCAATCGCAAGATATTATTCGTCGTTCCGCGACTAACGGTTTCACCCCCGCGCCTCAGGCGCGGGACCACCAGCAGGAGGTGGCGAAGCTTATCGACGTCACCACCTGTATCGGCTGCAAAGCCTGTCAGGTGGCCTGCTCCGAATGGAACGATATTCGTGATGAAGTCGGTCACAACGTTGGGGTGTATGACAACCCGGCGGACCTGACCGCCAAGTCATGGACGGTGATGCGCTTCTCGGAAGTGGAGCAAAACGACAAGCTTGAATGGCTCATCCGCAAGGATGGCTGCATGCATTGCGCTGACCCGGGCTGCCTGAAGGCCTGCCCGTCAGAAGGCGCGATCATTCAGTACGCCAACGGTATCGTCGATTTCCAGTCCGAGCAGTGCATCGGCTGCGGTTACTGTATCGCCGGCTGTCCTTTCGATGTGCCGCGTCTGAACCCGGAAGACAACCGCGTCTACAAATGTACCCTGTGCGTAGACCGCGTCACCGTCGGCCAGGAACCGGCCTGCGTGAAAACCTGCCCGACCGGCGCCATCCACTTTGGCTCCAAAGAGGATATGAAAACGCTGGCCGGCGAGCGCGTAGCTGAACTGAAAACCCGCGGTTACGACAATGCGGGCCTGTACGATCCGGCCGGCGTCGGCGGTACCCACGTCATGTACGTGCTGCACCATGCCGATAAGCCGAATCTGTACCACGGCCTGCCGGAAAACCCGGAGATCAGCCAGACCGTCAAGTTCTGGAAAGGCATCTGGAAACCGCTGGCGGCCGTCGGCTTCGCCGCGACCTTCGCAGCCAGTATCTTCCACTACGTCGGCGTCGGTCCGAACCGCGCGGAAGAGGAAGAGGACAACCTGCATGAAGAGAAAGACGAGGTGCGCAAATGAAAAGACGTGACACCATCGTGCGCTACACGGCGCCGGAACGCATCAACCACTGGGTCACCGCCTTCTGCTTCATCCTGGCGGCGGTAAGCGGGTTAGGCTTTTTCTTCCCGTCCTTTAACTGGCTGATGCATATCCTCGGCACGCCGCAGCTGGCGCGAATTCTCCACCCGTTCGTCGGGGTGGTGATGTTCGCGTCGTTCATCATCATGTTTTTCCGTTACTGGCACCACAACCTAATCAATCGGGATGATATCTTTTGGGCGAAGAATATTCGTAAGATCGTCGTCAACGAGGAGGTGGGCGATACCGGACGCTATAATTTCGGCCAGAAATGCGTATTCTGGGCGGCGATTATCTTCCTGGTACTGCTGCTGGTGAGCGGTGTGATCATCTGGCGTCCGTATTTTGCGCCGGCTTTCTCAATCCCGGTGATCCGATTTGCGCTGATGCTGCATTCATTTGCCGCAGTGGCGTTAATTGTGGTTATCATGGTGCATATCTACGCCGCCCTCTGGGTGAAAGGCACCATTACCGCGATGGTGGAAGGCTGGGTCACCAGTACGTGGGCGAAGAAACATCACCCGCGCTGGTACCGAGAGGTCCGCCAGAAACAGGAAAAGTCATCTGAATGAGTATTCGCATAATCCCGCAAGACGAGCTGGGTTCGAGCGAGAAACGCACGGCGGAAGCAATTCCGCCGCTACTGTTCCCCAGGCTGAAAAATCTGTATAACCGCCGCGCTGAACGTCTGCGCGAGCTGGCCGCCAATAACCCGCTGGGCGATTACCTGCGCTTTGCCGCGCTGATCGCCCATGCCCAGGAAGTGGTGCTGTACGACCATCCGCTGCAGATGGATCTCACCGCCCGTATTAAAGCGGCCAGCGAACAGGGCAAGCCGCCGCTGGATATCCACGTCCTGCCGCGCGACAAACACTGGCACAAGCTGCTGCACTCGCTGATTGCCGAGCTGAAGCCGGAGATGAGCGGCCCAGCGCTGGCGGTCATTGAAAATCTGGAAAAAGCCTCTGAGCAGGAGCTGGAGCAGATGGCCAGCGCGCTGTTTGCTTCCGACTTCGCCTCGGTCAGCAGCGATAAAGCGCCGTTCATCTGGGCCGCGCTGTCGCTCTACTGGGCGCAGATGGCCAGCCTGATTCCGGGGAAAGCGCGCGCTGAATACGGCGAACAGCGCCAGTTCTGCCCGGTGTGCGGCTCGATGCCGGTCTCCAGCATCGTGCAGATCGGCACCACTCAGGGGCTGCGCTATCTGCACTGCAATCTGTGCGAAACCGAGTGGCACGTGGTACGCGTCAAATGTAGCAACTGCGAACAGAGCCGCGATCTGCACTACTGGTCGCTGGACAACGAGCAGGCTGCGGTGAAAGCCGAAAGCTGTGGCGACTGCGGAACTTACCTGAAGATTATGTATCAGGAGAAGGATCCGAAAGTCGAAGCCGTCGCCGACGATTTGGCATCCCTGGTGCTTGACGCCCGCATGGAGCAGGAAGGCTTCGCCAGAAGCTCAATTAACCCGTTCATGTTCCCCGGCGAAGGGGAATAAGTTCTGCGCTCCTATAACGGGCGACTCAGGTCGCTCGTTATCATTCATACGGTGTGAACACGCCGGAAATGCTCTCCTTAGCCCGTTTCTGCTTCTCCAGATATTGTTCAACTTTTAGGGTGCTGTTCAGAAGGACAAGGTATTACGGCGCACCGGATAACGAGCAAATTACACCTGATAAAAACGAAGAAAAAGCAGATCTTTGCTGAGAAATACGCTTCTGCGAGCCGCTTTCCACAATGCGATCGCGGCTTTATTCGGTATATCTTTTTCGCAATAACCAGGCTATAACACTGGATATTAACCCAGTAAAAGGGACTTGCCATGACGTTGGAAAAAGGGATTGCTTCGCTGGTTGAGGAGTTTATTGCTGCGGGGCGGCCATTATCGCGAGAACAGAGTATTGATGACCGGAGAAACGGCTATCTCGCCAGCGCCGTTCTCGCAGGGGAAACAGAAACGCGGGTGCAGGTTGAAGACATCGCGCTCGATGGCATGACCTTGCGCGTCGTCTCGCCGCCAAAAAGCAACGGCTTACTACCCACCATTGTGTATTATCACGGCGGCTGTTTTGTCAGCGGCGGCTTTGCCACCCACGACAATCAGCTCCGCCAGCTAGCCTGGTTCAGCGGTTGCCGGGTGATCGCCGTGCAGTACCGCCTGGCGCCGGAGCATACCTTTCCGGCGGCGCACGATGACG
Organism: Klebsiella sp. 1SOBk10mer; assembly: GCF_046602535.1. Classification (NCBI taxonomy): domain Bacteria; kingdom Pseudomonadati; phylum Pseudomonadota; class Gammaproteobacteria; order Enterobacterales; family Enterobacteriaceae; genus Klebsiella; species Klebsiella sp. 1SOBk10mer. Next base: position 77,217 of record NZ_JBKIUP010000012.1, read on the forward strand.
CAGAACAAGGTGTCATGATCATCCACCGGCACGCGGAGCAGCTTGGCGTTGACGCCTCACGCATCACACTGGCTGGCGACAGCGCCGGCGGGCACCTCGCTCTGGTAACGGCCCTGCGCCTGAAAGCGAATGCGGCGTGGCAACCCGCGCAACTGATTCTGATTTATCCCATGCTCGACCCCACCGCCAGCATGGCGAGCTACGTCAGCAACGGCGCTGACTATGTGATTACCCGGGACACGTTGTTGAGCGGCTATGAAATGTACCTCGCCTCGACGCCAGCGAACCATCCGGATGCCAGTCCACTCTGGCGCGACGATTTTCACGGTCTGCCGCCGGTGCATATTCTGACGGCGGAGTTCGATCCTTTACGCGACGAGGGCGAAGCGCTGCATCGAAGGCTGATGGCGCAAGGGGTGGAGAGTTCCTGTCAGCGCTATCTGGGGGTGATCCACGGCTTCTTTCAGCTGGGTGGGATCAGCCGCGCCGCGCGAGATGCCATGCGGGATATCGCCTGGCGCTTAGCATCGCCAGGACGATAACCGCCCGCGGCTTACTCTTCCTCGTTGCCGCCCTCTTCGTAAGAGCCAAAGGGCTTCGCCGGCAGCACGATGTAGATCCCCTCGAAAACGGCGCCCTGTTTATCGTCGCCAAAAAGCTCCACCTGCATTTGCACGCGGGCTTTACGCCCACGCGCCAGACGGTCGAGATCGCCGCTCAGCGAACCGAGGTCGGCGATGGCGCTGGGGCGGCCGCTAATGGGCTGACTGTAGCGGATATGCGCATCCGCCAGAATGATGGTGCCCCCCAGGTGCCGCTCGCGCAGCATCAGCCAGATAAGCCCCCATCCGGTTAAGGTAGCGAGCGAGAACAAACTGCCGGCAAACAGCGTGTGGTGCGGATTCTGATTTCCCGCTTCCGGCATGGTGGTAATAAATTTCTGCCCGGTGTACTGCTGGATGCGCACGCCCATTTTTTCACTCAGCGGGATATGCTGATACCACGCCTGCTGTAGTTGCGCGCACCAGTCGCCACGGTGGAGAATGTCGTCCAGCGATGCGACCGGCTTAATCATCAGGAAATGACGGATCGGCGTGGTGGTCGGGGTGGTGATCTCCCCCTGATTGATAAAGCCGAGCTTGGCGAAAAACTCCACCGCATCTTCGCGAGCGCTACAGGTGACCCGCTTAACCCCTTCCTGACGCGCGACGGACTCCAGGGTCATCGCCATCAGCGTACCCAGCCCTTTATCCTGCACCGAGGGATGAACGGCCATAAAGCGAATGGAGGCTTCATTCTCTGCATTGATATATAGCCGGCCGACAGCCACCAGGTTGCCCTCTTCATCCACCACCATCTGATGATGCGCCATCGCATCCCAGGCGTCACGTTCCGAACCCTTAGGCTGATGCAGCGGCTTACGCAGCATCTCCCAGCGGAACTGATAGTAGCTCTCTAACTCTTCTGCTGTTTGCGGTACACGAAGGTGATACATAGTCGTACTCTCTTTTGTTACCCGCAGCCTGCCCGGAAGCTGGGTCATACTTGCAACCAAAAGGTCACGGGACCATCATTGACCAAAGAAACCTGCATATCCGCAGCGAATCTTCCGGTCTGGGTGTTCATTTCCTGCTGGCGACAGCGGGCGACGAAATACTCATACAGCGCCTCAGCGCGGTCAGGAGCGGCGCCTTTCGAGAAGCTTGGCCGCATTCCCCGCTCGGTATCCGCCGCCAGCGTAAATTGCGAAACCACCAGCACGCTGCCGCCCGCCTGCTGAACGTTCAGGTTCATTTTCCCCTCCGCATCGCTGAAGATGCGGTAGCCCAGCACGCGCTCGCAGAGGCGATTCGCTTTTTGTTCATCATCGTCTTTTTCGACTCCCAGCAGCACCAGAAGCCCCGGGCCAATTTCGCCCGTCACTTCGTCCGCCACGGTAACGCTTGCACGGGATACGCGTTGAATTAATGCAATCATGGTTGTTCTGTTTCTTCTGTTTTAAGTTTGCGGTATTCACCGAGAGTGACAGTAATTTCAGCGCCAAGCAAGACGATACACCAGGTCCAGTACACCCAGACGAACAAAATCGGCACCACCGAAATCACGCCATAAATGAGCTGATAGGACGGAAAGGTGGTGATATAGAGGGCAAACGCTTTTTTACCTGCCTCAAACAGCAGCGCCGCCACCAGCGCCCCGATCACCGCGTCGCGGTTACGTACCTGGGTGGTGGGTACAATACTGTAGAGCAGCCAGAATGCCGCCCAGGAGAGGATCAGCGGGAAAAGGCGGAGCAGATTATCAATTACGCCGTCCAGGTCGCTTGCCCAGCGCAGCGACAGCAGATAGGAACTGATCGCCAGGCTGGCGCCCGCCAGCAGCGGGCCAAGGGTCAGGATCATCCAGTAAACGGCAAAGGAGTAAACTTTGGGCCGGCTGCGCGTGCTGCGCCAGATGGTGTTTAGCGCGCTGTCGATCGAGTACATCAGCAGCAGCGAGGTCACGATCAGGCCAAAGGCGCCTACGGCGGTCATGCGGCTGGAATTGGCGACGAACTGCTCGATATATCCCTGGATCACATCCCCGGTCGCCGGAATAAAATTGGCGAAGATAAAATGGCGGATCTGCACGCTGACTTCGGAGAACATGGGGAAGGCCGCAAACAGCGCGAACACGACGGCAATCAGCGGCACCAGGGACAGTAATGACACATAGGCGAGGTTCCCCGCCAGGGTGGTCATATGGTCTTCATCAATACGCCGCCACAGCAGCTTAAGCCATGCCAGCAGCGGCCGGGTATGGTGGAGTAATTTTTGATGAACGGTTCTTAGCATAGCTGTTTCGCGAAATAGTCAGGGATGGTCTTCTTCCCGGTCACCAGAATACTGGTGATCCCCAACCGGTTAGCCCCTGCTATATTATCGACGTTATCATCAAAAAAGACCGTATCTGCGGCGGAAAAACCCTCTTCTTCCAGTACTCGCTGATAAATTTGCGCTTCAGGCTTACGCATTCCCATCTCCTGAGACAGATAGATGCGATCGGCGGCAGCGCGCACTTCCGGGTATTCATCCGGCCAGAACGTGGTGTGAAGACGATTGGTATTGGAGAGCACCACCACGCGATGGCCCTGGGCACGCAGTTTTTGCATGATCGCAATCACTTCCGGACGCAGCGCGACAAACACCGCCTGCCAGCCGTGAGCAAACTGCTCATAGCTGAGGGACATATTCATTTCATGGCACATGGCGGCGGCAAAATCTTCATCGCTGAGCTCGCCGCGCTCATGCTGATGGAAAGCCTCTCCCATGGTGAAATGCTGCTTCAGCGTCGCCAGCGGGATGCGGGTTAAATCGCTCCAGGCCCCCAATACCCGGTTGAAGTCAATGTCGACAATCACATTACCTAAATCAAAGATATAGAGCATTTTCGTCTCCTTCCGCGCCGTGGAAAATTAACTTTAGCGGGAAAGATGAGGTTTGACTATGCATAAACCTGAAACAACAAGCCACTCGCGAACAAAGCCGCATAATGCGGCTTTGAATAAGCAGAATCAGGCTGGCGGTTATTCTGTCGCAGCGCGCAGCGTTTTCCTGCCACCGCGAATGCGTTTAACCAGCATGACCGAAACGAACGCGCCACAGAGCGCAAAGCACGCCATGATGCCAAAGACTATCTTGTAGCCTGTCAGACCAGGGTTGAGATCGAGAATGTAGCCATACAGGCTGTAGCAGAACATGGCCGGTGCGTAGCCAACGAAACTCCCCAGCGCCATGGCGGCGCCGGTCCGGTTCTCCGCGATGTTGGCTTCACCGATCGGGGCAAAGAAGACCGCTCGCTGGGTAAACACAATTGCGCCAAATCCCAGGGTGCAGATCATGCCGAGGTAGACTGGCATGCTTTCGTGGGGCAGCAATATTAACGCCACCAGGGCTACGGTGCTGGCACAGAAGGTATAGAAGAGATATTTGCTTGGCGACTTGAGGATTTTATCGGCTATCAGGCCGCCAATCGGCCCACCCACCATTTTCAAACAATACTGGTTAATGATGCCGTAGGCGCCCACCAGCGCCACCGGCAACAGGTAGATATTTTTCAGGAAGGGAATAAAGAAAGTGAGCCCACAGTAAACCGCATAAACAAAGAAGACGTTGAACGCGATAAGCCAGATGGTTTTATCTTTTAAGACCGAAGAGATGCTACTTTTCTCTGTGGCGCTCTCGACGGTAGCTTTCTCAAGCGCATCCTCATCCTTTTCTTTCAGCATAAAAAACAGCATGATCCCGACAACAATCACGATCAGAGCGTAGAACCAGATCCCGGCTTTAAACCCCAGCAAACCGCTGCCAAACCAGGTGAAAATAGCCAGGGCAGAGAAAGCAATAATCGTGTCGACAATCCCCCGCCCGGTCTCAAAGAAACCAAACAAACGCCCCTGCTGTTCGCTGTTGCCCAACCGGCTTACCGACTTTAATAGCACCGGCCAGTTCATCATGTCGCAGGTAACGCCAAAGAGAGCCCAAACAAAGAGAATTCCCCAGTAGCCTGGCATAGTCGTCAGATAGATCCCCAACAAGCCTGTCGCAATCAGCGATAGCGACATGGTGTAGCGGCGAGGCAGTTTATCGGCAAAGTAAATTGACAGGAAAAAACCAATCGTGGTCACCACGGAGTTCACCGACATGGCATTGCCTATCTGGCCATTAGTCAGATGGAAATAGTCCTGCATCGGAATATAAAAAGCATCTTTCAGAGAAGGCAGTTTATAAATGGTGCCACCGCACAGGGTTAATAAACTGAATATAGCCCATTTCTTTTTTGTGAGCATAAGTTCCCCTAATGATTGAACATCATTTGGTTTAAGGAAAATAACAGACCATCATCATTTATTAAAAATGATGTCCCGGCATAACGAATTATTAGTAAATTTAGTGTGTCAGCGCCGTAAGCGCTTCGTCTTTTATTCTCTGCAACGTCTCTTTGACATAATGGAGCTGCGCTATCGCATCCTCTTTTTCTTTTAGCAGTCGCGCTTCAAGCTGATCGGCGTCTGGCAGTGGGGTTTCGCTCATTTGTCGCCAGGGGATCCACGGGTTGTCCCCCTCCGAGGCAAAACGGAACGGGGGGGCATAGTAATCCACTTCTTCTTCCAGACCGTATGCCATGACCTGCGGATGATCATCACCAAGACAAATTAATTCCGTCAGCAGCGCCTTAAACGGCATATCGCCCTGGCCTGAATTACAGGCCCGATGCCCAAGCCCACCGTTCTCAGTAATAATACAAGCGTCTTTGATATGAACCTGCGTAATGTAAGGTGACATCAACGCTAACGCCTCAAGCGGTCGCTCATTAGCGTTGATCATATTGGCGAAGTCAAAAAGGAGCGATAGCGATGGCATCTCGCTTTGTTTAATTAAATTCACCAGTTCAGCGCTTTTGAGATCTTCATGTTGCTCAAGGGTGAAGGTCAGGCCGGTATGGCTATAAGCCTTTTTAATGTATTGAATATCTGATGAAATTTTTTCCATTACGTCATGTAAATGGCCTTCATAACGCGGATAAAAACGAACGGAAGTCGCTCCTGTTTTTAAAGCGATAGTCGCGGCCTGATCGATGGTCTGTTTATCGGAGGCGCTGGTTTCGATGTGAATATCCAGCTGCAACGCTTTCGCTTTGTCAGCAAACCCGGCTAACTGGGCATCATTCATATTGCTCAGCGAATAACGCTCACCATCAAGAACGTGTATTTTCACCCCCTTTAAATGCAGACTATCTGCAATGGTCAGTAAATCATTAGGTAAAATACTTTCAAGCCGCATATTCAAATGATAGGCATAAGCATGAAGGTAGAGTGGTATATTATCAATACGGGAAAGGATCTTCCCGGCGTTATCTTTAGTGACCATAAATTACCTACAAATTAATAAACAGATCCACAGCCTCAAATCGCCAGTATTCGAGATCTATTTGCACAATATTGCCGGCACTATCGGCACGGTGTTTTTCTATCAGAATAGCCGGCAGACCTGCAGAGCCACCGATGAATTTGCTCACATCGCCCGACATTCTGACGGGTCTAAAAGCCAGTTTTTTTATCACCACAGGCTTATGATATTCACGCTCCCAGACGGAGGAAAAAGACTGGTTCTTCAACCGGTCAATAAAATCTGGCGCGACGTTAGGGTTGATAAAAGTCTCGTGGTAGAAAACTTTATGCCCTTCCAACGCTCCCCAGCCGGTGACCAGATATAAATCATCAGACGAAGTGACATCCAGCAGGGGTTTAGCGGCGTCGGGATAGTCTCGGGTTCGCTGTTTTTCAATAAAGCCCCACGAGGGTTCTCTTCCCTGCTCAATGGCGGCCCGCTGAAAGCTCGCGGGGAGCTCAGGACTGTAGTTAAAACGCGGCTGCGCGACAAACCATCCTTTCCGGTCTTTACGAAAGATCCTCGATTCCGCTTCCAGGCTGAGCAGCGCCTGACGCAGCGTCATGCGTTTGATCCCCAGCAGTTCGCCAAGCTCTCTCTCTGAAGGCAGTTTTCCACCCGCAGCCGTCAGCCCTTGCTTAAGCCACAGATCCAGTTTCTCTTTTGCATTTTCGACAGTAGAAAGATTTTCAGTCATTGTTTAATCCATTTGGTTTAAACCAGATGACTCATCTTACTCTTCTGCAAAAAAAGAAAGCAATTCCTCGGACAAACTTTAGGTATAAATGTGACCAGGGTCTCCTGGAGGCCCCGGGTTAGCGCAGCGATTGTCAGATCTCACCCATAAAAAAACCCCGCCGGAGAGGCGGGGTTTAGCGAACAGCAAGAAGAATGAATTACTCTTCTTTTGCACCGCGCATTGCGCGTTTACGGTCGTTCTCGGTCAGGTGACGTTTACGGATACGGATAGAGGTCGGAGTGACTTCTACCAGTTCGTCGTCATCGATGAACTCCAGAGCCTGCTCCAGGGTCATCTTAACCGGCGGAACCAAAACCGTGGCTTCGTCAGTACCGGACGCACGCATGTTGGTCAGTTTTTTACCGGTCAGGCAGTTTACCGTCAGGTCGTTAGAACGGCTGTGAATACCGATGATCTGGCCTTCGTAAACTTCCGCACCGTGACCGAGGAACAACTTACCGCGATCCTGCAGACCGAACAGCGCGAACGCTACCGCTTTACCCTGACCGTTGGAGATCAGCACGCCGTTGTTACGCTGGCCCACTTCGCCCGGACGAACGTCGTCGTAGTGGCTGAAGGTGGAGTACAGCAGACCGGTACCGGAGGTCATGGTCATGAACTCTGAACGGAAGCCGATCAGACCGCGGCTTGGGATCACGTAGTCGAGACGTACGCGGCCTTTTCCGTCCGGATTCATGTTTTTCAGGTCGCCTTTACGCTCGCCCAGCGCCTGCATAACAGAACCCTGGTGCTGCTCTTCGACGTCCAGCGTCACGTTCTCGAACGGCTCTTGTTTACGGCCGTCGATTTCACGGAAGATAACTTTCGGACGGGAAACCGCCATCTCGAAACCTTCACGACGCATGTTTTCAATCAGAACGGACAGGTGCAGTTCACCACGGCCGGAAACGCGGAACGCATCAGCGTCTTCGGTTTCTTCAACGCGCAGCGCCACGTTGTGCACCAGCTCTTTGTTCAGGCGGTCCAGAATCTGGCGAGAGGTAACGAACTTACCTTCTTTACCGCAGAACGGAGAGGTGTTGACGTTGAAGAACATGGAAACGGTCGGTTCATCGACGGACAGGGCCGGCAGCGCTTCGACATTCTGCGGGTCGCAGATGGTGTCGGAGATGTTCAGCTCGCCCAGACCGGTGATCGCGATGATGTCGCCAGCTTCAGCTACGTCGCTCTCGATACGCTCAAGACCCAGGTGGGTCAGTACTTTACCGACTTTACCGTTACGGGTTTTGCCTTCGCTATCGATGATAGTGACCTGCTGGTTCGGCTTCACTTTACCGCGTTTGATGCGGCCGATGCCGATGACGCCAACGTAGTTGTTGTAGTCCAGCTGGGAGATCTGCATCTGCAGCGGACCGTCAAGGTCAACGTCCGGCGCCGGCACGCGATCGACAATCGCCTGGTACAGCGGGGTCATGTCGTCAGCCATGTCTTCGTGGTCCAGACCCGCGATACCGTTCAGCGCGGACGCGTAAACGATCGGGAAGTCCAGCTGTTCGTCGGTCGCGTCGAGGTTAACGAACAGATCGAACACCTGATCGACAACCCAGTCCGGACGCGCGCCCGGGCGGTCAACTTTGTTGATGACCACGATCGGCTTCAGACCGTGGGCAAAAGCTTTTTTGGTCACGAAGCGCGTTTGCGGCATCGGGCCATCAAAGGCATCTACCACCAGCAGCACAGAGTCAACCATGGACATAACACGCTCAACTTCACCTCCGAAGTCGGCGTGCCCAGGGGTATCAACGATGTTGATACGGTAATCATTCCATTTGATTGCGGTGTTTTTCGCGAGGATGGTAATCCCACGCTCTTTCTCCAAATCGTTGGAGTCCATCACACGTTCTTGTGCTTCAGTACGTGCGTCGAACGTACCGGATTGCTGTAGCAGCTTGTCAACCAGGGTAGTTTTACCATGGTCAACGTGCGCGATGATGGCGATATTACGCAGATTTTCGATCACAACTTTGCCTCAGGCATTAGAAATAGCGCGTTATTGTACACGTATTAAGCGAAGGACTGAACAGGATCACAAACATCCTCCGCAAACAAGTATTGCAGAGTTTCTTTGTGACCGCTTTCACGGAGCGATAAAAGGGCACCGTAACAAAAATTGCACCAAAATGGTGCTCAATGTTCACACTGAGGCACTATTTTGGTGCATTATCTCCATCATGGTGCAGTCCTTTTGCACTATGGTGCGCATGATACAGCGTTTTATGGGGCATTTAAAAGTTGGCACAGATTTCGCTTTATATTTTTTAAGGCAACAACGCCACTTTTAAGCAGTATGAAGTTTTCGTTACCACGACGACAATGACCAATCCGGGAGAGTTTAAGTATGTCCGCTGAACACGTTTTGACGATGCTGAACGAGCACGAAGTGAAGTTTGTCGATCTGCGCTTCACCGATACCAAAGGTAAAGAACAGCACGTCACGATTCCGTCTCATCAGGTAAATGCCGAATTCTTCGAAGAAGGCAAAATGTTTGATGGCTCCTCGATTGGTGGCTGGAAAGGTATCAACGAATCTGACATGGTCCTGATGCCGGACGCTTCCACCGCGGTCATTGACCCGTTCTACGAAGAACCGACCCTGATCATCCGCTGCGATATCCTCGAGCCAGGCACCCTGCAGGGCTATGACCGTGACCCGCGCTCCATCGCGAAACGCGCTGAAGAGTACCTGCGCGCTACCGGCATCGCTGACACCGTCCTGTTCGGGCCAGAACCAGAATTCTTCCTGTTCGACGACATCCGTTTCGGCGCCTCTATCTCCGGCTCCCATGTCGCGATCGATGATATCGAAGGTGCGTGGAACTCCTCCACCAAATACGAAGGCGGTAACAAAGGTCACCGTCCGGGCGTGAAAGGGGGTTACTTCCCGGTTCCGCCAGTAGACTCTTCTCAGGATATCCGCTCCACCATGTGTATGATCATGGAAGAGATGGGCCTGGTTGTTGAAGCTCACCACCACGAAGTGGCTACCGCAGGTCAGAACGAAGTGGCAACCCGTTTCAACACCATGACCAAAAAAGCGGACGAAATTCAGATTTACAAATACGTTGTTCACAACGTCGCTCACCGCTTTGGTAAAACCGCGACCTTTATGCCGAAACCAATGTTCGGCGACAACGGCTCCGGCATGCACTGCCATATGTCTCTGGCGAAAAACGGGACTAACCTGTTCTCCGGCGACAAATACGCAGGTCTGTCTGAGCAGGCGCTGTTCTACATCGGCGGCGTAATCAAACACGCTAAAGCCATCAACGCCCTGGCGAACCCGACCACCAACTCCTACAAGCGTCTGGTCCCGGGTTACGAAGCGCCGGTTATGCTGGCTTACTCTGCCCGTAACCGCTCTGCCTCCATCCGTATTCCGGTGGTGACCTCTCCGAAAGCGCGTCGTATCGAAGTGCGCTTCCCGGACCCGGCTGCTAACCCGTACCTGTGCTTTGCGGCGCTGCTGATGGCTGGCCTCGATGGTATCAAGAACAAAATCCATCCGGGCGAAGCAATGGACAAAAACCTGTACGACCTGCCGCCGGAAGAAGCGAAAGAGATCCCGCAGGTTGCCGGTTCTCTGGAAGAAGCCCTGCAGGCCCTGGATGCTGACCGCGAGTTCCTGACGGCTGGCGGCGTATTCACCAATGACGCTATCGATGCTTACATCGCCCTGCGTCTGGAAGAGAACGACCGCGTACGCATGACTCCGCATCCGGTTGAGTTCGAACTGTACTACAGCGTCTAATTTTGCTGTAAATCCAGGGTATGTCGTGTTGTGGCGCGGGATGCCCGGGATATTTTGTTGCCGTGGAAACTTTCAGCCCATCTCAGGATGGGCTTTTTTCTCCACCAACACGCTGATCTCGCGAGCTTTTTACCGATAAAAAGCTATACTGCACTAAATTGGTGCACTCTTTTTCAGGAGACTGTCGAATGGCAACAGGCACACTGCCCGATGCTGGGCAGATCCTCAACTCTCTTATCAACAGTATCTTACTGGTCGATGATGACCTGGCGGTGCACTTTGCCAACCCTGCGGCGCAGCAGTTGCTGGCGCAGAGTTCGCGCAAGCTGTTTGGCACCCCGTTACCTGAGCTGTTGAGCTATTTCTCATTAAATATTGGGCTGATGCAGGAGAGTCTGCAGGCGGGCCAGGGTTTTACCGATAACGAAGTGACGCTGGTTATCGATGGCCGCTCGCATATCCTGTCGCTGACCGCCCAGCGGCTGCCGGAAGGCTTTATTCTGCTGGAAATGGCGCCGATGGATAACCAGCGCCGCCTGAGCCAGGAGCAACTGCAGCACGCGCAGCAGGTCGCCGCCCGCGATCTGGTCCGCGGCCTGGCGCACGAGATTAAAAACCCGTTAGGCGGCCTGCGCGGCGCGGCACAGCTGCTCAGCAAAGCCCTGCCCGACCCGGCGCTAACGGAATATACCAAAGTGATCATCGAGCAGGCCGACCGGCTGAGAAATCTGGTCGATCGCCTGCTCGGCCCACAGCATCCGGGCATGCACGTTACCGAAAGCATCCACAAGGTCGCCGAACGGGTAGTGAAACTGGTCTCGATGGAGTTGCCGGACAACGTGAAGTTGATCCGTGATTACGACCCCAGCCTGCCGGAGCTCCCCCACGACCCGGATCAAATTGAACAGGTGTTGCTGAACATCGTCCGTAATGCGCTGCAGGCGCTGGGGCCGGAAGGGGGCGAAATTGTTCTCCGCACCCGGACCGCTTTCCAGCTGACGCTGCACGGGGTGCGTTATCGCCTCGCCGCCCGTATTGACGTCGAAGATAATGGCCCGGGTATTCCGCCCCAGCTCCAGGATACTTTGTTTTATCCGATGGTCAGCGGCCGCGAAGGCGGTACTGGCCTGGGCTTATCTATCGCCCGCAGCCTTATCGATCAGCACTCCGGCAAAATTGAATTCACCAGCTGGCCGGGTCATACCGAATTTTCGGTATACCTGCCTATTCGGAAGTAGAGGTGTTTATGCAACGAGGGATAGCCTGGATCGTTGATGACGATAGCTCCATCCGCTGGGTGCTTGAACGCGCGCTCACCGGAGCCGGCTTGAGCTGCACAACGTTCGAAAGCGGCAATGAGGTGCTAGATGCCCTCACCACCAAAACCCCGGATGTACTGCTGTCAGATATCCGTATGCCGGGAATGGATGGTCTGGCGCTGCTCAAACAGATTAAGCAGCGTCATCCGATGCTTCCGGTCATCATAATGACCGCGCATTCCGATCTGGACGCCGCGGTCAGCGCTTATCAACAAGGCGCGTTTGATTATCTGCCCAAACCTTTTGATATCGATGAAGCCGTCGCCCTCGTCGACCGGGCGATTAGCCACTATCAGGAGCAGCAGCAGCCGCGAAATGCGCCGATAAGCAGCCCCACCGCCGATATCATTGGCGAGGCGCCGGCCATGCAGGATGTCTTTCGCATTATTGGCCGTCTGTCGCGCTCATCCATCAGCGTGCTGATCAATGGCGAATCCGGTACCGGTAAAGAGCTTGTCGCTCATGCCCTGCATCGTCATAGCCCGCGCTCAAAAGCGCCATTTATCGCGCTGAATATGGCGGCGATCCCCAAGGACCTGATCGAATCGGAACTGTTTGGGCATGAAAAAGGGGCCTTTACCGGCGCCAATACCGTCCGTCAGGGTCGCTTTGAACAGGCTGACGGCGGTACGCTGTTCCTGGATGAAATTGGCGATATGCCGCTGGATGTCCAGACTCGCCTGCTGCGCGTTCTGGCGGATGGCCAGTTTTATCGCGTGGGCGGCTACGCGCCGGTGAAGGTCGATGTGCGGATCATCGCCGCCACCCATCAGAATCTGGAGCAGCGGGTGCAGGAGGGGAAATTCCGTGAAGATTTATTCCACCGCCTGAACGTGATCCGGGTGCATTTGCCGCCGCTGCGCGAGCGTCGGGAAGATATTCCACGTCTGGCCCGCCATTTTCTGCAGATTGCCGCCCGCGAGCTAGGTGTTGAAGCCAAACAGCTGCATCCGGAAACGGAGACAGCGCTGACCCGCCTGGCGTGGCCGGGCAACGTTCGCCAGCTGGAAAACACCTGTCGCTGGCTCACCGTCATGGCCGCCGGCCAGGAGGTGCTGACGCAGGATCTGCCGAGCGAACTGTTTGAGACCACCATTCCTGATAGCCCGACGCAGATGCAGCCAGACAGCTGGGCGACACTGTTGGGTCAGTGGGCCGATCGGGCGCTGCGTTCCGGTCATCAAAACTTGCTTTCAGAAGCGCAACCCGAAATGGAACGCACGCTGCTGACGACCGCCCTGCGTCATACTCAGGGACATAAACAGGAGGCTGCGCGCCTGCTGGGATGGGGTCGTAATACCCTGACGCGTAAGCTAAAAGAGTTGGGTATGGAGTAGGGTTAAACGGCGTGATGAAAAATAGCCGATCAGCGCAAAGTGCTGCTATTTTGTACTTTACTGTTCCGATGAGTTGAGTATGATCGTGCCCGGCATTAGGGGAGAGCATCATGTTTGAATCACTGGTGAGTATGATATCGAGCGGCGCCGCTGCGAGTCACACACCACAAACGGCAGTCGCTGCCGTTCTGTGCGCTGCGCTGGTCGGGCTGTTCAGCTAATTGTTCCCCCTCTCCTGCGGGAGAGGGGGAAAACATTAAATCACCCTTGAGAACTGCTGCATCCGAGCCTTTTGCCGCAGATAGGCATCAAAGCACATACAGATGTTGCGGATCAGCAGGCGGCCTTTCGCCGTTACCTGGATAGCCTTACTCTCCACCACCACCAGCCCGTCATGCGCCAGCGGCGCCAGCAGTTTCAGGTCCTCAGCAAAATAAGACTGAAAATCCACGGCCCACTGCGCTTCGACTGCATCAATATCCAGACGGAAGTTACAGATCAACGCCTTAATTACGTCGCGACGCAGACAGTCGTCCCGGGTTAACGCGATCCCGCGCCACAGGGCGTTCCCTTGCTCTGCCACCTGCTGGTAGTACTGCTTTAGCTCTTTTTGGTTCTGGGCGTAGCTGTCGCCAATCATGCTGATCGCGGACACGCCCATCCCCAGCAAATCGGTATCGCCCTGAGTGGTGTAGCCCTGGAAATTGCGATGCAGTACGCCGTGACGTTGCGCGACCGCTAATTCATCATCAGGACGCGCGAAGTGGTCCATGCCGATGAACTGATAGCCTGCCGCCGTCAGCGAGCCGATGGTCTCCTGGAGGATCTCCAGCTTCTGTTCAGCGGAGGGCAGATCGGCATCTTTAATTTTGCGCTGTGCGGCAAAGAGCGTGGGCAGATGCGCGTAGTTAAACACGCTCAGGCGGTCAGGATTGAGCTCGGCGACCTTTTGCAGGGTAAAGGCAAAGCTCTCCGGCGTTTGTTTCGGCAGGCCGTAGATGAGGTCGATATTGGTCGAGGTAAATCCAATCTCCCGCGCATGACGGAGCAAATCAAAGATGAACGCTTCGTCCTGTTCGCGGTTAACCAGACGCTGAACCTCTTTATTAAAGTCCTGCACGCCCATACTCAGGCGGTTGAATCCCTCAGCGCGTAAATGATCGAGGACATCCAGCTCGATTTCACGCGGATCGACCTCGATGGAGATCTCGGCTTCGGCGTTAAAATGAAAATGGGTACGCAACAGATCCATCAGGCGACTGATTTGCGCCTTGTTGAGATAGGTCGGCGTGCCGCCTCCCCAATGCAGTTGCTTAACCTGACGGTTGGCAAACAGCGGCGCACGGTGGATGATCTCCTGTTCAAGGAGATCGAGATACTGATCGGCCTTATGCTGCTGGCGGGTGACGATCTTATTGCAGCCGCAGAAATAACACAGCTTATGGCAAAACGGGATATGCACGTACAGCGACAGGGGACGCTGTGGGTAACGGGCCACAGCGGCATCGAATTCCGCCGCGCCGAATTGTGGTGAAAACTCCAGCGCGGTGGGATACGAGGTATAGCGCGGCCCGGAATAGTTATATTTCTGGATCAGGGCCAGATCCCAGTCGATTATCTGCTCAGACATGCTCACTCCTTCCGATGGTGCCGCCGACGGGTACGCCGTCCCGGCCCCACCGCACCGCGGGTCATGAGCCGGTTGCGCAGCCATTTCTGACGCCGCGACAACCGTCGTAGTTTAACGAATAACCACAGCAGATAACATATAACCAGAAGGGTTATAAGCAGTACCGGGAATCCGATGGGATGCAAATGTTAGTTTCCACCCTTCAGCAGACGCATCATATCTTCCTGACGCTCTTCCTCTTCTTCATCTTCGTCATCGTAAGAGAGGCCGAGCTGCTGCATCAGCTCATCAATGCGATCCAGTTTGGCATCCACCCAGCTCTGCTCTTCAGCATTCAGGGTACCGCCCTCTTCCAGACGTTCCAGCAGCGCGTCCAGGCGCTCATCATTCTCCAGCAACTCCAGCTCAGCCTGCGGTGAAAGCATAGGTTTCTCGCTCTTTGGTTTATGCTGCTTGGGAGCTGGAGCGCTGCTTTCGCTCACGCCCAGCGGGATGGGTTTTTTGCTGCCCACGCGTGGATCTTGCGCCTGGCGCTGTTTTTTACCTGCTGAAGCCGCATCGCCGCCGTTCGCGCGACTACCTGCCGCGTGGCCACGATGTTTCTTCTGCCGTTTGCGATCGCGAGCTTCCTGATTTAACTCTTCACGCGACTTGCGGCCGGATTTGCCACGGGTGGCGGATGTCGGTTTTTTCATGGTGTGTAATCTTCAGACAGTATTATTCAGTATAGAATTGAGGCGGAATCTAGCAGAAAGCAAGCAAAGAAAAAAGGCGACAGATTACTCTGTCGCCTTTTTCCTCACTGACCACCCTTAACGGGCTCTTCTTTCCCTGTTCGCTAACGACTTACCCTGTCTTTCCCTTAGCGTCCAACGGTCCCTGTTTCTTCCTTTTCCCTTTGAAACGTTTCCAAAACGCGCGTCATCCTGACAATCCTGTGGTCTTCGCCTCCTGGCGCTTCCTGACCCCTCGTCCTGAGTCCTCATCCTTTTCAGCATCCCCGCCGTTGTGTATTACTTTACCCTGTTGACAAAAATCGACAACCAGTCTGGCCGTTAAAATTCCACTTTTCAGATTTCTCTATTCTTGTAATCTATTTATTTTCAGTAGGTTATAATTTATTAGTCTTATTTTTCTCAGGCATGTCCTATACGAAGAATAGCCAATGTCTCACAAAGTGCATGGTTTTTACTTACAGAACCGGCGTGCGGTAAAAACAGCCTTTTTCTGCTGTTCAGGTATAATCCCTGCCATAGCCTGTTTTAACGGAGACGACCGTCTTGACCAACTGGAATTATCAACTGACGCACTTTGTCACTAGCGCGCCAGATATCCGCCATCTTCCTGCCGATACCGGTATTGAAGTGGCATTCGCCGGCCGCTCCAATGCGGGAAAATCCAGCGCGCTGAATACGCTGACCAACCAGAAAAGCCTGGCGCGGACCTCCAAAACTCCCGGACGTACACAGCTGATTAACCTGTTCGAAGTCGCCGAAGGCAAACGCCTGGTCGACCTTCCCGGCTACGGTTATGCGCAAGTCCCGGAAGAGATGAAGATCAAGTGGCAGCGCGCGCTGGGAGAATACCTGGAAAAACGCCTGTGCCTGAAGGGCCTGGTGGTCCTGATGGACATTCGCCACCCGCTTAAAGATCTCGATCAGCAGATGATCCAATGGGCGGTAGAAAGCGATATTCAGGTGCTGGTGCTGCTGACCAAAGCCGATAAGCTCGCCAGCGGCGCGCGTAAAGCGCAAGTGAATATGGTGCGTGAAGCGGTGCTGGCCTTCAATGGCGATGTTCAGGTTGAACCCTTCTCTTCGCTGAAAAAATCTGGCGTGGATAAGCTGCGACAGAAGCTGGATAGCTGGTTTAACGAAATCCCGCCGCAGGAAGCAGAGAGCGCCGTAGACGAGTAATCGACACCAACAGCCGGATAAGAGCGTGCCGCGCCTTGTCCGGGTTCCTCTCCAGCGTCAAGCACAAGCGCGTCCTTCTTTTTGCCACTTTTCTTTCGCGCAATAAAAAACGCCCCGGTCATAAATGACCGGGGCGGCTAAAATATTCAGCCAAATCCGATTACGTGAAGTAAAAGGTCTGAAAGATAGAACATCTTACCTCTGTACCCTACGCGAATAACTTTACTCTTCTTTCGCTCACGGATAAAGCATTTTTTGTAGTTTTTTTTCACTATTTACATAGCAAATTCAAATGATCCTCACAAAACTCTATAAGTTATGTTGCTTACTTACAGAAAATCGCGTTGTGCTTTGTATACTTAGTGCGCTTGATCCCAGTTTTCTCCGCTGCCCACTTCCACCAGCAACGGTACCGCCAGCGTAGTGCTGTTCTCCATCAGTTCGTGGATCTTTTTCGATACGGCATCGAGCTCATCCTTATGCACTTCAAAGACCAGTTCATCGTGAACCTGCATGATCATTCGCACGCGAGGTTTCTCGCTCCGCAGCCATTCATCAACGGCAATCATCGCCCGCTTGATGATATCCGCAGCCGTCCCCTGCATTGGGGCGTTAATCGCCGCACGTTCCGCACCGGCACGACGAGCGCCATTGCTGGACTTGATATCCGGCAAATAGAGTCGACGGCCATCCAGCGTTTCAACATACCCTTGCTCCTTCGCCTGTGCGCGGGTGCGCTCCATATACTCCAGGACGCCCGGATAACGCTCGAAATAAAGATCCATGTACTTCTGCGCTTCTTTACGCGGGATGTTCAGCTGGCGGGCCAGGCCAAAGGCGCTCATGCCATAGATCAGACCGAAGTTGATAGCTTTCGCACTGCGCCGCTGTTCGCTGCTGACGCTGTCCAGCGGTAAGCCAAACACTTCAGCCGCCGTCGCCCGGTGAATATCCTTCCCTTCCGCGAAGGCGGTCAGCAGGCCTTTATCCCGCGACAGGTGCGCCATAATGCGCAGCTCGATTTGCGAGTAGTCCGCCGAGACAATAACGTAATCTTCTGGCGCGATAAACGCCTGGCGAATACGGCGCCCTTCTTCGTTACGCACCGGAATGTTTTGCAGGTTTGGATCGGTAGACGACAAACGGCCGGTGGCGGTAACCGCCTGATGATAGGAGGTATGTACGCGGCCCGTTTTGGGATTAATCATCAGCGGCAGCTTATCGGTATAGGTCGACTTCAGCTTCGCCAACCCACGGTACTCCAGAATCACTTTCGGCAACGGATAATCGAGCGCCAGCTCTTCCAACACCTCTTCAGAGGTGGACGGCGCACCGCCCGGCGTCTTCTTCAGCGGCTTGATACCCTGTTTTTCAAACAGGATCGTTTGCAGCTGTTTGGTGGAGGAGAGATTAAACGCTTCCCCGGCGATCTCATGCGCCCTCTGCTCCAGCTCAACCAGGCGCTGGGCTATTTCCTGCGAGTGCGCATGCAGCACGGCGGGGTCGATTTTAACGCCGTTGCGCTCAACGCGTGACAGCACCGGCACCAGCGGCATTTCAATGTGCTGGAAGATATTCAGCGGACCTTCATGCTGCTGCAGCTTCGGCCACATTTTCAAATGCAACTGAAGCGTGACGTCGGCGTCTTCCGCCGCGTAGCGACCCGCCTCTTCCAGCGCAATCTGGTTAAAGGTGAGCTGACTCTTACCCTTACCAGCGATCTCTTCGAAGGTAATCGTTTTATGCTTCAGCCAGCGGTCGGAAAGACTGTCCATATCATGGCGGCCCGCCACGCTGTCGAGAATGTAAGATTCCAGCATGGTATCGAACGCAATCCCGCGCAGCTCAATGTCGTAATTAGCCAAAATGCCGCGATCGTATTTGAGATTTTGCCCAACCTTGAGCAGCTTCTCATCCTCCAGCAGCGGTTTAAGCAGCGCCAGCACGCGCTCGCGCGGGATCTGATCCGGCGCATCAAGGTAATCATGCGCTACCGGGACATAGGCGGCCACGCCCGGCTCAACAGCGAATGAAAGGCCGACCATGTTGGCGGAGATGTTATCCAGGCTGTCGGTTTCCGTATCAAAGGCAAAGAGCGGCGCTTGCTTCAGCTTATCGATCCAGGTGAGCAGCGTAGCCTCATCAAGGATGGTGACATAGTGCTCTGCTGAAAGTGCAGTAGCGGCCTCAACCTCTGCTTCCGCTTCTGCCGCTGCTGCAGGCACTGCAGGTTTCGCAGCCGGTTTGCCCCCCTTAGCCTGCAGCCATTTTCCGGCTTCAACGTCGGTGGTCCAGCGCTTAAACTCATACTGTCTGAACAGCGCCAGCAGATCGTCTGCCGCCGGCGGCTGCACCTCCAGCTCTTCGCAAGTGAGCTCCAGCTCGACGTCGGTTTTGATGGTCGCCAGCTGATAAGAGAGATAAGCCACCTCCTTGTTCTGCTCCAGCTTCGCCGCCATCGTTTTCGCGCCGCGGAAGCTCAGTTCAGCGATCTTCTCCGGTTCCGCATACAGCGTATCGAGGCCGCCGAGGCCTTGCAGCAGCGCCTGGGCGGTCTTTTCGCCCACGCCCGGCACGCCAGGAATGTTATCTGAGGAGTCGCCCATCAGCGCCAGGAAATCAATAATCAGCTCTGGCGGGACGCCGTACTTGGTAACCACCTCATCCGGCCCGAGGATAGTGTTGGTCATGGTATTGATCAGGGTGATCCCCGGCGTCACCAGCTGGGCCATGTCTTTATCGCCGGTACTGATCAGCACCGGACGTCCAGCCCTTTCCGCTTCCCGCGCCAGGGTGCCAATCACATCGTCAGCTTCGACGCCCGGGACCGCCATCAGCGGCAGCCCCATCGCTTTCACCATCTTATGCAACGGCTCAATCTGCGCGCGCAGATCGTCCGGCATCGGCGGGCGGTGAGATTTGTAATGTTCGAACAATTCATCACGGAATGTTTTCCCTTTCGCATCAAAGACCACGACGGCATGAGTCGGTTGATACTGCAGAATCAAACTGCGCAGCATATTCAGTACGCCGTACATAGCCCCGGTGGGCTCCCCTGCGCTGTTAGTCAGCGGCGGAAACGCATGATACGCCCGATAAAGATAGGAGGAGCCGTCAACGAGGATGAGAGGGTTTTCTGGGATCTGAACCATAATTTCCGTGCCTGTTTATCAGATTATGGATAAAGGATGCCACAGACGGGCATGAAATCCTGAATTTTTCCCGCATTTCGCGGAAAAGATTCAACGATCCTCGCGATCGCGCGACAACTTAGCTTGTGGATAACTTTGTGCATAGTTTTACAACGTCAGCTTATCCGCCCCTGAAAATAAATGAATAAATAGCATTAGTTATTATTTATCAATAACTTAAAATAAGATCAACGATCCTGGCATGAATTTGATGACCTAATCTTCCATGTGGATAGAAGATCCTTGTTTTTTTCTGTTCTGGTAAGACCCGTCATTTGCCGCGTTTTCTGGTAAAATCAGCCTCTTGCGCAGCTTAAAGGCGCTCTTTGTCAGCCTAACTTTCTGAATAAACTAACTATGTCGAGATTACTCGCTGCGATAACACTTCCGCTGAGTATCGCCTTAACCATCTTAGTCACCGTTATCTGCTCTGTACCGATCATCGTCGCCGGGCTGATTAAACTACTGGTCCCCATTCCAGCGGTATGGCGCTCTATATCCGTTTTTTGCAATTTTATGATGTACTGCTGGTGCGAGGGGCTGGCGCTGCTGTTGCATCTCAATCCCTGGCTAAAATGGGACGTCCAGGGTCTGGAAGGCCTGAACAAAAAGAACTGGTATCTGCTGATCAGCAACCACCACAGCTGGGCAGATATCGTGGTGCTATGCGTGCTGTTCCGCAAGCATATTCCGATGAATAAGTACTTCCTTAAACAACAGCTGGCGTGGGTACCGTTCATAGGCCTCGCCTGCTGGGCGCTGGATATGCCTTTTATGCGCCGCTATTCGCGCAGCTATCTTATTCGTCACCCGGAACGCCGCGGTAAAGATGTCGAAACCACCCGCCGTTCATGTGAGAAATTCCGCTCGCACCCAACGACAATCGTCAATTTCGTGGAAGGCTCGCGTTTTACCGACGTAAAAAAGCGCGAGACGCGCTCTCCTTACCACAACCTGTTACCGCCGAAAGCGGCGGGTATCGCCATGGCGCTCAATGTTCTCGGCTCGCAGTTCGATAAACTGCTGAACGTTACGCTGTGCTACCCGGAAAATCATGCAAGGCCGTTTTACGACATGCTAAGTGGCCGACTGACGCGCATTGTGGTTCGTATCAATCTGGTACCGATTGGTGAAGAGCTACACGGCGATTACGTCAACGATAAGAACTTTAAGCGTGGTTTCCAGCGCTGGCTAAATGGGCTATGGGAAGAGAAAGACCGTCAGTTAACTGACATCATGCGGGACAAAGCAATGAAGTCACGGCAAAGTAGATAAAAAAAAGCCGGTCAGTGACCGGCGTTTTTTTTATTTCTTCTCAACCAGCTGCTTCACGGTATCCGCATACTGAGCGACGAAGACATCCATATTGCTGGTGTCCATCCCCTGCGGGTTCAGCTGGTACTTACCATTGACGTACATAGCCGGTACCCCCTGCAGCTGCAGATCGGCTGCCGCTTTCTCCTGCTGAGCGACCAGAGATTTCACCACGAAGCTGTTCCATGCGGCATCGTAGTCTTCCCCTTTCACGCCAGCGTCGACGAACACTTTACGAATGTCAGCCAGGCTCTGTACGGTCTGGTTTTTCTGCACCGCTTCGAACATCGGCGCCGTAATTTTATCTTCAACGCCCAGCGCGATGGCCACAGCCCATGCCTGCGTCAGCTCCTTGCCCAGCGGCCCCAGGAACTCGACATGGTATTTGGTCATTTTGGTGCCTTCTGGCAGTTTCTGGCGCACGCTGTCAGAGACATGCAGCACTTCTTCAAACTGATAGCAGTGCGGGCAGTAGAATGAGAAGAATTCGAGCACCTGCGGCTCGCCAGCAACCGGCTTATCAAGGGTGATGTACTGCTTGCCGTCGGTGATCTGGGCAGCGGATGCACTAAAAGCCAGAATCATACCAGCCAGCGCCAGCCAAACTTTTTTCATGATTTACTCTCTCCTGGATATATCACATTAATACATTGGCGTTAACTGAAGCGGGGGTTCCTGTAGAACCTTCACCTGCTCGAGAAAAGTAGACGTCTGCCCTCGCCAGTAATCCTCCCCGGTTAACCAGGGAAAATTAACCGGGAAAGCCGGATCGTCCCAGCGTCTGAGCAACCACGCCAGATAATAAACCAGTCGCATGGCGCGTAAAGGTTCAATAAGCGCGATTTCATCGCTGTTAAAGGGGCTGAATTCCTCATAGGCCTCGACGATGGTCTCCAGCTGCATACGCTGTTCAGCCTTATCGCCGTTGAGCAGCATCCACAGATCCTGAATCGCCGGGCCGGTTCGCGCATCGTCTAAATCGACAAACAGCGGCCCATCGCGCCAGAGGATATTGCCTGCATGACAGTCACCATGCAGGCGCAAAGTAGTCCCGCCACCGTACCATTGCGTCATGACGGCAGCGATGAGTTTATCGGTCGCCTTCAGGAAATCGGCCTTCAGGCCTGAGGGGATAAGCGTCGACTGTTCAAATACCTGGCGTGGTTCCAGCAGATATTCCTGCACGCCAATCTCCGGACGCGCAGAAAAGCGCTGTTTGCGCCCGGTCTGGTGCAGGCGCCCCAGATAACGGCCAACCCACTCCATCTGATCAAGGTTATCCGCCTCGAACTGTCGGCCGCCAAGGCTTGGGAAAACGGCAAAATAAAACCCCTGGTGCTGATGAAGCGTACTGTCGTTAAATAACAGCGGCGCCGCAACGGGCACTTCATCTTCTACAAGCTGAAGCGCAAACTGGTGTTCTTCAAGGATTTGTGCTGCCGACCAGCGCTCAGGACGATAGAACTTCACCACATAACGATGACGCTCTTCGTCCTGGAACTGATAAACGCGGTTCTCATAGCTGTTCAGCGGGGTAAGACCGGAGTCCACCCGCATACCCAGATCGAATAACCCATCGATAATGGTATCCGGGCGAAGCGTCTGAAAAGTAAAAGCCTTATCGTGCATCCTGACATCCGATAATCGTACGAATAGTTCAGGATATCATCTCATTGCGCTTTACGCGGCAGCGCTTACAACCTTTTACTCTTTTATTACGCCGCGGGCGCGCAGCAGCGCGGTTTTAAAGTCTTCTTCATAATCCTTCTGAATACCCGGGATGACAGCATCTTTTGAAGAATCACGCATCTTCAGGTGATAGATCAGAATATCGTCGGAAAGATCGCTCAGTTCGCCATCATAGCCAGCCTCTTTCGCCAGTTTCTGCAAAAATTGCATCAGGTTCAGTTCTGGCTCTTTCTGCCAGGCGGGCTGGAGGAGTTCAATTACTTCATTCAGACGTTTACATTTCATGGTCATGCTCCTTACTCTTGATAGGGACAAATTAACAGGGTCAATCCCACAATGAAAGAGGCGATATTCATATGCAAAGCGAGGCGATAACCGGCGTCGTGCTGGCGGGCGGCAGGGCCACGCGAATGGGCGGCATTGATAAAGGATTACAGTTGCTCAATGGACGTCCTCTCTGGCGACACGTCGCGGAAGCATTAGCTCCGCAGGTAGATGAGTTAGTCATTAGCGCCAATCGTCATCTTGAACAGTGGCGTGCCAGCGGATATCCGGTCTTTCGAGACATACAGGAGGGTTATCAGGGGCCGCTGGCCGGAATGCTTGCTGTGATGCAGCAGGTCGCGAGCCCATGGTTTGTTTTTTGCCCCTGCGACACGCCGTTCATTCCGTCCTTTTTGGTGGAGCGCTTTATCCAGCAGAGAGGGGACGCACCGGTCGTTTGGGCCCATGACGGCGAACGGGATCATCCTGCCGTTGCATTAGTTCATCGTCAAATCATTCCGGAACTGGAGGCTTATCTGGCACATGGAGAGCGCAGGGTGATGGTTTTTATGCGACAAATGGGTGGGCGCCCGGTGAATTTCAGCGATGTGAAAACTGCTTTCATTAATGTAAATACGCTCGAAGATTTGCAGCAGATGCAGGAGCCATCATGATCCCATTACTGGCGATCGCCGCATGGAGCGGTACCGGAAAAACAACATTATTAAAGCGTCTTATCCCTGAGCTTTGCGCTCTAGGATTACGCCCGGGACTGATAAAGCACACCCATCATGATATGGACGTGGATAAGCCGGGCAAAGATAGCTATGAACTGCGTAAGGCGGGCGCTGCGCAAACTATTGTCGCCAGCGAACAGCGGTGGGCATTGATGACCGAGACGCCCGAGAAGCCGGAATTAGATCTCACATGGCTGGTTAGTCGAATGGATGCCAGCAGACTGGATCTGGTTTTGGTCGAGGGTTTCAAGCATGAAGCAGTGCCTAAGATCCTGCTTTTTCGGCAAAACAGCGGCCATTGTGTGGAAGAGTTAACGACTGATGAGCATACGATCGCCGTGGCCAGCGATGTATCGATCGCGACCTCACTTCCGCTGCTGGATTTAAATAATATTCCGCAGATTGCGTCATTTATTGTCGGCTGGTTAGCGAGGCAGTAGCAGGTATTCAGGCGATTTTTTTCCCAAAGGCGGTGCTGCGCCCCCTGGCCGGGCGACCGGGGCGTAGCCCCATGTCGGATCAGTAGCCCCGGTAAGCGCAGCGCCACCGGGGAGGCATACCCTACACAGCAAAAAACCCCGCACCTTTCGGGACGGGGTTCTTGTTAAAACGCAAAAACAAAAAGCTCAGCCTTTCGACTGAGCCTTCTGCTTTATTTGATGCCTGGCAGTTCCCTACTCTCACATGGGGAGACCCCACACTACCATCGGCGCTACGGCGTTTCACTTCTGAGTTCGGCATG
>NZ_JBKIUP010000013.1:0-93732 GCF_046602535.1 Klebsiella sp. 1SOBk10mer
GGACCAGCAGCTGGATTCGCTGAACGTCGGCGGGATGTTTGAGGCGTGGTTCTGATGCGATAGCGTTGCCGAAGGAGCGTTCCCGGCTGGCGCTACGCTTAGCCGGGCTACGACTGAGGAGGCCAGCGGGATTCCACCCCCAGGCCCGCGCAAGCGCAGCGCCGCCGGGCAGTCAGCCCCGTGCCCTGGTGGCGTCATCAATTCTTTATCTCTGGCTTAATCGGCGGGCGATACGCTCCAGCTTCATCATCAACAGCAGCGTGACGCCCACCAGCACGATGGTCAGCGCCGAGCCATCGGCTATATTACCGCGATCGGTCAGGCTGAAAATGGTCACCGGCAGCGTCGTCCAGCCCGGCGGATAGATCATCACCGTCGCCCCTAACTCTCCCATCGACAACGACAGGCTCAGCGCCAGCGCCGAGATCATCCATGGCGTCATCAGCGGCAGCGTCACATGGCGCAGGCGGTACCACGGTGAAGCGCCCAGGCTGGAGGCGACGTTTTCAATATCAGCGGAAATCCGCGCCAGGCCGGTCGTGACGTTGCTGAAGGTAAAGGCCGAGATCAGCACGAAATGCGCCGCCAGGACGATAAAGAAGGTGCCGTTCATCTGCAGCGGCCCCTGGCTGAAGGCCACCAGAATGCCCAGTCCCACTGAAACCGAGGGGATGGCGCTGGGCAGATAAAACATCAGCCCAAGATATTTCTGCAGCTTCGCGCCAGTCTGGCGCAGCGCCAGCGCCGCCCACATCCCGCACAGCAGCGCCAGCAGGCTGGCGCAGAAGCCCACCACCATGCTGGAAAACAGCGAATCCCACGCCGCCCCGCGAAACGCGTTAACAAAGTGGGCAAAGGTAAAGCCGGTGGGCAGCAGGCCGTTCCATTGTTTACTCAGGCTGGAGAGTAAAATCACCGCCAGCGGCAGCAGGAAAACGCCGGCAAAAAGCGTCACCGCCAGCGCGCCCGCCGCCGCGCGGCCTTTACGCGACCAAATCAACATCGTTAACTCCTTACGCCAGTGCGCACCGCCGCCAGCCGATAGAGCATAAACAGCCCCAGCGACAGCAAAATATTGATCAGCGCAATCATGCAGGCCACGCTGTAATCCGACTCCAGAATCGCCTTGCTGTAGACCATCATCGGTAGGGTATTGACCCCTTTGGCGCCAATAAACAGCACGATACCGAACTCGTTAGTGGTCAATAACAGGCACAGGCTGCCCCCCGCCATCAGCGCCGGCAGCGCCGCCGGGAAGATAACCTGGGTAATCACCCGTAACGGATGAGCGCCGAGAATACTCGCCGCTTCCAGCTGGCTCTTATCTATCTGCCGCAGTCCCGCCATCAGCGGGCGCATCACCAGCGGCGTAAACACGGTAATCTCCGCCAGAATCACGCCGTTAATCGAATAGAGGAAGTCAACCGGCGGCAGTTCAAAAGCAAACAGCGCCATCAGGGTGCCGTTGAGCAGCCCCGCCGAGCCGTAAATAAAGGTGAACGCGAGAGTGATAAGAAAGGTCGGCAGCGCAATAAAAGTATCAATGACCCGGCCCACCAGTTGGCTGCCGGGGAACGGAATAAACACCAGAATCAGCGCCAGGACGCTGCCGAGCACCAGGCAGCCAAGGGTGGCGAACACCGCAATCTGTAAGGTATTGAGCAGCGCGCCAATAAAGCGCTTAGAGTCGATCACCTGCCAGAAGGTCTCGAGGCTCAGGTTGCCGCTGGCGTCGCGTAACGCCTGTTCGGCGATCAGCAGCAGCGGATAGAAAAACAGCGTCGCCAGCACCAGCAGCGGCAACGCCAGCCACAGGTAAGGGCGCAGGTTTCGCGCCGGACGCGCAAGCGTGAGGGTTTGCGCCATCATTGCACCTCGATCAGAACCGCATCGCCAGGTTCGAAGTAGAGCGCCAGCTTGTCCCCCGCGCGCGGCAGTGGGTTGACCTGAGTCATGACGATCCGCACCGCTTCGCCCGCGACGTCGCACAGCAGATGCGTCAGATCGCCCTGCCAGTGCACCGACGTCAGGGTGGCGTTGAGGCGATTACTGGTTGCCGATCGCGGCGCCAGGCTCATGTGCTGCGGGCGAATGCATAACAGCTTATTGTTGCCATGCAGGCCGCCCCGGCTGAAGGCGTTAATCAGGCCGCCGCCGCAGCTTACGCTAACCAGCCCCGGCTCGGGGCTGTCTTTCAGCGCCGTCGCCTGCAGGATATTGGCGCGGCCGAGGAATTCGGCGCTAAAGCGGTTCGGCGGATAGTGGTACAGCTCGTGCGTTTCACCGTGGGCGATCAGCGACCCGTCTTTCATAATGCCGATTTTGTCCGCCAGAGTGAGCGCTTCGGTCTGATCGTGGGTAACGTAGAGGATGGTCAGCTCCGGTAGTTCGCGATGCAGGCGGGCAATCTCTTCCACCATGTTATGGCGAATTTGCGCGTCCAGCGCCGACAGTGGTTCATCAAGCAACAGCACCCGAGGACGCACGGCAATCGCGCGGGCTATCGCGACGCGCTGCTGCTGGCCGCCGGAAAGCTGATGCGGATAGCGGGTGGCGTAGTCCGCCATACCGACGATTTTTAAGGCTTCGGTCACCCGCTCGGCGATCAGCGCCCTGGGCTGCTTTTGCGCCCGCAGGCCGAAGGCGACGTTGTCTTCCACCTTCATATGGGGAAACAGCGCGTAGTTCTGCACCACCATCGCCAGCCTGCGCTGGTAAGGCGGCAGGTGGGTGACGTCCGTGTCGCCGATCAGGATCCGCCCGCCAGCCGGTTGCACAAAACCAGCAATTGCCCGCAGCACGGTGGTTTTCCCGGAACCGGAAGGGCCAATCAGCGCCAGCACTTCACCGGGCTCAATGGTCAATGACAGCGGTTTTAAGACCACGTTGCCGTGGTAGGAAACGCGCAGCGAGTCCAGGGTGATCCCGGAGGTCCCCGCCAGCGACGGGGAAGAGATGACGGTCGTTTTCATTAACATCAGGCTTACTCGCTATCGGTCACTTTATGCCAGCGGGCGATATCCGCCGAGAGAGAAACCGCGACGTCGTCCCAGTTGGGTTCCCAGCGCTTCACGCCGTCGAGCGCCGCCTGCGCTGCCTTAAAGTTAGCGTCATCCGGCGCCACGTCGCTGCGCACCGGTAAGCCCCAGGAGCGCGCGCTGACGCTGGATTGCGCCGGTTTATCCAGCAGGAAATTAATCAGCTTCTTGCCGTTTTCGCTGTTCGGTCCGTTCTGCACCAGCCCGATGGCGTAGGGCAGCGCCAGCGCGCTGCGCTCGCCTTTGTCGTCCGCCGGCCAGAAGATTTTGACGTTCGGATTACGCGCCATCTGCGACAGGTTCATCTGCAGATCGCCGTTGGCGACGTACAGCTCGCCTTTGTTGACCAGCGCCGTCAGCTTGCCGGTGGAGGCCGATGGGCCGACGTTATTGGCCTGCAGCTTGCCCAGATACTCGAAGCCGGCATCTTTGCCGCCAAGGCTGTGGAAGGCCTGCAGCATCACCGCGGTGCCGTCCCCCGCCTGGCCCGGCGTGGAGTACTGCAGCTTATTCTTAAAGCGGCTATCCAGCAGATCCTGCCAGCTGGCCGGCGCGGTTTTCAGCAACCGGCCGTTATAGATGAAGGTCAGATAGTTGTTCACCAGCGGCGAATAGCGGTCATTGGCGCCGGGGATCTGCGCGCTGCCCTGTGGGGTAAAGGTGGCTAGCAGCTGCTCTTTCGCGGCGCGCTGGATAAACGGCGGCACCGTGACCAGCACATCGGCCTGCGGATTGGTGCGCTCCTTCGCCAGACGCTCGACGATCGCGCCAGAGCCGCCTTCCACATACTGCACTTTGATGCCCGTCGCTTTGGTGAAGGCGTCAAACTGGCTCTGATACCAGCTGTTATCGCCGTCATGCAGGCCGTCGGCGGAGTAAACCGTGACGACGCCGTCCGCCCAAACCGGGGAGCTGGTCAGCGCGAACAGGGACAGCAGAGCAAGTCGGGAGAGTTTCATCGTGTTAACCTCATCGCAGTTAGTTGTTCTGGTGTAGACCAGATTTGCGTTCACGCTACCGAGGGTTTATGACAAAACGATGAAAGAAGTGTGTCGAAAGAGTTAAAGCGAAGGGGATACGTCGCCCCCGGTTAACGCTGACGCCACCGGGGATAGGGAAGGGTTAATGCAATAAAATCAATGAGTATCGACTTCGATCCGCAGGCTGTCATGCCGCCAGTATTCGATATCGTAATCAAGAATACGCCCGTGCTGATCGTAATTCAGCCTGCGCAGCAGCAGCGCCGGGCGCCCCTCCATCACCCCCAACGCCTCTGCGGCCTGCGGTGGCATCGAGGTGGGATAAAACGACAGATGCATACTGGTATAGATCAGGTCGTAGTGACTCTGATAAATCTCGGTCAGACTGCCGTTGAGATCGTGGCGCAGCAGCTCCGGCACCCGGGCCGGCAGGCAGTGGTTTTCGCAATAGCACACCGGACGCCCGTCGGCATAGCGCAGGCGGGTCAGCAGGTAGACCTGATCGAAGGGCTGCAGCGCCAGCGGCGCCATCACATCCAGCGGCACGGCGGTTAAGCGGCCATCAAGCAGCACCGTTTTCGGCTCACGTCCCTGTTCGAGACACAGCTTGTGGAAGTTGGTGTTCTGCGTCGGATCCAGCCACAGACGCTCCGGCGTCACAAACCAGCCGCGGCGGTCGGCGCGGTAGATCACGCCGCTGGCCTCCAGCTGCGCCAGACTCTCGCGCACGGTGATACGGGTTGTGTTGAACAGTGCGCACAGCTCGCGCTCGGAAGGCAATTTATCGCCGCTTTTGAGGGCGCCGTTTTGAATACGCGCCTGCAGCTGCGCCTTAATCATCAGGTATTGCGGCATCTCGCCAGAGGGTGATTTCATGTTTACTCGCTGCCACGTTTGGTGCGCTCATTATACATAGCCAGATGAATTTTTTGTTGCAGCGCCACATTTCCTTTGACCCTGCCCCGGCTTTGTCTCCATGATAAATATCAATCTGGTATAGACCAAATGGTGAGACAAATGACTTCACGGAACTACCTGCTGCTGACTCCCGGCCCGCTAACCACCTCCCGCACGGTGAAAGAGGCGATGTTGTTCGATAGCTGCACCTGGGATGATGATTACAATCTCGGCGTGGTACAGACCATTCGCCAGCAGCTGGTGCAGCTGGCCACCCCGGCCGACGGTTATACGGCGGTGCTGCTGCAGGGCAGCGGCAGTTACGCGGTCGAAGCGGTGCTCGGCAGCGTCATCGGCGAACAGGGCAAAGTGCTGATCGTCAGCAATGGCGCCTATGGCGCGCGTATGATTGAGATGGCGCAGCTGATGGGCATCGCCTTTCATCCTTACGATTGCGGCGAAGTCGCCCGTCCGGACGCGGCGGCGATCGCGCGGATCCTGCAGGATGACCCGATGATCACCCATATCGCGATGGTGCATAGCGAAACCACCACCGGCATGCTCAACCCGATCGAAGAGGTAGCCGCGCTGGCGAAGGAGTATGGCAAACGCTATATCGTCGATGCGATGAGCAGCTTCGGCGGCATTCCGCTGGATATCGCCGCGCTGAATATTGACTATCTGATAAGCTCCGCCAACAAATGCATTCAGGGCGTGCCGGGCTTCGCTTTCGTCATCGCCCGCGAATCGGAGCTGGTCACCTGCAAAGGCCGCTCGCGCTCGCTGTCGCTGGATCTTTACGCCCAGTGGCGCTGTATGGAGGATAACCACGGCAAGTGGCGCTTCACCTCACCGACCCATACCGTGCTGGCCTTCGCTCAGGCGCTGAAAGAACTGGCCCAGGAGGGCGGCGTCAGCGCCCGCCATCAGCGCTACAGCCACAATCAGCGCCGACTGGTCGCCGGAATGCGCGCGCTCGGCTTCCGGACGCTGCTTGATGACAGCCTGCACTCGCCGATCATTACCGCCTTTTATTCACCGGACGCGCCGCAGTATCGCTTTCACACCTTCTACCAGAAGCTGAAAGATCAGGGCTTCGTTATCTATCCGGGCAAAGTGTCGCAAAGCGATTGCTTCCGCATCGGCAACATCGGCGAAGTCTACGACGCCGACATCACCGCCCTGCTGGCGGCCATCAACAACGCCATGTACTGGAAACAATAAGGAACCGCCATGAACCGTATCACCGCACTCATCCTCGACTGGGCCGGCACCACCGTGGACTTCGGCTCCTTCGCGCCGACGCAAATTTTCGTCGAGGCCTTCCGCCAGGCCTTCGATATTGAGCTCACCCTTGAAGAGGCCCGCGTGCCGATGGGGCTTGGCAAATGGCAGCACATTGAGGCGCTGGGCAAACTGCCGTCGGTCGATAGCCGCTGGCAGGCGAAATTTGGTCGGCCAATGACGGCTGCTGATATTGATGCGATCTACGCCGCGTTTATGCCGCTGCAAATCGCTAAGGTTGTCGATTTTTCCGCTCCGATCGCCGGCGTGGTCGACACCCTCGCCGCGCTGCGCGCCGACGGACTGAAGATCGGCTCCTGCTCTGGCTATCCGCGCCCGGTGATGGAAAAGCTGGTTCCAGCCGCCGCCACCCAGGGCTATGCCCCGGACCATTGGGTCGCCACCGATGACCTTGCCGCCGGTGGGCGTCCGGGCCCCTGGATGGCGCTGCAGAACGTAATTGCCCTGGGCATAGACGATGTGGCCCACTGCGTGAAGGTCGACGACGCCGCGCCGGGCATCAGCGAAGGGTTACATGCCGGGATGTGGAGCGTCGGCCTGGCGGTGTCCGGTAACGAATTCGGCGCTACCTGGGAGGCGTACCAGGCGATGTCGAAAGAGGAAATCGCCACCCGTCGCGAGCGGGCGGCAGGCAAGCTGTATGCCGCCGGGGCGCATTATGTGGTTGATACCCTGGCGGACCTGCCGGAAGTGATTGCCGACATTAACGCCCGGCTGGCAAAAGGCGAACGGCCTTAAGCGGGTGAATTCACCTTCACTTTGGCCGCCACCAACAGGCCGGTAAACAGCATTAATACCCCTGACAACACCAGCGGCGACAGCAGCCCTAAGTGGTCAAGCGCAATGCCGCCGACCGCGGCGCCGCAGGTGTTGGCCAGCTGGATCACCGCCACCTGAATCGACCCGGCTTTTTCCGCCTGATCGGAGAGTGAACGGGTGATCCACGTTGACCACCCCACCGGGATCAAGGCGAACGCGAAGCCCCAGATAATTGCCACCGTCGAGGCGACGATTTTGCTTTCTCCCCACAGCACCAGCGCCGCCGCGCAGGCGGTCAACACCAGCGGCGCAATCGCCAGCGCCGCTTTCACCGAGCGTTTGAGCAGCACCGAGGAGAGCGACGTGCCGATGAAGCTGGCGATACCAAAGCTCAGCAGCACCAGCGTCAGGCCATCGACATCAAAGCCGGCGAGGGTCATGTAGACCGGGCGAATATAGGTAAAAAAGGCGAACTGTCCGGCAAAGGCCATGAAAATGGCGCACATGCCGGCCATCACCCCCGGCCGCTTCAGCAGGCCAAACATATTTTGCTGCTGAGCCGCCGATTCACCAGGCAGCGACGGCAGCGCTTTCAGCACCCAGAGCGTACACAGTACACCCATCACCGCCGCGCCGTTAAACACGTTGCGCCAGCCGATAAGCCCGCCAAGGAAACTGCCCAACGGGGCGGCGATCACCAGCGCGATGGATACCGCGCCGAAGATAATCGACAACGCTTTCGGCACCACGCGCATCGGCACCAGCCGCATGGTCAGCGAGGCTGACATCGCCCAGAAACCGCCGAGCGCCAGCCCCAGACAGGCGCGTCCCAGCAGCAGCAGGGTGAAGCTATCGGCAAAGGACACCAACAGGCAGGAAAGGGTCAGCAGCAGCGAAAAGAGGATCACCACGTAGCGGCGATCGGTTTTGCCAATGACGGAAGTGATAAACAGGCTGGAAAACATCGCGACGAATGCCGTCGTCGTCACCGACTGCCCGGCCATCCCTTCGGAGATACCTAAATCCAGCGCCATCGGCGTCAGCAGACTGACCGGTAGAAATTCGACGGTAATCAGGCAGGCGACGCAGAAAGCAACCGCGAAGACCGCCGACCAGTTTGGTCGCGCGAGTTCGCGTGCATGGGGTTTGGCTTCATTTGAATAACTCATGAGTGACCTGCGAAGAAAGTGGCGGAAAGCTGCGCAGTGTAACATTTTGTTTGTGACGCATTTAACGTTTTCGCAACTATTCTCGCTTTTCATAAGAGGATGCGTAGCTGCTCGCATGTTTAAAAAAACGATGCTTGCTATCGCTTTAACAAATCTCAGGAGAATTTAATATAGCACTATGTGCTATACTTTTAACGACAGGATGTCAGCAATGCGTATCTTCAAAACCAAATGGTTCGCCAGAGAGGCTAGCTCTCATGGCATTTCCGACGACGAGCTCTATCAGGCAATTCAATCTGTGCTTCAGGGCAAGGTGGTTGATTTAGGAGGAGGGGTTTATAAAAAGCGACTCAACAAGAATCGCGATCGCGCAATCATCCTTACCAAAAGCGCAGGGTATTGGTTTTATACCTTTCTATATGCCAAACAGGATATGGCCAATATCAACCATCGCGAGTTAATGGGTTTTCGTGAGTTAGCAAAACACTATGCCAATCTCTCTTAAGAGAAAACGACGGTCTTAGTTAAAAGTAAAGAACTGGTGGAGATTTGCGATGACAGCAAAAAATAAATACAAAAGCCCGGCTTTCGAAGCGATCCATAGCGCTGCGTCGGGGCTATTCAGCGTTGGCGCAATCCCACAGGAAACAATGCGCCATTTTGATGAATCATGTCTCGGTAGCGTAGCCGCACTTCAACCCATTGAAATTAAAGCGCTACGTGAACAACTCAATGTTAGCCAACCCGTGTTCGCTCGTTATCTGAATACCAGCGTGTCTACCGTGCAAAAATGGGAGACTGGCGCTAAGCGACCAAGCGGAATGTCATTAAAATTGCTTAGCGTCGTACAAAAACACGGCCTGAAAATCCTACTGTAGTTATCCTGCCGGATGGCGCTTACGCTTATCCGGCCTACAAGTGACGAGTGCGGAAACCGTAGGCCGGATAAGGCGCAGCCGCCATCCGGCACAAAAAGCGATGAACCCCAGGCCGAATAACTATGAGATCAGTGCAGCCAGTGCACGCCGTCTTCCGGGAGAAACAGGTCGTTATAGCGCTGCTGAAGGTTATGCAAATCGCTCATATCCGGATCCAGCTCGCGCAGAAACCCTTGCGCCAGGCGGATCTGCGCCTCGGTGATCGGCGCCGCTAAACGCGCTTTTTGCATCAGGCGATACCAGTAATGCAGGTTTTTTTCGCTAGCGTCGACAATTGCAACCTGCCAGATCAGCAGCACCTGGGCGGCGTTCTGCAGATGCGCTTCATTCGGCCGTTCAAGGTAACGCAAATACTCATTGCCGGCGGTTTTACCAAGCTGATCGATCATCGATTCCAGCGGGACGGGCGTGATGCCCAGGCGTTCGCTCAGGCGGCGGATCGCGCGGCGTGAATCAGAGGTAAGCACCCGAAATCCCACAACAAATACCACTACCAGGGTGGCCAGTCCTATCCAGATCATGCATCCTCTCATCCAATCGCAGCCTGACTATCATAATGGGAATTTGCCTGCTGTCGACTGTCGGACCTGGCATATTACGCAAGAAATAAAAAAGCCCGGCGCAATGGCCGGGCAAGGTTACCAAATACCTGGTGAATCAGGCAGTCTGCAAAATACGGTTCTTTTTCTCGCGGCGAATTTTACGCTCTTCGAAGATAGCCACGATGGCCATCAGGCAGATACAGCCGATGGCGGCGGCGTCCAGCGCCGCAAAGGTGCCGGCCCAGCCGGTGAGGCCAAAGACCGGGGTGCCGTCGGCGATCATCCCGAGGCCCAGCTTGGCGAAGCTATCGCCGATCAGATAGGCGAAAGTGCCCTTGATCCCATCGGCGGCGCCGATCGCTTTTTTCGGTACGAAGCCAACGGCGGCAACGCCAATCAGCAGCTGCGGGCCAAACACCAGGAAGCCCAGCGCAAACAGCGAAGCCAGATAGACGTACTGATTGCTGGCATGTTGATAAACGCCGAGAGTGGCGATAATCAGCGCCAGCGCGATGCAGGCCACCAGCGCGCGGCGGCCGTTGGCCAGGTCCGACAGCCAGCCCCACAGCAGCGTGCCGACCAGGGCACCGACCTCAAACAGGGTAAACCCCTGAATCGCCACCTCTTTCGACAGCTTCAGCTCCTGGAAGGCGTACACGGTGGACCATTGATCGATACCGATACGCACCACGTAGAGGAAGATGTTGGAGAAGCACAGCAGCCAGATCACTTTGTTTTTCAGTACGTACTCAACAAAGATCTGCCACTTGGTCATCGCGTTTTCTTCGGTCTCTTTATCCTCTTCGCTGATCGCTTCGCCAAACAGCTCCTCCGCCGTGCCGAGGCCGTAGGATTCCGGCGAGTCGCTACCGTAGCGCAGGCCAATAAAGCCGACGATCAGCGCAATAATCGACGGGAAGATAAACATGCCGATCACGTGGCCGTCGAACAGATAGTTGGCGCCAAACAGCGCCACGCCCGCCGCGCCGGCGCCGCCGAGGTTGTGAGAGATATTCCAGAAGCCGAGGAAGGTGCCGCGTTTGCGTCGTGGCGTCCATTTGGTGATGGTGGAATAGCTGCACGAGCCGCCGGTGCTCTGGAAGAAGCCGCTTAGCGCATAGAAGGCGATCATCAGGAACAGGCTGGTGGAACCCGCACCCATACTGGCGCTAAAGCCCAGCATGCAGATGGCGGAGAGGATCAGCATAAACGGCAGGAACTGCTTGGTGTTTTTGCCATCGGCATAGTAGGAAACCAGGGTTTTCCCTACGCCGTAGGTAATGGAGAAGCCCAGGCCAATCATCCCCAGCTGGGTCATGCTCAATCCGTAGGTGGAGATCATGTCGTTCTGCGCAATATTAAAGTTCTTGCGGATCAGGTACATGGTCAGGTAGCCAATGAAGACCACCAGATAGGACTGCATGAAAGGTTTGAACCACATTTTGCGCCGCACGTCGAGCGGCAGATCCAGGGTCGGCTTACGAACCTGATTCAGAAAGGCCAGCATGGGTATCTCCTGAGCTGATTTTTTATGCCTGCGTCATAGCCAGGCATTGTAAAAATCAGCGCGCCGTCTGGCCTGAGACGGCGTCCAGGTGAAACCGGGAAAATTTCTTAGTTTTGCCCCATTCGCGGCGAAAGAGTGAGATGCATCACGCTTCACTGGCGGCGCGCGGCGCCTGCGCGTTTAAGAACGGCAGCAGCAGCAGCGCGGAAATGCCGGCGGCAATCGCGATCGCCACGAAGAATCCGGTCCAGTGCCAGATATCCATTACCTGCGCCAGCGGCCAGCCGGAAAGCGACGCGCCAAGATATGCGAACAGGCCGACAAACCCGGTAGCCGCCCCGGCGGCCTCTTTATGCGAACACTCCGCCGCCGCCATGCCGATCAGCATCTGCGGGCCGAAGACAAAGAAACCGGTGGTGAAGAAGCAGGCCGCCTGCATCACGTAGCTGGCGAACGGCATCAGCCACAGGCCGCCAACCGACAGCAAAATGCCGGCGGCGAAGATCAGATTCATCGGTCCGCGATTGCCGTTAAACAGCTTATCCGAGCCCCACCCCGCCACCAGCGCGCCGATAAATCCGCCCAGCTCGAACATGGTCACCGCCGAGTTAGCGGTCACCAGATCGACGCCAAGCGTCTCCGACATATACAGATTGCCCCAGTCGTTAATCGCCGCCCGCACCACGTACACCAGCACATAGCACAGCGACAGCAGCCAGATATAGGGGTTTGCCAGCACGTATCGGGTGAGGATCTCTTTGCGCGTCAGCCCGGCGCCCTCCTGCTGCTGGGCAATCTCCAGCGCATCGTGACGCCAGTCGCCCACGGCGGGTAGCCCCACCGCCTGCGGACGATCGCGCAGCCGCCAGCACAGATATAATCCGGCGAGGATCGCCAGGCCGCCGGCGATGGTCATCCCCGCGCGCCAGCCGTAATGTAGCGCCGCCGCTCCCACCACCATCGGGATCAGCGCGCCGCCCACGTTATGCGCCGTATTCCACAGCGCCCACCAGCCGCCGCGTTCGGTGCGTGAATACCAGGCCGTCAGCAGCCGGGCGCAGACCGGCGAGCCCCAACCCTGAAAGAAGGCGTTCAGTGCCCACAGCAGGGCGAAGGCCCACAGTGAGGAAGAAAAACCGAACAGAATATTCACCACCCCGGTGGCGATAAGCCCCAACCCCATAAAATAGCGGGCATCGGAGCGGTCGCTGACGATACCGGAGAAAAATTTCGACAGTCCGTAGGTGATGTAAAACAGCGTGGCCAGCAGACCGATATCGCTGCGGGTCAGCACGTTGCTGGCGAGAATGTCAGGCACCGCGGCGTTAAAGCTTTTGCGGGTGAAATAGAACAGCGCGTAGCCCAGCCAGATGGTCAACAGGATATGGCGGCGCCAGTAGCGATAACGCGCATCAAGCTCGCGTTTATCGCTAATCGGCGCAGCGTCAGGCGGGGCTTTTAAAAAGGCGAACATCAGCGATCCTCTCAGGCGTAACGCAGCGGTAGATTGACGCACACCCGGGTACCGTGGGTGCAGGAGATCGTCAGCGTGCCCCCCAGGGCGGTCACGCGCTCGCGCATGCCGGTCAGACCGAATCCCTGCGCGCTGGATCCCGGCGGCAGGCCGCAGCCGTCATCCTCCAGCACCAGCATCAGACGCTCCTCCTGCTGCCAGCCCTGCAGGGTCACGGCGCTGGCGCTGGCGTGCTTGACGATATTGTTCAGTCCCTCCTGGCAGACGCGGAACAGGGTCACGCGCTGGTTTTCGCTCAGCCCCGCCTCGTTAATCCGCCAGTCGAGATGGCTGACAATGCCGCGGTCCTCCAGCTCCATCTCGCGCATCAGAGAACGTACCGCCTGCTCCAGCGGCAGGTCGTCAAGCTGGCGCGGACGCAGGCGGCCCAGCAGGCGACGCACCGAGTCGTAAACCCCCAGCGAGAGGTGTTCAATCAGCTGGCCGCTCTGGCGAACGCTGGCGTTGTCCGGCGCCAGCCGCTGGACGATCCCCGCTTGGGTGCGTATTGCGGTGATGGTCTGGCCAATATCATCATGGAGCTCGCGGGCGACGTCGCGGCGCACGCTCTCTTCGGTCTCCAGCAGGCGATCCGCCAGACGACGATTACGCGCCAGCTCGTTCTGTAGCGACTGGTTAAGCTCGCGCAATCGCTGGATCCCCGCCCCCAGCAGCAGCCCGGTGAGGCTCTGCGCCAGCAGCGAAAGCAGGAGATCGACGGGGTGATCGTGCCAGGTCTGGCTGGCAATCAGGGCGATAGCGTTCATCAATGTGGCGATCAGCGCGCCCTGCCAGCCGTAGTGCCAGGCGAGGGCGATAATCGGCAGCGCAAGGCAAAACGGGGTAAAGCGGGAGAGCTCGGCGGGCAGCCCAAGCTGCAGCCACAGGCTAATGGTGAATAACAACAGATACCAGATCAGATGCCGCCCGCGCCAGTTTACCGGCTGCGCCACCAGCGACGGCCCCAGGGGCCGCCAGACGGTGCTGGTGAGGTAGTGCCAGAACACCAGACAGGTCGGCGCCAGAGTCAGGCCGCCGGTGAGCGTCAACAGCAGGGCGTTAAGACCCTCGTCCCCCTCCGCCAGCCAGGGCAGCGATTGCAGAAGCGCGGCGGCCATTAACGCCCCGCCCTGACGCAGAAGCGTCAGCCAGTCGCGCTGCTGGCGATATCGCGAGATCAGCGCCACCGGCAGGAGGGTCAGCAGGCTTCCGGTCATCAATATTATCGGGTGCGCCAGCGCTACTTCCTGCGCCAGCCAGAAGATCAGCAGCCACTCGGTTCCCAGCAGCACCGGCCAGTAGCCGCGCGGGCACTGCAGCATCAGCCCCAAACGCAGGCCGAAGGGGAACAGCAGCACCGCCAGATCGGCGCGCTCCACCAGATGCAGGCTGATGCTCCACAGACAAAACCAGGCGGCGGCGAAAATAAAGGCGCAGCCGATCACCGACAGCAGGCGCGGGAGTATGGTCTTCATTGCCAGCTGTCAAACATACGGCGCGCCAGCTCGACGTCATTGTTGACGCCCAGCTTTTCCAGCAGGTTAGCGCGGTGAACGTGGACGGTTTTCGGCGACAGTCCGAGCTCAGCGGCGATCTCTTTCACCGCCATGCCCTCCGCCAGCTTTTCCGCCACCTGGCGTTCGCGTTTGGTGAGCGGATCCTGGCGCCCGGCGGCCAGCTTCATGGCGATATCCGGTGTGAGATAGCAGCCGCCCGCCGCCACCGTGCGCACCGCGGCGATAAGTTCGTCCGGGCTGCAGCGTTTCGACAGAAAGCCCCGCGCGCCGGCGTTAAGCGCCTGCTCGACCAGCGCCGGGCTGTCGTGCACCGACAGCATGATGGTCGCCATCCCCTTCGGCAGCTGGCTGAGCAGCGCCAGCCCGGAAATATCCGGCATTGAGATATCGCAGATACAGACCTGAACGCCGCGCCCCGGCAACCCCGCCAGCGCCTCGCGGCCGCTGCCGAATTCGGCGACAACCTGAAAATCAGTTTCCAGCCCCAGCAGCTGAGCAAAGCCGGAGCGGACAATCAAATGATCGTCAATAAGGGCGATGGTGGTCATGATAGGGTCCTGGTGCCTGAGGCGACAAAGCGCTGTGTCCGTAGGCCGGATAAGCGCAGCGCCATCCGGCAAAGGCGCTTACCTTAACCATAAGCACCTTACCGTTCAAGCCTTGCGCGATTTACTCGAAGAACACCGCAATTTTGTTAAACATGGTGGGATCGGACTGGTTACGCGCCACTTTGGTGACATCTTCCAGCTTTTCAATCTGGCTAATCATCTGCCCGAGACGCTGATCGTCGTTCACCAGCAGCCAGATGCGGCTGTGTTCGCTGCCCTGAATCGGTAGACAAAGAATACCTTCGACGTTAAAGGCGCGGCGGGCAAAAAGCCCGCAGACGTGGGTCATGACGCCGGGGTGGTTGCGGACGGTGAGTTCCAGAATGACGTTATCACAGTGTTTTTGCATGGCTTATTCCCCCACCATTTCAGTATTGGCCGCACCCGGCGGTACCATCGGATACACTTTCTGCTGCGCGTCGATGCGCACGTGAATCAGCGCCGGGCCCGGACGAGCGATGATCGCCTGCAGCGCCGCCTGCGGATCGGCTTCGTTATTTAAATCACAGGTTTGCAGGCCAAAACCGGCGGCAATCTGCATAAAGTTAATCATCCCCGGATAAGTGGCGGCAAAAACGCCCTGCTGATAAAACAGGCTCTGCTGCTGATGCACCAGCCCCAGCGCTTCGTTGTTCAGCAGAATAATTTTTACATCCAGTTGATTTTCAGCGGCGGTAGCCATCTCCTGAATATTCATCATCAGGCTGCCGTCGCCGGAGAAGCAGATAACCTTGCGCTGCGGATTCGCCAGCGCCGCGCCGATCGCCGCCGGCAGGCCGAAGCCCATGGTGCCGAGGCCGCCGGAGGTCAGCCACTGGCGCGGACGGTTGAGCGGGTAGGCCTGCGCCGTCCACATCTGGTGCTGGCCAACGTCGGTAGTGATGATCGCTTCATCATCCACGCAGGCGGCCACGGCGTTAATCAGGCCGTAATGGGAAAGCGGGTCGCTTTCCTGCGGGATGGCGCAAGGGAATTCGCGCTGCAAGTCGGCCACCAGCTGGCGCCATTCCTCGCGCGGCTGCGCCTCAATCTGCGGGTTCAGCTGGGCTAAGACTTCCGCCACATCGCCCTGAATCGCCACGTGCGGTTGCTTGATTTTGCCCAGCTCGGCGCGGTCGATATCGACGTGGATAATCTTCGCGTTCGGGCAGAACTGCTCGGTCTTGCCAATCGCCCGGTCATCAAAACGCGCGCCTAAAACAATCAGTAAATCCGCTTCCTGCAGAATGAAGTTGGTGCTGCGCGCGCCGTGCATCCCCAGCATCCCCAGCGACAGCGGGTGCGCCTTCGGCAGCATGCCCAGCGCCATCAGGGTCATGGTGGTCGGCAGATTGGCTTTTTCCGCCAGCTCACGGATCTCCTGCGGCGCGTTAATCACCCCGCCGCCCAGATAGAGCACCGGACGCTTCGCCGCATTGATCATCGCCGCCGCTTCGCGCACGCTTTCGGGGGCGAATGCCGGCGGAGCGGCGCGCTCGCCCGGTTCCGGCAACGTTTCCAGCTCAATGGTCGCCGACTGTACGTCCTTAGGAATGTCTATCCACACCGGCCCGGGACGCCCGGACTGAGCAATACGGAAGGCGTCGCTGATCACCTGCGGCAGCTCAGCGATGTCGCGCACCAGATAGTTATGTTTGGTGATGGGGATAGAGATGCCGTAGGTGTCCACTTCCTGGAAGGCGTCGGTGCCAATCATCGATGCCGGCACCTGGCCGGTGATGCAGACCAATGGAATCGAATCCAGGCGGGCATCGGCGATCGCCGTCACCAGGTTCGTCGCCCCCGGGCCGCTGCAGGCCATACAGACCGCTGGTTTGCCTTCGGTACGCGCCATCCCCTGGGCGATAAAGCCCGCGCCCTGCTCGTGGCGCGCCAGGATGTGGCGGATCTGCGTGCTCTGGCTTAAGGCATCGTAAATAGGCAGGATGGAGCCGCCCGGAATGCCGCTAACCATAGTGATACCCTGGCGTTCCAGTAAATGAACAACCAGCTGCGCGCCGGTAAAGCGCATTGTGTTTGATGTGGTGCCCGAACTTGCCATGCTCCAGTCCTTTTCTTCTGGGCCGACTTTACCGGGGGGCTCGCCAACAAAAAACCCCGCTCGGTTTGCGCCGGCGGGGTTTGGAATTCGTGTTGTTCCGGACCCTACGGCGCATTGCCGACGACGACCACCACAGACACGACGACCACCGCGGCTGGCGCGGTTTTTAGTAGGGTCGAAGCGATCAGGGTTGCGTTCATTAGGGACCTGTTGTGTCGAAAAATAAGCTGAATTTATACAAACACAGGTTTTACGTTTTCACAATGGATTTATTTTCATCCACGAAAATTTGCG
Organism: Klebsiella sp. 1SOBk10mer; assembly: GCF_046602535.1. NCBI lineage: Bacteria > Pseudomonadati > Pseudomonadota > Gammaproteobacteria > Enterobacterales > Enterobacteriaceae > Klebsiella > Klebsiella sp. 1SOBk10mer. The sequence continues at coordinate 17,109 of NZ_JBKIUP010000013.1, forward strand.
CGAAAGATCACAGTTCGGCGCAAAAGGGCACAAAACAAAAAACCCCGCCGGAGCGAGGTTTTTATCAGTATGGTTACAGGTGGTAGCCGCAAGCACACTGTATTACGTCAACGCCAAAAGTATACGCGATCGCTGCAGTTCGCGCAATTTAAGGTCGCTTTTTCTCTGTCATAGAGTATGGGCGAGAGCGGCGGATTTGTCCAAAAAATACTGTTCATCCATACAGTATTTATCTATACTGGGTGTGTTCATGGTGTGCCATTCGGGGGCCGCAAGTTTGACCGGCGCAACGAAGTCCTGGCTGAAACGGGTGGTGCCGTCAGTGCCTTAACCCCGAGAGAGCACACTGTGTTACGTCAACAACGTGCAGTCACTGGTCCGCGCGGCAACGCGTGGTTCAGCGCTGCGCACCCCTGTCGTTGCTGGCGGCGGGCCGGGAAGCCGTCCACGGAAGGAGCAACCATTGGCCAGGGCGACGCCGCCGGCGACAGGCAGGGATAAGCTGGCAACAGGCAGCGGAAAGGTACGTCAGCTTATTGTGCTCCTTAACCACAGGAGACGCGCGTATGGGCGGAATGGATATTATTATTTTAATCCTGAAACTCATGGTTGCTGTGTTGCAACTACTTGATGCAGTCCTGAAACAGTTCCGCTGATTCAGGTTCAAGTCGCACCTGAGGGGGGCGGGAAACCGCCCCCCTGCAGGCGCCCGCCGGGCGTCCCGGGATGACTTGATGGAGGAAGCTATGCCACCCCTGTTAATTGCCGCCACGACGCCGGATGCCCCGGGGTTCGCGGCGCTGCGCACCGAAAGCCTTGAACAGCATTTCAATATGCTGCGCCGCCTGGCGGAAAACTGGCAGAGCGGCAAAAATCGCTTTACCGCGCCGGGCGAAACGCTGCTGGGCGCCTTTGTGAACCACCAGCTGGTTGGGGTATGCGGCATCAATAGCGATCCCTTCAGCCCGCAGCCGCGGGCCGGGCGTATTCGCCATCTCTACATCAGCGAGCGCTACCGCCGCCGGGGGATCGGCCAGCAGTTGCTGGTCTCGGTTATCACCCACTCCAGCGCCTGGTTTGATTTTCTCAACACCCACGCCCCGGCGCAGGCCTGGCCCTTTTATGAAAGACTTGGCTTTCGCCCGGTGTACGACGAACCGCGGGTGACGCATCGCCTGTTTTGTTCGCTGTAGCCCCCGCTGGCTGGCAGCGCGGGCGCGTGTTACAGTCCGGTGACCTTCACTGTTGAACCTGTCTGCGATGACCATCACCGTATTCTGCATTTTGCTGTTCGCCGCCCTGCTGCACGCCAGCTGGAACGCTATTGTCAAAGCCAGCGGCGATAAAATGTACGCGGCGATCGGCGTCAGCGGCTCGGCCGCGCTGATCGCGCTGGTGATGCTGCCCTTTGCCCCGCAGCCAACGCTTGCCAGCGCCCCCTATCTGCTGGCGTCATGCGCGTTACAGGTGGTGTATACGGTGCTGGTGGCGAAGACCTATCAGGTATCGGATATGAGCCAGACCTATCCGCTGATGCGGGGGACTGCCCCATTGCTGGTGGCGGCGATAAGCGTGCTGTTTCTCGGCGATCGCTTGTCGCCGATGGCCTGGCTGGGCATCGGCGTCATCTGCCTGGCTATTCTGGCGATGGCCTTTAACGGCCGCGCCAGCTCGCGCAAAGGCATCGTGCTGGCGCTGATCAACGCCTGCTTCATCGCTGGCTATACGCTGGTGGACGGCACCGGCGTCCGGCTGGCGGGCTCGGCGCTGGGCTACACCCTGTGGACCTTTTTTATGAACGGCTTCTGCCTGCTAAGCTGGGCAATGATGACCCGCCGCGCTGAAGCCAGCCGCTATCTGCGCCTGCACTGGCGAAAAGGTATCCTCGGCGGTATCGGCACCATGGGCTCCTACGGCCTGGCGCTGTGGGCGATGACCCAGGCGCCGCTGGCGGTGGTCGCCGCGCTGCGTGAAACCTCCATTTTGTTCGGCGCGCTAATCGCTTTTATCGTCCTGAAAGAGCAACTGATGCCGCTGCGCATCTTCGCCGCCTGCGGGATTGCCGCCGGGGCGATCCTCCTGCGCCTCGCTTAGCCTGCAATGGCAACATTAGTTGCCGTTCCTGTTTACATAATCTGCCTGGAACTCCCTCAATAATCGGCACTTTGCAGTTGTTCTGTCATTTTTATATGGTAGATTCCTCCATCGATTACGGGATGTGCCAGTCACATATTCTTCATTTCTCTTTACTCACAAAGTATTCATCGACATGAAACGGCATAAAAACTTCAATTTGTTGTTGATGCTGGTACTGCTGGTGGCCGTTGGCCAGATGGCGCAGACCATATATATTCCGGCCATCGCCGACATGGCGGTCGCGCTGAACGTTCGCGAAGGGGCGGTTCAAAGCGTGATGGCGGCCTACCTGCTGACCTACGGTATTTCACAGCTGTTTTACGGCCCGCTCTCCGACCGCATCGGTCGCCGCCCGGTGATCCTCGTCGGGATGTCGATTTTTATGCTGGCGACGCTGGTCGCCATGACCACCCATAGCCTGCCGGTGCTGATCGCCGCCAGCGCCATGCAGGGGATGGGCACCGGCGTCGGCGGCGTGATGGCACGCACCCTGCCCCGCGATCTGTACGAAGGCGCCCAGCTGCGTCATGCCAATAGCCTGTTAAATATGGGTATTCTGGTCAGCCCGCTGATTGCCCCGTTGCTCGGCGGCATCCTCGACACCCTGTGGAGCTGGCGCGCCTGTTACGCTTTCCTGCTGGTTCTGTGCGCCGGGGTGACCTTCAGCATGGCGAAATGGATGCCGGAAACGCGCCCGGAGGGCGCGCCGCGCACCAAACTTCTGGCCAGCTACAAAACGCTGTTCGGCACTGGCGCGTTTAACTGCTATCTGCTGATGCTGATCGGCGGCCTGGCGGGGATTGCGGTATTCGAAGCCTGTTCCGGCGTACTGATGGGCGCGGTGCTCGGCCTGAGCAGCATGGCGGTGAGTATTCTGTTTATTCTGCCGATCCCGGCGGCCTTCTTCGGCGCCTGGTTTGCCGGACGCCCGAACAAGCGTTTCCCGACACTGATGTGGCAATCGGTTATCTGCTGCCTGCTGGCGGGTCTGATGATGTGGATCCCGGGGCTGCTGGGCGTCATGACCGTCTGGACCCTGCTGGTGCCGGCGGCGCTGTTCTTCTTCGGCGCCGGCATGCTGTTCCCGCTGGCCACCAGCGGCGCGATGGAGCCATTCCCGTTCCTCGCCGGTACCGCCGGGGCGCTGGTTGGCGGCTTGCAGAATATCGGCTCCGGCGTACTGGCCTGGCTGTCGGCGATGATGCCGCAAAACGGTCAGGGCAGTCTCGGTCTGCTGATGATGCTGATGGGTCTGTTGATTCTGCTGTGCTGGCTGCCGCTGGCCTCGCGCTTTACCCACCATCAGCAGCCGGTCTAAGCGCCGCTTGGCGCTCCCCGGATAGCGGCTGACGCCTTATCCGGGCTACCTCCCGGTGGCTGCTTTTGTCTTATGTCAGGCTGTGCAGCCACTCGATAAAGGCGTCGATTTTCGGCCACTGGCGACCCGGCAGGGTGGTTACATAGTAGTGCTGGTGGCATTTCAGCGTCATATCGCCAAACGGGGCGATCAACTCCCCACTCTCCAGCCGCTTCTGCACCAGCCGCTTACGCCCCATCGCCACCCCGACATGATTCATCGCCGCAATCGTCGCTAAATCGGAACGATCGAAGCCAATCCCCGACGATGGCGGCAGTTCCACCGCAAACTGCTGCGCCCAGCTATACCACTCGTCGGTGCCGGAATCGTTGCTCCATGCCTGGCGGTCGTGGAGCAACGTACAGTGGCGCAGATTGCCCGGATTCGACATTAACTGCCGCTGTTGCGCGTAATTCGGCGTACATACCGGCACGATCGCCTCATCCATCAGAAAATGGTGACTCAGCTGCGACGACGGCGCATCATCAAAATAGATCGCCAGATCGATGCCCGTCCGCTGCAGGTTAACGTTCTCATTGCCGGTCAGCACGGTGAGGGAGATGGCCGGGTAACGGCGGGTAAAGTCACCCAGGGCCGGCACCAGCCAGCACTGGGCGATAGAGGGCCGCGAGTAGACCGTCAGACTGCCGGAGAGCTCCTGGTTTTTGATATCGAGGATCTCCTGATTGAGACCATCCAGCGACGACTTCAGCGCCCAGTAGACCCGCTTACCTTCACGCGTCAGCTCAACTTTGCGATGCGAGCGGACAAAGAGCAGGATCCCCAGCTCCTCTTCAAGTTGATTAATCCGGTGGCTGACGGCGCCAGGCGTGAGCGCCAGCTCGTCGGCGGCCAGGGCAAACGACTCGTGCCGAGCCGCCACCTCAAAGGTCGACAGCCTGGAGAGCTGCCAGCCGTTCAGCAACCGAGTACCTAAGGTTTTTAGCACATCCATCACGCGCTCCTGGCAAATACAGTGGCTGTTGATGATAAAAAAATCACGCCGGTTTTGCCGCAAAAGGGTGAGTTAATTTGACCCATAGCATATTTAATGGTCTGTTTTTGAGCTAAATCACCCATTTGATTCAATTCTCCTCACCCTAAAGCCCATTTTTATCGTTTGTCAGCCCATGACGATTCTCGCTTCAATAAGGCCAGATTATTCACAGGCGAGGTGGAATATGGGTTCGCAAGTCTGGGTTGTGAGCACGCTGCTGATCAGCATCGTGTTAATCGTCTTAACGATCGTCAAACTGAAGTTTCATCCATTTCTGGCGCTGCTGCTGGCGAGCTTTTTCGTCGGCGCGATGATGGGGATGGGCCCGCTGGAGATGGTCAACGCTATTGAGAGCGGCATTGGCGGTACGCTGGGCTTCCTTGCGGCGGTGATCGGTCTCGGCACCATTCTCGGCAAGATGATGGAGGTCTCCGGCGCGGCGGAGCGCATCGGCCTGACGCTGCAGCGCTGCCGCTGGCTGTCGGCGGACGTGATTATGGTGCTGGTCGGCCTGATCTGCGGCATCACGCTGTTTGTCGAAGTCGGCGTGGTCCTGCTGATCCCCCTGGCCTTCTCCATCGCCAAAAAAACCAATACCTCGCTACTGAAGCTGGCTATTCCGCTGTGTACCGCGCTGATGGCGGTGCACTGCGTGGTCCCCCCGCATCCGGCGGCCCTGTTTGTCGCGAACAAACTGGGCGCCGATATCGGCACAGTGATTGTTTATGGCCTGCTGGTCGGTCTGATCGCCTCGCTGGTTGGCGGTCCGCTGTTTCTCAGAGCGTTAGGCAACCGCCTGCCGTACAAACCGGTTCCGGCCGAATTTGCCAACCTTGAGGTCCGCGAGGCGTCGACGCTGCCGTCACTCGGCGCCACGCTGTTTACCGTACTGCTGCCGATTGGCCTGATGCTGGTGAAAACCGTCGCCGAACTGAACATGGAGAAAGGCGGCACGCTGTATACGGTGCTGGAATTTATCGGCAACCCCATCACCGCGATGTTTATCGCCGTCTTTGTCGCCTATTACATGCTCGGCATTCGTCGGCAGATGGGGATGGGCGTCCTGCTGACCCATACGGAAAACGGCTTTGGGTCTATCGCCAACATCCTGCTGATTATCGGCGCAGGCGGCGCATTCAACGCGATTTTAAAATCCAGCGGCCTGGCCGATAGCCTGGCGGTGATCCTATCGAACCTCGACATGCATCCGATTCTGCTGGCCTGGCTGGTGGCGCTTATCCTGCACGCCGCCGTTGGCTCCGCCACCGTGGCGATGATGGGCGCTACCGCCATCGTTGCCCCGATGCTGCCGCTTTATCCCGGCGTCAGCCCGGAGATCATCGCCATTGCCATCGGTTCCGGCGCCATTGGCTGCACGATCGTCACCGATTCCCTGTTCTGGCTGGTAAAACAGTACTGCGGCGCCAGCCTCAGTGAAACGTTCAAGTACTACACGACGGCGACTTTTATCGCGTCGCTACTTGCACTGGCCGCCACCTTCCTGCTTTCTTTCATTATCTGAGCGCAAAGAGACGTATGATGAAACACGCTGACCTGACCACCTTAACCGCGACCTTCCCGCTTGTGCAGGATCTGATCGCCCTGAAAGAAACCACCTGGTTTAACCCCGCCACCACCACCCTGGCGGAGGGATTGCCTTACGTCGGCCTGACCGCCGACGACGTGCAGGACGCCCATGCCCGCCTGCAGCGCTTCGCGCCCTATCTGGCGGAAGCCTTCCCGGAAACGGCCGCCAGCGGCGGGATTATCGAATCGGAAGTGGTCGCCATTCCGGCAATGAAGCACCGCCTTGAGCAAAAATTCGGCCAGCCGATTGGCGGCGAACTGCTGCTGAAAAAAGACAGCCATCTGCCGATCTCCGGCTCGATCAAAGCGCGCGGCGGCATTTATGAAGTGCTGACCCATGCGGAAAAGCTGGCGCTGGAAGCCGGGCTGCTGACTACCGCAGACGATTATCGCAAATTGCTGACGCCGGAGTTTAAACAGTTCTTCAGCCAGTACAGCATCGCCGTCGGCTCCACCGGCAACCTCGGGATGTCGATCGGCATCATGAGCGCCCGCATCGGCTTTAAGGTTACCGTGCATATGTCCGCAGACGCCCGGGCGTGGAAAAAGGCCAAACTGCGCAGCCACGGCGTGACGGTGGTGGAGTATGAAGAGGACTACGGCGTGGCGGTCGAACAGGGGCGCAAGGCGGCGGAATCAGACCCGAACTGCTTTTTCATCGACGATGAAAATTCGCGCACGCTGTTCCTCGGCTATGCCGTGGCCGGCGAGCGCCTGAAGGCGCAGTTCGCCAAAGCCGGACGGGTGGTCGATGCCGACCATCCGCTGTTCGTCTACCTGCCGTGCGGCGTCGGCGGCGGCCCTGGCGGCGTGGCGTTTGGCCTCAAGCTGGCCTTTGGCGACCACGTTCACTGCCTGTTCGCCGAACCGACCCACTCCCCCTGCATGCTGCTCGGCGTCTATACCGGGCTTCACGACCAGATAGCGGTGCAGGATTTAGGCATTGATAATCTGACCGCCGCCGACGGTCTGGCGGTCGGCCGGGCGTCCGGCTTCGTTGGCCGGGCAATGGAGCGCCTGCTCGACGGGTTCTATACCCTTGATGACCAGACGATGTATGACATGCTGGGCTGGCTGGCGACAGCGGAAAATATCCGCCTTGAACCCTCCGCGCTGGCCGGAATGGCCGGGCCGCAGCGCGTCTGCGCCAGCAAAGCGTACCATCAGCTGCAGGGGCTGAGTGAGCAGCAGCTGCAGCAGGCGACCCACCTGGTGTGGGCCACCGGCGGCGGAATGGTGCCGGAAGAGGAGATGGCGCAGTATCTGGCGAAGGGGCGCTAATCTTCAGCGCAGCAGCGGCATCAACGCCTCTGGCGGCCGCTGCTGTCGGCGCAGGTCCCGCATCACCCGCATATAGGGCCCGCTGAGATCGTAAAACTGTCGGTAACCCGCACACAGCGGGTCTTCCTGTTCGCCGCAGCGGCACAGGCGTAGCCACGGACAGCCGTAGCAGGCGCTGTTGGCCGCCGGCGCTCCCGCCTGCGTTATCAACTCGCCGCACCAGGCGCTCAGCGTCTCGCTAAACAGCAAAATATTGATACGGCCAATATCTTCCCGCACCCAGCGGTGAAAGACTGCGCAGAGAAACTCACCCCACAGCGCGGCGTCGCCGGCCGCCAGCTGCGGAATAAAATGGATAGCCGTGAGTCCCTGTTGACGCAGCTGCGCATAGAACGCCTGCGGTTGATGGCAATGATGCGCCTCCACAACGACAGCCTGAAAGGGAGTGTCATGGTGCTGGCCGGGGGCATGAGTAAGAGGCAAATTCGCCGGACATCCTGTCATGACATATCCCTAATGAATAAAACGATCTGTTGAAGGTGAGTAACAGCAAACAGGAATGCCAAAGAAAGTACTGCGAGTGCGATCAAAAATTTGTCACGAACCGCCCGCGGCTGTAAAAAATCGCTGTCGTCGATGTCCATCAGATGACGACGGCGGGTATAGCCCCAGAGTATCACCGCCACTATCGTCAGCACGCCGATCGATAGCCAGAAAGGCAGTCCGGCGCGGTGCCAGCTGTGCTTAATCGCCAGCGCCATCAGCGCGCCATAGCCCAACAGGGTGCGAAACCAGGCCAGCGAGGTACGCTCTGGCTGTAGTCCCGGGTCGCTTTCCCGCCGCGCCCGGCGTTTATCCGCCATACAGCACCAGCAGCATCACCGCGACCACCACCGCCAGCAGCAGGATGCTAATCACCAGCAGCGTCCGGGTATAGGGGAGATCCTGCTTCAGGCGCATCGCCTTCTCGTTATTCAGCCAGCGCAGATAGCCATAGATGGCCATGCCGCCGGCAAACAGGCACAGCAGCAGGGCGAGAATTTCACGGATCAGCGGCGTGGCAAAGTCTGGCGCCAGCTGGTCAAGACCGACGCCAGCGGCGAGAAAACCGAGCGCCGTGCGGATCCATGCCAGAAAGGTACGTTCGTTAGCCAGCGAAAAGCGGTAATCCGGCGCTTCGCCGAGGCGGGAGATTTTCATGACGGTTCCTTGTTCATCGCGCAGCAGGCTTCAGCATAGCGTAAATCAGGAACCGGGGAGAAGAACCGGCGCCCCGCAGGGCGCCGGTCAACGGCGGGGATTAATGCAGCTCCGGCCAGTAATCTTTGTTGGCGGCAATCAGGTCGTCGAGGATCGCTTTTGCCACCGAGGCACTCGGCACGGTTTTCGACAGGGTAATCGCCTGCCACAGCTTGTGGTAAGAGCGCTGTTCCCAGGCATCGACCACCAGTTTTTCCACCGCCACCTGCTGGCTCATCATCCCTTTCTGGAAGTGCGGGATGTCGCCGACCGTCAGCGGCTCCGGCCCGTTGTGACCCACCAGGCAAGGAATTTCCACCATCGCGTCAGCGTCAAAGTTATGGATCGCGCCGTTGTTCGGCACAATCAGCAGCATCCTTTCCTGGGTGTTAAAGGCGATGGCCGTCGCCAGATCGACGATATACGACGCGTGTTCGTCAATTTCCAAATCGCCAGCGGAGGATTTCCCGGCGGCAATAATCGCCCGGCAGGCGCTGAAGACGTTTTTCTCGCGATGATCCATCACCTCATTGGCGCGGGTGCGTTCCGGGTTGGAGTGGGCCACCACGTAGTCCGGGAACAGGTAATATTTCAGATAGGTATTCGGCATGGTCTGCGGATCCAGCGCCTGCACATCTTTCGCTTTGGCAAAAGTGTCGTTCCAGCTGGCCTCGGTGTGCGGGTCGTTAGAAGGCGGCACATAGCCGTATTTCGCCACATATTCGCGCAGTTTTGGCATCAAATCGTTGCCGTCGAGATCCTCAATCGAAGTCCACCAGCCGAAGTGGTTAAGGCCGTAGTAGCGCACGCGCATCTGTTTACGGTCTTTGAGGCCAACAATCTGCGCCATCCGCCCTTCGATACCGATTGGCATATCGCAGATGTTGAGGATTTTGGCGTTTGGCCGCAGACGGCGGGTGGCTTCCGCCACAATCGCCGCCGGGTTGGAGTAGTTGAGCATCCAGGCGTTCGGCGAATATTTTTCCATATAATCCACCAGCTCCAGCACGCCGCCGATAGACCGCATACCGTAGGCGATCCCGCCCGGTCCGCAGGTCTCCTGGCCCAGCACGCCGTGGCGCAGCGGGATTTTCTCATCCTGTTCACGCATCGGATATTTCCCGACGCGGATATGCGCCATGACGAAATCAACATCGGTAAATGCCGCCTGCGGATCGGTGGTATAGCTGAATTCAATCTCCGGTGCCTGCTCTTTGAGGATCACTTTGCACGCCTCGGCGATGGTCTCCTGGCGCGCACCGTCGTTGTCGTAAAATTTCAGCGACCGCAGCGGAAAACGATCCTGGTTTGCCAGCAGCATCAGGACAATGCCCGGAGTGAAGGTGCTGCCGCCGCCTGCGATAACAACTGAGAATTTTTTCATGATACTGCCTCCGTCATGGTGGTATGTTCGGTCGAAAGAGAATCTTTCATCAGGTTTTCCAGCTGATCGCGCACCTGGGGAACGTGCAGGCCGACGATGACCTGAATCCCGTTGCCGCGGCGAACTACCCCGTGGGCGCCCAGCGCTTTAAAGACGTCGTCACTTTGCGTTTTCGCCATATCGACCAGCGCGATGCGCAGTCGGGTGGCGCAGTTATTGATACTTTCAATGTTGCCGGCGCCGCCGAGGGCCTGCAGGAAGCCAGCGGCCTGGCCCAGCCGGGTCTCTGGCACGGCCGCCGCCGTGGTTTTACCCCGCGCTGCCTGATAGTCGGCCTTGCTGTAGAGCTTGATTTCACTCTCTTCCCGGCCCGGCGTCTTCAGGTTCAGACGCAGGATCAGGGTGCGGAAGACCACGAAGTAGAGAGCGGTGAAACAGAGACCAATACCTATCTGAATGAACATCATCGAGGCGTGGTGATGAAACATTGGGATCCAGTTTTGCGGCAAGAACTGGTCGAGCAGGCCACCGCCGAAATTGCCCACCACCCCGCAGATGTACATTACCGTCGCCATGGACGCCGCCAGCACCGCGTGGACGGCGAACAGCAGCGGCGAGATGAACAGGAAGGTGAACTCCAGCGGCTCGGTGATCCCGACCAGCATCGCGGTCAACGTGGCGGGGATCAGCAGGCCGGCAACCTTGACGCGATTTTCCGGCGCGGCGGTGAAGTAGAGCGCCAGCGCAATACCCACCGAACCAAACACTTTCGAGTTACCGTGCAGGGCAAAGCCGCCCTCCGGGAACAGCGTCTTTAGCGGTTCCGTACTCTGACTGAACGCCTGCAGATGCTCTGCCCAGTAGACCTGTAGTCCCCCCTCCACCACCGCCGGGCCAAAGATGAACGGGCCATAGACGAAGTGGTGCAGGCCAGTGGGGATCAGAATGCGCTCAAGGAAGATGTAAACCCACACCCCAAGCGCGCCGGCAGAGCGCAGGAAGGCCTGTAGCGATTCAATACCCAGCTGGACTTTTGGCCAGCCGAGCAGCGTCAGCCAGGCGCAGGGGATCATCGCGAGGAAGGCGACAATGACCACAAACGATGAGCCCTGGAAGATGCCGAGGAACACCGGCAGGGGTTTATCGAAATAGCGATTATGCAGGGCCGTCACCAGGCCGGAGATGACGATCGCCCCGATAATGCTGGTGTCGAGGGTTTTAATCCCCGCAATCATCGTCAGGCCGCTGCCGGCCGTGGGTTCAACGGAAAAGTCGACGCCGAAGAAGTGGCCCCAGGTCATCCCCATGGCATTGATAAAGTAGTTCCAGGTGAGAAAGCTCACCAGTACCGCCAGACAGGCCCGGCCCTGGGCCTGCTTCGCCAGGCCAATCGGCAGGCCGACGGCGAAAATCAGCGGCATATTACGAAAGACGGTCCAGCCGCCCTCTTCGATGATGTGAACGATCTGTGCAAACAGGCTGTCGGGTGCGGTCAGCGCTTCGCCGACGAACATCGGGTTGCGCAACATAATGGCGATACCGACCACGATCCCGGCGAAAGGAAACAATAAAACCGGGGTAAACATGGCGCCGCCAAAGCGTTGTATTTGACTGAGCATTGGGAAATCCTCATATAACAACTCGTAGGGTGAATGGCCTTCTTTTTCTTGGTTACCGGCCTCACTCGAGAATAGGAATTTGCCCGTCCGACAACATGCCGCGCCGTTGCGATTCGTGATCGCTTTCATGGTTTTAATTTGGCCAACGTTGTCTACTTTCATAACAAAAGTTAGACATCGATAAGCTAAAGGATGTAATCGATCTAATGAATGGATAATAACTATCTGTCTTAAAACCTATTTTTTGCTGACAGGTGAAGAAAATAACCTCGCCCTTTCCTGTACAAGAGGACTACTGGTGATCTACAAATCCATTGCTGACCGCCTGCGGCTACGGCTGAATTCTGCCGACTTCGCCATCGGCAGCCCGCTGCCGGGAGAGAAAAAACTGGCCGAGGAGTTCGGGGTGGCGCGCATGACCATCCGCAAAGCCATCGACCTGCTGGTGGACTGGGGGCTGGTGGTCCGTCGTCACGGCTCGGGGACCTACGTGGCGCGCAAAGACGTCCATCATGAAACCAGCAATCTCACCGGCCTGGCGGAAGTGCTGCGCAAACAGGGTAAAGAGGTGGTGAGTCAGGTGCTGGCCTTCGAGGTGATGCCCGCCCCGCCGGCCATCGCCAGTCTGCTGCGGATTAAAATTGATGAACGGATCTACTTCTCACGGCGGGTGCGCTTCGTCGACGGCAAGCCACTGATGCTGGAGGATAGCTATATGCCGGTGAAGCTGTTCCGCAACCTGTCGCTGAGTCATCTGGAAGGGTCGAAATTTGATTATATTGAGAAGGAGTGCGGGATCATCATCAGCGGGAACTATGAAACGCTGACGCCGGTGCTGGCGGACAAGCAGCTGGCGCGCTCAATGAACGTCCCGGAGCAGACGCCGCTGCTGCGTATTACCTCCCTTTCCTACAGCGACAGCGGCGAGTTTCTTAACTATTCGGTCATGTTCCGCAACGCCAGCGAGTATCAGGTGGACTACCATCTGCGCCGCGTCCAGACGCACGGCCCGCTAGCTCAGCCCCCAGAACAGCACGGCGAGTAGCTGCGGGGTGATAATCCGCAGAAACATCACCAGCGGATAGACGGTAGCGTAAGAGAGCGCCGCCGCGCCGCTGGTGGCGTGCAGATTGTTGGCGAAGGCCAGCGCCGGCGGGTCGGTCATCGAGCCGGCCAGCATGCCGCACAGCGTCAGATAGTTCATGTTCGCCAGCATGCGCGCGAGAATGCCTACCGTCAGCAGCGGGATGGCGGTGATGAAAATGCCGTAAGCGATCCAGCTCAGGCCATCGCCCTGGGTCAGGGTCACCACAAAGTCGCCCCCCGATTTTAGCCCGACCACCGCCAGAAACAGCACGATCCCCAGCTCGCGCAGCGCCAGGTTGGCGCTCGGCGGCATAAACCAGTACAGCTTGCCGATGCTCCCGATGCGCCCGAGAATCAGCGCCATAATCAGCGGCCCCCCGGCCAGCCCCAGCTTCAGGGCGGCGGGGAAGCCGGGAATAAACAACGGGATAGAACCCAGCAGTACCCCGAGGCCGATGCCGATAAATACCGGCAGCATCTGAACCTGCTGCAGCTTCTGCTGGGCGTTACCCAGCTCGGCGGCCACGGCGTCAATCGCCTCCGGACGGCCGACCAGGTTGAGGATATCGCCAAACTGCAGGCTGGCGCTGCTGCTGGCCACCAGTTCGACGCCTGCGCGATTAAGCCGGGAGATCACCACGTCATAGCGCTGTTTGACGTGCAGATCGCGTATTTTCTTCCCCAGCACTTTCTCGTTAGTCACCACCACCCGCTCCACCTTCAGGTCGGTGCCGCGCGTTGACAGCGAGGTGGCCACCTCCTGGCCGATCACCAGTTGCGCATTGTGCAGATCCTCCGGCCGCCCCACCAGGTGCAGCAGATCGCCGGCCTGGATAAGGGTTCCCGGCGCAGGCACCATCAGCAGCTCACCGCGCTTCAGCCGCGAACAGACGATATTGTCGCTGTTGAGCATCGGCACATCCTGAATCGCCATCTGGTGGAGGTTGGGGTTCTCCACACGCACGTTGATGGTGTGCAAATGGGCATGGCCGTTGCCGCTGCTCTCCTCAAACTGCTGGGCCTCTTTCTCGACATTGATGCGAAAGAACAGGCGCACCAGCCACATGGTCAGCAGAATGCCGCAGATGCCGAACGGATACGCCATCGCGTAGCTCATCCCCATCTGATCGACCACCTCGAACGGCACCCCGAGATCGCGCAGGATTTGCTGCCCGGCCCCCAGCGCCGGCGTGTTGGTCACCGCGCCGGAGAAGATGCCAAGCACCACCGGGAGAGGAATATTGAACAGCTTATGCAGCACCGCGGTGACCAGGCCGCCGAGAATCACGATCAGGATAGCGAACAGATTGAGCCGCAGGCCTGAGACCCGCAGCGAGGCGAAAAAGCCCGGTCCCACCTGGATACCGATGGTGTAGACAAACAGGATCAAGCCGAATTCCTGAATAAAATGCAGCATCGGGCTGCTGAGGGCGACGCCCGCCTGATCGACAAAGTGACCGACGATAATGCCGCCAAACAACACGCCGCCAATACCAAAGCCAACGCCGCGGATTTTGACATTGCCGATCCACAACCCAACCACCGCCACCAGCGCCAGTACGCTGACCGTCAATGCTATCTCACTCATGGTACCGTCCCTGTGAATAACATTATTATTAACAGGGATTATGACCGCGGCCAGGCGGGTTGTATGCTGCCTGGCGCACAATACCAGCAAACAGACAGGCACAAAAAAGCCCCGAAAATCGGGGCTTTATAAGTTTTTCGCTTAATTAACTATTTAACGCCGGTCGTTCGCTGATGGCGATACGCTGCGGGGCGATCTGCTCAGGCTCATTGCGGGTCAGATCGATATGCAGCAGACCGTTGGTGAAGGTCGCGCCAGAGACCTCCATGTTGTCAGCGAGGGTGAAGCTCAGGCTGAAGGCCTGGCTCACCAGCCCCTGGTGTAGCCAGGTGGTCTCTTTTTCCGGCTGCTGCGGTGTGCCTTTTACCACCAGGCGGGTGCCTTCCAGTTGAATATCCAGATCTTCCTGACGGAAACCGGCCAGCGCAAGGGTGATGCGGTAGTGGTTATCGTCGCTTTTTTCGATGTTATAGGGCGGGAAGCTCTGGCTTTCACCGGCGGTTTGCAGGGCGCTGGCCAGTTTGTCAAAACCGATCCATTGACGCAGCAGGGGGGATAAATCGTAGTTACGCATACTGTTTTCTCCTTCTAAGAAGCGAGTGAATGTCTGCGAATTGCGTGAATTCGCATCTGCTCCCTGACGGCGAGCAGGTTGTTACATCAGGCCGCCTTGCGGCCTGAGAGAGACAATTAGTTGATTTCGATACGGCGCGGCTTGTTCGCTTCCGGGATCACCCGTTCCAGATCGATATACAGCAGACCGTTTACCAGGTTGGCGCCGCGGACATGAATGTTTTCCGCTAGCTGGAATTTGCGCTCGAAGTTGCGCTCGGCGATCCCCTGATACAGGTAGGTCCGCTCTTTCTGCTCGGCAGCGTGGGCGCCTTTGACGATCAGCAGATTGTCCTGGGCGGTGATCTCCAGTTCGCTTTCAGCAAAGCCGGCCACCGCGATGGCGATGCGATAGTGGTTTTCGTCTACCAGCTCGACGTTATACGGAGGGTAGCCGCCATTGCTCTGGCTTTGATTGTTTTCCAGCAGGTTAAACAGGCGGTCGAAACCAATGGCTGAACGATAAAGCGGGGAGAGATCGAAGTTACGCATAATAAATAGCTCCTGAAAATCAGCGAGAATCAAATGACCTTCCATCGTGGACAGGCCGCGGTAATCCGGAATACCCCTCAGGCGTATTCTCAGCGGGTTACACCTATAAAATGGGTTTCTCCCCGTCCTTTTCAAGGGATTCGGGGCGTTTTTTTTTGCAGTTTGCCGATGATTGCTTAGACTGGGGGGAGGAGCACAAAAAGCAAAGTGCGATGCCCGCCACAGTGCGGCGCAATAACGCTATGCATTCACGGGATGGCCCGATATAACCCAACAAGGTTATCTCAACGCCCGAAACGACGATGGAAGAACAATGAAAAGCAGACGACTGTTAAAGCTGGTCCTGTTCAGCGGGATAATAAGCCTGAGCGGTTGCTCCAGCGTAATGTCACATACCGGTGGCAAAGAGGGAACCTATCCGGGCACGCGATCCAGTGCGCAAACGCTGGGGGACAGCAATACCAACTGGGGTGTGAAATCGCTGGTGGCGCTGGACATGCCGTTCACCGCCGTCATGGATACCCTGCTGCTGCCGTGGGATATGTTCCGCACCGACAGCTCAATCAAATCTCGGGTCGAAAAGAGCGAGAAGGCCACGCTGGCGACCAACTCGGTGATCCCGCCAGCGCCGATGCCTGCCCAGTAAGTTATCGCCCGGTCTGCGTAACCCACAGCTGACGATAACCGTCCACCTCCTCCATCCAGGCAATCTGTTTACCGTCTGGCGAAAAGACGATCGCGTCCGCCGAGGGCGCATGAGCATGCGCCTCGGTTAAAAAGGTGATATCGCCTGTGCCGGCATGACAGCAGGCAATCCGCCCCTCCAGTACAAAGCCCAGCCACTCTCCCGACGGATGCCAGTTAAACGCCGACTGGATACCCGACGCGTGATGCGTCAACTGCCGCGGCTCGCCCCCCCGCGGGGAAATAAGCCATAGCTGCACTACGCCGGCGTCGTCGCGCATCAGAAAGGCTATCGCCGTCGCCTGCGGATTGGCGCGCACCCAGTGGCGCGGAACGTTCACCAGCCCCGGGTAGCGGCGATGGTGGGTGAAGGTCAAACGACGCTGACTGACGCCCGCCGGCGGCGCCGGCATCGTGGTTGCGGTGCCCGCCAGCGGCGCCCCGCCGGGCTGCTTCCAGCCGGCTTCATCCTGCGGCAGCTCGACAATAAACAGCTCCGGGACTTTGTCGCCGTTTTCCGCCAGCGTATCGCCAATAAACGCCAGCGCATGGTTCCCGACCCAGCCCTCTTCATAGGCGCGATTAATCTCATCGCTGCCCGGCGCGGGAGTCGGCGTCGTGCGGCTCACCAGCACGCACCAGTGGCTGCCGCCGTATTCGCGCGGATGGTGGCCCGGCGGCGTCACGGGTCCATACGGCGCCGCCACGCCGACGTTGCGCAGATCCAACGCCGGGTCGCGCTCATGCAGCACATGATCGTTGTAGGTAAAACTGACCAGTCGGCCGTTGGGGCTATAGACATGGACGTGGCTGCCGCCGCGCAGCGCCCCGGGGGTGTAAGGGGCGGTAATGTCCATGGCGTCCAGATTCTCGACGGTATCCTGAAAGGCCACCACCCCGCGACGGTGATGAAAATCATACTGCCACTGTGCATCCGGCCGCTCGGGGCCGTGAATGAACACGTAGCGCTCCTGGGTTGGATGCACGGTCACCACGCCGACGTGCGCGCCTTGCGTGGCACGATAAATGGTCTCCACCGCGCCGCTGTTTACGTTCACTCGCTCTATGGTCTCGCCGGTGAACGACGCGCCGGACGGGCGGACGTCGTACACCAGCCACTGGCTGTCGGGGGTCCAGGTGCGGGTGTTGGTGAGCTGGTGGTTGCGAGGAGCAAAGGTAACTTGTTTCATGGTGTGCTGACCGGGCCGATATGAGAGTAGCCTTAGCATACCGCAATCCGCACCGGGTTGAATGCCCGGCGACGAGCTTAAAACGCTTCGCCGACCTGGAAGTAAAAGCCGCTGCTGCCTTTGCCGATACCGTAGTCGAGGCGAACGTTAACACGAGGTTTGAATTCAAAGCGGTAGCCAACGCCCGCCGAAGGCAGCCAGCGGCCATTATTCAGCGACGACAGTGAAGGCCCCATGGTTCCCGCCCCGGCCCAGGCGACAATCCCGTGCCGCCAGGTGAGCTGCCGGCGATATTCCAGCTGACCGCTGACGACGTTTTTATCCCGGTAGCGCCCCTGGTAGTAGCCGCGCATCCGTTCATCGCTGCCCAGCAGCGGCATCATGCTCCACGGTACCTCGCCCTGGGTGAAGGCGCCATCGGCCTCCCAGGCGAGGACGCTCTTCTCGCTGAGGGCATGATAATGGCTGTAGTGCAGCTGAAATTCTTCAAAGCGGGTATCGCTGCCTAAGCCGGGCGCATAGTGGGTGTAACGGAAGTTGGCATACTGACCCCGGCGCGGATTGGGGACGAAGTCGCGATCGTCCCAGTTGAGCGCGACGCTGGCACCCGAGCTGAATACCGACGGTCCCTGCGGGGTATTTTCAATTTTCGGCAGATCGTTATGGTCCATCTTATCGGCATTCTGCGCCGCCAGCGACCATCCAGCGCCGAGATAAACATTGTCGATGAGCTGCCGGTAGACCGTCGGGCGCAGGGTCAGCACCTGGGCGGTATATTTCTCTTTTTCGTTGTCTTTATCGCCGGCATGAAAGCCTTGTCCCCAGAAGTACGTCGGGGTGTTGGCCATTGAACCATCAACAAAAATTCGCCATCGGTCGTGGTCAAAAAAAGCGTAGTTTTTCACGCTAAGGCCAAAGGCGCCGGTGGAGCTGGCGTAGCCGCTGAGCGTCAGCGTGGAATTCTGGCTGGTGGTATCCTGCGGATCGGGACGGTAGAGACCGACGACGGCAGTGCCGATGCCCAGCCCCAGCTCCGGCGTATAAAACGGACCGGGCATCATGCCCCAGTCAATGCCTTTGCTGGCGTCGAACTTATCGCTGGCGCCGAGATGCTGCAGCCAGCCGTCGATTTGCTCGCGGCTGATGGCCTTGGCCTGGACCGGCGCGCATAGCGCGCATGTCAGAAGCAACAGAACAGGGTTAAGCGGTCGGCTCAAAAGCGATACTCACCGGAGATAAAGAAGCTGTTACGTTCGGCAAAACCAAACTCCGTGGTGATGTTAAAATTCTGCGTCAGCTCATACTGTGCGCCCACCAGCACGTTCCACGGCGACTGCAGATGCTGCTTCACATCGAAGCGACCGTTATTGTCCTGGTTGGCCAGGTTGACCATATTCTGCAGCAGCGGCGACGGCATCGAGAGATCGTTAAGGCTGCCCTTAAACTCCTGCTGCACGTCCTGATACATGCTGCCGACCCACAGGTTCAGCTTACCGGCGGGGAGATGTAGCGCATCGACCGAAGGCGTATTGAAACGATAGCCTACGCGCGGCGAAAAGGTAAACGCATCAATGCTGCCGTCGAGGATATCAAAGCGGGTCTGGGTGTAGTTAGCGTCCAGCACCGTAAACCAGTTGCCGACGCCGCCCACCAGCGTGGTGCCCATCCCATAGGTGGTACCTTTAAAATCGAGGCGAAAGTCGAGGTCCTGCATCCCGGGCATGGGCACCACTTTGCCGTTCGGTCCCTTCAGGCCGACGGCAATCTGCGAAATGGAGTGTCCCTCGGTGTGTCCGACGAGACCATAAACATTCATAAACGGCAGCAGCCAGGCATCCAGCTTGAGCGTCTCGGTTTTGCTGCTTTCCCGCGTATGACCAACGCCAATCTGGAAGGCGTTGTCCAGCGAGACCGGCCCATTAGCGAAAATGTTCTTCACGGCGTGTTTGCAAACAGGATCCTTACCGCAATCGATATTGCGGCCGTCCAGCGACAGGCCGGTGAAGCTAATGCTGTCGACATTAATATTCTGCCGCATATCCATATAGTTAATGCTGACGCCAAACGGCAGCGGCAGGACGTAGCCACGTTTTCTGGCCTCATCGCCTAGAAATGGCAATATCGGCGCCGATTCCGCTGTCTCAGTCTCGGTGTCGACCGGCGCCGGCAGATCCGCAGGCTCGGCGCCGTGATAGGCGTACGCCGGCTCAAGCGGCGTCGTTGGTTCCGCGGCCGCGCAAATCTGAACAGAGGCGAATGGCAGCGTAACCAACATCAAATAATGGCGTTTATTCATGAAAAATCTGATGTTAGTTCTGAATTGCAAAAAAAGAGGGCGGGTAGCTTATAGAATCCCCTGTGCGGAATAAGGGATTTAAATGCGGATTAACATCTGTTCATGAAAAAAGAGAAGACAGGCCCGAAGAACGCCGGGCCTGAAGGAAGCTTACGCTAAAACGTATTTTTCAATAGCGAAGGCGACGCCATCATCGAGGTTCGATTTGGTAATGAAGTTCGCCGCCTCTTTAACCGCCGGAATGGCGTTATCCATCGCCACGCCGACGCCGGCAAATTCTATCATCGCGATATCATTTTCCTGATCGCCAATCGCCATAATCTCTTCCGGTTTGATACCCAGCGCATCGGCCAGCGACTTCACGCCGGTGCCTTTATTGACGCGTTTATCCAGTATTTCGAGGAAGTAAGGCGCGCTTTTCAGCACGGTGTACTTCTCTTTCACTTCCGCCGGGATACGGGCGATGGCCTGGTCGAGGATCGCCGGCTCATCGATCATCATGACTTTCAGCAGCTGGATCTCAGGGTCCATCTTTTCCGCTTCGCAGAACACCAGCGGGATGGTCGCCACATAGGATTCATGCACGGTGTAGTAGCTGATATCGCGGTTTGCGGTATACAGCGTATTGCGATCGAGCGCGTGGAAGTGGGAGCCGACCTCGCGGGAAAGCTGTTCGAGGAAGCGATAGTCGTCATAGCTCAACGCGGTTTGCGCCACGGTGCTGCCGTCCCCGGCTTTTTGCACCAGCGCGCCATTGTAGGTAATGCAGTAATCACCCGGCTGCTCCATATGCAGCTCTTTCAGATAGCTGTGAACGCCGGCGTAAGGGCGGCCGGTGGTCAGCACCACGTTGACGCCGCGCTCACGCGCCGCGGCAATGGCGGCTTTCACCGCAGGAGAGATGGTATGGTCTGGCAGCAGCAGAGTGCCGTCCATATCGATTGCAATCAGTTTAATAGCCATAGGATCCCCGGGTAAGATGAGTCTTCCCTCATGCTAACGCGATTCCGCTCAAAAAACAGTAAAAGTGTCGGCCAGAAAGGGGGATGGAACCGCAGCAGAGGATTCCTCTTTTACTGGCAAAGAAAAGCCCGGTCGCGCCATGCGACCGGGCTCAGACATTCCGTTACCCCGGGCAAACTCGCTCCGGGGGAACACGGCTTAGATATCGATATTCGCCGCTTTCAGGGCGTTTTCTTCGATAAAGGCGCGACGTGGTTCAACCGCATCACCCATCAGGGTGGTGAACAGCTGATCGGCAGCAATGGCATCCTTGACGGTGACGCGCAGCATGCGGCGGCTGTCCGGATCCATGGTGGTCTCCCACAGCTGATCCGGGTTCATCTCGCCCAGACCTTTATAGCGCTGGATAGAGAGGCCGCGACGGGACTCTTTCACCAGCCAGTCCAGAGCCTGCTCGAAGCTGGCCACCGGCTGACGACGTTCGCCGCGCTCGATGTAAGCATCTTCTTCCATCAGGCCGCGCAGTTTCTCACCCAGGGTACAGATACGGCGATATTCCGGCCCCATAATGAACTCATTATCCAGCGGATAGTCGGTGTCCACGCCGTGGGTACGAACGCGAATAACCGGTTCAAAATGCTGCAGCTCTTTGTTCTCGTGGAGATCAAATTTCCACTGGCTGCCGTGCTGCTCTTTCTCATTCAGCTCGGATACCAGCGTGTTCACCCAGCGGGTCACCTTCTGTTCGTCAGCCAGATCGGTCTCGGTCAGGGTCGGCTGATAGATAAGCTCTTTCAGCAGCGCTTTCGGGAAGCGGCGCTCCATGCGGCCAATCATTTTCTGGGTGGCGTTAAACTCGGCAACCAGTTTTTCCAGCGGTTCGCCCGCCAGCGCCGGCGCATTGGCGTTAGTATGCAGGGTCGCACCGTCAAGAGCGATAGCGATCTGATACTGATCCATCGCTTCGTCGTCTTTAATGTACTGTTCCTGTTTGCCTTTCTTCACTTTGTACAGCGGCGGCTGGGCAATATAGACGTGGCCGCGCTCGACGATCTCCGGCATCTGACGATAGAAGAAGGTCAACAGCAGGGTACGAATGTGCGAGCCGTCGACGTCCGCATCGGTCATGATGATGATGCTGTGATAGCGCAGTTTGTCCGGGTTGTACTCATCGCGGCCGATGCCGCAGCCCAGAGCGGTGATCAGCGTGGCCACTTCCTGAGAAGAGAGCATCTTGTCGAAGCGGGCTTTCTCAACGTTGAGGATTTTACCCTTCAGCGGCAGGATCGCCTGATTCTTACGGTTACGACCCTGTTTAGCAGAGCCGCCCGCAGAGTCCCCTTCCACCAGGTACAGTTCGGAGAGCGCCGGGTCGCGTTCCTGGCAGTCCGCCAGTTTGCCCGGCAGGCCAGCCAGATCCAGCGCGCCTTTACGGCGGGTCATCTCACGGGCACGACGCGCGGCTTCGCGCGCGCGCGCGGCGTCAATAATTTTGCCGACCACGATTTTCGCATCGGACGGGTTTTCCAGCAGGTATTCGCTCAGCAGTTCGTTCATCTGCTGCTCAACCGCCGATTTCACCTCGGAGGAGACCAGCTTGTCTTTGGTCTGTGAGGAGAATTTCGGATCCGGCACTTTCACCGATACCACGGCAATCAGGCCTTCACGGGCGTCGTCGCCGGTGGCGCTGACTTTCGCTTTTTTACTGTAGCCCTCTTTGTCCATGTAGGCGTTGAGGGTACGGGTCATCGCCGCACGGAAGCCGGCAAGGTGAGTACCACCGTCACGCTGCGGAATGTTATTGGTAAAGCAGTAAATGTTTTCCTGGAAGCCATCGTTCCACTGCAGGGCCACTTCCACACCGATACCGTCTTTTTCCGTAGAAAAATAGAAGATATTCGGATGGATCGGCGTTTTGTTCTTATTGAGATACTCAACGAACGCCTTGATGCCGCCTTCGTAGTGGAAATGATCTTCTTTGCCGTCGCGCTTATCGCGCAGGCGGATAGAGACCCCGGAGTTCAGGAACGACAGCTCGCGCAGGCGTTTCGCCAGGATATCGTATTCAAACTCGGTGACGTTGGTGAAGGTTTCCAGGCTTGGCCAGAAACGCACCATGGTGCCGGTTTTGTCGGTTTCGCCAGTCACGGCCAGCGGCGCCTGCGGCACACCGTGTTCGTACATCTGCTTGTGAACTTTGTTATCGCGCTGGATAACCAGCTCCAGCTTCTGCGACAGGGCGTTTACCACCGAGACGCCTACGCCGTGCAGACCGCCGGAGACTTTATAGGAGTTATCATCGAATTTACCGCCAGCGTGCAGGACGGTCATGATAACTTCCGCTGCGGAGACGCCCTCTTCCGGGTGAATGCCGGTCGGGATGCCGCGGCCGTCATCCTGGACGGAGACGGAGTTATCGCTGTGGATGGTCACCACGATATCTTTGCAGTAACCCGCGAGCGCTTCGTCGATAGCGTTATCCACAACCTCGAATACCATGTGGTGCAGACCGGTGCCGTCATCCGTGTCGCCGATATACATACCCGGGCGCTTACGCACCGCATCCAGCCCTTTCAGGACTTTGATACTGGAGGAGTCATAAGAATTCGACATCAACGTTTCTCGCTCATTTAATCTTGGGTTAATCCGTTATTTTACCTTTTTCCACGCGGAACATCTTCGAATTTTTGTCCGACATGTCCATAACGTGCTCAGCGCTGATCGCGCTGACGAAAACCTGCGACTGCGTCGCTTTCAGGCGACTGGATAACAGACCGCGGCGGGCATCATCGAGTTCCGAGGCAAAATCATCTATCAGGTACAGGCAGCGCCGCCCGCTGACGCGGGTGAGGAACTCGCCCTGCGCCAGACGCAGGGCGCACATCAGCAGCTTAAGCTGCCCGCGCGACAAGGTATCTTCCACCGGCGCCCCGTCGGCACGAATACGGAAATCCGCTTTATGCGGGCCGTGGGCGGTATAGGTTAACATTCTGTCGCGCTCGAAATTCCGCTCCAGCACTTCAGCGTAGTCGGTCTCTTTTTCCCAGCCGCGCTGGAAGGAGAAAGAGAGCGAGAATTCCGGTAAAAATTGCTGACAGGTATCCGCCATGTCTTCGACGATAGCGGCGCTGTATTCGGCACGCCAGCGGCTGATCTGCTCCGCCAGCGGGATTAATTCCAGATCCCATGGCCGCAGCTGGGCATAGCGGCTGACCTGACGCAGCGCGGCGTTGCGCTGCTTGACCAGGCGCTTCAGGTTGCTCCAGGCGGTGAAGAATCCGGCTTCGTTATGAAAGCATCCCCAGTCAAGGAATGCTCTTCTGTATTTGGGGCCGCCGTTGAGTAAAGTAAACCCCTCCGGCGTAATCAGCTGCATCGGCATCAGGTGCGCCAGCTCCGCCACTTTGTGGCCGTCGGTGCCGTCGATACGCACCTTGCTGTCGCCCTGTTTGTCTTTGGTCAGGCCGATGGCGGTTTCCCGCTCTTCGCCCTGTAAACGCCCGTGCAGAACAAACGCATCCTGCTCGTGGCGGATCACCCGGCCAATTTGCAAACTGCGAAACGCCCGGCCGTGGCCAAGCGTGTAAATGGCTTCCAGCACGCTGGTTTTGCCGCTGCCGTTGGCGCCAACCAGGAAGTTAAAGCCGGGAGATAAAGCGAGATCCGCATGTTCAATATTGCGGAAGTCTTTGATCAGGAGTCGGGATAGCGACATATCAGCTCGTCATCATTCAAGGGGCGTGGGTGTCGCAGCCAGTTCGTCTACCGCCAGCGCGCAGAAAGCGGAGCGTACACGAAGTACGTGAGCATTTCGAGCACTGCCGGAAGGCGAAATGGCAAGTAAACCAGCCCCCTTGCAGATTCTACAATCGCATTGGCATGACAACGTAGGCGGCGGATTGCGAAGCCGCATCCTCAATCTGCACGCTCGACACTGAATCCGTCAGCAGAATCCGTACATTCTCGCACTTCAGCGCGTTCAGCACATCCAGCACGTAGCTAACGTTGAAGCCAATCTCCATCTCCGTTCCGGCGTAGGTCACGTCCAGAATCTCTTCCGCTTCTTCCTGCTCCGGGTTATTGGCGGTGATTTTCAGCTGATTTTCGCTCACGTACAGCCGCACGCCGCGGAATTTCTCATTGGAGAGAATCGCCGCGCGGGCAAAAGCCTGCTTCAGAATATCGCAGCCCGCTTCGAGGTGTTTATCCGGATTTTTCGGCAATACGCGGCGATAATCCGGGAAACGGCCATCAACCAGCTTCGAAGTGAAGATAAAATCGCCGACGTGGGCGCGGATGTTATTGCTGCCAATCTGCACGCGCAGCGGCGTATCACCGCCGTCGAGCATCCGCATCAGCTCAATCACCCCTTTACGCGGCACGATCACCGAATGGTTCGGCAGCGACGCTTCCAGCGGCATCGAACAGACCGCCAGACGGTGGCCGTCGGTAGCAACGGTGCGCAGTTCGCTGCCTTCGGTTTCGAACAGCATACCGTTTAAGTAGTAACGAACATCCTGGTGCGCCATCGAGAACTGGGTCGCTTCGATCAGACGCTTCATGGTCGCCTGCGGCAGGGTAAATTCCACCTCGCTCTGCCAGTCGTCAAGATTCGGGAAATCGGCAGCGGGCAGGGTCGACAGCGAGAAGCGGCTGCGGCCGGAACGCACCAGCATGCGATCGCCTTCCAGCTGCACCGCGATCTCCGCGCCTTCCGGCAGGCCGCGGCAGATATCAAAGAATTTACGCGCCGGAACGGTGGTGGCGCCCGCTTCGTGCGGCTGAACCAGCGCCACGCGCGCCACCATCTCCATTTCAAGATCGGTACCGGTCAGCGACAGCGCGCCGTCCGCGACCTGAAGCAGCAGGTTACCGAGAATGGGCAGCGTCGGACGACCACCTAACGGACCGCTCACCTGTTGCAGCGGTTTTAATAAATGTTCACGTTCTACGGTAAATTTCATAGCGTCACGAGGATAATGTTCTGATTAAATTGGAAAAATCTTCTTTAATGTCGTGGCTTTCTTCACGCAGCTGCTCAATCTTGCGGCAGGCGTGCAGCACGGTGGTATGGTCGCGGCCGCCAAACGCATCGCCGATTTCCGGCAGGCTGTGGTTGGTCAGCTCTTTGGCCAGCGCCATCGCCATCTGGCGAGGACGCGCCACCGAACGGGAGCGGCGTTTGGACAGCAGATCCGCTACCTTAATCTTGTAGTACTCCGCCACCGTCTTTTGAATATTGTCGATGGTGACCAGTTTTTCCTGCAGCGCCAGCAAATCGCGCAGCGCTTCGCGCACGAAATCGATGGTGATCGCCCGGCCGGTGAAGTTGGCGTTGGCGATAACGCGGTTCAACGCCCCCTCCAGCTCACGCACGTTTGAGCGCAGACGCTTGGCAATAAAGAACGCTACTTCACCCGGCAGGCGGATGTCGTTCTCATCGGCTTTTTTCATCAGGATCGCGACGCGGGTTTCCAGCTCCGGCGGCTCGATCGCCACCGTCAGCCCCCAGCCGAAGCGGGATTTCAGACGATCTTCAACGCCGTTGATCTCTTTGGGATAACGATCCGAGGTCAAAATGATCTGCTGATTACCTTCCAGCAGGGCATTGAAGGTATGGAAAAACTCTTCCTGGGATCGCTCTTTATTGGCGAAGAACTGAATGTCATCGATCAGCAGGGCGTCAACGGATCGGTAGTAGCGCTTAAACTCTTCGATGGCGTTGTTCTGCAGCGCTTTAACCATGTCCTGAACGAAACGCTCCGAGTGCATATAGACCACTTTGGCG
This sequence comes from Klebsiella sp. 1SOBk10mer, assembly GCF_046602535.1. Taxonomy (NCBI): domain Bacteria; kingdom Pseudomonadati; phylum Pseudomonadota; class Gammaproteobacteria; order Enterobacterales; family Enterobacteriaceae; genus Klebsiella; species Klebsiella sp. 1SOBk10mer. The sequence goes on from NZ_JBKIUP010000013.1 coordinate 43,408, forward strand.
TTCGGTTTACGCGCCACGATACCGTTCCCCACCGCGTGCAGCAGGTGGGTTTTGCCCAGACCCGTCCCGCCATAAAGGAACAGGGGGTTGTAGGCGCCGCCCGGGTTATCCGCCACCTGACGCGCCGCCGCGCGGGCCAGCTGGTTAGATTTACCTTCGACGAAGTTATCAAACGTGTGTTTCACGTTAACGTTAGAACGGTAGGTCGGCTCCGCTGGCGCTGGGACATTATCCCAGCCAGAGCGCACGATCGTCGGCGCCACGCGCGCGGTCTGCACCTGCGCCGCCGGGATAGTCGCTGCGGCCGGGCTTACCGCCCCTTTCTGCAGCGAGCTGGCGGGCTTAGCGCCCACCTCAAAACGCAGCTGCGGGGCGTCCGCACCGCAAAAATCATTGAGGAGTCCATTGATATTATTGAGGTATTTGTCCCTTACCCAGTCGAGCACAAAACGGTTTGGCGCATACAGTGCCAGCGTGTTATCGCTCAGTTCCGCCTGCAATGGGCGGATCCACATGCTGAATTCTGTGGCTGGTAACTCATCCTGCAATCGGGCAAGACACTGCTGCCAAAGCGAAAGTGACACGGCGGACTCCACTCGAACATAAAATCGATATCAAAGAAAAACTGAAACAATCGTGATTGTTGGCACACGTCGACAAGACCCTGCATTAGCCGAAAAGCCCCTGCACAAAAGGGGTGACGTGCGAACCGCTATCTGCGGTTATTTCCCGCTGCGGATCCGGGGATCGCGATCGGGACCGGGGATCATAGCCTAAACTGAGAAAGAGATCTTGTGTTTCTCAACAGATTCTTCCCGATTTATCCACAGGAAGGATCGAAACCGGGTAAGTGTAATCGATCCTGGAAGGAGTGAAGCACGATTTCCGCCGCATATTGGAAAAATTAATGAGCTATGCCGCTTTTGGGCGCAAACGATCTAACAAAGATCCTTCAGGATCCTTGCGCTTTACTGGCCAGGCCGTATAATCCCCCACCCGGCGCGTAATGCCCGTTTTCGTCACACGTCTCAGCTTATTTTTTGTGCGACGAGGTGCGAGAAATAAGGAAAGAGAATTGACTCCGGAGTGTACAATTATTACAATCCGGCCTCTTTAATCACCCACGCTGAGGCGTAAGTCGTTCGAAGTTCGTTCGGGTCTACGCAAAAGTCAGTGAATTTATTCAAGTTTAGGTAGAAATCGCCATGAAACGCACTTTTCAACCGTCTGTACTGAAGCGCAACCGTTCTCACGGCTTCCGTGCTCGTATGGCTACTAAAAATGGTCGTCAGGTTCTGGCACGTCGTCGTGCTAAAGGCCGCGCTCGTCTGACCGTTTCCAAGTAATAAAGCTAACCCTGCGTGGTTAAGCTCGCATTTCCCAGGGAGTTACGCTTGTTAACTCCCAGTCATTTCACTTTCGTCTTCCAGCAGCCACAACGGGCTGGCACGCCGCAAATCACCATCCTCGGCCGCCTGAATTCGCTGGGGCATCCCCGCATCGGTCTCACCGTCGCCAAGAAAAACGTGAAACGCGCACATGAACGCAATCGGATTAAACGTCTGACGCGTGAAAGTTTTCGTTTGCGTCAACATGAACTCCCACCTATGGATTTCGTGGTGGTGGCGAAAAGAGGGGTTGCCGACCTCGATAACCGTGCTCTCTCGGAAGCGTTGGAAAAATTATGGCGCCGCCATTGTCGCCTGGCTCGCGGGTCCTGATCGGCCTGATTCGAGTTTATCAGCGCCTGATTAGTCCGCTACTCGGGCCGCATTGTCGTTTCACCCCAACCTGTTCTCAATACGGAATTGAGGCCTTACGCAGGTTTGGAGTGATAAAAGGCAGTTGGTTGACAATGAAACGCGTATTAAAATGCCACCCTTTACACCCTGGTGGTGACGATCCCGTCCCGCCTGGACCATTTGATACCAGAGAACACTAACGATGGATTCGCAACGCAATCTTCTTATCATCGCTTTGTTGTTCGTGTCTTTCATGATCTGGCAAGCCTGGGAGCAGGACAAAAATCCGCAACCCCAGCAGCAGACCACGCAGACTACGACCACAGCAGCGGGTAGCGCCGCCGACCAGGGCGTACCGGCCAGTGGCCAGGGGAAACTGATTACGGTTAAAACCGACGTGCTTGAGCTGACTATCAACACCAACGGTGGCGATATTGAGCAGGCGCTGCTTCTGGCGTATCCAAAAACGCTGAAATCGACCGAACCGTTCCAGTTACTGGAAACCACCCCGCAGTTTGTCTACCAGGCGCAGAGCGGCTTAACCGGCCGTGACGGTCCGGATAATCCGGCAAACGGCCCGCGTCCGCTGTACAGCGTCGATAAAGAGGCGTTTGTGCTGGCCGATGGCCAGGATGAGCTCGTCATCCCGCTGACCTACACCGACAAAGCCGGCAACGTCTTCACCAAAACCTTCACCCTGAAACGCGGTGGCTATGCGGTGAACGTCGGTTATAGCGTGCAGAATGCCAGCGAGAAACCGCTGGAAGTCTCGACCTTCGGTCAGCTGAAGCAGACCGCTGCGCTGCCGTCCAGTCGCGATACGCAGACCGGCGGCCTGTCCACGATGCATACTTTCCGTGGCGCAGCGTTCTCCACCGCGGATTCGAAATACGAAAAATACAAATTCGATACCATTCTGGATAACGAAAACCTGAACGTCAGCACCAAAAACGGTTGGGTTGCCATGCTGCAGCAGTACTTCACCACCGCGTGGGTGCCGCAGAATAACGGGACGAATAACTTCTATACCGCCAACCTCGGCAACGGCATTGTTGCTATCGGCTATAAATCCCAGCCGGTACTGGTACAGCCTGGCCAAACCGACAAACTGCAGAGCACGCTGTGGGTCGGCCCGGCGATTCAGGACAAAATGGCTGCCGTCGCGCCGCACCTGGATCTGACCGTCGACTACGGCTGGCTGTGGTTCATCTCCCAACCGCTGTTCAAGCTGCTGAAGTTCATCCACAGCTTCCTCGGCAACTGGGGCTTCTCGATCATCGTCATCACCTTTATCGTTCGTGGCATCATGTACCCGCTGACCAAAGCGCAGTACACCTCCATGGCGAAGATGCGTATGCTGCAGCCGAAGATTCAGGCCATGCGCGAGCGTCTGGGCGACGATAAACAACGTCAAAGCCAGGAGATGATGGCGCTGTATAAAGCGGAGAAAGTGAACCCGCTGGGCGGCTGCTTCCCGCTGATTATTCAGATGCCGATCTTCCTTGCGCTGTACTACATGCTGAGCGCCTCGGTTGAACTGCGTCATGCGCCGTTTATCCTGTGGATCCACGACCTGTCTGCTCAGGACCCGTACTACATCCTGCCGATCATCATGGGCGCGACGATGTTCTTCATCCAGAAGATGTCGCCGACCACCGTGACTGACCCGATGCAGCAGAAGATCATGACCTTTATGCCGGTCATCTTCACGGTGTTCTTCCTGTGGTTCCCGTCTGGCCTGGTGGTGTACTACATCGTCAGCAACCTGGTGACCATTATTCAGCAGCAGCTGATTTACCGTGGTCTGGAGAAGCGTGGCCTGCATAGCCGCGAGAAGAAGAAATCCTGATACTCTTCATTCTTCAAGGCAACGCATCTGCGACTTGAATGATTTAGAGTAGTTACGGTAACGTTAATGCCAGAGAAGGCGGTCAATGGACCGCCTTTTTTACATCTACATAGAGAGTCACCATGAGCCATAACGACACTATCGTCGCCCAGGCAACCCCACCGGGACGCGGGGGTGTGGGCATCCTGCGCATCTCCGGCCTCAAAGCGCGCGACGTCGCGCAGGCGGTACTCGGCAAGCTGCCGAAACCGCGCTATGCCGACTACCTGCCGTTCAACGACGTTGACGGTACGCCGCTTGATCAGGGGATTGCGCTTTGGTTCCCCGGGCCGAACTCCTTTACCGGGGAAGATGTGCTTGAGCTGCAGGGCCACGGCGGCCCGGTCATTCTCGACCTGCTGCTTAAACGTATTCTGACCCTGCCGGGCCTGCGCATCGCCAGGCCGGGCGAATTCTCTGAGCGCGCGTTCCTTAACGACAAGCTCGACCTGGCGCAGGCAGAGGCCATCGCCGACCTTATCGACGCCAGCTCAGAACAGGCGGCGCGCTCGGCGCTGAACTCACTGCAGGGGGCCTTCTCCGCGCGGGTTAACCACCTTGTGGAAGCGCTCACTCACCTGCGCATCTACGTGGAAGCGGCGATTGATTTCCCGGATGAAGAAATTGATTTCCTCTCCGACGGCAAAATTGAAGCCCAGCTGAACGAGGTGATGGCCGACCTCGACGCCGTCCGCGCCGAAGCCCGTCAGGGCAGTCTGCTGCGCGAAGGGATGAAGGTGGTGATCGCCGGGCGGCCAAATGCCGGTAAATCGAGCCTGCTGAACGCCCTGGCGGGCCGCGAAGCAGCGATCGTCACCGACATCGCCGGCACCACCCGCGACGTGCTGCGCGAGCATATCCATATCGACGGCATGCCGCTGCATATCATTGATACCGCAGGCCTGCGCGACGCCAATGACGAAGTGGAACGTATCGGCATCGAGCGTGCCTGGCAGGAGATTGCCCAGGCCGATCGAGTGCTGTTTATGGTCGATGGCACCACCACCAGCGCCGTTGATCCTGCGGAGATCTGGCCAGATTTTATCGAGCGCCTGCCCGCTAAACTGCCGATTACCGTGGTGCGTAATAAAGCCGATGTCACCGGCGAAGCGCTGGGTATCAGCGAAGTAAATGGCCACTCACTGATCCGCCTGTCGGCACGCACTGGCGAAGGCGTCGAGGTGCTGCGTAACCACCTCAAGCAGAGCATGGGCTTCGATACCAATATGGAAGGCGGCTTCCTCGCCCGCCGTCGCCATCTGCAGGCGCTGGAAGAGGCGGCGGACCATCTGCAGCAGGGCAAAGCCCAGCTGCTGGGCGCCTGGGCCGGCGAGCTGCTGGCGGAAGAGCTGCGTCTCGCGCAGCAGGCGCTGAGCGAGATCACCGGGGAGTTCACCTCCGATGACCTGCTGGGCCGCATCTTCTCCAGCTTCTGTATCGGCAAATAACGTTTAGTCCGTAAATGTTCACTCACCCGCATTAACGCCGCGTTAATGCGGGTTTTTTCTTGCCCTTTGCGGCGCAACGTTCTCTACTTTTATCTCCCCTTAACCACGAGACTAAAGCATGACCGTTGAATATACCGTGATCGAGAAGGTGCCCTCCGCCGAAGCGTTTTGCCACCTGCGAGAGGTAGCGGGTATGTCGCCGCGCCCCCTGGAAGGCGCCAGAGCCGGGCTGCCGCGCAGCTGTTATGGCGTACATATCCTCTGGCAGGAGACGCCTATCGCCATGGGGCGCATCGTCGGCGACGGCGCAATTAATTTCGACATTGTCGACGTCGCCGTCGATCCGGCTCACCAGGGAAAGGGCCTTGGGCGGCTGGTGATGGAGAAGCTGGTTGCCTGGCTGGACGCTAACGCCTTTGACGGCGCCTACGTTACGCTGGTGGCGGATGTTCCGGAGCTGTACGCGAAGTTTGGCTTCGAAAGCGTTCGGCCGGAAAGCGAAGGGATGGCCCGCGTGTGGCGATGCCGGGGCCGCTAGTTCGCGTTTCCTGCCAGGAAAATAGCGTTGTCCAAATGGCAACTCGTCTTGCGGGACGTTCCTCACTATGCTGAACGCCATTCACATCGCGAGGATCTCATGACACGCTTTCTTCTCTGCAGCTTTGCCCTGGTTCTGCTCTATCCCTCCGGCATCGATATGTATCTCGTCGGCCTGCCGCGTATTGCTCAGGATCTGGGAGCCAGCGAGGCGCAATTACATATCGCCTTCTCGGTCTATCTGGCCGGAATGGCCTCCGCGATGCTGTTTGCTGGCCGTATCGCCGACCGCTCGGGGCGTAAGCCTGTCGCCATGGTGGGGGCGGCGATCTTTGTTATCGCCTCCCTGCTCTGCGCGCAGGCGCACACCAGCAGCCACTTCCTTACCGGACGCTTTATCCAGGGGATCGGCGCCGGCTGCTGCTACGTGGTGGCTTTCGCTATTCTGCGCGATACGCTGAACGACCGTCGACGGGCCAAAGTGCTGTCGTTGCTCAACGGCATTACCTGCATCATCCCCGTGCTGGCGCCGGTGCTCGGCCACCTGATCATGCTGAAATACCCGTGGCAGAGTCTGTTCTACACCATGATCGGCATGGGGGTAACAGTGGGTTTGCTGGCGGTATTTATCCTGCGCGAGACGCGTCCGACGGCGCCTGCGCAGACGGCTATGCCGCAGCATGGCGCGGGCGAATCGCTGTTGAACCGCTTTTTCCTCAGCCGCATTCTCATCACCACCCTCAGCGTGACGGCGATCCTCACCTACGTGAACGTCTCGCCGGTACTGATGATGGAGGAGATGGGGTTCGATCGCGGCACCTATTCCATGACGATGGCGCTGATGGCGATGGTCAGCATGGCGGTCTCCTTCTCGACGCCGTTCGCCCTGTCGCTGTTTAAACCACGCACCCTGATGATAACCTCGCAGCTGCTGTTCCTGGCGGCAGGCGTGGCGCTGAGCCTCGCCACCCAGCAGGTCGTCACCCTGGTCGGGCTGGGCATGATTTGCGCCGGCTTCTCCGTCGGCTTCGGCGTCGCAATGAGCCAGGCCCTGGGGCCATTCACGCTGCGCGCCGGTGTCGCCAGCTCGGTCCTCGGCATCGCGCAGGTGTGCGGTTCGTCGCTGTGGATTTGGATCGCCGCCATCATCGGACTCAGCGCAATGAATATGCTGATCGGGATACTCATTGCCTGTAGCATAGTGAGTCTTGTTCTGCTACTGGTCGCCACTCCGCCGCGGGTTGCGCAACACAATGAAGAAGCCGCTTTCGAGTCTCGATCTTAATTTACTGCTCTGCCTGCAGCTCCTGACCCAGGAGCTCAGCGTCACCCGTACGGCGAAGCGGATGAACGTTTCGCCCTCGGCGGTGAGCAAGTCGCTGGCCAAGCTGCGCGCCTGGTTTGACGATCCGCTGTTTGTCAAAACGCCGCTGGGCCTGGCGCCTACACCGCTGGTCAGCAGCATGGAGCAGGATCTGGCGGACTGGATGCAGATGGGCAACCAGATCCTCGATAAACCGCACCACACCATGCCGAGCGGCCTCAAGTTCGAGCTGGCGGCGGAAACGCCGTTGCTGATGATCCTGTTTAACACCCTCTCCCAGCGCATCTATCAGCGCTACCCGCAGGCATTGATTCGTTTGCGCAACTGGGACTACGACTCCCTGGACGCCATCATCCGCGGCGAGGTGGATATCGGCTTCTGCGGACGCGAAAGCCATCCGCAGTCGCGGGAGCTGCTGAGCCTGCTGCCGTGGTATATCGATTTTGATGTGCTGTTCACCGACCTGCCGCAGGTCTGGCTGCGCGCCGATCATCCGGCGCTCAGGGAGGAGTGGGATCTGGCGGCATTCTTACGCTATCCGCATATCACCATCTGCTGGGAACAACGCGATACCTGGGCGCTGGACGACGTGCTGCAGGAGCTGGGGCATAAGCGTAATGTGGCGCTGACCGTGCCGGGGTTTGAGCAATCCCTCTTTATGGCGGCTCAACCGCAGCACACCATGCTGGCCACCGCGCCACGCTACTGCCAGCACTATAATCAGCAGCATCAGCTACCGCTGGTCTCCCGGCCGCTGCCGCTGGAGCCGCAGCATCTGGAAAAGCTTCGCGTCCCCTTCACCTTGCTATGGCATAAACGCAACAGCTACAACCCGAAGCTTGTCTGGCTTAGAGATACGTTGAAAGCGCTCTATTCCGGTACGCTGTAAGCTTTGTTTCGTGTCCGTAGCACCTTATTTGCGCAATAATTTGTAAAATCCAAACAAATTCCCTTTTCAAGGGGGGATTTCGGCATTAAAACCTGTTAATACCAGGCGATAATAGCGCCCGCAGTTTTCATTCAGACCATTACTCACGGAGCGACGTATGGCAACGCATTTTGCACGAGGGATACTCAGTACCGGGGAGCCGCTATCGACACGTTTGTCAGCGGCCTGTCATCAATCCGCACGTCGGCTCCCTGAATACCGGCAAGCCCGCTTTCGCGCTTCGCGGTCGCTGCTCGCCGAACTGCTGTTTATGCTTTACGGCATCGGCGAGCTGCCTGAAATCGTTAACGAAGCCAATGGCCGACCGGTTTTTAGCGATCGTCACCTTCCCCGCTTCTCTATCTCTTATACTGGCAATATCGTTGGCGTAGCGCTGACCACCGAAGGGGATTGTGGCCTCGATATGGAGCTGCAGCGCACTGTCCGCAGCCACGACGCCGACCGGCAAAATTTCAGTAACAATGAGAATCTGTGGGTTAACATTCAGCATGACCCGGACGAAGCGCGCAGCCAACTGGTGGCGCTGCGGCGCAGCGTGCTGAAGCTGACCGGTGAAACATCAACGCAGCTGCAGCTGCTGCCTGGCTCCGGCCGCCTGCGTACCGCCGGCAGCCTGCCGATCGAAGCCGTCTGTGACGCCGAATCGCTGCTGGTGTGGTCGATTGCCGCTACCCCGAATATCGGCCCGCTGAAGGTCTGGGAGTATGACGCTAAGGGAGGCGACTGGCACAGCCTGGCGGACGCTCAGCGGCGCGCGCGCGAGCCGTCAGCCCGCCTGATGCGCTTTACCAGCCTACCCACGGAAAAAACCTTATCCCTCAATTGACCGGTCTTGCCGGCATCATGATCCAAAGGAGCAATCATGTCAGATACCTTGAAAGTGGTTACGTTACTCGGCAGCCTGCGTAAAGGGTCGTTTAATGGAATGGTCGCGCGTACCCTGCCCGGCATCGCGCCGGCGGGCATGGACATCTCCGCGCTGCCGTCAATCGGCGATATTCCGCTGTACGATGCTGATATTCAGGAAGAAGAGGGATTCCCGCAGCGCGTGCAGGAGATTGCGCAACAGATCCGCGAGGCGGATGGCGTGGTGATTGTCACCCCCGAGTATAACTATTCCGTGCCTGGCGGCCTGAAAAACGCCATCGACTGGCTTTCACGCCTGCCAGAGCAGCCGCTGTCCGGCAAGCCGGTGCTGATTCAAACCAGCTCAATGGGCGCCATCGGCGGCGCGCGCTGCCAGTATCATCTGCGGCAGATTCTGGTGTTCCTCGATGCGATGGTAATGAATAAACCGGAATTTATGGGCGGCGTGATCCAGAACAAAGTGGATCCGCAGTCAGGTGAAGTGGTCGATCAGAGCACCCTCGACCATCTGCGCGGCCAGCTGACCGCCTTTGGCGATTATATTAAGCGGGTAAAAGCATAAAAAAAGCCCGGCAGCGATGCCGGGCTTTTTCATCATGCGTGCGGATTAATGTGCATCAATAAAGACAATCTTCAGCACGAACAGCAGCGAGACGATAATTACGCAAGGGCTGAGGTCGCGCAGACGGCCGGTGCCGATCTTCATCACGCAGTAGGAGATAAAGCCCAGGGCGATACCTTCAGTGATCGAGAAGCTAAACGGCATCATCACCGCGGTGATAAACGCCGGTACCGCTTCCGTCAGGTCATCCCACTTCACGCGCGCCAGGCTGGAGGTCATCAGCACGCCGACGTAAATCAGCGCGCCGGCGGCCGCATAGGCCGGAACCATCCCCGCCAGCGGAGAGAGGAAGATAACCAGCAGGAACAGGATACCGACGACAACGGCGGTCAGGCCGGTGCGCCCGCCTACGGAGACGCCGGAGGAGGATTCGATATACGCTGTTACCGATGAGGTGCCGATGAAGGAACCTGCCACCGACGAGACGCTATCGACAAACAGCGCCTGCTTCATGCGCGGGAATTTACCGTTGGCGTCCGCCAGACCCGCTTTATCCGTCACGCCGATCAGCGTCCCGGAGGAGTCAAACAGGTTGACCAGCATAAAGGAGAAGATTACCCCGGCCAGGCCCAGATTCAGGGAGCCCGCCAGATCGACATGACCGATCACCGAAGTCACGCTCGGCGGCGCTGAGACGATACCGGTGTAGTGCACATCCCCCAGCATCCAGCCCAGCAGGGTGGTCACCACGATAGAGACCAGTACCGCGGCGTGAATGTTGCGCGACGCCAGAATCGCGATGATAAAGAAGCCCAGCACGCCCAGCAGCACGCTGTGGGAAGTCAGATGACCAATGCTGACCAGCGTTTCCGGGTTAGCGACGATAACCCCGGCGTTCTTCAGGCCCATCATACCGATAAACAGGCCGATCCCGCTGGTGATGCCCACGCGCAGGCTCAGCGGAATATTGGCGATCATCCAGTAGCGTACGCGGAAGATCGTCAGCAGCAGCAGGCCGACGGCGCCCCAGAAAATCGCGCCCATGCCGACCTGCCATGGCAGGCCCATCGCCTGCACCACCACAAAGGCGAAAAAGGCGTTCAGGCCCATCGCCGGCGCCAGAGCAACCGGCAGGTTCGCGAACAGCCCCATCATGATACTGCCGAAAGCGGCAATCAGACAGGTGGTCACAAACACGGCGCTGGTATCCATGCCCGCTACGCCAAGAATTTGTGGGTTAACAAAAACGATATACACCATCGTCAGGAACGTGGTGAAACCGGCGATGGCTTCCGTGCGCACCGTGGTGCCGTGCTCGCGCAGTTTAAATACGCGCTCCAGCAGACCCTGGCCAGAAGACTGGCTGGTTTGTTGTTGACTCATTATCGGTTTCCGAACGTAAGGAGGGAAAATTCGACGCTATCCTATACCAAATTACAGCGCCAGGCGCGGTTGTATGGTAATTTTTTTCATTTATTTTGCTTATACGGCAACGATTGCGTCGCGGCATTGAACATGACGAAAACGTTAAACTTGTTAATATGGAATGGCTATGACTCAACAAGAAGCAGTATTTTTTGACTGTGACGGCACGCTGGTCGACAGCGAGGTAATTTGCTCCCGCGCCTACGTGCACATGTTCCAGGAATTTGGCATTACGCTGGAGCTGGCAGAGATTTTTAAGCGCTTCAAAGGCGTAAAGCTGTACGAAATAATCGACACCATCAACGCCGAGCATGGCGTTAACCTGCAAAAGGCCACCCTGGAGCCGATTTACCGTGCGGAAGTCTCCCGCCTGTTCGATAGTGAACTGGAGGTGATTGCTGGAGCCCAGGCGCTGCTGGATGCGGTAAGCGTCCCGATGTGCGTGGTCTCCAATGGCCCGGTCAGTAAGATGCAACACTCTCTCGGCCGCACCGGCCTGCTGCACCATTTCGCTGACCGGTTGTACAGCGGCTACGATATTCAGCGCTGGAAACCCGATCCGGCGCTGATGTTCCATGCCGCAAAGGCGATGAACGTTAACGTTGAGAACTGCATTCTGGTTGATGATTCCAGTGCAGGTGCACAATCGGGAATAGCCGCCGGCATGGAGGTGTTCTACTTCTGCGCCGATCCGCACAACCCGCCAATCGATCATCCCAAAGTGACAACCTTTACCGATCTGGCTGCGCTGCCGGCATTGTGGAAAGCGCGCGGTTGGGATATCACTCGCTAGCCCCCGGCGTCGCCTGGCCGGGCGACGGTTGGCAGCAAGGGTAGCCCGGTAGCGCTGTGATCTCGCCCAGAACAGGATGGCTGGCGACCGGCTTAACTCATTATCTTCGGACACAAGCACTTTCATCTTGTCTTTCTTCACTCGCGGAAAACGGGGGCTAAACGCCCCCTCCGGCTATTTAAACAGTTTTTGCACAAACTCCGCGTAGGCAGGGCGCCAGACGTCCATTTCATGGTTCAGGCCGGGATAGGCGTGATAGTCAAAGTTGATCTTCTGTTTTTCCAGCTCGCTTTTCAGACCCGCGATGTCTTTGCCGGTCACGGAATCTTTTTCCCCGACGACCACGGTAAAGTTACGCAGCTGTTTATTGATGGCCTCAGGATGTTTCAGCTGCGCTTCCACACCAGCATTCGGCACCGTGGTGGTTGTGACGCCGCTAAACGTGGCGAGCCAGCCAAAGCTCTCCAGATGATTCATTCCGGAGACCAGCGCCTGATAGCCGCCCTGCGACAGCCCGGCGAGCGCCCGACCGTCGGCATCTTTACGCACGTTAAACCGGGCATCGATCAGCGGAATAATATCCTGCATGAGCTCTTTATCCGCCGCCTGCGCATTCAGCGGATAGAAGGTTTTGCGTCGCTCCTGCGGCGGGAAGTTTTCCGCGATGGCTTCCGGGATATCGGTTTCGGTATCCGGGACCACCACCAGCATTGGCTTGATCTTGCCCTCCGCCAGCAGGTTATCCATGATTTGCGGGATCCGCCCCTGATCGATGGCCGACAGGCCGCTGTCGCCAAAGCCATGATAGAAATAGAGCACCGGCAGCGGATCGCCGGTTCCGCTATAACCCGGCGGCGTCCAGACATAGAGACGACGTTCAGCGTTCAGCGCCTTTGAGTGATAGGTAAGGGTGCGCAGATCGCCGTGCGCGACCGCCCGATCGTCAAGAATACTGCCCGGCACCAGAATCAAACTGGTGTTCACCTGGCGCTGCGGCTTCTGATAGCGGCCGCCGGTATCTACCGAGCGGAAGCCATCCACATCGAAATAGTATTCATAGAGATTGGGCTTCATCGGCTCGCTTTTCCATGTCCAGACTCCGTCCGCTGCCTTGGTCATGTCGTGCGAGACAAAAGAGTCCGGCGTGGCGCCGGTGACTACCGAAACCCGCCGGGCATCAGGGGCAAACAGGCGGTAAGTGATACTTTTATCCGCGTTAACTTGGGTTATAAAGTGGCTCACCGGCAGGGAGGGGTCCGGCACCGCGGGCAACGGTGCCGCCTGAATGGTGAACGCCGCGCCCGCCAGCGCCAGGGCGAAATAAATTGCATGTCGTTTCATCGTTATTCCTCTTATGTTGTGTCCGTTCTGTTATCGTCTCACCACCAGATTTCCGCCTGCGCCCCTACGGCAAACTGATCGTTTTTACCGTCTTCAAAAATGCTGGTGGTGTTATTCGCGGCCTTATCCAGGTCGATATCCTTCGCTTTAATATAGGTGGCATAGAAGCGAATTTCCGGGCGCGAGGTCAGCATACTGGTATTAACTTTGAAGGTATGGAACAGCGTGGTCTTATAGCCGGACTCGTTATATTTTTTGCCGGTAACATCTTTGTTTTGCTGCTTGAAGTACCCCAGTTCGACGCCGGTCTGGTTATATTTATTCCAGATATAAGCCGGTCGCAGGACCGTACGGATGGATTCAAAATCGGAGTGGGCCCCGGTCTCGTAGCTGTAAACGTCGTTACCAAAAGAGTAAACGATGGCATTCGCCATAATAATGTCATCACGTAAATAGGTTTCCCCTTGCGAGGTTAAGCGCACGGCGGTGCCATTGGTATGGTCGCCATAATAGCGGCCGTTAAAGGTTGTATAGGGGCTGGATCCGGCATAGCGCGAGAAGCTGCTGGCAATGGAGTTATTCGCCAGTAAGAAAGAGAATTCGTTAAAGCCGCCGTTAGCAAATTTTTGCGTTAACGAGGTGCCGGCCATCCAGGTATCTTTCCATGGATAATAGCCTTCATTGCCCTCTTTATATTTCTCAGAAGAACTTTGGTTGGCAGCGACATAGCGTCCGCTGACCATCAGGCTGGCTTTATCCCACAGCGGGATCTCTTTGTAACGGATATCAAGGGTATTGGTGTTTATTTGCTGCTTATTGCTCAAGGAACGATCGTAGTCATCAACATCTTCCCGCACCAGCGCGATATCGAATTTCCCGACGCCAACCTGCCAGTTTTCCAGCCCCACGCCAGCCGCCGCATCGGTTCTCTGCGTTTTCCAGTCCAGCATCTGGATCTCGATTTTTGGCGCACCGTGTTTGCCGACCCAGAAATCGGCCTCCGGAGCAAACGGCAGGAATCCTTTGGTGTTAACGTACATATCCGAGAATTGGATGTAGTTTTCGCCGCCGGCATTGTCGCCAAACCAGCCAGTGGAATACTGCTGGCCAACGTTCCCGTCGAGCATCACGATGGCGTCGACGCGTTTATCGCCTTCCTGAAACACCCGCTGCTTCAGCTGCAGATCGAACCAGCCGGAATATTCATTGCCCAGACGGCCAAGCGAGCCGATGGCCCACGATTTTGGCGAGCCATGCGAGGCGGTTCCCCAGCCCGAGCGGAAGTAGCCGTTATAGCTAAAGCCAATTTCATCTTTGACGAACCTGCTAAAATCTTTCAGCGTCATCGCGCTGTAGGCTGGTGCACTGTCTGTAGCAGGTTGTTGATTTTTGACCAGTACCGCATCCGGTTTCACCGCTGCTTTCGGTCCGGCCGCCGCCGCGACGTTGCGCTTCTGGCTCTCTGCAGGCGGAGACCATGAGGCCCAAATCTGGTCTCTTTTTCTCTCCTGGTCTTGATATTTTTTGAGCTCTTTTTGCGTATCGCTGAGCGCTTTTTCCAGCAACTCAAGCCGTTGCTCTACCGTCAGCTGGCTCGCGATCAGGGAGGTTGAATAACAAAGCGGCGCCAGCAAGGCTATCGCCGAAGCGATCCTGGTTTTTCTCATCATAATATTCCCTTATATAAGTATTGGCATTAATAAAAACGACAGCGACAAGCATCGCGCGGGTTCAAATAGCTTTATCCATACCGCTTAAGGGCGCGGGGACTGTTATTTTTGCGCCTGGAAAAAAGCAAAAAAACCCGAAGAAGACGATCTGCCTTAACAGATAATCCTCTTCAGGTTTTGCCCGCGCATCGCGGTAGCAACCCTTATTAAGTCATTCTTCGCACGCATAAAAAAACCTGATATCGCCGCCGTGGGGGCAATATCAGGTTTTGCCTGCTGTCGCAGTAACAATCCGTTTAAAACATTCTGAGCTTGCGCGCTCAGTCAGTGGATGCTGATTGTTACGCGATAAAATGAAGAACTCAAACGGGCAGCCTGTTAATTGTGACGATAATCTCAGCAATATCGCTGCCGGTGGAGGAATCATATCTAATTCTGATAAATCCATTCATCAGAATTAGACAAAATGATTATTACTCTTTCGGATCTTTACCAGCGAGCAATTTATCCAGTTCATCGCCGCCCACATGACGGAAATCCTGGCCTTTGACGAAGTAGAAAATATATTCGCAGATATTCTGGCAGCGGTCGCCGATACGCTCGATGGAGCGCGCGCAGAACAGCGCCGTCAGGACGCTGGGGATAGTGCGCGAGTCTTCCATCATGTAGGTCATCAGCTGACGTACGATGCCTTCATATTCCTGGTCGACTTTCTTGTCTTCGCGATAGATACGTACCGCCTCGTCGAGATCCATACGCGCGAAGGCATCCAGCACGTCATGCAGCATCTGCACCGTATGGCGGCCCAGCGATTCAAGGCTCACCAGCAGCGGCTGATGCTGCTGGGAAAACTTCTCCAGCGCGGTACGGCAGATTTTATCCGCCACATCGCCAATGCGTTCCAGCTCAGCGATAGTCTTGATGATCGCCATCACCAGGCGCAGGTCGCTGGCGGTCGGCTGGCGCTTGGCGATGATGCGCACGCAGGCTTCATCGATCGCCACTTCCATCATGTTGACCTGTTTGTCGCCGTCAATCACGCGTTTCGCCAGTTCGCTGTCCTGGTTATGCATTGCGGTGATCGCATCAGAAAGCTGTTGCTCCACCAGCCCCCCCATGGTCATCACCTGGGTGCGGATATACTCCAGTTCAGCGTTGAACTGGCCGGAAATATGTTTGTTAAGATTTAGGTTGTCCATGGTGTCTCCTGATTGCCCAACTGGTGAGAGCCTGAAAGCACAAGGGCAAATCAACCGTAGCGGCCAGTAATATAATCTTCAGTTTGTTTCTTCGCGGGCTTGGTGAACAGGTCATCCGTATTGCTGAACTCAATCAGCTCGCCAAGATACATAAATGCCGTATGGTCGGAGCAACGCGCAGCCTGCTGCATGTTGTGAGTCACGATAACGACGGTGTAGTCCTGTTTCAGCTCGGTGATCAGCTCTTCGATACGCCCGGTGGAGATCGGGTCCAGCGCGGAGCACGGCTCATCAAGCAGCAGCACTTCCGGGCGGATCGCGATACCGCGGGCAATACACAGACGCTGCTGCTGACCACCGGAGAGAGAATACCCGCTCTGGTGCAGTTTATCTTTGGTTTCGTTCCATAATGCGGCTTTGGTCAGCGCCCACTGCACGCGCTCGTCCATATCGGCACGGGACAGTTTTTCAAACAGGCGCACGCCGAAAGCGATGTTGTCGTAAATGGACATCGGGAACGGCGTTGGCTTCTGGAACACCATGCCAACCTTAGCGCGCAGCAGGGCGATATCCTGGGTGTTAGTCAGAATATTGTCGCCATCCAGTAGGATCTCGCCTTCCGCACGCTGCTCCGGATACAGTTCAAACATTTTGTTGAACGTGCGCAGCAGGGTGGATTTACCACAGCCTGACGGACCGATAAACGCCGTTACCTGGTTTTTGGTGATATCCAGGTTGATGTTCTTCAGGGCATGGAATTTGCCGTAGTAGAAGTTCAGGTTACGAACTGAAATCTTACCCGGAGCTGTATTCACCATACTCATCTCAATCTCTTCCTCATTCAGCGCAGCCGTGGCTGCGCCGCAAAAAATTAACCGTGTTTCTTCTTGGCGAAGATAACGCGCGCCAGGATGTTCAGCAGCAAGACGCACAGGGTGATAATCAATACCCCGGCCCATGCCAGTTGCTGCCACTCCGCAAACGGACTCATGGCAAATTTGAAAATGGTCACCGGCAGGTTGGCAATCGGCTGCATCATGTCGGTGCTCCAGAACTGGTTAGACAACGCGGTGAACAGCAAGGGCGCCGTTTCCCCAGCGATACGGGCGATAGCCAGCAGGATCCCGGTCATAATCCCTGAGACGGAGGCTTTCAGGGTGATCGCCGAGATCATCTTCCACTTCGGCGTCCCCAGCGCATAGGCCGCTTCACGCAGGCTATCCGGCACCAGTTTCAGCATGTTTTCGGTGGTACGAATAACGATAGGCACCTGCAGCAGCGCCAGGGCGATAACGCCCGCCCAGCCCGAGAAGTGCTGCATCTGCGCCACCACGATGGTGTAGACGAACAGGCCGACCACGATAGACGGTGCGGAAAGCAGAATATCGTTGATAAAGCGGATAATTTCAGCCAGCACCGACTTGCGGCCATACTCCGCCAAATAAATTCCGGCGAGGATACCCAGCGGCGTACCAAAGACGGTTGCCCACAGGATCAGCAGGCCGCTGCCGGCGAGGGCGTTGGCCAGACCACCGCCCGCGGTATTCGGCGGCGGCGTCATTTCGGTAAACAGCGCCAGACTCATGCCGTCGAAGCCGCGGGTTATGGTCGCCATCAGGATCCAGATAAGCCAGAACAAACCAAACGCCATGGTGGCCATCGACAGCGCCAGAGCGATACGGTTCTTCATGCGGCGTTTGGCCTGCATCTTGCGGCGGGACTCCGCCAGCTCGGCGGTGCTTTGCATTTCAATGGTCGCCATTAGCGTGCCCCCTCATTCTTCGCGAGGCGCATAATCATAAACTTCGACGCCGCCAGAACGATAAAGGTGATAACGAACAGGATCAGGCCCAGCTCCATTAGCGCCGCCACGTGCAGGCCGGTTTCCGCTTCGGCAAATTCGTTGGCCAGCGCGGAGGTAATGCTGTTCCCCGGCATATACAGCGATATGCTGTCGAGCTGGTAGGTGTTGCCGATGATAAAGGTGACCGCCATGGTTTCACCCAGCGCGCGGCCCAGACCGAGCATCACGCCGCCGATCACCCCGTTTTTGGTGAACGGTAAAACGATGCGCCAGATCACTTCCCAGGTGGTGCAGCCGATGCCATAGGCCGACTCTTTCATCATCACCGGCGTCTGTTCGAAAACATCGCGCATGACCGCGGCGATATAAGGGATGATCATGATGGCCAGAATGACGCCAGCGGCGAGAATGCCAATCCCAAACGCCGGGCCGGCAAACAGCGCGCCGACGAACGGGATGGTCGACAGGACGTTCCCCACCGGCTCCTGGAAGTAAGTCGCAAACAGCGGGGCGAAAATAAACAGGCCCCACATGCCGTACACGATACTCGGGATTGCCGCCAGCAGCTCAATCGCAATGCCCAGCGGGCGCTTGAGCCAGGCGGGGGACAGTTCAGTCAGAAACAGCGCGATGCCGAAGCTCACCGGGACGGCGATCAGCAGCGCGATAAAGGAGGTCACCAGAGTTCCGTAGATCGGCACCAGCGCGCCGAAGATTTCGTTGGGCGCATCCCACTCTTTGGTCCACAAAAAGGCAAAGCCAAACTTTTGAATGCTCGGCCAGGAAGAGATGATCAGGGAAACGATGATGCCGCCCAGCATCAATAGCACAATCAGCGCAGCCAGTTTTACCAGCGCACTGAAAATTATGTCACCCTTTTTCCCCGGAGGGGTAAATGCAGGCTTGGTTGCAGCCATAGATTACTCTTTACGTATTAAAACTTGTTCGAATAAATGCCCGGTGGCGTTGGCTCCCGGGCCTACAGTCTGAACCGTAGGGCGGGCAGCGCCTGAACGCCCCCGCCATCTTCGTCAAAAATCTACTGTTAGTACAGCGCTTTACCGCTGCTGTCTTTGACGTTGGTTTTCCATGCCGCACGAACCTGCTCTACCACGCTTTCCGGCAGCGTCGCGTAATCCAGCGCATTGGCTTCTTTCCCGCCGTTTTTATACGCCCAGTCAAAGAACTTCAGCACTTCGGCGGTCTGCTCAGGCTTGTTCGTCGCCTTATGCACCAGGATGAAGGTGGTTGAGGTGATCGGCCATGCGTTTTCACCTTTCTGGTTAGTCAGGTCCTGAGCGAAAGACTTGCTCCAGTCAACGCCTTTTGCGGCGTTAGCGAAGTTGTCTTCAGTCGGGCTAACCGGCTTGCCGTCGGCAGAGACCAGTTTGGTGTACGCCAGGTTGTTTTGCTTGGCGTAAGCGTATTCGACGTAACCAATCGAGCCCGGCAGACGCTGAACAAAAGCGGCGATACCGTCGTTGCCTTTACCGCCCAGACCGGTTGGCCAGTTAACGGTAGAGCCTGCGCCGATTTTCGATTTCCACTCTTCATTCACTTTGGACAGGTAGCTGGTGAAGACGAAGGAGGTACCGGAACCATCGGCGCGGCGAACCACGGCGATATTCTGCGACGGCAGCTTCAGACCCGGGTTGAGCTTAGCGATCGCTTCGTCATCCCATTTTTTAATTTTACCCAGGTAGATATCGCCGAGGGTTTTGCCATCCAGCACCAGCTCGCCGGATTTCACGCCAGGCAGGTTAACCGCCAGCACCACGCCGCCAATCACGGTCGGGAACTGGAACAGGCCTTCCTGGGTCAGTTTGTCATCAGCCAGCGGAGCATCAGAAGCACCGAAATCCACGGTGTTGGCAATAATCTGTTTAACGCCACCAGAGGAACCAATACCCTGGTAGTTCACTTTATTGCCAGTTTCTTTCTGATAGGTGTCAGCCCATTTGGCATACACCGGCGCAGGAAAAGTTGCACCTGCGCCAGTCAGGCTTGCTGCTGCGAAAGCAGAGAAAGCGCTCATCGATAAGGTCGCGGCGACAACTGTTGCGACGGTGGTACGCATAACGTTCATAATGTCTCCTGCTGGGATTCGTAAATCATTGTTTCGAGGCTATGGTGAGCAAAATAGGTCAAAGAGGTGACAGTAAAATGTACGAATTATGACAGTTTTATGACACGCCGGGAGGGGGGATTTTACGTCAAATAATACGCTTATAACTCAAATAGTTATCTACTAGCATGACCACACAATGACAGAATAATTTTCTTTTTATGACAGCGAAATCGCAGAGCAAAACGATCGTTTGTCATCTATCGCCTCCCCAGATATTGCGCACAAGATCGGCGAAAAACAGCAGGTAAAAATAAAAAAGGGCCGCCGCCGGCAGCCCTTTGCAAAAGAGATAATACGTTACTCAACCGTGACCGATTTCGCCAGGTTACGCGGCTGATCAACGTCAGTGCCTTTGATCAGCGCAACGTGATAAGCCAGCAGCTGCAGCGGTACGGTGTAGAAGATAGGCGCGATGCTCTCTTCGACATGCGGCATCTCAATGATGTGCATGTTGTCGCTGCCGTTGAAGCCGGCGTCACCGTCGGCGAAAACGTACAGCTCACCGCCGCGGGCGCGAACCTCTTCGATGTTGGATTTCAGTTTTTCCAGCAGCTCATTGTTCGGCGCCACTACGATCACCGGCATTTCCGCATCAATCAGCGCCAGCGGGCCGTGCTTAAGCTCGCCTGCCGCGTAGGCTTCCGCATGAATATAGGAGATCTCTTTCAGCTTCAGCGCCCCTTCCATAGCGATCGGGTACTGATCGCCGCGGCCAAGGAACAGCGCATGATGCTTATCAGAGAAACGCTCTGCCAGCTGCTCAATACGCTTGTCCTGGGAGAGCATCTGCTCGATACGGTTCGGCAGCGCCTGCAGGCCGTGGACGATATCATGCTCAATGGGCGCATCCTGGCCTTTCAATCGCGCCAGTTTCGCCACCAGCATCAGCAGCACCGTCAGCTGAGTGGTAAAGGCCTTGGTCGAGGCCACGCCAATTTCCGTTCCGGCTTTGGTCATCAGCGCCAGATCGGATTCACGTACCAGCGACGAGCCCGGCACGTTGCAGATGGCCAGCGAGCCGAGATAGCCCAGCTCTTTCGACAAACGCAGCGCCGCCAGGGTATCGGCGGTTTCACCAGACTGGGAAAGGGTGATCATCAGGCTGTTACGACGCACCGCAGACTTCCGATAGCGGAATTCGGAGGCGATTTCCACATCGCACGGCACGCCGGCTAACGCCTCGAACCAGTAGCGGGAAACCATTCCGGAGTTATAGGAGGTCCCGCAGGCAACAATCTGAATATGTTCAACCTGAGCCAGCATTTCATTGGCGTTCGGCCCCAGCTCGCTGAGATCGACTTCGCCGTGGCTGATACGCCCGGTCAGGGTGTTCTTAATCGCATTCGGCTGTTCGAAAATCTCTTTCTGCATATAGTGGCGATAGATACCTTTATCGCCGGCATCATATTGCAGATTGGATTCGATCTCCTGGCGCTTCACTTGCGCAGCGGATTTATCGAAAATCACTACCGAGCGACGAGTCACTTCCGCAATGTCGCCTTCTTCAAGGAAGATGAAGCGGCGGGTAACCGGCAGCAGCGCCAGCTGGTCGGAGGCGATAAAGTTTTCCCCCATGCCCAGACCGATAACCAGCGGGCTACCGGAGCGGGCCGCCAGCAGGGTACCCGGGTCGCGGGTATCCATGATCACGGTGCCGTAGGCGCCGCGCAGCTGCGGGATGGCGCGCAGCACGGCTTCACGCAAGGTTCCACCTTGTTCCAGCTCCCAGTGCACCAGATGGGCGATAACTTCGGTATCGGTCTCAGTGACGAAGACATAGCCGCGAGACTGCAGCAATGCGCGCAGCGGCTCGTGGTTTTCGATGATCCCGTTATGGACCACCACAATGTGTTCAGAAACATGCGGATGCGCATTGCTCTCAGACGGTTCGCCGTGCGTCGCCCAGCGAGTATGGGCGATCCCGGTACCACCGTGTAACGGTTGCTCTTCGACCGCCTGAGCCAGCATCTGTACCTTACCCAGGCGACGCACGCGGGTCATATGACCTTCGCTGTCGACTACCGCCAGACCGGCAGAGTCATAGCCACGGTATTCCAGACGACGTAAACCTTCGAGAAGGATTTCAGCAATATCACGCTGCGCGACTGCGCCAACAATTCCACACATAGTTAAATTTCCTGATAATGGCGATATGCCATGCGTTGTCGCTGACCTGTATTTGCCCGTTTTCCGGGCGCCCCGAGCCTTGTAGAGAGTGGGGTTATTGTTATGGTACTGCCTGCGGACGGGGATCTATGTTGACCCTCTCATCCTGGTTCGCCGGGCGTTGTACACCCCCGGCGACAATTCTGTTCATTTTTTCTTCACCGGACGCTGCCAGCCCTGCTTATGGACCTGCGGCACGCGGCTCAACACCAGTTCGTTATCGGCGATATTGCGTGTGACGGTGGTGCCGGCGGCGATAGTGACGCCGTTGCCTACCGTAACCGGGGCCACCAGCTGGGTATCCGAGCCGACAAAGACATCGTCGCCAATAATCGTTTTATGTTTATTCGCGCCATCATAGTTGCAGGTGATGGTGCCCGCGCCGATATTGACGTTATCACCGATCTCCGCATCGCCCAGATAGGTCAGATGACCCGCCTTGGAGCCTTTGCCGAGACGCGCTTTTTTCATTTCCACGAAGTTGCCAACGTGGGCGCCTTCCAGCAGTTCGGCGCCCGGGCGCAGACGGGCAAATGGGCCGATGGTGCAGGCCGCCTG
Source organism: Klebsiella sp. 1SOBk10mer (assembly GCF_046602535.1). Classification (NCBI taxonomy): domain Bacteria; kingdom Pseudomonadati; phylum Pseudomonadota; class Gammaproteobacteria; order Enterobacterales; family Enterobacteriaceae; genus Klebsiella; species Klebsiella sp. 1SOBk10mer. Next base: position 65,809 of record NZ_JBKIUP010000013.1, read on the forward strand.
CAGCTGGGCAACTTCCACCACGCTGTAGGGGCTGATTTCGCAATCATCGCCGATGGTGCTGTTTTTGATCACGCAGCCGGCGCCGATTTTCACACGATCGCCCAACACCACGTTGCCTTCCAGAATAACGTTAGTATCGATCTCTACATCGCGCCCGTGCTGCAGCGTACCGCGCAGATCGAAACGCGCCGGATCGCGCAGCATCACTCCCGCCAGCAGCAGCTTTTCCGCTTGCTCAGCCTGGTAGACGCGCTCCAGGCGCGCAAGCTGCAGGCGGTTGTTGACGCCTTCGACTTCGCTCAGGCGCTGGGGATGCACGGCAACGATCTCGCGACCTTCCTGATGCGCCATGGCGATGATATCGGTGATGTAGTATTCGCCCTGGGCGTTGTTATTGGTGAGATTCGCCAGCCAGCGCTTGAGGTCCGCTCCGCCGGCGATCAGGATCCCAGTGTTAATTTCCTGAATCTGGCGCTGCGCCTCGCTGGCATCTTTGTGCTCAACGATGCCCGTCACCTGGCCATTTTCACGGGTAATGCGGCCGTAGCCGGTTGGATCATCCAGCTTCACGGTCAGCAGACCAATCCCGCCCTGCGGCTTCGCGGCGCGCAGGCGCTGTAGCGTCTCGACGGAGATCAGCGGCACATCGCCGTAGAGCATCAGGATGTCTTCATCATCATTGAAGAACGGCGCCGCCTGCTGCATGGCGTGCCCGGTTCCAAGCTGCTCGGCCTGCAGCACCCAGTTCAGGTTGTCTTCATGCAGCGTCTGACGCAGCAGATCGCCACCGTGGCCATACACCAGGTGTACCGCACATGCGCCTAAATCGTTAGCGGCATCAATGACATGCTGCACCATTGGCTTCCCGGCCAGGGTATGCAGCACCTTAGGAAGATCGGAATACATGCGGGTCCCTTTGCCTGCGGCAAGGATAACCACGCTCATCGCACTATTTGACATACTCATCCTGACGGTAGTTAGAACGAAAAGTAAAAGCCTTTCACGTTGAAATTTCTACATATTTTTCATCATAAAACGAGACGTGGAGAAAACGTCCAGGCTCACTGCTATACACCATTTTATGACGCTATTTTTAACCACTGCAAATCAGTTTAACGCTGAAAAAGGAGGGCAGGGAGGATAATCATTGACTATCTCACTGCTTTTGCTGTTTTTTCGCCACCTGAATAAAGCCGCTGCGGAAAGCGATTTTCAGTACCCACAGCGGGAAGAACCAGGATAATCGTCGCCAGTCGCTGGCGGGGGAGGGCGGCAAAGTGATTGATGTAGCGATAAAAAACGAAAGGCCACCGTCAGGTGACCTTCTTTGCCCGGTTTCACATCGCCAGTGTTGTCGTTTTCATGGGCGATACGTCGTGTCAGCGGGGGGATAGCGCGGAGCTTAGAAGCTCAGGACGCTAAATTTAGCGATGATTTTATGGAACAGTTTCATGATGATTTCCTGACGCAGGTGCAGTTTGATAACGCTATTTTATGTGATATGCATCACATAAAATAGAGTCTACGCTTCATCATTTAACTAATCAATAACAATTAAGGGTGAATTCTGTTTTCACTTCATCCGCTCGTCAGCAGCTGGGCATAAAAAAAGCCAGCCTGGAAACCAGACTGGCTTTTTACGTTCAAGCCGGTGTTACATCGCTTTTTTGGTCAACTCGATAACGCGCAGTTTAGCGATCGCTTTGGCCAGTTCCGCAGACGCCTGAGCGTAATCCACATCGCCGTGAGAGCTCTTAATGTGCTCTTCCGCTTTGCGTTTCGCTTCCAGCGCTCGCGCTTCGTCGAGGTCCTGACCACGAATTGCGGTATCCGCCAGGACGGTCACGCTGCCAGGCTGCACTTCAAGAATGCCGCCGGACAGATAGATAAACTCTTCATGACCGTGCTGTTTAACGATGCGAATCATACCAGGCTTAATGGCGGTGAGCAGCGGTGCGTGTCCCGGGTAAATACCCAGTTCACCTTCGCTACCCGTTACCTGGATTTTTTCGACCAGACCAGAGAACATTTGTTGCTCTGCGCTGACGACGTCCAGGTGGTAAGTCATTGCCATATCACCCTCCGATTAAGGCGTTAAAGTTTTTTGGCTTTTTCCACGGCTTCGTCGATGGAACCGACCATGTAGAACGCCTGCTCTGGCAGGTGATCGTATTCGCCTTCCATGATGCCTTTAAAGCCACGGATGGTGTCTTTCAGCGCCACGTATTTGCCCGGAGAACCGGTAAAGACTTCAGCCACGAAGAACGGCTGGGACAGGAAGCGCTGGATCTTACGTGCGCGAGCTACCACCAGTTTGTCTTCTTCAGACAGTTCGTCCATACCGAGGATGGCGATGATGTCTTTCAGTTCCTGATAACGCTGCAGGATGGACTGCACGCCACGCGCGGTGTCGTAGTGTTCCTGACCAACAACCAGCGGATCCAGCTGACGGCTGGTGGAGTCCAGCGGGTCAACGGCCGGGTAGATACCCAGGGAAGCGATCTGACGGCTCAGTACTACGGTTGCATCTAAGTGAGCAAAGGTAGTGGCTGGGGATGGGTCAGTTAAGTCATCCGCCGGTACGTATACCGCCTGTACGGAGGTGATAGAACCGGTTTTGGTGGAGGTGATACGTTCCTGCAGAACGCCCATCTCTTCCGCCAGGGTCGGCTGATAACCTACCGCTGAAGGCATACGACCCAGCAGTGCGGATACTTCCGTACCGGCCAGGGTGTAACGATAGATGTTATCGACGAACAGCAGTACGTCACGACCTTCGTCACGGAATTTCTCAGCCATGGTCAGGCCGGTCAGCGCAACGCGCAGACGGTTTCCCGGCGGCTCGTTCATCTGGCCGTACACCAGGGATACTTTATCGATAACGTTGGAGTCGGTCATTTCGTGGTAGAAGTCGTTACCCTCACGAGTACGCTCACCTACGCCCGCAAACACGGAGTAACCGGAGTGCTCGATCGCGATGTTACGGATCAGCTCCATCATGTTTACGGTTTTACCGACACCCGCACCACCGAACAGACCGACTTTACCGCCCTTCGCGAACGGACACATCAGGTCGATAACTTTGATGCCGGTTTCCAGCAGTTCCTGAGAGCTGGACAGCTCTTCATAGGACGGCGCTGCGCGGTGGATAGCCCAACGCTCTTCTTCGCCGATGTCGCCTTTCATGTCGACCGGTTGACCCAGTACGTTCATGATACGACCCAGCGTAGCTTTACCAACCGGGACTTCGATCGGGTGCTCGAGGTCTTTTACATCCAGACCGCGGCGCAGACCATCGGAAGAACCCATGGCGATGGTACGCACGATACCGCCGCCCAGCTGCTGCTGAACTTCCAGCACCAGAACTTCATTACCATTCTGTACCTCAAGGGCTTCGTACACGCGTGGTACGGCATCCTGAGGGAACTCGACGTCGACCACGGCGCCGATTACCTGGACAATCTTTCCAGTAGCCATCTTAAATCCTCTACGAAATAACCTGGTTAAACCGCGGCGGCCCCCGAGACGATCTCGGTGAGTTCCTGAGTAATGCTGGCCTGACGAGCTTTGTTGTATACCAACTGCAGCTCTTTAATCAGGCTGCCGCCATTATCGGTCGCGGCTTTCATCGCCACCATACGGGCGGCCTGCTCGCTGGCCAGGTTTTCAACCACGCCCTGATAAACCTGAGACTCGACGTAGCGGCGCAGGAGGGTATCCAGCAGCGCTTTCGGATCGGGCTCATACAGGTAATCCCAGGATTTACGTTTCAGATCAGCGTCTTCTGATGCCGGTAACGGCAGCAGCTGAGTGATCGTCGGAACCTGAGACATGGTGTTAATAAATTTGTTGCTGACAACGTACAGCTTGTCCAGACGGCCTTCATCATAGGCCTGCAACATCACTTTTACCGGGCCGATCAGTTCGGACAGGGATGGGTTATCCCCCATACCGGTCACCTGTGCAACAACGTTGCCGCCAACGGAGTTAAAGAAAGAGACGCCCTTAGAGCCGATCATTGCGAGGTCGCACTGAACGCCTTTATCGGACCATGCTTTCATTTCCGCCAGCAGTTTCTTGAACAGGTTAATGTTCAAGCCGCCGCACAAACCACGGTCGGTCGACACCACCAGGTAGCCCACGCGCTTAACGTCGCGTTCTTCCAGGTAAGGGTGCTTATATTCCAGATTACCGTTCGCAAGGTGACCAATCACTTTGCGCATAGTATCTGCGTAAGGACGGCTGGCCGCCATGCGCTCCTGCGATTTACGCATTTTGGAAGCGGCGACCATCTCCATCGCTTTAGTGATCTTTTGCGTGTTCTGGACGCTTGCGATCTTACTACGTATCTCTTTTGCGCCGGCCATGAGCTTCTCCTCAATGCCTTGCGGCCTGCCCTAAGACAGACCGCCAGACGTTACCAGGACTGGGTTGCTTTGAAGGAATCGAGGATGCCTTTCAGCTTGCCTTCGATTTCGTCGTTATAGCCACCGGACTGGTTAATCTCTTGCATCAGCGGAGCGTGATCACGGTCGACGTAAGCCAGCAGTGCGGCTTCGAAGCTACCGATTTTCGCCAGTTCTACATCAGCCAGATAACCACGTTCTGCTGCGAACAGAACCAGAGACTGCTGCGCGACGGACATCGGCGCATACTGTTTCTGTTTCAGCAGTTCGGTCACTTTCTGACCGTGGTCCAGCTGTTTGCGGGTTGCATCGTCGAGGTCGGATGCAAACTGGGAGAACGCCGCCAGTTCACGATACTGCGCCAGCGCGGTACGGATACCACCGGACAGTTTCTTCATGATCTTGGTCTGCGCTGCACCACCCACACGGGATACCGAGATACCCGGGTTAACCGCAGGACGAATACCGGCGTTGAACAGGTTGGTTTCCAGGAAGATCTGACCATCGGTAATGGAGATTACGTTGGTCGGAACGAACGCGGAAACGTCACCCGCCTGGGTTTCGATAATCGGCAGCGCGGTCAGAGAACCGGTTTTCCCTTTCACTTCACCTTTGGTGAAGGCTTCAACGTATTCGGCGTTAACACGCGCAGCACGCTCCAGCAGACGAGAGTGGAGGTAGAATACGTCGCCCGGGAACGCTTCACGTCCTGGCGGACGACGGAGCAGCAGGGAGATCTGACGATAAGCAACAGCCTGTTTAGACAGGTCATCGTAAACGATCAGCGCATCTTCACCGCGGTCGCGGAAGTATTCGCCCATTGCGCAACCGGCGTATGGCGCCAGGTATTGCAGTGCAGCAGATTCGGATGCAGTCGCTACCACCACGATGGTGTTAGCCAGCGCGCCGTGCTCTTCCAGTTTACGCACCACGTTAGAGATGGTGGACGCTTTCTGGCCGATAGCAACATAGACGCACTTGATGCCGGAATCACGCTGGTTGATGATGGCATCGATAGCCAGCGCAGTTTTACCGGTCTGACGGTCGCCGATGATCAGTTCACGCTGACCACGACCGATTGGGATCATGGCGTCAACGGATTTATAACCGGTCTGTACCGGCTGATCAACGGACTGACGTTCGATTACGCCCGGCGCGATCGCTTCAACGGCGGAGAAACCGTCGTTTTCCAGCGGACCTTTACCATCAATTGGCGCGCCCAGGGTGTTAACCACGCGGCCCAGCAGGCCACGACCAACCGGAACTTCCAGGATACGGCCAGTACATTTCACCTTCATGCCTTCGGCGAGGTCAGCGTACGGACCCATCACCACCGCACCGACGGAGTCGCGCTCCAGGTTCAGTGCGATAGCGTAACGGTTACCCGGCAGGGAGATCATCTCACCCTGCATACATTCGGCAAGGCCGTGGATGCGGATAACACCGTCACTTACAGAAACAATAGTACCTTCGTTATGAGCTTCGCTCACAACATTGAACTGAGCAATGCGCTGCTTGATCAGTTCGCTGATTTCGGTGGAATTCAGTTGCATGCTCCAGTCCCCTTAAGACTGCAAGACGTCTGCAAGGCGATCAAGACGGCCGCGTACGCTGCCATCAATGACCATATCACCCGCACGGATGATAATACCTGCCATAACAGACTTATCGATTTTGCAATTCAGCTTAACTTTGCGTGACAGACGTTTTTCCATCGCGCTGACGATCCTGGCAAGCTGTTCATCACTCAGTTGGTTGGCAGATATGACTTCTACCTCTGCTATGGCCTCACTGGCCGCGCGCAGGTGAATGAATTGCTCAAGAACGTCCGGGAGCACCTTCAGACGATTATTTTCCGCCATCACCTTAATCAGGTTCTGGCCGTTTTCGTCAAGTTGCTCGCCGCAGATAGCGATAAACGCTTCTGAGAGCGTTTCCGGCGCCAAAGCACCGGAGAGAAGCTCTGCCATTTGATCGTTTTTGGTCACTTCGGCGGCAAACGCCAGCATATCCTGCCAGCGTTCAACACTGTTGTGTTCGACGGCAAAGTCAAAAGCTGCTTTGGCGTAGGGGCGAGCTACCGTTACAAATTCAGACATCAGCCCCTCCCTCCTTACAGTTCAGCGACAAGTTTATCCACGATGTCGCTGTTAGCAGCTTCATCCACGGAACGTTCGATGATCTTCTCGGCGCCAGCAACAGCCAGGATAGCGACCTGCTTACGCAGCTCCTCGCGTGCACGTTTACGCTCAGCATCAATTTCAGCCTGCGCTTGTGCAACGATTTTGGTGCGTTCCTGTTCTGCTTCAGCTTTAGCTTCGTCCAGAATCTGAGAGCGGCGCTTGTTCGCCTGCTCAATGATTACCTGGGCTTCCGCTTTCGCTTTTTTCAGCTGGTCGGTCGCGTTGGCCTGTGCAAGGTCCAAATCTTTCTTAGCGCGTTCTGCAGAAGCTAAACCGTCAGAAATCTCTTTCTGGCGTTTTTCGATGGCAGCCATTAAAGGCGGCCATACGTACTTCATGCAGAACCATACGAAGATAACAAACGCGATGGCCTGGCCGAGGATTGTTGCGTTCATGTTCACAGCACAATACCTCTTTAATTAACTCTGTGGCTTAGGTTTCTAACAACTTACTACGCGACGGCGAACATCACGTACAGACCCAGACCTACAGCGATCATCGGGATAGCATCCACCAGACCCATAACGATAAAGAACTGAGTACGCAGCAGAGGGATCAGATCCGGCTGACGCGCTGCGCCTTCCAGGAATTTACCTCCGAGGATGCCGATACCGATCGCAGCACCGATTGCCGCCAGACCCATCATCACAGCGGCAGCCATGTACAGCAGATCCATATTCAGGTTTTCCATGACAGTCTCCAGTTTGTTTCAGTTAAAACGTAGTAGTGTTGGTAAAAATCAATGCTCTTCAGACGCCATCGACAGATAGACAATCGTCAGAACCATGAAGATGAAGGCTTGCAGCGTAATAATCAGGATGTGGAAAATGGCCCAAGGCACATTCAGAACCCACTGTGACCACCACGGCAACAGACCAGCAATCAGAATGAAAATCAGCTCACCGGCATACATGTTGCCGAACAGTCGCAGACCGAGAGAGACCGGTTTGGACAGCAGGCTTACCCCTTCAAGGATTAAGTTGACAGGAATGAACGCCCAGTGATTGAACGGCTGCATGGTCAGTTCTTTAACGAACCCACCCACGCCTTTCATTTTGATGCTGTAGAAAAGAATCAGGATGAACACGCCAAGCGCCATCGACAGGGTGATGTTCACGTCAGCAGACGGAACCACGCGCAGTGCAGGCAGGCCGAAAATGTGTTCGCCGATATAAGGAAGCAGGTCGATTGGCAGCAGGTCCATCAGGTTCATCAGGAAGACCCAGACGAACACGGTCAGCGCCAGCGGCGCGATAACCTTGCTCTTGCCATGGTACATGTCTTTGACGCTACCATGGACGAAGCCGATGATCATTTCGATGAAGGTCTGGAATTTCCCTGGTACGCCGCTGGTCGCTTTCTTAGCAACGCTACGGAACATGGCCAGGAACAGCAGACCGAGAACCACCGAGAAGAACATGGAGTCAATGTTGAGCGTCCAGAAGGTGGCCGGGGGGTTGTGCGGATCCACCAGCGAGAAAGTACGCAGGTCAATCTGAAGGTTGTTCAGATGGTGACCTATGTATTCCTGCGGCGTCATATTTTCTGAAGCCATGATGCCTTTTACCCTTTGTTGTTGATTACAGCTGGCGCCAGAACTTGTACCACCAGCACCAAAACCCACGTCACGATCAGTGGCAAAAATACCACTTTTAAAACGGCCAGCGCCACCGCCAGGAGGGCGAAGGTCAGCAACACCTTGAAGGCTTCACCGAAGGCGAAGGTCCAGGCCACACGGCCTTTTGCTGGTGTATGCGCCTGATGACGCCAGGCAAAAATCATAAACATCAGATTTGGCAAAACCACTGCCAAACCGCCGCATACCGCGGAAATGCCCCAGAAGGGGTCTTTGAGGCTGAACAGCAGTCCACTTGCCATTACTGCCAGTAACTGAATAAACAGAAGCTTGCGAGCAACGTTTCGACTCAAGAGCGACACTGACATCACGTTTTTACTCCTGCTCCCTTTGAGGTATGTCGCGTGTCGTATAAAACGTCCTTTAAGACGAAGAGTCAAGCATCAAAAAGCGGACAAATTATACGGTGACGCCCCGTGATTTCAAACAATAAGTAGCAAAATAGTGAATAAATGTTTAATTATTTTCCAACGGACAACTTTCCGCGCATTTCAGCGTTCTGTGAGCGGTCATACAAAACTGCAAATAACGTGGAAACACGGCAATTAAAGCGTGCATTAGATCACATAATAAACATTTCAAGCGCCCTTTAATGAATCAAGGACATAAAACACTATTTTTCATGCTTTTGATATTCAAGATAAAAAGTGAGGACATTATCTAAAACAACCCCACATACAATAAAAACCTTTTATTGACATTTATAATAAAAATTTAACATCGCTATGCTGTTTATCGTTGTCGATTTTTAGCACCCTGATATTTTCAAAGTTGACTATTTTGTCAGTGAATCAGTTACGCTAAGTTAACCGCAAGAAAAACCATAGTAAAAACATGGTTAAATGCAGCCCGATTAGAACGGGAGGTGTCCTTTATTTTTGTAACATTCACGGGCCACATTTTTTCCACATTTTTTGATAAAAATTAACTCGATTTTGGCGTAATCACCACCAGGTGCCGCTCCCCTTCCAGCTGAGGAACATGTAGCTCAATGACCTCGGCTATGGCATACCCTTCCGGCAGGTTTTCCATTTCATCTTTTTGCGCTAACCCTTTGAGCGCATAGAAGTGACCGTTCGCGGCCGGCAAATGATGGCACCAGCTCACCATATCATTAAGCGATGCGAAGGCGCGGCTTATCACGCCATCAAACGGCGGCTCAGCCGGGAAAGCTTCCACGCGGCTCTGCACCGGGGTAACGTTATCCAGCTTCAGCTCATGCTGCACCTGACGCAGGAAGCGCACGCGTTTGCCAAGGCTGTCCAGCAGGGTGAAATGCGACTCCGGGCGCACGATAGCCAACGGGATCCCAGGCAGCCCCGGTCCCGTACCGACATCGATAAAGCGTGAGCCCTGCAGATAAGGCGCGACGACGATGCTGTCCAGGATATGACGCACCAGCATCTCATTTGGATCGCGAACGGAGGTCAGGTTATAGGCTTTGTTCCACTTATCGAGCAGCCCGACGTAAGCCACCAGCTGATTTTTCTGGTGATCGGTGAGCAAAATACCCGCTTCATCCAGCAGACGAGAAAGTTTGTTGAGCACGGTAAGTACCTTCAAAAAATAATGAGCCCGGAGGCGCTAACGCTTACCGGGCCAGGAATGATAAAGGCGAACGCTGATTATGCAACTGGGAAATCAGCGCGGCAGGCTGCCGCAATCAGGCGCTGCGACGCAGCATCCCCTGCTTTTTCAACCAAACCAGCAAAATAGAGATCGCCGCCGGGGTGATCCCGGAAATACGTGACGCCTGCCCTATCGACGACGGTTTATGGTCGTTTAGTTTAGCGATCACTTCATTAGACAGTCCGGTGACCTGACGGTAGTCGAGTGTCGCCGGTAACAAGGTATTCTCGTTGCGCTGCTGTTTCTCGATCTCATCCTGCTGGCGCGCGATATAGCCTTCATACTTCACCTGGATCTCAACCTGCTCAGCCGCCTGCCGATCTTCCAGCCCCGGCGCGAACGGCGAGAGCTGAACCAGCTGCTCGTAGGTCATTTCCGGACGACGCAGCAGATCTTCACCGCTGGCTTCGCGCGACAGCGGCGCGGTCAGGTGAGCGTTCACTTCGTTAGCGCTCTCAGCCTGAGGGTTCACCCAGGTCGATTTCAGGCGCTGGCGTTCACGCTCAATGCTTTCCAGCTTCTCGTTGTAACGCGCCCAGCGTTCATCATCCACCAGACCCAGTTCACGCCCCTGCTCAGTCAGACGCAGGTCGGCGTTGTCTTCGCGCAGCATCAGACGATATTCAGCACGAGAGGTAAACATGCGGTACGGTTCTTTGGTACCCAGAGTACACAGGTCATCCACCAGCACGCCGAGGTAGGCCTGATCGCGACGCGGTGCCCAGCCCTCTTTTTCCGCCGAGAAACGAGCTGCGTTAAGACCGGCCAGCAGACCCTGAGCCGCAGCTTCTTCATAACCGGTGGTGCCGTTGATCTGACCGGCGAAGAACAGACCCTGAATGAATTTGCTCTCGAGCGTCGGCTTCAGATCGCGCGGGTCGAAGAAATCGTACTCAATAGCGTAGCCAGGACGGACGATCCGCGCATTCTCCATCCCCTGCATCGAGCGGACGATTTGCATTTGCACATCGAACGGCAGGCTGGTGGAGATGCCGTTCGGATAAATTTCGTTTGAGGTCAGGCCTTCCGGTTCGAGGAAGATCTGATGTTGGTTGCGATCGGCAAAACGCATGACTTTGTCTTCGATCGACGGGCAGTAGCGTGGACCGATCCCTTCGATCACCCCGGCGTACATGGGGCTGCGATCGAGGTTATTGCGGATCACGTCATGGGTTTTCTCGTTAGTGTGGGTGATATAGCACGGCACCTGACGCGGATGCTGATCGGCAGATCCCATAAACGAGAAGACCGGCATTGGGTTATCGCCATGCTGTTGCGCCAGCACGCTGAAATCGATGGTGCGCGCGTCAATGCGCGGCGGGGTTCCGGTTTTCAGCCGGCTCACGCGCAGCGGCAGTTCACGCAGGCGACGAGACAGCGGGATCGACGGCGGGTCGCCGGCGCGTCCGCCGCTGTAGTTATCCAGACCAATATGGATTTTGCCGTCAAGGAAGGTCCCGACGGTCAGTACCACCGCTTTGGCTCGGAATTTGAGGCCCATCTGGGTGACCGCACCTACGACACGATCGTTTTCGACAATCAGATCTTCCACTGCCTGCTGGAAGATCATCAGGTTCGGCTGGTTCTCCAGCGCAGTGCGTACCGCCTGACGGTACAGCACGCGGTCAGCCTGGGCGCGAGTGGCGCGCACCGCGGGGCCTTTGCTGGCGTTTAGTATCCTAAACTGAATGCCTGCCTGATCGATCGCTTTGGCCATCAGACCGCCGAGCGCGTCCACTTCTTTTACCAGGTGTCCTTTCCCAATGCCGCCAATCGCCGGGTTGCAGCTCATCTGCCCCAGCGTGTCGATATTGTGTGTCAAAAGCAGGGTCTGTTGACCCATACGCGCTGCGGCCATTGCGGCCTCAGTGCCTGCGTGACCCCCGCCAATGATAATGACGTCAAAAGGATCCTGATAAAACATGGTGGTCTGCCTCGCATAACGCGGTTTGAAAATGGATTGAAGCCCGGGCCGTGGATTCTACTCGGCTTTGGTCTTTTGAGAAAGACTCCGGGATCCTGAGTATTAAAAAGAAGATCTTTATATAGAGATCTGTTCTATTGTGATCTCTTATTAGGATCGACTTTCTTTGTGGATAAGTCGGATCCACGAAGTAAGATCAAAAGCTTAAGAAGGATCACTATCTGTGAATGATCGGTGATCCTGGTCCGTATAAGCTGGGATCAGAATGAAGGGTTATGCACAGCTCAAAAACCATACTCCGGTTATTCTTTGGATAACTACCGGTTGATCCAAGCTTTTAAGCATGGTTATCCACAGAAGAACGGACGATCTTTACAATTCTCAGAGCAAATTTTTCCAGGATCCCAGCCAGATTTCCGCCGGATCCTCCGGAATATCATGTTCCAGCACGTTGATCTTCAGGGTCTCGCCGATCTGTTTTGCCCCGCAGGCCTTCAGCGCCGCTTCTAATTTATCGATCGCGCCGCAAAAAGTGTCGTATTCACGGCTGCCGATCCCGATGGCGCCAAAGCGCACGGCGGAAAGATCGGCCTGCTGCGCCAGCAGTGCGTCATAGAAGGGAACCAGGTTGTCGGGAATGTCGCCGGCGCCATGGGTGGAAGAGATAACTAACCAGATCCCTTGCGCCTGCAGATCGTCCACCAGCGGGCCGTGCTGGATTTCAGTGCTGTAGCCTGCTTCTTCCAGCTTTTCTGCCAGATGCTCCGCTACGTATTCCGCACTGCCCAGGGTGCTGCCGCTGATAAGTGTAATGTCTGCCATAGATCGCCGATCGCCCGCTCAACTGTTCAGAGTGGCGTATTGTACGCTGTGAGCGAGCTGGGATCTACCTGTGGAAAAATGTGGGATTAAAAAAAACGATCAGGGCTTAATGGTGCGCATGATCGGGTTCTGCAGCACGATCAGGGTTTCAGTGGACTGAATTTCATCAATTGTTTGGATCTTGTTGATAAGTACCTGCTGCAGGGCATCGATGGATTTACACATCACCTTAATAAAGATGCTGTAGTGACCGGTGGTGTAGTAAGCCTCGGTCACCTCCTCCAGGCTTTCCAGGCGGGCGAGGGCGGAGGGATAGTCTTTGGCGCTCTTGAGAATAATGCCGATGAAGCAGCCGACGTCATAGCCCAGCTGTTTGGGGCTGACGTCAATGCGCGCGCCAGTAATGATGCCCGCCTGTTTCATCTTTTCGACGCGCACATGAATAGTACCCGGGCTGACGCTGAATTGTTTGGCCAGTTCGGCATAGGCGGTACGGGCGTTGGCCATGAGCGCATCGAGAATGCCGCGGTCCAGATTGTCGATCTGATAATTTTCCATATCTTTTTCTTATGAAGTTTGACGGTTCTTACTATTTTAGCTCTATATTTTGTTGAATTAAAAGTTGATGAGCCTTTTTATTGATTGATTATTGTATTGGCGGCCTGTTTTGTTGCTTAATCAATGGCAACAGGACGCAGGAGTCATAAAAATGAAAACCGCTTATATCGCAAAACAACGCCAGATCAGTTTCGTTAAATCCCATTTTTCCCGCCAGCTGGAAGAGAAGCTTGGCCTGATTGAAGTCCAGGCGCCAATCTTAAGCCGCGTGGGCGATGGGACGCAGGATAACTTGTCCGGCTGCGAGAAAGCGGTTCAGGTGAAAGTGAAAACACTGCCCGACGCCCAGTTCGAAGTGGTTCATTCGCTGGCGAAATGGAAGCGTCAAACCCTGGGACAACACGACTTCAGCGCGGGCGAAGGGCTGTACACGCACATGAAGGCCCTTCGCCCCGATGAAGACCGTCTTACGCCGATCCACTCCGTCTATGTCGACCAGTGGGACTGGGAGCGGGTGATGGGGGATGAAGAGCGCCACGTCGGCACGCTGAAGGCGACCGTCGAAGCGATCTACGCCGGGATCAAAGCCACCGAGCTGGCGGTCAGCCAGGAATTTGGCCTGACGCCGTTCCTGCCGGAACAGATCCACTTTGTTCACAGCCAGGCGCTGCTGAGTCGCTATCCGGATCTTGATGCCAAAGGCCGCGAGCGAGCGATTGCCAAAGAGCTGGGCGCCGTCTTCTTAATCGGCATCGGCGGCAAACTCTCTGATGGCAAGCGCCATGATGTACGTGCCCCGGATTATGATGACTGGAGCACTGAGGTTTCTGAAGGCTTTGCCGGACTGAACGGCGATATCCTGGTGTGGAACCCGGTGCTGGAAGATGCGTTCGAGATCTCATCAATGGGGATCCGCGTTGACGCCGCGGCGCTAAAACGCCAGCTGGCGCTGACTGGCGACGAAGATCGCCTGCAACTGGAGTGGCACCAGGCGCTGCTGCGCGGCGAGATGCCGCAGACTATCGGCGGCGGCATTGGCCAGTCTCGCCTGACGATGCTGCTGCTGCAGCTCGACCATATCGGCCAGGTGCAGTGCGGCGTATGGCCGGCACAGGTTCGCGAAAGCGTTCCCGCGCTGCTGTAACGATTAGCGCCGCCAGCGTCGCAGCAGGCGGCTACGCAACCCGGTATCAAAGCGCCAGATATGATCGAAGATGCGCATGATGCCGGGTTTGCCGTGTACCGACATCGCCACCGCGTGAAAACGGTGCTGATGCTTTCGCTGTAGCTCCCCCACCTGCGCAATCACCTCATCCGGCAACCGCTGGGCAATAAAGTCTGAGATCACCACGGCATCCGCATCCACCCACTGCGGGTTTTGCAGACGTTCAATAATGGCGCGAAAACAGCTGGCCAGATCGGTGCCGCCGCGAAAGCGCTGGCTCAGAAAGCGGATCGCCTGCTCCAGGCCGCCCTCGCAGGTCAGTTCGTAGTGCACCACTTCGCTGGAGAACAGCATAATAAAGCAGCGGCGGTTATCCGCCAGCGCGACGCGCATCAGGGCCAGACAAAAGGCTTTGGCGCACTGCTCGTTAAAACCGCCCATCGATCCTGACGTATCGACGCAGACAATAAAGGGCCCGCGAGGCTGTTCATCAAAATCCTGCCGCGTCACCGGGCGTTCGGTGATTTTTTCGCGCCAGGCGTCACCGTGCAGCCGGTAAGTCAGGAGCTGTTTCTCCACCAGCTTGCGATAAAATTCAAACTCCAGCTCCGTGATGCCGAGCGTCGCCAGCTCCGGCGGCAGCAGGCGCAGAATGTCATCGCTCTGCTGGAGGCCGTCGACCTGTTCCGGCACCGTCGCTGGCTCGCGCACCAGGCTACGGAAGGTCTCCATCGGCGCGTCTTTCTTCGGCACGGATTTCGCTTCCCGTGAACGCCCCAACTGTTCCGCCAGCTGCAGCAGCTCCGGCTGCTGGTTAAGAAAATCGCCATAGCGCACGATCAGCTGATAGTCGCCACGTTTCAGTTCGCCGGCACTCATATCCCACAGGCGTCCGGCGGCGGTGTCATTCTCCGCCAGCACCGGATCGAGCTGACCGCTGAGTGTCATTCGTTCCTGGACCTCACTAAGCAACTGATCGCGCTCCTCATCCAGCAACTGCTGGTTAAGGCTGGTGGCTTGCACCACCAGGCTCAGGCGCCAGCGCTGTAAAAACAGCGTATGCAGCGCCGGGGTAAAGGTAGCATTGTCGTCCACCAGCTTCTGCGCCTGGGCGGCAAAAGGGGACTGGAGCTGGTGCAGCTTGCCGAGGATCTGCGGTAGCTGGACGATAAACTGTGAGGTAGAGAGCAGTTGAGCCTGCTGATAGGTTTGTACTTCGGCGTCCAGATCCGGCGGGATGTTAACCTCTTTTAAGCGGGCGCGAACGGCTTCCCGCCAGCGCGGAATATCCGCCGCGATGATGTTTTTCAGGCGGGGAAATTTCTCAAAGAAAACCGCCAGCTGCGGAGAGGCCAGCAGCGCCAGCAGCATCTCCTCGATCATTCCCTCTTCGCTGACTGCCAGCATGACATTCAGCATATCCAGCGTCATGGCTGCTTCGCCTGTTTAATCTGCGCGCCGACGTCCTGCAGGCTGGCTTCGATTCTTCCCAGCCACTCGACCGGGATAAACAGGCACTTCTGCTGCTCGCTGAAGCGGTTATGTTGCTGGTGCCACTCATCGTCCAGCGCCTCCAGCTGCTGGCGAATTTCCGCCGGCATGTTCTCCTGCGACGCGCTGCCGGGCAGCGCGAGGCGTGAGCCCTGCAGGCTGACGTCGCGAACGACCAGATGCTGGCTGGTGTCGACATCCATATTGAGCAGTTGGGCAAAGCCGATCCCGTTGAGCTTGCCGCGGATCTCGCCGCCTTTTTCCAGCCAGCTGGCTAACGCCTCGCGCTCAAAAGTAATGTGGATCACTTCCATATCGTGAAGTTTGAGCGGCTGCTGCAGCAGCAGGGTCAGGGTGGATCCCTGGATCTCCGCCGGCAGCTCATAGTGCGGCTTGCGGCTAAACATGCCGCCAAGGCGGGTGACCTTTAGCGCCGTTTTGTCACTTTGCTGCTGTTGGATCTGAATGCGTCGCTGCACAATCGCCCCGAGCCGCGTCAGCATTGCCTGCTGCTGCCAGGCGTGGCAGGTCATCAGCGTTTCCAGCTGCTGCGACATCAGGTGCATGCTCTCGACGTTGTGCCACAGACAATCTTTCAGCAGGATAAGATCTATCGGCGCGATGCTGTCGCGGCCGCTGAAGAAGGCGCTGGCCTGCAGCAGGCGAATGGCCTTTTTCCAGCGGCGATCTGAAACGTACGGCGCGTTTGGCAGGGCATCCAGCTGCTGGCGCAGCTGGAATATCAGCTCAAACACCGCGTCCGGTAGTTTGATATTGCCGATCTGCTGCTGCCATTGCGTAAACTCCTCGTCGCTTACCTGCAGCGCGCTGGGCACCGGATTGCTGTTTTCATCCTGCTGGCTGACCAGCATCGAACGGAAATTTCCTTTATCCTGCACTTTATCAAGCCACAGACGGATCAGCATTCGGTCATACAGCGCTTCCAGGCTGCTGTCGGCTTCGGGGAGTTCGTTCGAGGCGGCCACCAGCAGGCGCATTGGGATTTTCTCTTCGTGAGCGCCATTGCGGAAGTGACGTTCGTTAATCGCCGTCAGCAGGGTGTTGAGGATAGCCGGACCCGCTTTCCATATTTCATCGAGGAACACGATTTCTGCTTCCGGCAGGTAGCCGGCGGTTAAACGCTCGTAGCGCCCTTCATCTTTCAGCGCCTGAATGGACAGTGGGCCAAAAACCTCTTCCGGGGTGGAAAAGCGGGTCATCAGGTATTCAAAAGCGCGCGCCTGCTGGAAGGCGAACTTGAGGCGGCGGGCAATCAGGCTTTTGGCGATCCCCGGCGGACCGAGCAAAAATACGCTCTCGCCGCTGAGCGCCGCCAGCAGGCACAGGCGTATCGCGTGGCTGCGTTCAAAGAGTCCTTTTTCGAGTGCCGCGCTGAGTCGGGAAATTCTTTCAGCCAGTAAATGTGTTTGAGCCATAATTGAGTTGCGTGCTTTGTCATGTATCGTTATTGGGACGAGTATAGATGTTAGAGCAGGGGCGGTAATAGCCTGAAGAATCGATTTATTTTTTTTGAGCCAGGTTAATATGGTGTCTGTTAGGGGTACGATTTCACAAATAATCGTGCATACTGTGCGCTTTTTGTGGGCCAAGGGACTAGGCACACATTTGTTTTATAAACGAAAAGACTAGTCTATGAGCACTGATAATAAACAATCGTTGCCGGCGTTAACGCTGGCGGCCATCGGCGTGGTGTACGGTGATATCGGTACCAGTCCACTGTATACCCTGCGTGAATGCCTGTCAGGTCAGTTTGGCTTTGGCGTTGAGCGCGATGCCGTTTTTGGCTTTTTGTCGCTGATTTTCTGGCTGTTAATCTTTACCGTATCGATTAAATACATCACCTTCGTGATGCGGGCGGATAACGCCGGGGAAGGCGG
Source organism: Klebsiella sp. 1SOBk10mer (assembly GCF_046602535.1). Classification (NCBI taxonomy): domain Bacteria; kingdom Pseudomonadati; phylum Pseudomonadota; class Gammaproteobacteria; order Enterobacterales; family Enterobacteriaceae; genus Klebsiella; species Klebsiella sp. 1SOBk10mer. The sequence continues at coordinate 83,521 of NZ_JBKIUP010000013.1, forward strand.
GATCTTAACGCTGATGTCACTGGCCGGACGCAATACCTCGGCGCGGATGACCTCTGTGCTGGTGATCCTCGGCCTGATCGGCGGCAGTTTCTTCTATGGCGAAGTGGTGATAACCCCGGCGATTTCGGTCATGTCGGCGATAGAGGGGTTAGAAATTATCGCCCCGCAGCTCGATAGCTGGATTGTGCCGATCTCCATTATCGTGCTTACCCTGCTGTTTATGATCCAGAAGCACGGGACCGGGATGGTCGGCAAGCTGTTTGCGCCGATTATGCTGATCTGGTTCCTGTTGCTGGCGGTGCTTGGCGCGCGAAGCATTTACGCTAACCCGGAAGTTCTGCAGGCGCTGAACCCCTACTGGGCGGTGCACTTCTTCCTGCAGTACAAGACCGTTTCCTTTATTGCGCTTGGCGCGGTGGTGCTGTCGATTACCGGGGTGGAAGCGCTGTACGCCGATATGGGGCACTTCGGCAAACTGCCGATCCGCGTCGCCTGGTTCTCCGTCGTACTGCCTTCGCTGGTGCTGAACTATTTTGGCCAGGGGGCATTGCTGCTTAAGCATCCGGAAGCGATTAAAAACCCGTTCTTCCTGCTGGCGCCGGAGTGGGCGCTGATCCCGATGCTGATTATCGCCACGCTGGCGACGGTTATCGCCTCGCAGGCGGTGATCTCCGGGGTCTTCTCCTTAACCCGTCAGGCGGTGCGTCTGGGCTATCTGTCGCCGATGCGCATCATCCACACCTCGGAAATGGAGTCCGGGCAGATCTATATCCCGTTTATTAACTGGCTGCTGTATGTCTCGGTAGTGATCGTCATCGTCAGCTTCGAGCACTCCTCTAACCTGGCGGCGGCGTACGGTATCGCGGTAACGGGCACCATGGTGCTGACCTCCATCCTTTCGGCAACGGTGGCGCGCAAAAACTGGCACTGGAATAAGCTGTTCGTTGGGCTGATGCTGGTGGCCTTCCTGTGCATTGATGTTCCGCTGTTCTCGGCGAACCTCGATAAGATTGTCTCCGGCGGCTGGCTGCCGTTATCCCTGGGTCTGGTGATGTTTACGGTGATGACCACCTGGAAGAGCGAGCGCTTCCGCCTGCTGCGTCGGATGCACGAGCACGGCAACTCGCTGGAAGCGATGATCTCTTCACTGGAGAAATCGCCGCCGGTACGCGTCCCGGGTACCGCGGTGTATATGTCCCGCGCCCTGAACGTGATCCCGTTTGCCCTGCTGCATAACCTGAAGCACAACAAGGTGCTGCATGAGCGAGTGATCCTCCTGACCCTGCGCACCGAGGACGCGCCTTACGTGCATAACGTTCGCCGGGTGCAGATTGAGCAGCTGTCGCCCTCGTTCTGGCGGGTGGTGGCCAGCTACGGCTGGCGGGAAACGCCAAATGTCGAAGAGGTGTTCCATCGCTGTGGCCTGGAAGGACTCAGCTGCCGGATGATGGAGACCTCGTTCTTTATGTCCCATGAGTCGTTGATTATCGGCAAACGGCCGTGGTATCTGCGTCTGCGCGGCAAGCTTTATCTGCTGTTGCAGCGTAACGCCCTGCGCGCGCCGGATCAGTTTGAAATCCCGCCAAACCGGGTTATCGAGCTCGGTACTCAGGTCGAAATCTGATGTCAAAAAAGCCCTTCCGTTGCGAAGGGCTTTTTGTTTCTCACTCCGTTTGTCATGTCCTGTCGCTGTCTCGCGAAACGTTTCGATGGCGATCACATTTCTCTCTTCTGGTGATGGTTTTCTGCTCACACATTGATAATAATTATTGTAGCGAAACGTTTCGCTAGTGGAGCAAAAGAGAAAAAATGAAAAAAGGCACCGTACTTAACGCTGATATTTCCGCGGTCATCTCCCGCCTGGGTCACACCGATACGCTGGTGGTCTGCGATGCCGGATTGCCGGTTCCCCGCAGCAGCGCGCGCATCGATATGGCGTTAACCCAGGGCGTACCTTCATTTATGCAGGTTCTGGAAGTGGTGACGACGGAAATGCAGGTTGAAGCGGCTGTCATCGCGGAGGAAATTAAGACGCATAATCCGCAGCTCCACGCGACGTTGCTCAACCATCTTGAGCAGCTGCAGCAGCACCAGGGAAATACCATTGAAATTCGTTACACCAGTCATGAGCAGTTCAAAAAACAAACCGCAGACAGTCAGGCGGTAATTCGCAGCGGGGAGTGTTCCCCGTTCGCGAATATCATTCTCTGTGCCGGCGTTACGTTCTGAGGTCGCCGTCATGGAAGCCTTATTGCAACTGAAAGGGATCGATAAAGCGTTCCCTGGCGTCAAGGCCCTCTCCGGCGCCTCGCTGAATGTCTATCCTGGCCGGGTGATGGCGCTGGTGGGTGAGAACGGCGCCGGTAAATCCACCATGATGAAAGTGCTGACCGGGATCTACACCCGTGACGCCGGCGCTTTATTATGGCTCGGTAAAGAGACCACCTTTAACGGCCCAAAATCTTCCCAGGAAGCCGGGATCGGCATTATCCATCAGGAACTGAACCTGATCCCGCAGTTGACGATCGCCGAGAACATCTTCCTTGGCCGCGAGTTCGTTAACCGCTTTGGCAAAATCGACTGGAAGCGGATGTATGCCGAAGCCGACAAGCTGCTGGCGAAGCTGAATCTCCGTTTTACCAGCCAGAAGCTGGTTGGCGATCTGTCGATTGGCGATCAGCAAATGGTGGAGATCGCCAAAGTGCTGAGCTTCGAGTCGAAGGTCATCATTATGGATGAACCGACCGACGCGCTGACCGATACCGAAACCGAATCGCTGTTCCGCGTGATCCGCGAACTAAAATCGCAGGGGCGCGGCATCGTCTACATCTCCCACCGCATGAAAGAGATCTTCGAGATTTGCGACGACGTGACCGTGTTCCGCGACGGGCAGTTTATCGCCGAACGTGAGGTCTCTTCGCTGGATGAAGACCGTCTGATCGAAATGATGGTTGGCCGGAAGCTGGAAGATCAGTATCCGCATCTGGCTAAGGCACCGGGCGCGGTGCGTCTGAAAGTCGATAATCTCTGCGGCCCGGGCGTGAAAAATGTGACCTTTACCCTGCGCCAGGGGGAAATCCTCGGCGTCGCCGGGCTGATGGGCGCCGGGCGGACCGAGCTGATGAAAGTGTTGTATGGCGCGCTGCCGCGCAGCAGCGGCTCTGTGACGCTCGACGGTCACGAAGTGGTGACCCGTTCGCCACAGGATGGCCTGGCGAACGGCATTGTCTATATATCCGAAGACCGTAAGCGCGACGGCTTAGTGCTCGGGATGTCGGTAAAAGAAAATATGTCCCTGACCGCCTTGCGCTACTTTAGCCGGACGGGAGGGAGCCTCAAGCATAAAGATGAACAGCAGGCGGTCAGTGATTTCATCCGGCTGTTTAACGTGAAAACGCCGTCCATGGAGCAGGCGATCGGCCTGCTCTCCGGCGGCAACCAGCAAAAGGTCGCCATCGCCCGCGGGCTGATGACCCGGCCGAAGGTCCTGATCCTCGATGAGCCGACCCGTGGCGTCGACGTCGGGGCGAAGAAAGAGATCTACCAGCTCATCAATCAGTTCAAAGCCGATGGCCTGAGCATCATTCTGGTCTCCTCCGAGATGCCGGAAGTGTTGGGCATGAGCGATCGCATCATAGTGATGCATGAAGGGCATCTCGGCGGTGAATTCACACGCGAGCAGGCCACCCAGGAAGTATTGATGGCTGCCGCTGTGGGCAAGCTTAAACGTGTGAATCAGGAGTAAGAAAGATGACAACCCAGGCTGTTTCTGGTCGCCGTTATTTCACGAAAGCGTGGCTGATGGAGCAAAAATCGCTGATTGCCCTGCTGGTGCTGATCGCGGTGGTATCGACCATGAGCCCCAACTTTTTTACCGTCAATAACCTGTTCAATATTCTGCAGCAGACCTCCGTTAACGCCATTATGGCGGTAGGGATGACGCTGGTCATACTGACCTCGGGGATCGACCTGTCCGTCGGTTCCCTGCTGGCGCTCACCGGCGCGGTGGCGGCGTCGATCGTTGGCATTGAAGTGAATGCGCTGGTAGCGGTTGCTGCTGCCCTCGCATTAGGTGCGGCGATCGGCGCAGTCACCGGGGTGATTGTGGCGAAAGGCCGCGTGCAGGCTTTCATCGCCACCCTGGTGATGATGCTGCTGCTGCGCGGCGTGACCATGGTGTACACCAACGGCAGCCCGATCAATACCGGCTTTAGCGATAATGCCGATCTGTTCGGCTGGTTTGGTATCGGGCGTCCGCTGGGGATCCCGACGCCAGTATGGATCATGGCGATTGTCTTCCTGGCAGCCTGGTACATGCTGCACCATACTCGCCTGGGTCGTTATATCTACGCCCTTGGCGGTAATGAGGCAGCGACACGTCTGTCCGGGATTAGCGTCAATAAAGTCAAAATTATCGTCTACGCGTTGTGCGGGATGCTGGCGTCGCTGGCCGGGATTATCGAAGTGGCGCGCCTCTCCTCCGCACAGCCAACGGCCGGGACAGGCTATGAGCTGGACGCCATTGCGGCAGTCGTGCTCGGCGGCACCAGCCTGGCGGGCGGCAAAGGACGCATTGTCGGCACGCTGATTGGCGCGCTGATCCTTGGTTTCCTGAATAATGGTTTGAACCTTTTAGGCGTTTCTTCCTATTACCAGATGATCGTTAAAGCGGTGGTGATTTTGCTGGCGGTACTGGTAGATAACAAAAAGCAGTAACTGAGAACTCTACAGGACATCTTAACTATGAATATGAAAAAACTGGCGACCCTGGTCTCTGCTGTTGCGCTAAGTGCGACCGTTAGCGCGAACGCGATGGCCAAAGACACCATCGCTCTGGTTATCTCTACTCTCAACAACCCGTTTTTCGTGTCTCTGAAAGACGGCGCGCAAAAAGAAGCTGACAAACTGGGCTACAACCTGGTGGTGCTCGATTCCCAGAACAACCCGGCGAAAGAGTTGGCTAACGTTCAGGATTTAACGGTGCGCGGTGCGAAGCTGTTGCTGATCAACCCCACCGACTCTGATGCCGTCGGCAATGCTGTGAAGATGGCGAACCAGGCAAAAATCCCGGTCATCACCCTTGACCGTCAGGCGACAAAAGGCGATGTCGTGAGCCACATCGCCTCTGACAACGTGCAGGGCGGAAAAATGGCGGGCGATTACATCGCGAAAAAGCTGGGTGAAAGTGCGAAAGTCATTGAGCTGCAGGGCATTGCCGGGACTTCCGCGGCGCGCGAGCGTGGCGAAGGCTTCAAACAGGCTGTGGCGGCGCACAAGTTCAATGTTCTGGCCAGCCAGCCGGCCGATTTCGACCGTACCAAAGGGCTGAACGTGATGCAGAACCTGCTGACCGCCCATCCTGACGTCCAGGCGGTGTTCGCGCAGAATGATGAAATGGCGCTCGGCGCCCTGCGCGCGCTGCAGACCGCAGGCAAGTCCGATGTGATGGTGGTTGGATTTGACGGCACTCCGGATGGCGAAAAAGCAGTAAACAGTGGCAAACTGGCGGCGACCGTCGCACAGTTGCCGGAGCAGATCGGCGCGAAAGGCGTTGAGACTGCTGATAAGGTACTGAAGGGCGAAAAAGTGGAGGCTAACTACCCGGTTGAGCTGAAGCTGGTCGTTAAGCAGTAATATGCGATTCGGACTGGCAACGGTCCGAGGGACAATATAAAAAAGAAAAGCAGGGCATGCGCCACCGGATCCCGGTGGCGCGCTTTCCCGGGAACAGAAACGATGAAAACTGCAGGCAAACTTGTCGTCCTTGGCAGCATCAATGCCGATCACATTCTCAACCTTGACGCTTTCCCGACGCCGGGTGAAACCGTCACCGGCAACCACTACCAGCTGGCGTTCGGGGGGAAAGGGGCCAACCAGGCGGTGGCCGCCGGGCGCAGCGGGGCGGATATCGCGTTTATCGCCTGTACCGGCGATGACGACATCGGTGAACGCATCCGCCGCCAGCTGGCAAGCGATAAAATCGATGTGGCGCCTGTGCGCGCGGTCGCCGGGGAAGCAACCGGCGTGGCGTTAATCTTCGTTAACGCCGAAGGTGAGAATGTCATCGGTATTCATGCCGGCGCCAATGCGGCATTATCCGTCGCTCAGGTAGAGGCGGAAAAAGCGCGGATCGCCAGCGCGCAGGCGTTGTTGATGCAGCTCGAGTCACCGCTGGAGAGCGTGCTGGCGGCGGCGAAAATCGCCCATCACCATCAGACCACCGTGGTGCTTAATCCCGCGCCAGCGCGTGAACTGTCCGATGAACTGCTGGCGCTGGTGGATATCATTACCCCCAACGAAACCGAAGCGGAAAAGCTGACGGGTATTCGCGTTGAGAGTGACGAGGATGCGGCAAAAGCCGCCGACGTGCTGCATGCCAAAGGCATTGGTACGGTGATGATCACCCTCGGCAGCCGCGGCGTCTGGCTCAGTGCCGAAGGCGAAAGCCGCCGGATCCCAGGGTTTCGTGTGCAGGCTATTGATACTATCGCCGCTGGCGACACCTTCAACGGCGCGCTGGTAACCGCGATGCTGGAAGGAACCGATCTGCCGGAGGCGATCCGCTTTGCGCATGCCGCGGCGGCGATTGCCGTAACCCGCAAAGGCGCGCAGCCTTCCGTGCCGTGGCGCACAGAGATCGATGAATTTTTAGCGCAACAGGGGTAATGCTTGGCTACGATGAAAGATGTGGCCCGCGTAGCGGGCGTTTCCACATCGACGGTGTCACACGTCATCAATAAAGACCGCTTTGTCAGCGAGGCGATCACCGCCAAAGTCGACGCCGCGATCAAAAGCCTTAACTACGCCCCCTCTGCGCTGGCGCGTAGCCTCAAGCTTAATCAAACCCGCACCATCGGCATGCTGATCACCGCCAGTACCAATCCGTTTTATTCGGAGCTGGTGCGGGGCGTGGAGCGCAGCTGCTTTGAGCGGGGTTATAGTCTCGTACTCTGTAATACGGAAGGTGATGAGCAGCGAATGAATCGTAATCTGGAGACGTTAATGCAAAAACGCGTCGATGGATTACTGCTGCTGTGCACTGAGACCCACCAACCCTCTCCGGAAATTATGCAGCGCTATCCGTCGGTTCCGACGGTCATGATGGACTGGGCGCCGTTTGATGGCGATAGCGATCTGATTCAGGATAACTCGCTGCTCGGTGGTGATATGGCGACCCAGTACCTGATCGATCAAGGGTATTCACACATCGCCTGCATTGCCGGCCCGCTGGATAAAACCCCGGCGCGTCTGCGCCTTGAAGGTTACCATGCCGCGATGGCGCGCTGCGGTCTGCCCGTAGCCGAGGGATACGTGGTGACCAGCGATTTTGAGTTTGGCGGCGGGTTTAGCGCGATGCAGCGGCTGCTGGCGTTGCCGCAGCGGCCGCAGGCGGTGTTTGTCGGTAACGATGCCATGGCGGTTGGCGCTTATCAGGCGTTATACCAGGCCGGGCTGCAGATCCCGCAGGATATGGCGCTGGTGGGTTACGATGATATTGAACTGGCTCGCTATATGACGCCGCCGTTGACCACCATTCATCAACCGAAAGATGAGCTGGGGGAACTGGCCATCGACGTGCTGATCCATCGCATGGCCGACCCGCAGCAAAAACAGCAGCGCGTACAGTTAACCCCGGAGCTGGTGGTCCGCGGTTCCGCTTAGCGTTTGTGCCGCTCGCTAATCAGGTTGCGGCCATCCTTCGCTCTTAACAGCATAAACATCAGCGCCGACACGATGGTTATCACGCCCATGGTAATAAAGGTGTAGTGAAACTGCTCTACGGTGCTGGCGCTGTCAAAACCTTCATAGAAGCGCAGCACCGCAGCGCTGATGGCCACCCCGAGACTGATGGAAAGCTGCTGGGTGACGGCCAGCAGGCTGTTGCCGCTGCTGGCATTGTCATCCGTCAGATCGGCCAGGGTAATGGTATTCATGGCGGTAAACTGCGTGGACATCGCCATCCCCAGCACGAACAGCGGCAGAAGAAGCATCCACAGCGGCATTTCTGGCGACTGCAGCGAGAACTGGGCAATCATAAGGCCAATAAACACGGTGATCCCCACCAGGGTCTTACGATAGCCAAACCAGCGCAGCACCTGGGTAACGGTAGATTTCGCAATAATCGAGCCGATAGCGGTGGGGGCGATCATACAGCCGGCGATAATAGCCGGATAGCCGAAGCCAACCTGTAGCATGAGCGGCATCAGAAACGGCACGCAACCGGTACCCAACCGCGTGGCAAGGTTGCCGGCAATGCCAACCGAGAACGTATGGGTCTTAAATAAAGAGAGCGAGATAAGCGGCGCAGGATGGCGGCGCGCGTGACGGACATAGGCCAGGAGCAATATCAGACTGACGGCGATCACCGCCAGCGCCAGCCATGTCGCCACAATTTTTTCGCCAAACAGTTCAATACCGCTGGAAAATAACACCAGGCTTAAGCCAAATAACAGAAAACCGGTTATATCGAAGCGTCGGCGCGGCGTTGTGAAATTTGGCATGTATTTACGGGCGTACAGAATGCCGATCACGCCGATGGGTATGTTTATCAGGAAAATCCAATGCCAGCTGGCCCAGGTAACAAATACCCCGCCGAGCACCGGACCCAGAATCGGTCCCACCAGTCCTGGCATGGTGACAAAGTTCAGAACCGGCAGCAGTTCGCTGCGCGGATAGGCGCGCAGGAGGGCCAGCCTCGCCACCGGCATCATCATCGCCCCGCCGATCCCCTGAATGACGCGAAAAATGACCAGTTCCGTTAATGAACTGGAGAGCGCGCAGGCGAGGGAGCCGAGAGTAAACAGGCTAACGGCGATGATAAAGACCCGACGCGTGCCGAAGCGATCGGCCAGCCAGCCGCTGACCGGGATCAGCATCGCCACCGTCAGCGTATAACTGATGATGGCCGACTGCATTGCTAACGGGGAACGATTCAGGCTGTGGGCGATAGCCGGGAGGGCAGTGTTAAGAATGGTGGCATCCAGCGCCTGCATAAAGAAGGCCATCGCCGCAATCCACGGCAGGCCGGCCATGCTGCGCCCTTTTTTTCCGCTCATGCCAAATCCTTGTTATTGATTTACGTGGTGGGGGGCGTTTAGCAGCGCCTGGCAGGCAAGTAAGGCACCCGGCGCATCACTGTTGAGAATGGCATCGACAATCGCCTGGTGGAGATCGAGCTTCACCACTTCATTTTGCGTAATTGATGTGAAGTAAGTGTGGTAGACCGAATGAAATAAAGAAGCGAATGAGCTTAGGAAAGGATTACCGCTCATTTCATAGATATGTTCATGCCAGGCCATATCGACTGCAATCCAGCGATCGCGCTGAAAATGGCGTTTCAGGGCAATCATCTCTTCCATTAGGGTATTGAGCTGCGCTTTCTGCTCTGCGGTGCCGTGGGCGGCGGCGAGAAAACAGGCCTGTGGCTCCAGGCTGCTGCGCATGACGAGAAAGTGGCTCACCACCTCTTCGAAGTTATCTTCTGTTAGCCACCAGGAGAGGAGCTCTTTATCAAGGAAGTTCCAGCTGCTGCGCGGCATGACCCGGGTGCCAATGCGAGGGCGGGGCAGCAGCATGCCTTTTGCAGTGAGTGTCTTCACCGCTTCGCGGACGGCGGTACGACTCACGCCGAACTGCTCCCCTAACTCCATTTCGCCGGGAAGAATGCTTTCCGGCTGATATTCGCCAGTCAGTATTTTTTGGGCGAGCTTCTCGGCCAGTACCCAGGAGATGTTCTTTTGTGCCGCCAGTTGCTGTGTGCTTAAAGACATAAATGCCGTTCCTTTCTTTTCTCTACTCTAACAGTATGCCACCAGGCGCCCCGTTTCGTTGGTTAAAACAGCAAAACGGCGGTTTTTTGCGACATTCCTCGCCGCATTGTTGAAAAAAGAGACGGTTGAAAAGTTTTTTTGCATTTCCCCTTGTCACCTCGGAATTACTCCCTATAATGCGCCTCCACTGACACGGAACAACGGCAAGCAAGCCGCCGGGTCAGCGGGGTTCCGGTGAGAACCTCGCAGAGAAAAGCAAAAATAAATGCTTGACTCTGCAGCGGGAAAGCGTAATATGCACACCCCGCGCCGCAGCGAAAAACGAAGCGGCACTGCTCTTTAACAATTTATCAGACAATCTGTGTGGGCACTCAAAGTGACATGGATTCTTAATGTCTTCGGACAATAAATGAATACCAAGTCTCAAGAGTGAACACGTAAT